>NZ_AUAZ01000010.1 GCF_000428985.1 Marinobacterium litorale DSM 23545 | reverse complement strand
AGAAGTGGCGGAATGGACGGGACTCGAACCCGCGACCCCCTGCGTGACAGGCAGGTATTCTAACCAACTGAACTACCACTCCACACTGTGCCTGGAACGATTAACTTTTAACGCCTTAGCGCTGACAAGCTACCTTTCCCGACCATTCCGCTTTGAAGACTCGCCTCAGAACGGAGTGCGAATTTTAATGGCTTTTCCTGTGTTGTCAAACGGTTATCGGAAATATTTTTTAAACGCAGAGTATTCGCCTGATTCCCCGGGAATCCCGGCAAAAACTGAGTATCGTTTCACCAGTTGTCACCTGACCGGGCACGATAAAGCTGGTACGCTCTGCTCCTTTCGCTCTCCAGGCCAACGATATCCCAATCCATGACGCACAATGTAAAAAACCACCTGGATCGACTGATCCAGGAAGCACTTGATCTTACCCATAAGGAGCGGGGAAGACTGCCAATGCAGCCCTACCAACAGGAGTGGCCATCGCCCTGCGTGATCAATGCACCCCAGAACCGCCCCGTAGAAGGCGAGCTCATCCGGTGGACCCCGGTTTCCCAGCACCCTCCCAGTGATATGTTTACGCGTCTGGGCGATGCATTGAGCCTGGAGATTCATCCGGATATCACGGACTGGTACTGCAGCTACTGGAGTGACCCGATCCCCGCCACTCACTCCGAAGGGGAGTTAACGTTACTGTTGTGCTGGAATCCTGAAGATATGGAGAGACTCAGGGCCAATCTCATCGGCCACGTTATGGCCCGACAAAAACTCAAGCTGCCGCCCTCTTTCTTCTTCGCCTGTACCGAGGGCGAGGAGTTCATGACTCTGGATAACACCGACGGTCGCATCTGGCTTGAGAAGCCCGGCCGCAAACCGATCCGGTTGCTGGCAGAGTCCATGACCGAGTTCCTCGACAAACTTCACTCACGTCCCATCCCCGACGTGGAAGGCTGACGCACGGTTGTCGGCTTTCCTTCAAAAAACGTCAGATCCCCTCCCGTCAGTTGGCTGCAAGCAACAACAGCATTCCCTTATCCCCCGTCGTTCGGTCTCCAGAACCAGGGCTCAATCCTTGCAACAGTCGGCCCGCTTTAACCGCACATAACTGACAAGAGGGATAGGCTACTATGGCTACCATCTATTTTTCGTCGCCTCTGATGGCTCGGAACAAGAAAGTTGAAGCAGTAGCAGGCAAACGCTCCACACTTCTCGGCGTTGCAAAGGAGAACGGAATTAAGATCCCGTTCGAATGCGAGGACGGCGAGTGTGGCTCCTGCCTGGTTAAAGTGGTTCATCTCGACGGTGAACGCATCAAAGGGATGATGCTAACCGACAAAGAGAAGAGCGTTCTGAAATCGATAGGGAAATTGCCGAAAGCGGAACTGGAACGCGCGGAAGTCAAAGACCTTCCGCCTTCCTTCCGGCTCGCCTGCCAGACGATTGTCACTGACGAGGATCTGCTGGTCGAGTTCACCGGAGAGCCGGGCGGCGCCTGATTCTCCACTGCTCCCATTCTGAGCAACCCTGCGGCCAGCGCCGTGGGGTTTTTTAGTCTTTGGGACCAATCGAGAACGCCAACACCCGGCTAATCTGACATAAGGCGCATCCACCCTCCTGCTGCCAGTGATTAAACGCCTCCTGGACCTGTTTCAGATCGCGCTGCGCGGTCGGCTTTTTATCCACTACACCCTGTGCTTTCAGCGCCGTCACCACATCATCGGTCAGCATAAAGGTATCCTTGCCCACCATCCGCAAAAAATAAGGCGCGGAGTTCCCACCCAACTGCGCACCCTGCTTTTTCAACAGGGTCCAAAGACCGACAATATCGTTCCCCGGCCACTGCGCCAGGAACCGACCAAAGCCCCCGTAAGGCGCGCCCAACTCCGTGACCATCAGAGCATTGACCCGGGCCGCTTTCAGCTTGCCAAGATGGCGGATAAGCTTGTCATTTTGCATCATGCCTTCGATCTGGTCGTCACTTAAAAGCTGAACCTTGTTAGGGTCAAAGCCGAAAAACGCCTCTTCAAAGGCCGGCCACTTGGCGTCCACCAGGGCATGCTTGAGCCCCGCTCGGAAAATTCGCCGGGTCATATCGGACAACAGCCGGTCATCGCCCACCCTGGCCAATGCCTCAAGCTCGAGTGGTGGATTGCCCAGTATGCTTTCCATCGATAGCTCCGGGTGCATTGCGCTCGCCTGCTCACTCAACTGTTTAAAGGTTTTCATCGCCTATCCTCACCTTATACCGCACCCTTCGGGCAATTGTACTGCCCCGATACCGGGCGTATGATAATGCCCTTTTCTCCAACCGCACGACCAGGCACAGCCAGCCCGGGAGTCGCTCCACAGGCGACAGCCCTCCTGTTGCACCTGGCACTCAGGATCAAAAAGATGCCAGCTATCCGCAAATCGAACAAGCTGATCAATGTTTGCTACGACATTCGGGGACCGGTTTTGCAGGAAGCCAAACGCCTCGAAGATGAAGGCCACCGCATCCTCAAACTCAACATCGGCAATCCCGCCCCCTGGGGGTTCGAGGCGCCCGAGGAGATACTGCAGGATGTGATCTACAACCTGCCGACTGCACAGGGCTATTGCGATTCCAAAGGCTTGTTCTCGGCGCGCAAGGCAGTGATGCAGGAGTGCCAGCGTAAAAACATACGTAACGTCGCAATCGATGACATCTACATTGGCAACGGGGTCTCGGAGCTGATTGTCATGTCGATGCAGGGGTTGCTGAACGATAACGACGAGGTTCTGATCCCGGCGCCTGATTACCCTCTATGGACAGCGGCCGTTAGCCTGGCGGGCGGCAACGCTGTTCACTATGTCTGTGACGAACAGTCGGACTGGTTCCCGGACATCGAAGATATCCGCAGCAAAATCACTGACCGCACACGGGGCATCGTGGTTATCAACCCCAATAACCCCACGGGCGCGCTCTACCCGCCGGAACTGCTTGAGCAGATTATCGAGCTGGCCCGGGAGCACAAGCTGATCCTCTTTGCTGACGAGATCTACGACAAGATTCTTTATGACGAGGGCGAGCACACCTCGCTCGCCTCACTCGCTGATGATGTTCTGTGCCTGACCTTCAATGGGCTGTCCAAAACCTACCGGGTCGCCGGTTTCCGGTCCGGCTGGCTAATCGTCAGCGGCCCGAAGCACACTGCCCGTGACTATATCGAAGGGCTGGATATGCTGGCCAACATGCGTCTGTGTGCCAACGTACCCTCGCAACACGCCATTCAGACAGCTCTGGGCGGCTACCAGAGCATCAACGAACTGATCGTACCTGGCGGCCGTCTATACGAGCAGCGGACCCTGGCCTGGGAAATGCTCAACGACATACCCGGGGTCTCCTGCGTAAAGCCGAAAGGTGCCATGTACCTGTTCCCGAAACTGGATCCCGCCCGCTACCCGATCCATAACGACGAGAAGCTGGCACTGGACCTGCTGGTTCAGCAAAAAGTGCTCATCGTCCAGGGCAGCGGGTTCAACCTGCCTGATACGCAGCACTTCCGTCTGGTTTTCCTGCCCGGCGCCGACCTGTTGAGTGACGCCATCGAACGCATCGCTGCATTTCTGCGTACGTACGAGCAGTAGCTCCTGCCGAAAGCAAGGGCCAGCCTGAAATACCTGTGTCATCGCGATGACATATGCTACAACTTTAGTTGCAGCAACCTAAATGTTTCACTCCTCCCGTCGCAGGTGGCGGGAGATGGTCAATGAAGGTGGGATAGCCGTGGACAGAATGTTTATCAAGATCAAAAAGAACCTGGGGATCTACATGGAGCATAACGGGCTGGAGAAACAACGGCTGGTCCCGGTGACCTCCAACTTCCTGCTCAACCTGAACCACGTTGCCGAGGCGTCTTTCTACACCATCAAGGAGCGCAAAATACGCTACGATCTGGAGGGGCACGAGTTCGAACTGCCGACCAATACCCGGGTCGTCCATCTCCAGATGCACTTTCTCTACGCCTCACGAAAAGAGACGATCAACGGCAACAAAGGGCGGCTGGTTGAGCGGCAGTACTACAAGCTCTACTTTTTCCCGGAGAACGTGGAGCCTTACGAGGAACTGCGCGGGATTATCGAAGAACAGGTCGCCAATCTCTAAACCGCAGAAAGGGCGGGCCGACCTCAGGCGCCCGCCTCCTCCTCGAGCAACCAGGTAATCAGATTCAGCTGATCTTCGACATCATCCAACGCACGATGGCGCCGATATTGAGACCGGCTGACCAAGCGATACTGGATACGCTGTTCCGGTGACAGTACGCTTTCGATCCCTTTGAGCGTGAAGTTCATCGGCTGACATCCGGCCTGAAACAGCCGCCGTAGCCAGAATGCGTCAAACTCCAGCGCATCGCACACCACATCCTTACCGAAAAGCGCCGTATTGAGCCGTTCACAAGCCGCTCGGACACCAATTCCAGACTTCGTTAAGGTCGACCACTCGATACCATGCATCTCTTCGGCAAACTCATCCCAGAACACCCAGCCTTCTGCGCTCTCCGGGTTGATCAAGAAACTGTCCTGGGCTCCGCTTTCGGCGCTCTTCCACGCAACCTCAACCGGGTAGGAATCGGGTCCCAACCCACTGGCCTCAAGGTCGATACAGATCAGTTCCACGCACCCTCCCGTTTATACAGCAGCACCTTTACCCCCTGCTCACTATCCTGTTCGGGGAAGTCTTCTCCTTGCGCCAATCGCTCTTTGAACTGAAAACCCGGAGCTTCTTCCGCCATAATTCCGCGCAAGAACTCCTCCCGTTGTTCCGGGTCATTATGGCAGGCCAACACATATCCCCCCGCGTCGACCAAATCAGGAAGCCGCCGCAAAACACGGCGATAATCCTTTTGAGCCACAAAGCTACCGGGCTGAAAACTCGGCGGATCAATGATCACCAAATCATAAGGACCGAGTTTTTTCAGCTTGCCCCAGGAGCGCATTAAATCGTGGGACAGGTAACGCACCTTGTCTTCGGACAACAGGTTTAAACGATGGTTGCGCCTACCCGTTTTCAAAGCACCGGCACTCATGTCCAGATTAACCACCGACGACGCGCCGCCGGCCATGGCCGCGACCGAAAATCCACAGGTGTAGGAAAACAGATTAAGCACGCGCTTATCTGCGCTGTGCGCTCTGACCCACGCCCGCCCTGACCGCATATCCAGAAATAAACCGGGATTTTGATTCGCCAGCGGCCGAATCGCATAAGACAGCCCCGCCTCATTGCAGACAAGCTCGGGAGCGACCTCACCCGCTAAAACACTCGTCTCCGGGTGCCGACTCCGTCCCCGATACTGAAGGCCCACACCGGTGACGCCGTCCAGCGCCATCAAGTAATCCACCAGAGGCTCCAGACTGACCGGCGCCTTGTCGTTATAAACTCGAATAATGGCCACCGGCGGCAGAAAATCGACAACCAGCCAGCCAAATCCTTCGAAACATCCTCCGCGCCCATGAAACAGGCGCCGCATCTCTGCGTTGGCGAGCTGATATTCCGCACCGATTCGCTCGAGTACTGCGTGCACTCTACCTTCCCCCGGTTAAAAAACCGCCAAGTATACATGACTCACGCACCGAATCCCGGCCCATATCATGCGAGGTATTCAGATAGCGTTTTGCGCAAAAGGATTGAAACTTTAACCACTTGCCCCTATCTAAACTGGGCCGACGGTCATATGATCCGCCTCGGCAGCCACAGCGCCCCCTCTCGGGCGCGTCTGGTTTCTATGGATCGATTACATTACGGGAAAAGCAACCGATCATGATGAGAATTGCGCTCTTTCTAGCAACGAACCTGGCGGTCCTCGCTGTCGCCAGCATTACGCTGAAACTGCTGGGCGTCGAATCCTATCTGGCGGGTACCGGACTCAACTACGGATCCCTGCTGATCTTCTGTGCGGTGTTCGGCTTCGCCGGCTCCTTTATCTCTCTTTTCGCCTCTAAAACAATTGCGAAAATGAGCACCCGAGCCCAGCTCATCGAGTCACCACGTAGCGCCGATGAACGCTGGCTGGTGGAAACCGTCCAGGAGCTCGCTGAAAAGGCGGGTATCGGCATGCCAGACGTGGGGGTTTTTCCAGCTCATCAGGCCAACGCCTTTGCCACGGGCTGGAATCGGAACAATGCACTGGTGGCTGTGAGCTCTGGACTGCTGCAACGCTTCCGCCCCGAGGAGGTGCGGGCGGTGCTCGCCCATGAAATCGGGCACGTCGCGAATGGCGACATGGTCACCCTCACGCTGATTCAAGGCGTCGTTAACACCTTTGTCATGTTTTTCGCGCGCATTGTCGGCTACGCCGTCGACTCTTTTCTGCGCAAGGACAACGAAGGCCAGGGTGTTGGTCTGGGCTTCTATATCACCACGTTCGTCTTCGAGATCATTTTTGGCATTCTCGCCTCCATGATCGTTGCATGGTTTGGCCGCCGCCGCGAGTATCGGGCTGATGAAGCCGGCGCTACGCTGGCCAACACCAATGCCATGATTGGCGCTTTACAGCGTTTAAAGGCGGAGTACAACATACCCGATGAACTCCCAAGCCAGTTGAACGCGTTTGGCATCAACGGGCAATTAAAGCAGGGCCTGATGGAGCTGTTTGCCAGCCATCCGCCACTGGATGATCGGATTGCCGCATTGAAACAGCGTCATCGCTGAAACGTGCAACAACGAAGAAGGGGGCCAGACGGCCCCCTTCTTGAGTTCTTCTCGGTACGCTTTTTTAAAAGACCCATTACTTGTCTTTATCTTTCTGGACACTGAACGGGTTGTCATCAATCTCGAGCTTAAGGCCACTTGAAGATGCGGAAGACTGCCCTGAAGTCTCCGACCTGTCCTGATCGGCACGACCACGGCCATAGGGCCGATACAGATCACCCACCTCAGGGCTTCCCGGTGCCACTTCCTCAACCTGCTGAATATAGCGCTTTGACAGCATCACCAGAGAGCGCGTGCTCTGGTCATCCACATGAACAGGTATAAAACCGCGCTCATCGTTCATGATATCCTGCAATCGCTCATTATTCGCCAGGAAGACATTCCCCAGCAAGCGCGTACCATCGAACATACGCACGTAGACTTTAATCTCTGACTTTTCCCTTTTAAGCGCGTCCAAAACGATTACCTCAGCTTTCCAGCCGGCCCACTGCAGAACGACACATTCTTTTCTGATCGCACTGCCTTGTGCAGCTCTCGAGACGGTTCGAATTAAAACAAGATAACAGAGAATTTCCCGGACTGCTCGTGTTAGATCAACAAGATGACTAAAAAACAGCCGTGCTTATATGCATTTCTGTTACACATTCCAAACGAAAACACCGTTTATGGCCCCCCGGGGTTAGCCAACCGATAAAACCCAGACAGATTTAGAGCGCGGGGTCGCCACCCTCAGGCATCAAACCGGTTTCCACAAGGTGCTGCTGATAGACAAACCCTGCCAGTATCAGCCGCGTATCCTCTTCAAGCTCGACAAACTCGACCCCGTGGGCGATGACGTTAAACGCCCCGGACTCTAATTCATGGAGTTTGCGTACCACCGCCGGAGCGAGCACGACATGATCGATCCCGGCCACGGAAACACGCGCGGTGACGAAAATCTTCTGGCCAATTTTCGCGAGCAATTTCGGCGCTTCGATACAAGCCCCTTCTATGTGGATATCCGAGCACCAGGCACTGACCGGTGCCCCCATCATACCCATCTCGGAGTCATCCAGATCTACACTCACCGCGAGATTAACCGGAACCCGTGTATGTGTCCGCAACCGACGCGCATCAACCTGCTCGGGGAAAGCCAGATGCCAGTGTGGATACGGCTGTGCCTGGACTTTTATCAATCGCGTATCAAATGAGCAGACCCAGTTCCCCGCCATCATCCGGGCGGTCAACACCGCTCCCTCACTCAGCACAACGGCACTTCCCGACTGACGCGGCGCGGTTACGACCACCGAGCCCGATTGTCGATATCCGATCAGCTGCACATTAAACCGACCCCGGGATGAGCGCGCCTCGAGCCGGACTCTCTCACCGACACGGGGAGCCAGCTCCGCGAGGCCTTTCTTAACATCTCCGGCGAGACGTTTTTGCAACTGATTCATTCCGGCGCCTCTGTACCCGAAACACGGAATCCCAAGCCGCTCAACTGAGCCATCATGCCCGGGTCAAATCTACCTTGAAGAAGCAGGCTGGAAAACTCTCGCCGCACTGGATAGTGACGGCGCAGAAGATCAAACGCCGCGCGCTGCTCCGGGTCGGTTCGATTCAGCGTTTTACGCAGCTGCCGGTCATCACGAAAAGGATCATAGACCAAGCGCATGGCATCGGCCGGATCAAACCCGGCAGCCAGCTCAAGGCCGGCCACAGCGGGCGGGGGCAAAACGGACGCCAGCGACCGGCAAGCGTCGACGCCGAGCCAGCGACAATACGCCTGGTAGAGCATCCAGCTACCGCGAATCTTTCCGTCCAGACTATAGCCGGCAATATGCGGCGTAGCGATTCGACAATGCTGTGCTAACGCTGGATCAACCGCGGGTTCATGCTCCCACACATCCATCACCAAAGAGAGATCTGGCCGCTGCCGGGCGATATCCAACAAAGCGCCATTATCGATAACCGGGCCGCGTCCCGCATTGATCACCACAGCCCCGGGTTTCAGGCGCGCAAGCCGGCGCGCATCAAGTAAATGCCGGGTCGGCCAGGCACCCTCAACAGTCAGGGGCGTATGCAAACAGACCACATCGACCTCTGACAGCAACCTGTCTATATCAACAAAGCTGTCATCATTCTCCCGCTGCGCCCTTGGCGGATCACAGACTCGCGTCTCCATACCCAAGGCTTTCAGGCGTGCGACTAAACGCCCCCCCACATTACCGGCACCCACGACGCCCACGGTTTGAGCCAACGGGTCCCAGCCATCTTCCCGCGCTAACTGCCAGAGTGCGCTGAGGACATAGTCCACTACGGCATCAGCATTACACCCGGGCGCGCTGGCCCACTGGACGCCCTGCTGTTCCAACCACTCGATATCAAGGTGATCGGTCCCAATGGTGGCCGTGCCGACAAAACGCACCGATGTATTGTCCAGCAAGTCACGATCCACGCGGGTGACCGAGCGCACCAGCAGAGCGTCCGCGCCCTCCAGATGTTCGCGGCGCAGTGAACGCCCGGGCCATCGATCGATTTCAGCGCTGTCACCCCAGAGCCGCTCAACGGCAGGCATATTCTCATCGACTACTATTTTGGGTCGCTCAGACACCGAACCTCCGCGGGGTTTACAAACTGATGGGTTTCAGGCTCAATTCCGCGCCATTATACAGCCTCCCTGATGTTACACGGAAAACCGCTTGATCGTTCGCTGGCAAAAAAACAATGATTACCGAATCGTCCGCATTTATCGCGACCTGGTCGGAGACTGGGTTGTGGAGCAGTGCTGGGGCGACGGCACACGATGCCACCAGCGACGCACACTGGTTGAGTCACGCATGGCTGCCCGCGCCATGATGCTGAAGATTAACCGGGAACATAGATCCCGAGGCTTTCGCCCCGTGACCTGGGGCGAGGAACAGCTTGAGCTTGGATTCTAGACCGTTGGCAGTACTGAATAGTAGCGCACGCAGTTGCCACCCTGTCGCTTGGCATCATCCATGGCGGCCCTTGCGCGGTTAATAAGACTGTCTGCCGCTTCCCCATCATCCGGTGAAATCGCAACACCAATACTGGCTGACACCGACTTCAATCCGGCGACACTGGATGACAGCTCCGCCATCGCCGCAACCAGTTTATCGCACACCCGGTGAACCGCCGAATGATCTTCCACCTGCTCCAGTACCAACAGGAAGCCATCATCACCGGTCCGGGCTAACGTATCCCCCTGACGCAGGCGTGGTCTGAGGGTATCAGCGATCGCCTTGATTGCGCGATTTGCCGCCAGCTCACCCTGACGCTCCTGATACTCACGAAACCCGTCCAGCTCGAGATAGAGAATCGCCACAAATGATTGCTGACGTGCTGACTGATGGACCGAGTGCTCCAGTCGCGCCCTGACCAACGCCGCGGAGGGCAGGCCCGTTAGCGGATCGGTATCAAACCGGGGCACCTGATCAACCGAAGGTACACACTGAAGATGAACCAAAACGCCGGAGCCGCCTGCGTCCTTGATTGAATAAAGCGCAACGGGGAGACACGCCTGATCGCCGGGGAGCTGCTCCCGCTTCAATGACTGGAAGCAGGGCTCACGTCGGGTCTCAGGGGATAACGACGCCAAACTCCGTACCCAAGCATTCTGTTGTTTCGCCAGCTCAGGGTATTGCTGACTCGCCAACCGATAGCTGTCACTGCAAGCCAGTACCTGAGCACCACCCTCGTCGAGCAGTGCCACCGCAGGCTTTAGCAACGGTATAACATCAGTGAGCTCACTCGCTCCCATGTTGATCAGCGCGGGAGGGAGCTGAAGCTCCATTTCACAACCTGTTTCCATGTTCCACTCTCTTTACACCCTGTTTTCGGTAGCCCGTCGATTGATCGCACAAACTAGCACAGCCACGGCCCGTTACCTACCGACAACCGATTATCATCAACACACAGCCAGCTTAAGCCATTTTACATGGGGTCGGCGAGTAGCATAATGCGCACGGTGCGACATTTTGTCCCTTCTCGCAATCCGGTGCGAATCACTACACTAAGGCAATGTATGAACAGTTTGGGTAGATCATTATTGGCGATCGGGGCACTGTCCCTGGCTGGAGCCGGCCTACTGTGGGGTGTTCCATACTGGCAGCTCCAGCAACAGCCGAAAGCGACTCAGCTACAGGTACCACCCTGTGATATTACAAAGGGGCGCTGTGAGCTTCGATCGGAGGCCTTCAACGGACATTTCAGTCTTGGGCCCGCCCCGCTGCAGTCACTGAAAACACTGCACGCCAGCCTCAGCATACAGGGTACAAAGCCGGACGAGGTGCTGCTTTCACTGGAAGGACGGGATATGTACATGGGGATCAATCAGACAGCGCTGACTCCGGATGCCAACAGCGAAAACTGGCGTGGCACGACTGAGCTGGCTGTTTGCACCACGGGCTCAATGATTTGGCGAGCTCACCTGACCATCCTGCTGGATGGCGTTCACTATGCGGGATGGTTTGATTTCGAGGCGAAGTGAGAATGCCACACCTGAAGACACTTAAAGTACTGCTGATTCTGACCGCTTTTCTGTTCGCAGGGATGATTGCTGCCTTCCTGCTGCGCCCCGCCCCCGGGAACACGCCCATGGGTTCACTCGGCGGTGACTTTACACTGACATCGGCACAAGGCCCGGTTTCTCTATCTGACTTCAGAGGCCAGGTCGTTGTCCTGTACATCGGGTACGCGTCCTGCCCTGATGTATGCCCCACAGCTTTGGCCATTCTCAGCCAGGCGTTACGCAGCTTACCCGAAGAGAAACGTAAACACGTCCAAGGCATCTTTATCAGTGTCGACCCGGACCGCGACACGCCCGAACACCTGGCTCGCTATGCGCATTTTTTCTCCGATCAAATTGTGGGCGTGACCGGCAGCCGCGAGGAGATCGACAAGGTCGTGCGCCAATACGGGGCTTTCTATCGGATGGTGGAGCTGGATGACTCGGCCATGGGCTATGCGGTAGACCACTCATCCAGACTCTACCTGATCGGGCCCGAAGGCCACCTGGCAGGCACCTTGATGCATAACAGCACGCCCGCCGAACTGATTCGGCAACTGAATAACCTGTTACCCTGACGGAGAAACTGATGAAACAACTTCCCCTCCTGCTCGCCGCCCTGCTTTCCAGTACTGCTGTATTAGCCGCCGACGTCACCATTAAGGAGCCGTACGCACGTGCCGTCCCTCCGGGCCAGCCGAACAGTGCCATATTTCTGGAAATTGAAAATCGTGGTAACGCCATCCAACTGGTCGGCGCGGAATCCAGCGCGGCACAGGTGGTCGAGCTACACACACATACTCAGGAAAATGGCGTGATGCGGATGCGCCGTATCGATGCTATCGAGCTCCCCGCCAACACACAGGTTACGCTGCAACCCGGCGGTCTTCACATTATGCTGATCGGTTTGCAGCAAGGCTTAAGCGAGGGTGAAGAGATCGATCTGAAACTGCAATTTTCCGACGGTGACAGTGCCGAGCTCACCCTGCCGATACGTTCCGTTATGGCGGGCATGAAGATGCAGCAGAAACACGCCCAATAACAGGCACTCAGCACATTTTACAGCCACGAAGACGCGCGTCGAAGTGGCTGTAAACACTGAGGCACATCTCTTTCTCCGTACCCTCACCCAGATACTCGACATGATCTCGATCGGCATACCGCGCCGAAACCCAACCGGGATGCTCTGCCAACGGTTCTACCAGATAAGACTTGAGACCCACCTGATAAATACCGGCATAGTGGGGATAGGTCAGCACGCCCTCTTCATCAACCCGCAACCAGCCCGCCCCGGCTTCAAGCTGGCGCAGCGCCGGCACTTTGAGCGGATTATCGCTGTGCAAGGCAAGAAAAAAGTCCACCTGTCCCGGCGTATCGAATACACCCAATACAAACAGCGAGGGCTCACCGGTCAGTGCGAGTGCATAGAGGTACCAATGGACCTCTCCCGACACATCAACGGCGAGCCGGTGATAAAGAAACGCGTCTGATCGGCAGATATCGTGACTCAACAACCCGCTGCCAACGACAGGATGCTGATCCTGATTCAGATCACCGGGCAGCGCCTGCGGTTTCCAGCTCGAAGCTTTGATCGTCAGGTTTCGCATAGACGGACTCCACGTAGGTCGACAGATCAAACTGCTTTTTATCCAGGGCGGGCTGATCGTAAAACCGCCTCAGAGCCAACGATAACTGATCAACCCGAGGCGGCAGCCCTTCCTCAAGCAGCTGATCAACTCGACGGTGTACATTGCGTTTGAACTGATCGCTGGCCCCCAGACCGGCGGACAGATTGTCAGCGCTGAAGTTAAATCGACGTCCTGCAGAGCGAGTCAGTATCCACTCATAAGCCTGGGGTTGTACTTCAACGCGCTCAAACTCGGCCTGCTCCTGTTCCGTGCGGCCATCAGGCTTATACCAGTATCCGAAATCCACCAGGGTGCGCCTTTCAGGACCCGCAACGCACCAGTGCGCAATTTCATGTAACGCACTGGCAAAAAAGCCGTGTGCGAAGATGATTCGATGGTGCCGGTGCTCATCATCGGCCGGTCGATAGATCGGCTCATCATCACCTTCAACCAGCTCCGTATTATAGGGCCCCAAAAACAGACTATTGAAGATCGCTATCAGATCTGTGACTTCCGGATCACGCATTATTCATAGACCTTCCAGCTCCGACCACTGAGCCACCAGCTGCGCCCGCTCTGACGGTCCATCCGGACCGCCACATAGCCTTTCAAGTCTTGATCAGCCCGATGCAACTGGATGACATAGCTGGATGGTGAAGGCGTTGCCTCCTCCTCCAACCGGACCCACTGCCCACCGTCAGCCAGCCATGTTTCACCGGTATCGGTCCGGTACCGAACCAGAATCCAGCTGCCTTGAGCCGTGTAGGTTGTCGCTAACGCGTAGGCATCGGCGGGCGCTTGCGCCAGCCCAGCCGTCCCCATTTCGTTAAGCAACTGCATCAACTGATCCAGCGCCATATCCAATTGATCCGCCTGCGCCTGAGGGTCGGCATTCCCGCCACCCTCGGATGGGACATTGGCGGCCGCATTGCGCTCGGACAGATGCTGAAGGCGGGTCAGCAACATCTGCCCCATCTCGACCTGTTGCTGACTGACTCCCTTGAGCTGGATCAGCTGCTCCTGCACGAGCGTCAACCGTCCATTCAGCTGGTCGATCTGGTTGCTGAGTGCTCCCACCCCGGTCGCTTGCGGCTGAGACTGTGGCGCTTGCGGTTGTTGCTGACCACCGGCATCGCCAGGCTCCGGGTTTTCGCCGGGTATACTCCGCGTCTCGGCCTGCTGCGGTTCTGAATCAGCCGCCGCTGATGAAGCATCGGGCTGAACATTGGCCGCATTACAGCCCACCAAAAAAAGCGCCGCGGCAACCGCCATCAACAATCGCTGTTCCAAGACCACGCCTACCTCTATTCCACATCGCTGGAGAAAGGGCCAGTTTACCAGAAAGGGAGCGGGGAATGATCCGGGTTTAAGGCAGTTCAGTTATCGTCCGAAGGCTCAGCGATAACCGGCGTCTCCAACACGCGTGTACGGTTGTCCCCCAGCTGCCAGCGCAAGATGACCGGCTGTCCAAACTCCTTCGCACGAAACTGGAAGGCCAGATAAGGTCGCTGCGCAAACAGGGGGCCCAACTCCGCCTTCACCAGGGCCTCACCGTCAAATTCGATCTCCAGCTGCGCACTCTGAGCGGAATTTTCAGGCATGCCCCGCCCCATCGCCAAGACATCGAGCAACGGGGGAAGCGCACGTAAGCTCACGCGAACCCGGTCACCTTCGCGGCGTGCAAGGAAAGCAAAGTCCGGTGGTTCTGACTCGGTCTGCTCCAACCCATCAGACTCTTCAGGCAGAGCGAATGACTCGACGGGTACCCTGCTGAACGTACGTCGAGCAGCGTAGATACGCTGATCACGATGCACAAGCACCAAGACGCCATCGATCTGATCCGGTAGAAAGCGGGTCCAAAGCTCTGGAATAACGCTTGGAGCCAGCTCGAATTTTGCCAGCTGTTCAGGATCCAACGTATCCGTCATCAACGTAATCGCTTCAACACTGTCCTGAAGAACGCGAACATTTAATGGCACCGGGCCGTCGCCATCGACCTGTCCCGGCAGGCGAAGCAGAATATCTGCCGAAGCCTCGAAAGGGGCTGCTGGCACCCAGGGCGTCACTTGCAGATTACCATCGATCAACGGCAGATCAGCCCGGGCATCCGCCGCCTGCTGGCCGATCAGCAGCGCGAACAGGACTGCATAAATACGCCTGCGGCTCATATCCCTCCTTGCGGCTCACGCTCTTTGAGCTGGCTCAGTTTTCGGTAAAGCGTTCGCTCACTAACGCCCAGTTGAGCAGCGAGATCACGGTTATCACCCCGGAACCTGGCCACCACTTGGCGCAGATAGCGTGCTTCAACCTGCTCGAGTGAAAGAATCATCTGAGGATCGGCGGCAACACCCCCCTCCGCACTCATCTCGGGCCGGGCCCCGACCACCTGTTCCGGTAACTGATCAACGTCGATAACGCCGTTATCGCTGAGCAGAACCGCACGTTCAAGAATATTACGCAGCTCCCGAATATTTCCGGGGAAACTGTATCGAGCCATGACACGAATCGCGCGCCGGCTAACGGTTAGATCCTCGCCGCCGGGTAGCCGCTGTAACAACGCGTCGACCAACAACGGCAGATCTTCAATCCGCTCCTTTAGCGATGGTAAGGGGATCGGAAAAGGAGAGATACGGTAGTAAAGGTCCTGCCGGAAACGCCCTTCATCCACCATTTTTTTCAAGTTGCGGTGGGTTGCACAGACCAGCCGAACATCGGAATGCTGGGGCTCGACACTCCCCACCGCGCGAAAAACGCCGGTTTCGATCAAGCGCAATAATTTGACCTGCTGTTGAAGCGGAATCTCACCGATCTCGTCCAGAAACAGCGTGCCACCGCGGGCCACGTCGACCAGACCGCGCTTGCGATTCACAGCCCCCGTGAAAGCACCGCGCTCATGGCCAAACAGCTCGCTTTCAAACAGCGCCTCACTCAAACCCGAGCACTCGACCGTAACAAACGGCTTGCGACAACGCAGACTGCTATCATGGAGTGCCTTGGCCACCAACTCTTTGCCGGTACCGGACTCCCCCAGTAACAAGACACTGATTTCGCTGGGCGCGGCGCGATGGACCAGCTCCAGCATCTGGTTGAACGCGGGCGAACGTCCCACCATCCCCTCGCCCGCCCCGGCTGTGGCTCGCGCCTCGCGAACCCGGTGCATAATTTCCAGGAAGCAGACGATGTCGCCCTGGCTGTTGTGTACCGGTTGCATCTCCACATCCACATGTTCTTCCCCCTCCGGCGTATTGTGAAGATGGAGCAGACGTTGACGCTGCCCGCTTTCATTGCAACGCTTCAGGGGGCAGGACTCACCGGCTTGATCACAGGGAACCTGATAACCGTGGGAAACCTCGTAACAATGCCGCCGGGTGATCGGCTGATCATCACCGTAGACTTGGCGATAGGACGCGTTGGTCGCCAATATGCGGTAATCCGGCCCGATCAGCGTGGCCGGTTCAGAGATTCCTTCTAGAATCTCACCCATTTCAGTCGTTATGCGCTGCAACTCGTCGTGCATAGAAATCCAAAAAAACTGTCATTTATGACAGCCATTATCTGCCAAATGCGACACTATGTCACTGTTCTCGCGGGGCACGACTGGTCTATAAACGTACCTCAGCATGCAGAAAACGCCGTGTCATGAGACGTAGAGACGACATGTCGTTGCAACACTGTTTTCTGCCTCTAATTGGCATATTAGATGCTGTGTATGCTGATACAACCGTTTTACTTCCAATCCTTCAGGAGATGTCGATGATCACCGAATCCGTCGTTGATCTTTCCCGGCTACAGTTTGCTATCACCGCGCTGTACCACTTCCTGTTTGTTCCGCTGACGCTGGGCCTGACCTTTATGCTCGCGATCATGGAATCGGTCTATGTCATGACCGGCAAACAGATCTACAAGGACATGACCCAGTTCTGGGGCAAGCTCTTTGGTATTAACTTCGCCCTGGGCGTTACGACCGGCCTGACCATGGAGTTCGAGTTTGGCACCAACTGGGCGTATTACTCCCATTATGTCGGTGACGTATTCGGCGCACCTTTAGCCATCGAGGGGTTGATGGCATTTTTCCTGGAGTCCACGTTTGTGGGTCTGTTCTTTTTCGGCTGGGATCGCCTGTCCAAGGTAAAACACCTGATGGTGACCTGGCTGGTGGCGATCGGCTCCAACCTCTCCGCCATGTGGATTCTGGTTGCCAACGGCTGGATGCAAAACCCGGTTGGCGGCGAGTTCAGTTATGAAACCATGCGCATGGAGATGACCAGTTTTGCCGACGTCTACTTCAATCCCGTGGCCCAGGTGAAGTTTGTCCATACCGTGTCTGCCGGCTACTGCACCGCCGCCATGTTCGTGCTCAGCATCAGCGCCTGGTATATGCTCAAGGGGCGGGATCTGGCCTTTGCGCGTCGCTCCTTTGCGATCGCGTCCGCTTTTGGCCTCGCTTCGGTCCTTTCCGTCATTCTTCTCGGCGACGAATCCGGTTATGAGATTGGCGACGTCCAGAAAACCAAACTCGCAGCCATTGAAGCCGAGTGGGATACCCATGAGGCACCGGCTGCATTCACGCTGGTAGGCATACCGGATAGCGAGAACATGCAAACCGACTATGCCATTCGGGTTCCCTATGTACTGGGCCTGATTGCCACTCGCTCCATTACCGAGGAGGTTACCGGCATCAAGGACCTGATCTCTGAGCATGAAGGCCGCATACGTAACGGGATGGATGCATATGGCCTGTTACAACGCCTGCGCCAGGGCGAGGAAACCGATGAACTGAAAGCACAGTTCGATGCGGTCAAAAATGACTTGGGTTACGGCCTGCTGCTGAAGAAATACACACCGGAAGTGGTGGATGCAACCGAGGAGCAGATTCAAGCAGCGGCGCGCGACACCATACCTGCCGTGGGCCCCATGTTCTGGACTTTCCGCATCATGGTCGCCTGTGGGTTCTGGATGCTGCTGGTGTTCGGGCTCTCATTCCTGTTTACCGCACGGCGCACCGCCTTCCACAAGCCCTGGCTGCAGAGGATGGCACTGTACAGTCTGCCGGTCCCCTGGATCGCTTCCGAGATGGGCTGGTTCGTCGCCGAGTTCGGTCGCCAGCCCTGGGCGATTGGTGAGGTTCTACCGACCCATATCGCCACATCCAGCCTCACGGAAGCGGACCTGATCGGCAGTCTCATCGCCTTCGTCGGTTTCTACACGCTATTGGCGATCATCGAGATGTACCTGATGATCAAGTTTGCCCGCAAGGGCCCGAGCAGCCTGCATACCGGTCGCTACCATCATGAGGCCGAATCAGTCGGTCAAACGGTCAAGGCCTGAGAGGAGACGTTCGATGTTGTTCGATTATGAAACACTCAAGCTGATCTGGTGGGTGCTCGTCGGCGTCCTTCTGATCGGTTTTGCCGTCACCGATGGCTTCGATATGGGGGCCTGCGTACTGCTCCCGCTGCTGGGCAAAACCGATGCCGAACGCCGCGTCGTTATCAATACCGTGGGAGCCCACTGGGAAGGCAATCAGGTATGGTTCATTACCGCCGGTGGTGCCATTTTTGCGGCCTGGCCGGCCGTCTACGCCGCCGCATTCTCCGGCTTTTACTGGGCGATGCTGCTGGTTCTGTTCGCCCTGTTCTTCCGCCCGGTGGGCTTCGACTACCGTTCCAAGATCGCCGACCCGCGCTGGCGTAGCACCTGGGACTGGGGACTCTTCATCGGCGGGGCCGTGCCCGCTCTGGTGTTTGGGGTTGCCTTTGGTAACCTGCTGCTGGGCGTACCCTTCCAGCATGATGAGTTCCTGCGTCCAAGTTACGAGGGCAATCTCTTTGGGCTGCTGAATCCCTTTGGGCTGCTGACCGGCATCGTCAGTCTGGCGATGCTCGCTATGCATGGCGGTGTCTGGGTCATGCTGCGCAGTGAGGGCGCGGTTGCCGAGCGCGCTAAAAAGCTGGCGCAGCTCTGCGCACTGGTCACGCTGGCCGGTTTTGCGCTGGCCGGAATCTGGCTGAGCCTGGGTATTGATGGCTACCAGATCGTTTCGGCGCCGGCCCACGATGCGATGCCCAATCCGCTCGCCAAAGAGGTCGTTCGTGCCGAAGGTGCCTGGCTGGCAAACTACAGCGCCTACCCAGCCACCCTGCTCGCTCCGGTACTCGGTTTTATCGGGTTGATCGGAACCTTCCTGCTGGCGGGCAAAGGGAAGGCAGGATGGGCCTTTTTGACCAGCGCGCTGGCGATGGCCGGTATCATCCTGACGGCGGGCGTATCACTATTCCCATTTGTGATGCCATCCAGCCTGGCACCGAACTCCAGCCTGACGCTCTGGGATGCGTCATCCAGCCAACTGACACTCAACGTGATGACCATAGCGGCCATCGTGTTTGTGCCAATTATTCTCGGCTATACACTCTGGTGCTATCGGTCACTCTGGAGTCGCATCTCGGTGGAGTATATCCGCGCCAACGATCACTCAACCTATTAGGAGGTCATTGAGTATGTGGTACTTTGCTTGGATTCTAGGTGTATTGCTGGCCTGCGCTTTCGGCATTATCAATGCCATGTGGCTGGAAGCGGAGGATATCGACGAGGCCTGAGCGCCTCGTCGATGAGAGCCGAGAACTTACCCGTTGGCGGACAGGGTGCGAAATGCGCGATTGAAATAAAGCAGCGCATCCTGACCGTCATTAACCCGAATGTTGTCAACTTCAACATAGAACACCGAATGACTACCCACCTCGGCGATATCGGTAATCCGACCCTCCAGGTTGGCAAGGGCACCTCTTAAAAGCGGCTGTTCAAGCACCCCCTGATCCCAGGCATCAAGTTCAAAACGCTGCTCCATGGTCAGCTCGGTCATCCCGGCAAAATGGCAGGAGATCTCCTGCTGATCAGCGCTGCAGACATTGACGCAGAGACGGCCATTGCCTCGGATCACCGCATTGACCGCACTGTCCCGGTTGATGCAGACCAGCACAGTCGCCGGTGAATCGGACACCGAGCAGACAGCCGTAGCCGTTAATCCGCAGGTGCCACCTTCTCCCCGGCTGGTCACCACGTTGACCGCCCCGGCCAACTGAGCCATGGCGTTGCGATAAAGCTGTTGCTGTTCATTCGGCATGAAATACGACCTTGTGTTGGACCGGCCCGTGACCGGCGCGGGTGGAGTTTTGAATCGATTAAAGCGAGAGCAGATCGATTTTTTCCATCGTCTGCACTTTACCGCCCTCGCCACTACCCTCTTCAGGTTCGGGCTTCCAGGCGGACGTTGACTGGGGGTCGGCGATACCATGGGGGAACCCCAGCTGCAGACCTTTGAAGTCGAACAACTCAGTATCGGCCAGATGGGACGGGACCACATTGCACAACGAACGAAACATGGTTTCTATCCGTCCCGGATGGGTTTTATCCCAACCGTTAAGCATCTCCTTGATCACCTGGCGCTGCAGGTTCTCCTGAGAGCCACAGAGATTACAGGGAATAATGGGAAACTGTTTCAGCTCCGCATACTCGGCAATATCCTTTTCCCGGGCATAGGCCAGCGGTCGGATCACCATGTTCTTGCCATCGTCCGACACCAGTTTGGGCGGCATCGATTTCAGCTTGCCGCCATAGAACATATTCAGGAAGAAGGTTTCTAAAATATCGTCCCGATGGTGACCCAATGCGATTTTGTTGGCACCGATTTCGTCCGCGAAGCCGTATAGCGTACCCCGGCGCAGTCGCGAACAGAGCCCACAGGTGGTTTTGCCCTCGGGAACCACCTCTTTGACGATGGAGTAGGTATCGCGCTCGACAATATGAAACGGGACGCCGATACTCTCCAGGTACGCGGGCAGGATATGCTCGGGAAAGCCCGGCTGTTTCTGGTCCAGATTGACCGCGACCAGCTCAAAGCTCACCGGTGCGCTTTTCTGCAGGTTGAGCAGGATATCAAGCATGGCATAGGAGTCTTTCCCGCCGGAAAGACATACCATGACCTTGTCACCCTCCTCGATCATGTTAAACGCTTCTATCGCCTGCCCCACCTCCCGGCGCAGACGCTTTTGCAGCTTATTCTGTCGCGTCTTGCGCTTGCGTTCCGCTTCGATGTCGAGAGCGTCCGGTTGGGACAGGGATGGATTATGGGTCTCGCCTTGCATGCTTGTGCCGTATTTGATGAATCGGTAAAGGGGCGAAATTATAACCGATCATGGTGATCGGGTTATACCCGCCCCCCTGTCATTTCACCGATGTCATAAGATCGTTAATGCCGGCCACGATCCGATCCGACAGTTTGCACACTTCTTCATACATGGCTTCCGCTTCCTGATGCCGCCCGGCTTTTTTTGCTTCCAGAATCTGGCCGATCAGCTCATGAAGCCGCAGGTGAGGCCCCTCGATTTCGCTAAACTCCGGATGCCCTTGTCCGAAGTGCCGCTGGCCAGCCCCGTAGTACCACTGACCAAAATCGCATTGATGGCCGGATACCGCTTGCTCCCGCGGGATATCCGCCTCTCCGTCGAGGAAGGCTCGCAGCCGCATTTTCCAGGCCTGATGGGCGGCACGGGCAACTTCAAGCTCGATCCGGTTATCCCGGGTCACGCGGAATTTACGCATCATACCCATTAGTTTGGAAAGCTCACTGCCAATATACGCGGTTGAGCGCATGATATTACTCGCGCCGCTGGCAGTCTGTTCGGCACCGCTACCGATATTGGTCAGCGACAGGTTAATCGTCTCACTGACCTGGGTCTGCTCCTCCGCAGCGGAGGCTATTTGTGCGGTCATGTCGCGAATCTGATCCATCGCCTGAGCGATGCTTACCAGCGCATCGCCTGCTTCCGCGGCGCGTGTCACTGTGATCTCAGACTGCCGTGTACTATCTTCAATCACCGATACCGTGCGCCGCATACCGGCCTGAAGCGCGTCAATCATCTCATTGATTTCGGTGGTCGAGTTCTGGGTTCGCGACGCCAGTGAGCGAACCTCGTCGGCGACAACAGCAAACCCCCGCCCCTGTTCGCCGGCACGCGCCGCCTCAATCGCCGCATTCAGCGCAAGCAGATTGGTTTGTTCGGCAATGCCTCGGATAACATCCAGTATGGAGTTAATTTCCGCGGTACGGGCTTCCACCTCCCTGACCACATCGCCGGTGGAGGTCACGTCCTCCGCCAGGCGATTGATCGACTCGATCGACTGATCGACAACGGAGCGGCCGCGCTGCGTTTGCTCATCCGCGTTTTGTGTGACATCCGCTGTAGATGCCGCACTGCTGGCAACCTCCTGGGCACTGGCTGTCATCTCGTTCATGGCGGCGGCCACCTCCGTGGTTTCCCGCTGCTGACGCCGAGCCAGTTTCAACGTGCTCTCTGTAACCTCGAACAGCTCCGACCCCGCGGACGACACCGAAGCCGCGGTGACCATTAACTGTTGAACCAGAGCTTCGATCTTGCGGGTAAACGCATTAAATTCGTTGGCGATATCGGCCAGCTCGTTGCGACCACTCACCTCAAGGCGCTGGGTCAGGTCACCATCACCGGTGGAGATGTTGTTCATCGCTGCGCTCATGCGCGCCAACGGACGTGAAATACTGCGACCTATCAATAACGACAGGAGCAGCCCCAGGGCAAGGAAGATAAAACCGATTATCAACATTTCATACAGTGCAGCGTCGTACGCCGCCTCGTAGGCGCTGCGATCCATCATAATGGTCAACACACCCAGCGCATCACCGGAAAAATCCTCGATCGCGCGGGTATAGGCAGCCATGGGGGTGCCGGATAACTGCGTCTTATACTCATAGACACCGCCCTGCAAAAGCTGGTTGAACTGGTCCGGGTCCAATGAATAGATGCCACTGAGCGTCGATGCGAACACTTTGGGCCCCTGGGGGGATTTCAGTGCCAGTGCCAACTCCAACCCGGTTTCCGCTTTAACCTGCTCGAAAAACGCTTCCCCGAGCGAAAACCCGAACTCCAGCGACCCCCAGTGCTGCCCCTCGATTGAAACGGGCACAACACCGCGTATGCCGAGCCCCGCGACGCCCACTTCGATACCACCAATTGCCCGGCGACTCGCGTTAGTATCGACCACTGTCTGCCGAAAACCGGACAGGTCATCACCGAACTTCTCCGGCTTATGGACTCGCAACCAAGACGTGGCCGGGGGCCGATGAAACTGCAGCTGACGTAACCCAAACTCGTCGCTCAACCGGGTAAAAGCGCTCGATAGCTCCCTTTCCGCGGCCTGCCGGTCCTCTGTCATCAGCTGAGCCTGAACGCTCGGCATCTCTGCCACCATCGTAGCCAGAGACAGTGCCAACCGTTTTTCCGCATCGATACGATCAATGATCTTGCTGAAGTGACCCTGTAACTCGCGCTCTTCCGCGGCATGGATAATCCGGGTGATGTCGTACATTACGGCTGGCAGTACTGCAGCGCACACCAAGACCAGCAAGGAACAGAAACCGATAATGATACGGGTGCGAATTCGCAGACGATTGAACATTTAGATCCCTCTGTGACCCGTTGAACAGGCAGGCGCTCCGAACAGCCAGAGTGACTTGATCACGCCGAAAGCCCACACAATATTAGAGCCCTCTATATAAAACATTCCTGAATTAATTTCCACGCCTGTGCGCGGCGTGCACTAGGGGTCTGCCGGTGCGCGCCGGGCACTGAGCCAGCCGATTTCGATGGCCGTTGCCGAACCGATCACCGCATGATCGAGGCTCGGGGGCAATAGAGACCAACCCGGCGTTACCTGCACCCGGCCGCCCATGACTTCCGCCCGCTGCTGGGGAAACAGCGGTGATTTGACGGGATCAGCGAACCCATCGGGCCACAAGGGCTTACCGGTCCGCATATCGTACTTGTCACTGGCGCCCAATGTATGAAGCAGCTCATGAACCGCCACGAAATTATTAAAGCTCTGATGAGACGCACTGGCGTAGCCATTAACCAGCCCGATCATCCCCTTTTGCAGGCCCAGGGAATGCTGCAGACCCAGTGGATTACCCGGCGCATAGAAGCTCATAAAGATTCGCACATCCGCTTCTTCGCTGGACCAGCTATCATGCTGCCAGACCCAGAAACGCATCTTCACAGCCCACCAGAGACTTTGCAGAATGCTCGGTTCATCGGGCACCTCGGGCGGCGGCGTATCGATCGCCGGGGCCAGCGCCACCTCAACCGGTGGCGAGAGCGCCAGCCGGTATTTATGCCCTTCACGAATAAAAAAGGCTTCGATGTCGTGGAAGTCGGAAACCTGTAGCGCGGCCAGATAAGCACCGGTTTGCGGCAACTGATCGGCATTGATCGGCAAGATCCGAACCCGAACCGCCGTGTCCCAGTCAACGTTACGTGGGCTGGAAAGCAGTGCATAGAGTGCCAGTATCGCAAGCAGCACCAGCAGCAAGCTCACCCTCAACCAACCAAACAGCGACCCACGTTTCATAGCGACTCTCAGAGCAGCACAAGCCCGGAAACAACCAGATAACGACCCGCTTTGCCCACCGTGATCAACACCAGACTAAACCAGGCGGAAAAACGCAGCCATCCCGCCGCCAGGCACAGAGGGTCGCCAATGACCGGCAACCATGCCAATAACAACGCCCAGGGCCCATAGCGTTCTAAACGGCTCTGAGCGGTTCTGTGCTTTTCGGACAGTATGCGAAGCGGCCAGCGCCAGCGCAACCAGCGACCCATGCCATAGGTCAACAGACTGCCGGCCACATTACCGACCGTTGCCACACTCAGTAAAAGGTACGGATCCTGACCCCGTTTGAGCTGCCACAGCAGCAGGGCTTCGGAACCACCGGGAAGCAACGTGGAGGAGATGAAGGCACTGAAAAACAGACCCAGCAGCGGCCATTCATCAAGCCAGGCGCTCATCCGTTTGCATCCAGCCCCTGGGCGATACAGCGGATAACACCATACTCGTACGCACCGGCCAGCGCCTCATGCACCGCTTTGAGTGAACCTCCATGCCGGACGCGATGATCCAGAATCGTCTGCTCGATCTGCTGACGCTCCTGGACCGGTAGCTCCACCGCCTCATCCACGGAGAGATCCCCTTTACGGATCGCCTGTGCCAGATGGGTGTAGATCACGTTAACCGACAGTTTCTGTTGCCGCGCCACCTGCTCAACGGCCATACCAGCGCGATAAAGCATCAGTGTCTGCTCGGCCTGGGTGTCGCCATCCTGCTCCGGTGCCGCCTGATGCTCAGCGATAAGCGCAAGGAAAGGCTCGCCATACTGCGCCAGCTTACGCTCACCAACACCATTCAAACGCCTGAGCTGCATTGCAGACAGGGGCCGGTAGACCACCATCTCCATCAACGTCGCGTCATGGAAAATCACGTAAGGCGGCACATCCTGCTCGTCAGCAAGGCGCTTGCGCAACGCTTTAAGCGCATTCCAGAGCTGATGGTCTTCGGCATCAAGCTGGTTTTGCGGCACTCGATTACGTGTGCTGGCGCGGTTCTCGGTGCTGCGCGTTCGCAGATCCCGGCGTAACTCCAGGGCCTCATCCCCCCTGAGCAGGGCCCGACAACGTTCTGCCAGCTGCAACGCACCATGGGCAGCATCCACCGTCAGATAGCCCCGAGCCACAAGCTGGCGGAACACTGAGCGCCACTGATTGCGATCGAGATCCTTGCCGATTCCCCAGGTGGATAACTGTTCGTGCCCGCGTTGGCGACTCTTTTCGGAGCTCTCGCCGCGCAGGATATCGATCACGTAATTAACACCGTAGGATTGCCCGCTGCGAAACACCGCCGACAGCGCCTTGCGCGCCCCTTCAGTCCCGTCCCAAACCGGCACCGGCTCCAGACAGGTATCACAGTTGCCGCAGGGCTGATGATCCGGCTCACCAAAATAAGCCAGCAGCGCCTGTCGTCGACAGCTGGTGATTTCGCACAGGCCCAGCATCGCTTCCAGCTTCTGCCGCTCAACCTGTTTGTGAACCTCATCAGCCTGTGACCCCTCGAGCATCTGGCGCAGAAAGATAACATCCTGCAGGCCGTAGACCATCCAGGCATCGGCGGGCAGACCGTCACGCCCTGCCCGTCCCGTTTCCTGATAATAGGCCTCGATCGACTTGGGCAGGTCCAGATGCGCGACAAAGCGCACATTAGGCTTATCGATCCCCATCCCGAAGGCGATTGTTGCCACCATGATGATCGGCTCTTCGGTCAGAAACCGGTGCAGGTGGTGCTGGCGCAGCTCAGCGGAAAGCCCGGCATGGTAGGGCAAAGCGTTGAATCCGCGATCGCTGAGCCAGGCCGCTGTGTCCTCAACGCGCTTGCGGGAAAGGCAGTAAACGATTCCCACATCCTGGGCATGCTCCTCCCTGATAAACCGTAACAGCTGCTCCCTTGCCCGGTCTTTCTGTCCAATACGGTACCGGATATTGGGACGGTCAAACCCTTGCACAAAGGCCCGCGCATCGGTCAACTCCAGCCGTTCAATGATCTCCTGACGCGTTCGCGCATCGGCCGTGGCGGTTAGCGCAATACGCGGCACACCGGGAAAGCGGCTACGCAGGCAATTCAGCTGCATATACTCGGGGCGGAAATCATGGCCCCACTGGGAGACGCAATGCGCCTCATCGATGGCAAACAGCGCCAGCTGCGCGCGTTGAAACAGGGCCAAGGAGCGAGGCTGAAGCAAGCGTTCAGGGGCGATATACACCAGGTCCAGTTCCCCGTTGACCAGCGCGGCTTCCGTGGCCTGCAGCTGATCTAACGGGATCGACGAGTTCAGACAGCCCGCCCGAATCCCGAGCTGGGAGAGCGCGTTGACCTGATCCTGCATCAGGGCGATAAGCGGGGATATCACCACACCAGTCCCGGCGCGCACCAACGACGGCAGCTGATAGCAGAGCGACTTGCCGCCACCGGTGGGCATAATTACCAGGCTGTCGTGTCCATCCAGCAACGCCTCAACCACCGGCGTTTGGGAGGGGCGGAAACTCTCGTAGCCAAAAACCTCGGCCAGTATCTGCTGTGCGCGCTCAATCATGGCGCGCATTATCCGTGAAGGTGGCGGGCAAGTCATCCTTGACTGCATATTCGTTGAGCGCCGGAAACAGTTTTGTCCGTCCCTTTTAGAGAGTAGAATCAGCCGCAACGATAACCGATGGAAAGATACCCCATGACCGTGAATACGCCTGTGCTGATCACTGAAGATGAACTGGACACTCTTGAGGAGTTTCTGTTTTCACCAGCCGTTTCCGAGGAAGCTCTGGATTTGATCGGTGCTCACGGGCTACTCTGCGCCGTGAATATCTCCCCGTCGGATGTCCCGGAAAAGGAGTGGCTCACGCTACTGTTTGACGGCGAGCCCAAGTGGGAGTCATCGCAGCAGAAAGAGGAGATGCTTGGCCTGCTGCGCAAGCTGTATCACACGATCGGGAATGACCTTTACTCGGATCAGGAGATTTTACTCCCCTGCGAGTTGAGTCTTGAGACAGACGACGAAGACGAACTGCCCGAAATCACATTGTGGGCACAGGCCTTCATGGAAGGCGTATTCCTGCGCGAAGATCAGTGGTTTGCCGATGACGAAGAAACCGTCGCTGGCCTGCTGTTGCCGATCATGGTCGCCTCCGACCTGTTCGAAGACGAAGATATCATCGAGGTTCGCCGCGACCGATCCCTCTCGGAAGAGATGTGCAACCAGATTCCGGAAGTGCTGATCGATCTCTACCTGAACTACCACGCACCGGAGAAGTAAGCGGCGCACGCGGATCTCTTTATCGCACAATCGAACGTTTCACCGCTCCTGCGGAAAATGTACAGCGAGCCAAACAGTGGGCTGGTCCGGCGCGGTCCAGGCCACTCGATGGCGAGCATGGGGCGGAATCAGTACGTAATCGCCGGCCTGTAAAAACGTTTGCTCGCCATTATCAAACTCCAGCGACGCCTCTCCACTGACAACCATCACCCATTCTGCGCTCTTCTGGTCATACCACCCCTGCTCCGGCGAACTCTGTCCCCTCGAGACAATGCGCTCAACCATGACCTCACCACAACCCGCAAGCCGCTCAAATACTTCGCTGTTGCTCGCATCGGGTAACGAGTCGAGCAGATTTTGACTGGCGTACTTCATGTTCATCGTTAAACCTCGTCGACTGACCAAAGCTGCGCGGCACCTCGCACCCCGGAACTGTCACCATGACAGTTCCTTATGATCGGCGTTATCAGCTGGTCATTGAAAACATACTCCGCGACCGCGTCACGCCCCTCCCTGTAGAGGGGCTCCATATTGGACAATCCGCCCCCGAGCACAACCACATCGGGATCGAGGATATTGATTACCGTGGCCAGTGCACGACCAAAACGCTGGTGAAAGCGATCCATTGCCTGCGCCGCACAGGCCTCCCCTTGCTCCAGCCCGGTCAGAAGCTCAGGAACACTCTGCGCTTTTCCGCCCAGCCTGTGGTAGTCGGCCAGCAGTCCGGGGCCCGAGATAAAGGTCTCCACACATCCACGGCGGCCGCAGTAACAAACCGGGCCGTCAGCCTCCAGCTGATTGTGCCCCCACTCGCCGCCGATATGCTGAGCACCCTGGTGAAGCTGGCCATGCAGCACCAACCCGCCACCGACTCCGGTGCCCATGATTACACCGAAGACAACACCGTAATCCGCCCCGGCACCGTCAAGCGCCTCACTGAGCGCGAAGCAGTTGGCATCGTTAGCAAGCCGGACAGGTCGCTGCAACCGGGCCTCCAGGGCTCCCAGCAGGTCCCGGCCATTCAGGCAGGTGGTATTGCAGTTTTTCATCGTCCCGGTCAGCGTCGAGATAGCACCGGGGGTGCCCACACCCACCGGCAGCTGACAACCGGCCTGATCGTCCAGGCTTTTAACCAGGGTGGCAATGCACTCAACCACCGCCTCAAAACCAAGATGTCCGGGTGTGGAAACCCGTTGCCGATAGCGCTCCAGGCCCTGTTCATCCAGAACAACGCCTTCCGTTTTGGTGCCGCCCAAATCGATCCCAATGCGGAGTTTTTCCAACGGGGTTCCCTCTGTCTTGCGGTTTCACGAACAAGCGAACAAATCTTTCTATACTGACAGGGAAAGTACAAGGAGATAGGGATGACCGAGCGCACCTGTATTCTGGCCCTGGATCAGGGAACCACCAGCAGCCGAGCGATTCTTTTCGATCAACTTGCAGTGCCCTTGGCCAGTGCCCAGCAGGAGTTTCCTCAGCACTACCCGCGACAGGGCTGGGTTGAGCACGACCCGGACGACATCTGGCACAGCGCTCTGAGCGTTGTACGCCGCATGCTCGATTGGGCACGCGAGAACAACTACCGGGTTCTGAGCATAGGCATCACCAACCAGCGGGAAACGACCCTGATTTGGGAGCGAGACACCGGTAAGTCGATTCACAACGCCATTGTCTGGCAAGACCGACGCACAGCGCCCGAATGCTCGCGCCTGAGAACCGAGGGGCTGGAACCCGAGATACGCAGCCGCTCCGGGTTACTGCTCGACCCCTACTTCTCCGCCACCAAAGCGGCCTGGATTCTGAATCAGGTGGAAGGAGCCCGCGCTCGGGCCGAACAGGGCGAGCTGCTGTTCGGAACGGTTGACAGCTTCCTGATCTGGAAGCTCACTGGCGGCAAGCAACACCTTACCGACGCAACCAATGCCAGCCGTACCAACCTGTACAATATTCGCGCGGGCGAATGGGATGAAACTCTGCTGGACGCCTTCCGGATACCGGCTACGACGTTACCCCGTGTCATGAATTGCGCCGACCACTTTGGCGATACAGACCCCTCCATACTTGGCCAGCGGATTCCGATTCTCGGCGTTGCGGGTGATCAACAGGCCGCCAGCATCGGCCAATGCTGCTTTTCCCCCGGCGATATAAAAAGCACTTACGGCACCGGCTGTTTTGTCCTGCTTAATACCGGCTCGGCACCGGTGGACTCATCCCAGCGGCTTCTCACGACTGTCGCCTCGCAGCTGGATGGACATGTCAGCTATGCCCTGGAAGGCTCAATCTTCGTCGCCGGAGCAGCCGTACAATGGCTGCGTGACTCACTGGGTATTATTCAACAGGCCAGAGAAACCGAAACCCTTGCCCGCTCCTTGAACTCAAACAACGGTGTTTATCTGGTACCCGCGTTTACCGGGCTTGGCGTCCCATACTGGGAGCCTGACGCCAGAGGCGCACTTTTCGGGCTGACCCGTGCCAGTGGGCGCGCGGAGATAGCCCGTGCCACCCTTGAATCCGTGGCCTATCAAACCGCCGATCTGTTCGCCGCGATGTCGGCCGATGGCATCAGCCCCAAAACGCTGCGAGTTGACGGTGGTATGGTGGCCAATAGCTGGCTGCTGCAGTTTCTGGCCGATGTGCTCGATACCCAAGTACTTAAACCCCGGGTAGAGGAGACAACGGCACTGGGCGCTGCCTATCTGGCGGGTCGCCAGGCCGGGTTCTACGGCGATCAGCGGGAGTTTACCGAACTCTGGCAATGCGAGGAGATATACCATCCAAACATGGACGCCATCCATAGAACAAAACTACTGGCCGGTTGGCACGATGCTGTCTCAAGGGTCACCCGCGCCCCAGCCGCTGGAGCCTGACTATTGACTCTACGTGCACGCCATCTCGCCCGGCTGGAGTCAGAAACCTTTGATGTGGCAATCCTGGGCGGCGGCATCAACGGTGCCGTATCCGCAGCTGCGCTCTCAGCCGCCGGAGCAAGAGTCGCTCTGATCGACCGGGGCGACTTCGCCGGTGAAACCAGCTCCAACAGTTCCAATCTGGCCTGGGGCGGCATCAAGTACCTCGAGAGCGGCGAGCTTTTTTTGGTCGACAAGCTCTGCCGCAGCCGCAACCGATTGATGGATGCCTATCCTTCCAGCGTCCGTGAAATTCGCTTTCTGGCCAGCATCCCCAAGAGCTTTCGCAAACCGCCCTTCGCGGTCCACGTCGGCGCCTGGCTATATTGGTTACTCGGTCGCGGCCATACCCAAAGGCCCGAACGCCTGTCATTGAGAGACCTGCAAGACCGGGAGCCCATTTTAGATCTGACCAATGTTCAAGCCGGCATCGAATATTCTGATTGCTATCTACTGGATAACGATGCCAGGTTCACATTTAACTTTATCCGTCGGGCCATGGATCAGGGCTGCGTGGCTGTTAACTATATGGCTGCACACACAATCCAACGCGCCCCCGATGGCAACTGGCAGCTAACCGCCGAGAATCAGCAAAACGGAGCCCGCATCAGACTGACAAGCCGCTCGGTGATCAATGCCACAGGCCCCTGGGTGGATCAACTCAACCGGCAGGCCGGGCGGCAGACCCGGAACCGGCACCTGTTCTCCAAAGGCATTCACCTGATTGTTGATCGGCTGACGCCAAATCCGCGCATACTTACTTTTTTTGCCGATGACGGGCGACTGTTCTTTGTCATCCCTATGGGCCCGAAAACCTGTATCGGCACCACCGATACCCCGGTAGAGCACCCTGAAGTGGCGGTAACCGATACTGACCGGGAATTCGTATTAAGCAATATCAACGCGCGCCTGAACCTGAAGCGCCCGCTAACGGTGGACGACATCATCGCCGAACGCTGTGGTGTACGCCCACTGGCCAGCGGTAACTCGCACGATAAACAGCCGGAGTGGACCCGACTCTCCAGAAAACACTGCATTGAGACCGACCCCGACGCGCCCTGGCTCAGTATTTTTGGCGGCAAGCTCACGGACTGCCTGAATGTGGGTGAAGAGGTGTGTGACGCCATTGAAGCCCTTGGCATTACATTGCGCCGCAGGGGGACACGCTGGTACGGGGAAGGCGAGATCAGTCAGCGCAGGGCTTTCATGGAGCAGGCCCGGGTGATGGCGCTGGACGAACGAACGCCGCCCTCCTCCAGCGAGCCTCTATCTTCAAGGCTCTGGCGTCGTTACGGATATCGGGCATTCGAGGTGCTGGAGGGGATTCGAACCCACCCCGATTGGGGTGAGTTGCTGATCGAAAACTCGGAGTACCTGCGGGGCGAGCTGATGCTGGCTGCGGAGCATGAAATGATCACCCGGTTGGATGATTTTCTGCGCCGCCGATCAAAGATCGCTCAGGTGGTATCCCGCACCGCCCTCCAGGCCGACCCAGGGCTACAGGAAGCCTGTCGCATTCTGTTCGGCGACAACGCCGAACAGAAGTTCTGCGAATACTTTCAATCCGATGCCGCTCGCTGAACGGCTCCGCGCTTGAGTGGCGCTCCATACCCTACCCTTTGGGGCCAAACAGAAACCATAAAATCAGACCCAATAACGGCAAAAGCAAAATAGCGACAACCCACACAACCTTAGCTGTTGTGCTGGCGTGGCTTTGAATAGTCTTGACGATCGCCATCACATCAAGCACCAGCAGTACAAGTCCGAAAAAACCACCCACTTCAATTCCCATTATCCCCTCCGCTGTTTCAACAGTGACCGCTAAATTCCTCGGCTAACGCCTTTATCCTGAGCCATATGATGCTAGATTATTGTTAAAGGCGTAAGCGGCGCCACAATCATGGATCTGATTAATCGTAGGTGACAACCGATGCAACTGACCAGCAACAGTTTCAATAATAACTCAGTCATCCCCATTCGCTACGCGTTCGGAAAGGTGGATCCAAAAACCCATGTAACACTCTCTGATAACGTAAGCCCCCACCTGGCCTGGAGCGGCGCACCGCCCCAAACACGGTCTTTCGCTCTCATCTGTCATGATCCCGATGTACCCAGCAAAGGCGATGATGTGAACCAGGAGGGCAAGAGCGTGTCCAAGCTCGTGCCACGCGTGGATTTCTTTCACTGGGTCTTGATCGATATTCCTGCAGACCGCCACGAAATTGCTGAAGGCACACACGCCAGCGGTGTGACTCCCAGAGGTAAGAATGGCCCCACAGCCCCGGAAGGAATGCATCATGGCATCAATGACTACACCAGCTGGTTCGCCGGTGATGCCGATATGAAAGGGGACTACTACGGTTACGATGGCCCCTGCCCGCCCTGGAACGACGAAATCATGCACCACTACGTTTTCACACTGTACGCACTGGATGTGGAGAAGGTCGATATATCGGGCCCGATTACCGGGCAGTCCGTGCGCGAGGCGATCAAAGGCCATATTCTTGACCAATGCAAGCTGACAGGGCTCTATACGCTGAACCCGCAACTTTCAGCCTAGTAAAAGGCTCTCGGGCTGGGCACCGTCTGCCGGTGCCCAGTTATTGACCCCGGTTGACGCAAAATGCACTATTACCTTTCATATTTTTACCGTTTCAAACCGCCAAGTTCCGCACCTGGTACCTCTCCCCTTTCATAATCAACACCTTCGCTCACCTGGCATAGGGTTTGCGAGCTCTTCTGAAACAGTAATAGCGGCGATAGATTGTAAAGGCATAGACGCCTAGTGTATCGCTAACAGGCAACGACGCCCCCAACTGTAACGGTCACTCACCGTTTGCGGCTGGGGGCGTTTTTTGTTTTCAGAGGGATAAAAATGCGTTGGCTGACCTACCCCGCAAGTCTGCTACTAACCGCAATGGGCCTGAAAGGTGTCATCGGATTTCACCTTTTTATTACCTGCATGGGCCTGATAACAGCGTTAATCGCTGCTGAAATACCGTCTACTCCCTGGCTCGTCGTATCAGGTTATCTGGGCTCGGCAACGCTCTATCTGATCCTCAGCGAAGTCTCTGATCTTGCCTCCGAATTTTCGAAAGCGTCCGGGCAAGCTCAAAGGTGCCTAACAAGCTACCCGGTTTGTGGCCCAGCCCTCATCGGAGTCCGATCAAAGATCGTACAGATGGGACGTGCTCGGCAGGAACTGCAACAAAAGCTGGAAGAGATTGCCCACTCGTCTCACGAACTTGAACAAAGCGCCACACAGGTAACAACCTCGGCCGAGAAACAAAGTGACGCGGCCAGCACTGCATCGGCCGCGGTGGAAGAACTGGACACAGGCTTACGTGAAGTCGCGGGACTGGCAAACTCGTCCCTACAGAGCAGCCTGCTCGCAACCCGCGAGATCGAGACCAGCCTTGAACAGCTGAACAATCTCGCCGAAAACGTGCGCACTATGTCTCTTCAGGCGGACCAAACTGACTCGTTAATGGTTGCGTTAAACGATGCATCCCAAACCATACTCAGCATGTCGACAGTGATTACATCGATCGCCGACCAAACCGCGCTGCTTTCACTAAACGCCGCCATCGAAGCCGCACGGGCCGGGGACAGCGGGCGAGGTTTCTCCGTTGTTGCCGACGAAGTCCGCCGGCTTGCCATTCACTGCAATGAATCAGCCCAACAGATCAGCCTGAATATTGATCTTGTACAGTCCCAAATTGAGCAAGTCGGTAAGCATATGGCCGAACTAAAGCAGATTGCCGGCTCGAGCGTTGCCGGCGCGGACTCCGTGACCGCCCTGCTGGAACAAGCCCGATCCGGTATTCACACCCTGACGACAGAGGTTACCCAAGTGGCCACCAGCACCGAACAACAGAGCCACGCGGTGAGAGATATTGCTGTTCTCGCCGAGCAAGTATCGATCGGCAACCGAGCAAACCTGTCCGCTTCTGCGCAGGCTCATGGTTTAGCCCACCACCTCGCCTACCTTACGGAATAAATGGTATGCCGACGCCAACCGACCCAACACTGTATGTGGCCATCTCATTGGCTGTACTAAGTGCGGGCATCATGTTTTTGCTGCACTGTCGCCTAAAGGCCTCTCAAAAGCGCCGTATCGGTTCGATACTGAACCAGTTGGCTCTATCACGCCAGCTGTTGACTGACTTGCAGCAACATCGTGGCTTGAGCAACGGTCTGTTGTCTGGCGACACGCAGCTAAAGAGTCAGGTTGAAGGTCTCGCCCATCGTGTCGATGTATCAATGAGCACAGCAACTAGAGTTCAGACCCCGTTCAACGCGCGTTGGCAGGAACTTCATGAGCAGTGGCGGGTTACAAAACAGGTTGTCGGAAAAACCGCCACGCAAAACCTGACCGATCATAACCGACTGATTAGGGATGTTATTTATCTCATCGAAGATACGGCAACCCAGATAGACCTGTCTCAGGGAAACCGAAACCTGGCCCATCTCAGCACCATCTGGCAGGAAGTTATTCAGGCCGCCGAGTGGAGCGGGCAGGCACGAGCGCTTGGCACAGGTATCGCGGCGAGCGGCTCGAGTACATCCCAACAACGGGTGCGAATGCGATTTCTTCATCAAAAAGTTCAGGAGCTGACAGCACGTGCGTTCAGTCACCTCGAAAACAATACCGGAGATAGCGCTGCGTTAGCCCAGACCCGGCCCGCCATTAACCACTTTTTGGAGTGTATCGAGAAAGAGCTTATTGCCCCGCAAGGACCCTCTATCGACACTCGGGCCTACTTTGACCGCGCCTCCAAAGCCGTCGATGGATTGCTGGCACTTATGGATGCTGCAATTGTCGATCTTCGGAAGCACCACTGTCTTTAAACCAGTGTACAAATACTGCCCAGCCGCAATGGATCTTTCCGAATATTTAGGCGATAGTAAGAAGATAAAGAACTTATAATTAAGAGTGACATCCCATGCCTGCTACTGAGATGAAACGACTGCTGATTGTCGATGGCTCCGTGGTTATAGAGGTTGCCGATTCTGACGGTAACTGGTCTGAAACCGATATTGATTCTGCAACCATGGAATATCGGATAATCGGCGGCGGCTCGATCATTGTTGAAAAGCTACTGGTCGATGAAGAGTGGACCGAAACCACATACAAAGACCGTGATGGTGATGGCTACTTTTTCGCTCAATCCGATGACGACGACTCTGATGACGACTCTGATGACGACTCTGATGACGACTCCGATGACGACTCCGATGACGACTCCGATGACGACTCCGGTGACGACTCCGGTGACGACTCTGACGACGATTCCGATAGCAGCTCTGATGACCACCCCGTTTATGGAGACGACGCTCCCGGCAACTCCGATCACGCCAAAATAGTGGTTCGCGGACACTGGTTTGAACTGGAGGATGATCCGAGCGAATACACTTTTATAACCACAGACCCTGACGGTAACTTTGTCGATGGCGCTTATGTCGATGGCGATGACCACTATTTGGTTGTCGATGGCCTCGTCTATGAAGAGGAAGATCGTGGGTACTTCCAGAAAAGCGCGAATAAATTGTTCAAGGATGGCCAAACCTTCGATATCGAGTTCATGACCGATCTGCCCGGCAACGGAAGTGCGCAATCGATCTACGCGAGGTTAAGTAATGGTTCTCTTCGGGAGGTCGAAACCGAAGAGGAAGCGCTCAGCGAAGACCAGTCGCTCGTCCGCCTCTATAAAACGGTATTTGATCGTGACCCTGATCACGGTGGCTATCGCTACTGGTCTGATCGATTGGATATTGACCTCGATTTTAGTGAAGTTGTTCGCTCATTCGTGGCCAGTCAGGAATTCGCTAAAGATTACGCGGGCAAAGACAAGGAAGCGTTTCTTGAACAGGTCTACGAGAATGTTTTAGAACGTAAGCCAGACCAGGCCGGACTGAACTGGTGGCTACAACAACTTGTCGAAGGTCATACTGACGAAGCGGGTGTTATTGCTGGTTTCAGTTTTTCAAACGAGTTCATCGGCAATACCCAGCAAGCAGTTGACGATTTTATAGCGCTAGCCGGACAGCACTCTTTTACGGTAGATATGATCGTTTGACCCTCAAGCCCGTGACGGTCCACCCTGGTGGCCGTCACGGTGAGCCTGAGCCGACTCTCCCATCGCCACCTCCACACGATCGCGGCCGTATCGTTTTGCGCGATACAGTGCTTGATCAGCAGCACTTAACAGCCCCATTGCATCACTCTCGATTCCCGGCCACGAAGCTACGCCTACCGAAAGTGTAATATAGCCCAGTTCAGCGCCCTTGCTGGTTACTGAATCGGCAGCAACGGCATAACGAAGCTGCTCCGCCTTTTCCAGTGCATTTGTGCCGTCGGCACCTGGCATAATCACGACGAATTCTTCTCCCCCGTAACGACAGATCAAATCTGTTTGGCGGAACACCTGAGTCAAAACTCTGGCTACATGCCGCAAGGCCTCATCACCAGCGGAGTGGCCATGGGTATCGTTAAATACCTTAAATTTATCCAGATCACAGATCAGGACGCTTATAGGCAGTGACTCACGATGTGACAACGCCACTTCTCGCTCGAACACCTCGTCAAAGAAACGCCGGTTTTTTAAGCCAGTCAACGCGTCTTCATAGGAGAGCCGCTCCAACTCAACCGTCCGAGCACGAACCTGCTTCTCAAGAGAAACGTTCAATTGCCTTAGCTCCTTTTGCGTCCGTACAAAAAAGCGCAGTGAAATCCAAATGACGGCCAACAGGAAGACCAGGGAGCCCCAGGCCACAGGTACGTTATCCCAAGGCAAAAAGCCGTGCGCCACAGCCATATCAACCAACAGCAGCAGGCTTAAAACACCCAACGCAGAAAGTATGAGCTTCTGGTCAGCCGAGTACTCTCTCAGGAATCGAAGTGCGGGGACAAAGAGCGCAACCAGGGCACCCGCAAACAGCAAATCAAAGATAGGGTAGAGTGTGGAAACCGGCACCCACCCCGATGCCGACATCAGGGCGGAGCCCAGTAAAAACATCAGGAAAAACCGCCAAATACTGCGGTATAGACGGCCTACAGAGCGGGAAAACCACTGCTCCAGCAACAGCGCCATAGCAACGGGAATCGCAAAATACCCCATCGCTCCAATAAAGTCCCATGCCAATGGTGCCTGCCAGATCAGCTGGCTTGCAGGGCTCTTAGCCAAAACGACGGCACCTGAAGCAAACGCATAGAGGGCCGTTGCCACAAAAATCTGCCGCTGTGTCTGCTGCATACTGGCGAACAGCAGCGCCACCGTAGCCAGCAACAGGCTAAAGCCGCCAATGACGAGCCCCTCTACCGAGTTCGCGATGACATATTCAAACAGCGTCATCCGCTCCATGATCTTGACCTCGCCCCAAAGGCCAATATCCAGATAGTTGGAAAATACCCGAAAATAGAGAAACTCCCCCTCACTGCCGTCAGGCAGAGGGATCATATGCCAGGGCCAGCCCGCAAACTCGCCCTTACCTCGCTCGTCGAACTCACCGTAGCTATAGATCATGCGCCCGTCGAGATAGACCTGGACGATTAAATCGATACTGAATACATACAGAACCGGATCGCGCCAATCACCTTCCGGCACCGGGACCCGGTACCAGACATTTTCGCGGCCGCTCCGGCCTGGTGGGTTAGACGGGAAACCTATAGATCGCCACTGATCTTCCGCATTGCTTTCTCGAGTCCACCTGGGGGTTCCATCTGTGTCGAAGGGTGAGTCACCCCAGCGGTACTCCCAGCCTTGTTCAAGGTCGACCACCACGGGTACAACTTCGTCAGCCCAAACAGGAGTGACAAAACCAACCCAGGACGCCAGGGCCAACCCCAACAGCATGCGTACAAACCTGACCACGTCGCGCCGCCTTTCTCAGGAAATAGAAAATCTCTGATAACACGCAATCACAATACAGTTTAAATATAACCCATTGGACGTATCAGGGCGCCTAGAAACAGCAGCGTAATGGCGAAAGTACACAACGAGTAGGCTGATTGGTTGACATTGCTCAGCGGGAGGGTGCGCAAACGTAACAAGCAAGCCTGGCATGGAGAGAGGTTGGGCGGTATCCAGATACGAAGAAGCCCCGTCCGGGTTACGAACAGGGCTTCTGAATTCGATGGCGGTGAGGGAGGGATTCGAAACCACCCTGTACAATCAATAACTTATTCCCAGATTGTTCCCATACACCCGTTCAAAACAAAAAAAGCCGACCACAATGTCAGCAACTTATTGATTTAAAACGAAATTTTATGGCGGTGAGGGAGGGATTCGAACCCTCGATGCCTTTCGACATACACACTTTCCAGGCGTGCTCCTTCGGCCACTCGGACACCTCACCGCATTTCCCTGAGAGCGCTTATTGAGGGCGCCGACTCAAGTGGCTGCGCATTCTATCAGACTGATTTGAAAGCACAAGCCCGGATTTAAACTTTCTGGCTGCCTGCGCCCTGGTGCCTTGATCCTCTACAAATCAGACGGAAACATCACGCCCTGCCCCTGCTGAATAACAGTCGAAATCGTCGCTTAAGTGCGCATCACACCTGAGCTGTTGCCTACTAACTGGTATAGTAGCGCCCAGATTTTTTTCGATGACCGGGAGTGAGTGGATGTTACTGGCGATCTTAGCCGTTATTGGTGGACTGGCGCTGTTGGTTTGGAGTGCTGATCGCTTCGTGGATGGTGCAGCAGCAACCGCGAAACATCTGGGCATGCCAACACTTTTGATTGGCATGGTCATCATCGGTTTCGGCACATCCGCACCGGAGATGGTGGTATCCGCTCTGGCGTCTGTACAAGGAAATCCAGGCCTTGCGCTGGGTAATGGTTACGGCTCAAATATAACCAACATCGCGTTAATTCTCGGTGTCACTGCGCTCCTGAGCCCGATTGCCGTTCATTCGCAGATTCTGCGCAAAGAGCTGCCGGTGCTGGCCGCGGTTACCCTTTTGGCCGGCTATCAGCTGATCGATGGCGAAATCTCCAGGCTGGACGCGATCGTTCTGCTGGTGGTCTTTGCATTCAGCATGGGCTGGTCGATCTGGATGGGGATGCGACAGCGTGGCGACGCGCTGGGTAGCGATTTTGAGCATGAGCTCGATGAAGAGCTGATGGCCCTCAAACCTGCTTTGATCTGGCTTTTTGTGGGGCTTGTCCTACTCGTGATCAGCTCCCGGGTGTTGGTCTGGGGCGCCGTGGATATTGCTCAGGCACTGGGCGTCTCAGATCTGATCATTGGCCTGACAGTGGTCGCCATTGGGACATCGCTGCCCGAGCTTGCGTCCTCCATCGTGGCCGTTCGTAAAAACGAGCATGACCTGGCACTGGGGAATGTGATCGGGTCGAATATGTTCAACACCCTGGCGGTTGTCGGCATCGCAGGCTCCATCCATCCGATGATGGTAGAGCCTGAAGTGCTGTATCGAGACTGGGTTGTCATGGCGGGCCTGACCCTCTCGCTCTTTGTGCTCGGTTACGGTATTCGCAAGGCCGGCCATATAAACCGCCTCGAAGGTGGTTTACTCACGATCGTCTACGCTGTTTATACAGGCTATCTGGTTTACACCGTCATCAGCACGGCAACCAGCTGAGGAGGATCCTGACATGATGCGGGCGTTCTCGATAAAACAGGATCACCTTATCGAGTGTGAGCTGGAGCACCACAGTGCGGCGACAACGCTGCGAGAAGTCAGCTGGATCGACCTGCAAGAGCCTAACGAAGAAGAGCGCTGGCTGGTGGAGTCGCTCTACCCGGAAAGTCTGCCTGATGCGCATGAAGTGGAGGAGATCGAATCCAGTGCCCGCTACTTTATGGAAGGGCAGGATATCCATGTCCACTCGCTGTTTCTGTATCAGGCGGAGGGGCGTCATCACACATCCACCGTTGCGTTTACCTTAAAACCTGATCGACTGCTGAGTATACGTGATGTGGAGCTGGCAGATTTCCGTTTGATGCGACTGCGCGCCCGCCGTGGCTGGATTGAAGCCAGCACGCCGCTGCAGGTACTCACATCCCTGTTCGACCAGAAAGTGGACAACCTGGCGGACCAACTGGAAGACCTTCATCGGGAGCTGGAATCGGTCAGTACGCTGGTACTCGAGAACCGAGTCAGTGGCGAAATGGAAGAATCACTGGACCGACTGGCCAAGCTGGAGGACAGCAACGGCAAGATGAGGCTGGTGCTGATGGATACTCAGCGTTCCATCTCCTTTCTTTTGCGCCATATCCGCCAGTTCCCCGATCAACAGGAAAACTGTCGGGAGTTGTTGCGCGACCTGGATACGCTGATGTCCCACGCCACATTCATGTTCGAGAAGATCAACTTCCTGATGGATGCGGCTCTGGGCTTTATCAATATTCAACAAAACCAGATCATCAAGACCTTTTCCATCGCCGCCGTTGTCTTTCTGCCACCGACCCTGGTTGCCAGCATCTACGGCATGAACTTCGAGCAGATGCCGGAGCTGGAGTGGATGCTTGGCTACCCCTGGGCACTGGGACTGATGGTCGCATCCGGCATCGCTCCGTACTGGTACTTCAAACGCAAGGGTTGGCTCTGAGCGAGGCACCCCCTACTCATCGTCTTCAATACCCTTCAACATGCGCCGGATATAAAGCCAAAGCACCAACGCTATTAACGGGACGCCGCCGCTGAGGATAAACAGCGCGACATCCAGCATCTTTTCCACCGGAATCGTATTGCGCAGCGTCCTCTCTATAAGGTCAAACGCGTAGTAGGTCACCACGATAACGGTGAAACCCTCGAGTTTCGCCTGCAGACGCAACTGAGAGCGCGCTCGACCGCTCAATGTTGCCAACAGATCCCTCACCTGCTGCTCGGTCGATAGATCAACCTGAGAGCGAATCATTTCGCTGGTTCGCGCAATCCGGTTCGATAGCTTTTCGATCCGCACACCGGCGGAGCGGCAGGTGCGATGGGCAGGGTCTGCACGGCGTTCCATAAACTGTTCGATGGTCTGCAGCCCTTCGATTCGGGTTTCGCGCAGCTCTTCGATGCGCTTATCCAACACAGCAAAGTAAGCTTCTGTCGCGGCAAACCGGTTGGCGGTACCCGCAGCCAAAGCCTCCACATCCCCAGCCAGGTCGGTTAACTCATCCAGCAGGTCGGCGGCGGGCTCTGACGACATCCGTGCGCTGATCTGAGCCAGGTTCTGATCGAACCGGGTGATACGCGGCATGGCACGTGTGGCATCGGGCAGCGCCAGCAGCGCAACATGTCGATACACCTCGATCTCACACAGACGTTGTAGCAATCGCCCCCGCTGGTAAGAAGAGAGAGCAAGATCAAGGACCTGCAGCCGGGTCAGCCCGCTCTCTTCCCGGTGGTAAAAGTCGGTCCAGACACGGGCGGCTCCCCCCATCACTTCGGAGCCGACGATCTGGTGCTTAAACTGACTTCGTACCCAAGTGTCCACATCCTCCACCTGGTCGGAGCAGACAACCTCGCAACCACAGAGGAAAGCGCCATCCAGCTTTTCAATCCTGGACATAAAATCGTCAGGCAGCTGCTCACTACCAAAACGATAAGCCGTGAGCGTATAGAACTCATTATGCACTTCAAAGCGCAGCCCAACATGCTCATTCTGACAGAAGAAAAAGGAACTTAACGGGGCATCAGCCAGCCCCATATCCTGGGCCATATCAATAACACCATGCTGCACCTGTGACAGCCGGGTCTGGGGATCAAGGATCACTGCCACGTGGATTAACGCCAGCGGCGAATAAAGCTTCTGAAACGGGCGGGCGTGGACTTCGCTGATAACCTGTTGTCTGAGCGGGTGAACGCGCATGGGAGCATCTGACCGGAAAGCTACGACTTTAGTCTATGATGCATGAATCTTTTCGCCCTGTCTGCCCTCTTTGGACGCATATTGGGGTCGATTGTCAAAGACCTGATATCCAGTTGTTCTCGATCAAAACGGACGCTGGACCCGGCGCGCCTCACACAGTAGGATTTCTCCATTAAGGTACCCATAACGCACTCGTTTCAGCCACTTACGGCGTGCCATTACAAAATACCCTGGCGTATCTGAAACCGGAGCTTCTTTGTCGGATGACCAAGCCATCGGCTCAACCCCAGTTACTGGCCACAGCTGAGAGGAGCGAAACAAGCCCCTCACTCCCGCAACAGACTCTGGACGCACTCAATGGTGACCTCTTGTACCAAGAGATGTTCCACCGCAATACCGCACCCAAGCTCCTGATCGACGCGGATTCAGGGCTGATCGTTGATGCAAACGCTGCCGCTCTGGGGTTTTACGGCTACACCCTTGATCAGATCCGGTGCCACCGAGTTCAGGACCTGAATCAACTGTCCAGATCGGATGTTGAGGCCGAGATGCGGCGTGCTCGAAGTGAAGAGCGTCGTTACTTCGAATTCCAACACAAACTGGCCAATGGCGAAGTTCGGGATGTTCAGGTTTACTCCGGCCCCATCGTGATCGGTGGCAAGCAATACCTGCATTCGATCATTCACGATGTCACGCTCGCAAATCAGTACAGAGACCACCTCAAAGAGTACAAACATCTCTTTAAAGCCCTGCCCATTGGCGTATACCGAAATGCACCCGGAGCCGATGGAAGCTTCGTGGAAGTGAACCAGGCAATGGTGCAGATGTTCAGAGCTGACTCAGCCCAGACTCTTATTCAACAACCCGTCGTCAAACTCTACCGTAACCCGGAAGAGCGCCAACAGCTCAGCGATGATCTAATCGCGGCAGGAGAAATACATGGCCGCGAAATCGAGCTGGTCCGGCTGGACGGCACACCACTGTGGGGGTCGGTTACCGCACGCAAACGCGTCGATCCGACAGGGAACGTACTCTTTGAAGGCATCATTGAGGATATTACCGAGCGAAAGCTGGCAGAGGCCAGTTTGCGCCAATCAGCCAGCGTATTTGAGCACGCCAAAGAAGGTATTTTGGTCACCCAGGCAGATGGCTCGATCCTGGACGTCAATGACGCTTTCTGTGATATCACCGGATACCAACGAAAAGAGATCATCGGACAAAACACCAGCATTCTTCATTCCGGGCGACATGATGACGCGTTTTACGCCACTATGAGGAAAACGCTGGAAACGGACGGGCAATGGCATGACGAAATCTGGAACCGTCGCAAAGATGGCAGTGTTTACGCGGCCATGCAGACTACCAGTGCGGTGCGTAATAACCAGGGCAAAATAATCCGCTATGTTTCCCTGTTCTCCGATGTAACCGCTTTGAAAGAACAGCAGGCTCAACTCGAACATATCGCCCATTACGACCCGTTAACCAAGCTACCCAATCGCTCGCTTTTATCCGACCGACTGCACCAGGCGATGACACAGTGTCAGCGCCGGAATACACAGGTTGCTGTGGCTTATCTAGACCTGGACGGTTTCAAGGAGGTTAACGATCAGTTCGGGCACGCCTTGGGGGATCAATTACTTTCGATTCTGTCCCAGCGCCTCAATCGCTGCCTCCGCGAAGGCGATACGCTGGCTCGAATTGGAGGCGACGAGTTCATCGGTGTCTTCCTGGATCTCGAACACCCTGAAGAGGCCACGCCAGTAATGGAGCGTCTGCTGGATGTGGTCTCTGTACCTGTCGACATCGGCAATGTCACAGTAAAAGTCAGCGCCAGCATTGGCGTCACTTTTTTTCCACAGTTCACTGACGTCGATGGCGATCAGTTGATCCGGCAAGCGGATCAAGCGATGTACCTCGCAAAACAATCGGGAAGAAACCGTTTTGCGCTGTTCGACTCCGAGCGTGACCGTGCCGTCCGAGGACATCACGAGGAGATCGAGCACATACGCCTCGCCCTCGCCCGGGAGGAATTTCGGCTCCATTACCAGCCCAAGGTTAACCTCCGTACGGGGCAGGTTATCGGCGTCGAAGCACTGATTCGCTGGGAACATCCGGAGCGTGGTCTGCTCCTGCCCGGCACATTCCTACCGGCCATTGCCGACGACCCCGTATCAGTGGAGCTGGGCCGCTGGGTCCTTGAAACCGCCGCCACACAAGCGGAGCGTTGGATTTATGAAGGGCTGCACCTGCCAGTCAGCGTTAATGTTGATAACCGTCAGCTCTGTGCGCCCGATTTTATGGAGACGCTGCAACAATGTCTTGAGCGCCACCCGGCACTGAGTCCTGGGGACCTGGAGCTGGAAATTCTGGAGACCGGCGCGCTCGAAGATGTGGAAGAGATCAGCCGGATCATCACCCGCTGCGCGGATCTGGGCGTGGAGTTTGCTCTGGACGATTTCGGTACCGGTTACTCCACACTGACCCACTTAAAGCGCCTGCCGGCAAAAATACTCAAAATCGACCAGACATTCGTGCGCGACATGCTGGACGATCCCGAGGACCTGACTATTCTTGAAGGCGTTCAGGGGTTGGCCGACGCCTTTCATCGACAAACCATTGCTGAAGGCATGGAAACGACGGCTCAAGGCGCCGTATTGCTTTCTTTAGGCTGCCACCTTGCCCAAGGATATGGCATCGCCCGCCCCATGCCCGGCGATGAAATACCGGGATGGATCGCGCGCTGGCGCCCCGACCCCAGCTGGAACGGACGCACACGCATCAATGACGATGACCTCCCCATCCTTTTCGCGATTGTGGAGCAACGCGCGTGGGTGCGTTCGCTGGAAGCCTATCTGTCCGAGGGCCTCGGAAATCCCCCTGACTCCCACGCCTGTCGCTTTGATCAATGGCTGGAGGAAACCGGGGAACAGCGATATGGTTCTCATCCGATCATGAGCGATCTGATCAGCTGTCATGATCATTATCACCAGATCACGGACCAGATACTCTCTTTACTAAACCGGGAGCACCTTGCCCCCGCACGCGGCATGGTTTCCCCCCTAAGGCAGAGCCTGGACCAGCTAATCAGCGTGATGGAGCGTCTGATCGAGCCCCGGGCAATCGATCACTCCCTTTGAAAAAAGTCCCAGGCTTCATCGGGCGGCAGCGGACGCGCCTTAAGATAACCCTGGCCCATTGAGCATCCCACCCGGGCCATAAAGCGTGCTTGCGCTTCTGTCTCGATGCCCTCAGCCACCGTCTCCAGTTTAAGGTTAGACGCGATATCGATGATGGCCTGGACAATCGCCTCATCATGGGCACGGCCCGGAACCCCGTCGGTGAACACCTTGTCAATCTTAAGCTCATCCAACGGGAAGTCTTTCAGATACGCCAGCGAAGCATAACCGGTACCGAAGTCATCCAGTGCAATCCGGACCCCCAGGGCTCTCAGTGACTGCAACCGACGCGCACCCATCTTCGGGTCTTGCATCAATGTACTCTCGGTGAGCTCCAACACCAGTGCCTGTGGCGCCAACCCGGTTTCCGCCAACACCCGCGCCACCTGCGTCGTCAGTTCGTCGGTAAACTGGAACGCTGACACATTGACAGCGATAGTCAATTCCTCACCGCTGCGCTCCCGCCATATCCGCGCCTGGCAACAAGCCGTCTCTAAAACCCAGCGACCGATCGGAACGATCAGGCCGGTCTCCTCGGCCAACGGGATAAACTGATCCGGCGCTACACGCCCAAAATCCGCACTCTCCCAACGAATCAGCGCTTCGAAACCTGTCAGCCGTCCAGTCTTCAAAGACCATTGAGGTTGGTAAAAGACGCGGAACTCATCATCCTTAAGTGCACGGCGCAGCGCGTTTTCCATGCCCAAGCGCTCCTTGGCCCGGGCATTCATATCGGCGGTATAAAACCGATAGGTGTTCCGGCCGCACTCCTTGGCATGGTAGAGCGCCGCATCCGCATTACGGCTAAGATGTGGGTAATCCTCCCCATCCTGGGGATAGACCGCGATACCAATACTGGCCGTGACCGTCATCTCACGGCCCTGTATGTGCATGGGTTGACTGATCAGCGTGTTAAAACGGCGCGCGAGCTGGGACAGGTACCGAGCGTCTCCCCCTTTCGGTAGCAAGATAACAAACTCATCCCCCCCCAGATGGCTGACCATATGCGTCATATCAGCGACCGCATTGAGCCGTCCCGCCACAACCTGCAGCAGCTCATCCCCCACCTCATGGCCCAATGAGTCGTTAACGGTTTTAAACCTGTCCAGGTCGATAAACATCATTGCCAGTGGAGACCCGTTAGAGGCTGCATCACTCAACGCCTGTTCGGCGCGGTTGCGAAGCAAACGACGATTCGGCAACTCGGTCAGCGGATCAAACTCGGCGAGCTGGCGTAACTGCTCTTCGCTACGCCGACGCTCGGTGATATCGATCATCGTCACCACGTAGTTTACGGGCTCACCCTGCTCATCATGAACACAGGTGATCGACAGCCAGACCGGAACTTCATATCCATCCCGGTGAAAACTCCACAACTCGCCCTCCCAATGCCCCTGGGTATCGAGCGCCTTCTGAATTTGTAACAGGTTGTCCCCCGCTCCAAACAACAGCTCCGGATCACGTCCTTTCAGGTCAACCAGGCTGTACCCGGTCATCCGGCAAAGCGCCGGGTTCGACGTAACAATCCGCCTTTTGGCGTCGATCACCAGCATCCCTTCGCTTGCCGTGTCAAAAACCCGCGCCGCGATACTCAACTGGGCCGCGTTATCCCGTAACGCAGACTGCTGCTGATCGATGTCGCTCTGATAAAGATGAAACAGACGACTGAGCCAACGCGATAATCCCAGAGCAAGCGCAAGGCCCAATACAAGAAGAACAATAAACGCCGGGATTACGTTACGAAGATGCTTCCAGAAGTCCTCTTTCGCCTGTTCGCGCTTTTGCGCTATTAGCGAGGCCAAATTTGACCGGTACACACCGGCAACCATAATCCAGCCTAACTCCGGCAGCTCTCGAACCAACGAAAGCTTGGGCTCCATACTGTCCGATCCGGGACGGTACCAGCTGTACTCGACAAACCGCCCCTCTTCCGAGGCCGCTGCCAGTATTAACTCGCCGACTCTCCGGTATTCAGACCGCTGCTCATGCACAAACTTGCCTTGTAACTGACTAAAACCGGGGCTTACCAGCAACTGCCCTTGATCATCAATCACACTGAAATAGCCGCTATCACCAAAACGCCGTTCGCGCAGCCTTTCCAGGGCCTCCGCCTTAATATCCTGCTCGAATTTATAGACGTAGTCTCCGGTACCAATCACCCAGTTCTGAGGCTCAAATCGACGCACATAGGCGATCTTGTCACGCATTTCATCACTACCCGGCGCATACCAGCGATAGCGGGAATAGCCGACACCTTCAGCGTTATCCACCGCATTGAGCAGCCCGCGCATGATGTAGTGGCCGGTATCATCCCGATTATCCATCAATGACGTACCTTCAAGATCCGGAGCCGTCGGAAGAAGCACACACCGGCCTTCAAGGTCATCGATAAAGTAATAGCCTCTGCCATTAAAGAAGCGGACATCGCGCAACGCTTCACGGATCAGCACGGCAGCTTGCTCAGCGTTATCACTTCGGGCTTGGATAGATTGAGCCACGGCCCAGGCCTGATCGACCTGCGCCTTGGACTCCTCCATCAATCTGCGTTCCGCCTGCCGGTACGAAAACAAGATATCGGAAATAGCGGAGTCCATTTCCTGGCTTAGCAAGGCCTTGCTTTCTGCTGTGATACGGCTGGAGATATCGTTCAGATACTGGTCTTTCTCATACCAGTCTTTTACCAGGTATACGGTGAGGAGAAGAAGCGCCATCAGCGTTACAGCCAGGGTCAAGCCCCAGGTTTGATAGCGAATAAACTTGCGTGCGCTCAGGTGTAACGGCATGAAATATCACGTGAACCGGACGAGTTCCGGAAACCCTTATATACAGCAATCCATGCCACCTACAGCCTTCGCACCTTGGGCGCGAGGCGAACTCGATCAATTTAACAACTTTTATGACCTGAGGATAGCCTGCGCCACCTCCAGTGTGGCCCACCTGCGACAATATATCGCCCCCGCTGTAGCAATCATGACAAACAGCACGAAATGACCTCACTGTCACTTTTGCGACATTCCCCATAATTCATACATTACAAAGAGTTAGCGAATAGACGTGGGTCGGCCAGGTTCTTGCTACGGATAAGCAGATTTGGAACGAGGATCACGACGATGCTGTTGAAGAACTATGAAGAACAGTCCCTGCTGTTCAACACAAACTTTACCGAGTCCACCAGCAACGGTGGCACCGCTTATCGCGGCGAACTGGTTATCCAGGAAGGCGATGTAGCTGACGCTCAGGGCCGCCGCAAGCCGCCCATTTCGCTGCTTTTCGGCGCCGTTGTGCTGGAGGAGAATGAAAAGATCAGCCTGCTGGTAGGCCTTCTGAACGATCTGGCTCTGATGGAGCCCCTTCTGGAGAAATACAGCGGTGACTTCGCCGACGAGATGCAGTCGATGATCTTCGTTCGCAACATCGCAGACCCAATGGTCCTTGAGGCTGCCGGCAAATCCTTTTCTCTGATCCCGCTGGATGAAGGTATTCCCTGGAACGAAGCGATTGAAGAGCTGGCGCTTGAAAAGAGTGACTTCAAGGGCCAGTCAGCCGGTGACAAGCTGGTTACACTGCGAGATGAGATGAAGAGCTTCCGCGCCAAAGGCGAGAAACTGTCACTGGACGCGGCGCTGAGCAAGACTATCGAAATCAAGAAGTCCGCACGCGGTCCGGTCTAAAACGGATCTCGGGCAGCCAAAGCACCGACGGGTTCCTTTCCATACGGAGGGGAGCCCGTCTTTTCTAGGCCTGGAATGGACTGACTCAAACAAACGCCGGTCGCGCGGCGGGCTCACTGAAGAGAAAACCCTGGGAGTAAGAGATACCCAGCTCCTCCACAACGGCCTGGACCTCCGGTGAGTGAATAAACTCGGCGACAGTGGCAATCCCCGCATTGCGGGCAAAAAACACGATCGCACGGGTGATCTCATAGCTTCGTGGGTTGGTATCGATATCCTTGATATACCGGGCATCAATCTTGATGTAATCCACATCCAGCTCCATGATGCGCTCAAAGTTCGAGTACTCAGCCCCAAAGTCATCAATCGCCAGCTGGTAACCACGACGCTTCAAGTCTTGCAACTGCGCGATACTGCTACGCGCCGCACCGCTGGAAACCCCCTCATGAATCTCCAGGATGACCCGCCCCGGGTCCACACCATACTGAAGCGCCATCCTGTCCAGAAACCGCCCCAGGTACCCCAGGTCCAGATCTTCGTCACTGATATTGATAGCGAACTGAGCCGTATTCCTGGCCATACAGGCAAAACTGCCCCGGATCATCTGGCGGGTTAACGCAGGCAACAAACCGGCCAGCCGGGCCGCCGAGATAAACGCACCGGGCGCGTATACCCGGCCATCATGTTCGACGCGGGCCAGGACTTCATACTTATTGATCTGGCCGGTGTTGTTATCCCGGATCCCCTGATACCAGGGTTGTAACCCGCCATCTTCCAGTGCCTGGTGCAGCCAGGTATTCCACTGCACATAATCGAGACGGTGCTGCTGACGCGACTCATCCACATCCGGGTCAAAGATATGCGCCCGATTTTTTCCCATGGAACGAGCGGCCTTAAGCGCCATCATGGCGTGGCGGAGCAGGTCCTGTGTGCCGGTCGCGCCGCCATAGTTAAAGGTGAGATGGAAACTCAGTTCATCGACTCTCAGAACGCGGGACTGAAAATGTCGCTGGATGCGCGCTACGATAGGCTCCAGTGGTTCGAGCAAGCGCACGTAGAGAGCAAACTGATCGGCGTCAATCCGGAATACGGTACATCCGCTGTCGATTCTGGTTAGCTCATTGGCCACCACCCGCAGCAGATTATCTCCCACTTTCACGCCGTAGGCCGAGTTGATGAAACTGAAGTTGTTGACGTTAAGGAGTAGCAGCGACTGCGGCTGGGTTTCCTGCCCAACCAGCAGACGCAGGCTGGCAGCGTTGGGTAGCCCGGTCAGTGCATCATACTCGCGCGCTCGCAACAGCTGCTCGCGCTCCGCCTTGAGCTCGGTTAAATCGGTAAAAACAGCCACATGATTGACGACGCGCCCGGTTTCATCGCGCACCAGATTGATGGTCAGCCACTGCGTGAGCAGGGAGCCATCCCGACGCCGGTTAATCACCTCCCCACTCCAGTGGCCATCCGCGAGCAGCGATACCCACATATTGCGATAAAACTCAGCACCGTGAGCGCCCGACCGGAATACCGAAGGCCGCATGCCGCGTACCTGCCAGCCCTCATAACCGGTAATCCGCTCAAACGCCGGGTTTACTTCCAGGATCCGGTTGTTTGCATCGGTAATGATCATCCCTTCCGCCGAGTTATGCAGTGCTGTGGCGAGCAACTCCAGACGTCGCTGTTTGGCATCCAGCGCTTCGGCTTGAGACTGATGACGCAATAGCATCCCAATCAGGGAAGCACCCACCTCCAGCAGCAACTTATGGAAGGCGGACGGTTCTCGATGTTCAAAGGATGAAAGGGCGAAGGAGCCCAGGGCACGTCCGTCCAGATCACGGATCGGCATCGACCAGCAGGCACAGAGGTTGAAGTCCCGAGCCAGCGAGCGCAGCCCCCGCCAGCGCCGGTCGGTGAATGTATCGCGAACGAAAACCGGTTCGTTCAGATAGACCGCATTACCACAGGAACCGCTTTCGGGGCCGGGCTTAAGCCCCGCCAACGCCCTTTTTCCGTTTTCGGGCACCGTTGGCGCACTGCAGACATCCATATGATCCTTGAGTGGGTCCAACAACATGATCGTCGCCAGCGCATTCGGCAGCAAGGCTTCAGCCATATGGCATACAGAGTCGAGAATGTCCCTGTAGTTTTCGTTTTCCGATACCTGCCGGAAAATCTCCTGCTGAAGCCGCAGTATCTGGCTCAGTCCCTCGGCACTAACCTCTGCCTCCGGCGCCACATATCCATCTGTTCTGGTCGTGGTCACATCATTCCCCTACTGCACCCCACTTCCCTGAAAACCGGGCTCCATTACACCGGGGTAATACGCCATGTTAGCGCTATCGGGGTGCGCTGCCCAGTCGCGTCAGCAACCGGGCCTCCTGATACAAGATGGTTCAGGCGTTCTCAATAGCCTCACAGGCTTCCAGTGTATTCTGCAGCAAACAGGCGATGGTCATCGGCCCTACACCGCCGGGTACCGGCGTAATCGCGGATACACGGTCATAGGCGGCATCAAAGTCCACATCGCCGACCAACTTACCGGCTTCGTTACGGTTGATGCCAACATCGATCACAACCGCGCCAGGCTTGAGCCACTCACCCTTGACGAACTTGGGAATACCCACAGCGGCAATAACGATATCGGCATCAGCCAACTCGGCGGGCAAGTCCTGAGTTTTGGAGTGGCAGACGGTAACCGTGGCACGCGCCATCAACAGTTCAAGCGCAACGGGGCGCCCCACAATGTTGGAGGCGCCGATAACAACCGCTTTTTTACCCATCGGATCAATGCCGTAGGCACTGAGCAGGCGCATACAGCCGTAAGGGGTGCAGGGACGCAGAGTCGGGGCTTTGCCCGCCAGACGGCCAAGGTTATAGGGATGAAAACCATCCACATCCTTGTGCGGATTGATGCGCTCAATCACCGACTGAACATCGATCTGTTCCGGCAGGGGGAGTTGAACCAGGATACCGTGGATCGCGTCATCGGCATTCAGCTCATCGATCAGGCTCAAAAGCTCTGCTTCGGAGGTATCTACGCTCAGGTGATAGTTACGCGATAAAAAGCCGACCTCTTCACAGGCCTTGACCTTACTGCCCACATAAACGCGGGATGCCGGGTCTTCACCCACCAGCACAACAGCCAACCCCGGTGCCGGCAACCCCTTGTCGCGACGGACTTTCACCTTCTCGGCGATCTCTTTGCGCAGCCCGGCCGCAACGGCCTTGCCATCGATACGCTTATCCACTGTATTCTGGGTCTCGCTCACACCTCTCTCCTCGGAGCCCAATCACTCCGCGCCTCAAGTTTACGGCCACCGCTAAAGGCGACATCTGAATGGCGGGCAATTTTACCGGTTCCGAGGCGATATCGCACCCTTATCGCGTCAATGCCGCTGATGGTACTGATTTATCCAGTCCGGCAGCTGATCTTCCGGCATGGGGTGCGCGATGCCGAATCCCTGGGCCAGCTCGCAGCCAAGCGCCAGCAACGCGCTGCCATGCTCCTGGCTTTCCATACCCTCGGCAATCACGCGTTTTCCGAAGGCACCCGCCAACCCGACAATGCCCCGCAGAATGGCAAGATCCTCCGGGTCATGGAGCATCTCGCGGACGAAGCTCTGATCAATTTTCAGCTCCTGAGCCGGAAGTCCTTTCAGGTAGGCCAACGACGAGTAGCCGGTGCCAAAATCATCAATGGCGAACGACACCCCAATCTCCAGGCAATCATGCATCACCTGGGATACCTGCCGTAAGTTCTCCAGAGCGCTGGTCTCAACCACTTCGAGCTGCAATAAAGAAGGATCCAAGTCCGGGAAACGGTTCAGGGCCGCGCGAAGCTGCTCGACAAAACCCGGCATCTGCAGCTCAATGGCCGACACATTGATACTGACAACCAAGTCAATGCCCTGCTGATGCCAGAGGTCCATTCGTTGAAGTGCCGAGCAGAGCACCCACTCACCGATATCGAACATCAACGGATCGTTCTCCACCACCGGCAGAAACTGGCCCGGTAACAGCAGCCCATCCTCCGGATGCTGCCAACGGATCAGGGCTTCCGCACCGACCACCCGTCCGGTTCGCAGATTCACTTTGGGTTGATAATACAAGCGGAACTCGCCGTCGTTCAGCGCCTGGCGAATCCGCTCAACCCTCTGGTGCTGATCCCGCAGTGTACGATCACGCGCCGTATCAAACAGATGATAACGATTCTTGCCCGCCAACTTGGCCTCATACATCGCCTGATCAGCCTGACGCAGCAATTGATCCCCATCGACCTCACTGCTCTGAGGATAAAAGGTCACACCAATACTCGCGGACACATGAACCTGATAGCCACTGACATGAATCGGATGAGAGACGGCGGACAACATGCGCCTCAGGATAGCCAGGCAGTGATCGGTGTCGGCGAGATCGGGCAAAAGCGCGACAAATTCATCGCCGCCCAACCTGACCAGTGTGTCACTCTCACGCAGCGTATGGCTCACCCGCTCTGCCATTACGATAAGCAGCTGATCTCCCACGTCATGACCGTACTGATCATTCACTGACTTGAAGCCATCCAGATCGAGGAAGGCAACACCCAAAATCTCTTTTCGGCGCTGCGCCTGGGACATCGCTTTTCGCATCCGGTCCGAGAGGATCAAACGATTGGGGAGACCTGTCAGCGAATCATAGTGAGCCAGCTGTTCCAGTTGGCGCTCATGCTCTTTTAACCGGGAGATATCGGCCAGTAACGCGACGTAGCTTTGAAGGTTGCCGTCCGCGTCGTGTACCGCACTGATGGTGAGCAACTCCGGATAAACTTCACCGCCTTTACGCCGGTTCCAGATTTCGCCGCTCCAGTAGCCTTCACTTTGCAGCGCCTGCCACATCGATGCGTAAAACCTGTCACTCTGACGCCCTGACTTGAGCAGGCGCGGGTTACACCCTCTCACCTCATCGATCGAATAACCGGTAATACGACTAAAAGCGGCGTTCACATCCTGAATCAGACCGTTGCCATCGGTGATCATAATGCCCTCTCGGACATGCTCGAATACACTGGCTGCCTGACGAAGCGTGCTCTCCGTCTCCTTCTGTGCAGTGATATCCTGATGCGTGCCATACATCATCAGCGGCTCGCCATCCGCAGTCCTTTGACTGACGCGCCCGCGATCCAGAACCCAGACCCACTGCCCGTTTTTATGTCGCATACGGGCCTCACATCGATAGTAATCCGCCTCCCCTGCAAAATGCGCTTTTAACAGTCGCTCAGACTCTTTCAGGTCATCCGGGTGACAGAAGCGTGTCCAAGTCTCGATTGAAACCGGTTCCAGTTCCTCTAACGTATAGCCGATGATCTCGGCCCAGCGCGCATTAAAAACCACCGCTCCGGTTTGAACATTCCACTCCCAGGTTCCCACATGCGTCCCTTCCAGCACCGCGCGTAACCGGATACGCTCCTCCTCGGTCACTTTGCGGGCGTGGCGGATCACCTCCAGCATGGCATTCATAATCTTTGTCAGTGCAGCGATTTCGCGATACTCAACCCGGGGCAGCTTCCCGGTGGGTATGCCGTCTTCGTCCCGTTCTTTTAGAATCTCGGCAACCTGCTGCAACGGTCGAATCACAGCACGCCGGGAAAAGACGGTCAGCAACGCCATAAGAATCGCAGCCAGAAACAGACTGCTTTGCAGGGTGTTATACAAAACCTCATCAAGCTTCTGACGAATCTGCGCGTCATCCATATAAATGGTTAGCGTCCCTACGATCTCACCATCGCTTTGAACCAGATCCACCTGCTCTTTCAGGTAACTGTCTTCAAGGCTCTCCCGATGGGCTACATCGGCTTCGGAATAGGCCGCATAATCCCCGTCAGCACGGCGCACCTGGCCGGTAACAAAACGCTCCCGGCCCAGAATTTCGCCCATTTTGAAATCTTCCAAAATGATCGCTGCATAGTGATTGATACGCGCTTCAGTCTGGACGAGCTTCTCGTACTCACGGGGCGCATAGGCTTCGATAAACGGTAGGCTATTCTCGGACAGGCTTTTCAGGCTCGCCTGCGCATCGGTATGCATATCCGAGACAATTCGGTGCTTCTGGGACTGATAGGAAAACACCCCATATACCGACGTAACCAGCGCAACACTCAGCGCTGTTAAAAGGGCCAGAGAACCGACAAGAGAACGGGGCTTAGGGTTGCGAAACTGCATCAGCGCCTTCAACATCCAGCCCTAATACATTCCGTCGTATCCTGGGTAACAATTGCTCAAGGTTATCGTGCGATACGGCCAGCACCGGCACCTGTTGGCGTTCCGGCACAACCCGGCCCTTGAGATGATCATCCAAGGCACTCACCGCCTTGGCGCCCATCAGACGTGGCTGCTGCATACCCGCTGCCACCAATGACCCATCACGGATCATATCGATAAATTCAGGCTCGGCATCAAAGCAGATCAGCAGGACTTCGCCCTCCCTGCCGGCATCACGAATCGCATCCAGTGCCCCCTGGTAACGGTCCGACCCCTGAAGCCAGATGGCACGTAATCGCTCATGCTGAGCCATCAAATCACGGCTCAATGCGTATGTTTCACGGTAGGAGAAATCCACCTGCTGGCGGATACCCGCCGTATCAAACCCTGATCCTTCGAGCGCCTGGATAAAACCTCGCGTTCTCGCTCGCCCGTTTTCGCGTGACTGCGGTATCGATACGATGCCGACGCCACCCTCGCTCCAGCCCCGGGCATTCAGCGTCTTGACGAGGATACGGCCTAACTCAAAAGCACCCTGCTCGTTATCGGACTCGATATAACTGACATACGTTCCGGCCTCGGTTCCGATATCCGCTATAACCACCGGCACTCCAGCCTCTTCCGCCAAGCCGAGTAGCGTGACCGCAGAGGAAGAGTTGGTCGGCGAAAGGATCAAACCATCGATGCCACTGCTCAGTGCCTGCACCGCGTTTTGAAGCTCGCGCTTGGTATCGTTCTGCGCACTGAAAACGCTGAGCTCATAGCCCAACGCTGAAGCCCGGGCCTCAATACCACCGCGCATAATATTCCAGAAAGGGATTCTAAGATCGGAAACCAGGTAGGCCAGGCGGACAGGATCAGCAAAGGAAGGAGATGATACGCAGAATACAACCAGCGCTATAACGCAGCTTTGCCAAAACGAGCGAACAACAGGCCGGGTCACTGCAAGACCTCATATCAACAACAACTTATAGAGCTATACTACCCTTTCAGTCATGAACCACGTCAAGTGATTGGTGCCATTTTGCAGCGATGACCTACCAACAGACAACTGAACGCCCAAGAAACCCGGGGCGTTTCAGTACCATGAAAAATTACTTGGTATCGATCACGGCTTGGTTTCGCCCTCGGCTCTTAGCCCTATAGAGCGCCTTATCGGCCCACTTTAAGAGGATCTCTTTATTATCATCCCGAGTAAGCAACTTCGCGATACCCCCAAGGCTAATCGTTACGTAAGGCGCTACGTTCGAGTATTCATGGGGAATTGCTAGCTCCTCTACCGCCTGACGCATCGCTTCTGCAAGCTTCTTGGTTCCTTCCAAACCCGTCTCCGGTAGCAGTGCAACAAACTCCTCTCCACCATATCGTGCGAACAGATCACCCGGCCTGTTGATGACAGACTGAAGCCGCTGAGCGACCTGCTTGAGGCATTCGTCTCCCTGGCCATGGCCATAGTTATCGTTATAGGGTTTGAAGTAATCAATATCCAACATGATTATTCCCAACTCACCCCTATTGCGTTGAAGCCTCTTAATCTCTTTTTCTAACACAGCATCGAGTTGTCGCCGGTTCGCTACGTGCGTTAGCGCATCAAGATAAGACATCTTTTCCAACAGCTCGTTTTTCTCTTTTGCTTCCAGCTGCTTTTTGATTCTCGCTTTAACGACGGCCATTTCGAATGGTTTGGCAATATAATCTACGGCCCCCAGATTCAGCCCTTTTGCTTCATCATAGGACTGGTTCAATCCGGATACAAAAATGATAGGGATGTGCCGGGTATGGGGATCGGCTTTCAGAAACCGGCAGACTTCATAACCATCCATTCCCACCATGAGAATATCCAGTAATATAAGGTCGGGCTGGGGCTCTATCCGCGCTAGTTCAATCGCCTTTTCACCGGAGTTAGCAACCTGTAAACGGTACTCAGCGCTCAACCCGCCAGCCAACACTTTAAGGTTAATCGGTTCATCATCTACCAAGAGGATGCGTGCAGGCCCAACCTCCGGTCGGTGCTTTAGTTCTTTCGGTGAAGGGCATGCACTCTTTTCATTGGAGATCGGTCTGAGTGTCACAAAACGTCCCAATGCTTGTTTAAACTGGCCGCGATTTACCGGTTTCGTCAGGAAGTCGACCATCCCAGCATCTAACGCCTCTTGACGGCCTTTCTCAAGGGAAGCGGCGGTCAAAGCCACCACGGGTGTGCCTGGGCGGATGGACAAGAGCTGTCGGGTCGCTTCATACCCATCCATATCCGGCATCTGGATATCCATCAACACCAGGTCAAATGCTTCTTCACTTAGCAGCGTGATAGCCTCAGCTCCGGATTCTGCAAGCCGATATTTGAGGCCAAAGCTGTCCAGCAATGCGCCCATGACCTCCCGGTTGGTCTTGTTATCATCGACCACCAGCACCAGATCATCGCTCGATGTTTCTGCGTTCTCCGATGCTGCCGACAAGGCTCTGAAGTAGTCCAGCCCATTAAGAGCATCAAACAAGCCGGACCGAGTTACCGGTTTATGTAAGAACGGGTAACGGTCATTGTCGCCAAAACCGATCTGGTTCAAATCATGCGCCGAGACCATCAGCAAGGCGGGCATTTTTTCCGTATTATCGGGCGCTTGATAAAGATCATGGATAGCCCTCAACGCTGAGAGCCCGTCAATGCCCGGCATCTCCCAATCCATGAGGATGGCATCATACCGCCTCTCCCGCTCTAGCGTTGCAGTTACCGTGGCAATCGCCTGTTCGCCAGACTGAGCTTCATCGACATCGATGCTCCACTCTTCAAGCATACTCCTTAATATCTCACGGGATATCGCCTGATCATCCACAACCAGCACCGAGCAGCCATCTATGGGTGTCGGAGCGTTTTTTCTCTCATTATGTCCTTTTAGCGCCGGTTCGACTGTTAGCGCAAACTCAAAGGTGGAGCCTTTGCCCGCTTCGGTGGATAGTTCGACACCCTTTCCACCCATCAACTGTACCAAACGTTGGCTGAGGGCCAATCCTATGCCAATGCCTCCAGCCGCACGCGTGTGGCTAGCATCTAACTGACCAAAGACTGCGAACAGGCGCTCGGCCTCCTCTTTAGTCATACCTGAACCGGTATCTTTCACATCAAAACGCAACCGAGTTCGATTTTTTTCTTCAGATTCCTTACCAATCCGAAGAACGACACTGCCTTCTTCGGTAAACTTGACAGCGTTACTGAGCAAATGGCTGAGCACTTGCGTTAAATGCCGCTTATCCCCCACGACCCACGCTGGAACGTCTGGATCCACAGATATCAGGAGTTCAAGGCCCTTTTCCGAGGCCGCTCCACCAAATTGATGGCCCAGCTCAGTACACAGAGCTTCAAGCTCAAAGGTTTGTACGCTGGCTTCAATATCCCCTCGCTCCAATTCGATAAAACTGATGATATCTTCAACCATCGCCATCAGCTCCTCACCGGCACGCTGTACCTTTGTCAGACGTACACGCCCTTCTGAATCGTCGGTGTGATCAAGTTGAATTCCGGCCAGTGTGATTACAGCATTTAAAGGCGTTCGTATCTCGTGACTCATACTGGACAGAAACTGGGACTTGGCTTCATTCGCCTGCTCTGCCTGCTCTCTCGCCCGCAAAAGTAGGCCTTTCTGTTGATCAAGCTGATCCAGTACTTGATTGAAGGCCGAAACCAGTTGGCCAACTTCATCTTTGCTTGTCACGGTTAACGCTTGGGTTTGGCTATCCTCACCAATTTGAATCTGATCTAGTTCTTCGACCGCTAACTTAAGAGGCTTAAGTTGCCGACGCAGGTAGACCAGAGTAATCGCTCCCACGACCCCCAGACTGACCAATGAAACGAATACAATCTGGCGCACTAATGCGTCCGACGCGCCGAGCCAACTCTCTACCGGAGTGGTGTTAATCACCAACCATCCCGTGGTCTCAAGTTGAGAAGCACTGAAAAACACCTCCTCACCGGCAAAAGAGGTCGCCCGCCCATCAGAAGTACCGGCAATTGCCTGACGGACAACATCGATATCTGCGACGGAATCTAGTGAAGCCATCACGAGTGATGGGTCGGATGAGGCGACAATCAGCCCCTCCTCAGCATCAAGAACGTAAATACCGTCTTCTTCAGAAACCTCTAGCGTTGAAACCGACGTAAGCACGGTATCTTCGCGAAGCCGAGTATTGCCCGTCACAATTCCTTCAAACGCTCCTGCACCATCGAAGATTGGGGCGCTGATCACAAAGAAGGGGTTGCCGGTGACTCGCCCGATCAATGGTTTAGAGATGTAGGGTTTACGAGTATCCCGAGCGACGTGGAAATAGGCCCGGTCATCCAGTTGCAGGCCGACTAATCCTTCTAGGGTTGGGGAGTCAAAGATGGCACGCCCGGTGCGATCAACGACCAGTAACCCACTATTGAACGCGCCATGAAGCCAAAGGCGAGAATCCAGGATCGACTGGATTTCCTCACCGGATTTGAGCCCATTTTCATCACTCAGCAGCTGAGCGAGTTGTTCGAGGCGCTTCACACGTTCTATGAGTGCCTCATCGATTTTCCGTACGGCGATATCATTCCAGATGGATTGCTGATTAATGGCCTTATTCAGGTTATCCTCGGAAACTACGTAGTTCACCAAAAGGCCGATTAGCAGTGTCACAACCGCAAGCATCAGCAGGGAGAACCAAAGCAGCCGAGCTAATAGAGAATGGTGCTTTGGTCGTTGGAGCTGACTAAACATGTTAAGCGTCTCCCCGTGCCCGCAGTAGCTGCTCTAACGCAGTCTGTGCCTGGTCAAAGTCAAAATTGCTCAAGGCTGACTTGACCTCCTGCCACTTTGACTCCTCACCAGGCAGTACACTATCGCTGTACTGCATCAGCTCTGAATCATCGATGAACTCGTTGCGCTGAATTGCCTCCAGTAAAGGTCCTAACGAGCGACTATTATCCGCACCCTCTGACGTTACCGGTCCAGCGACATTCTCGCGCACAGCCAAAGCATGTTCGATATGTTCGATTGTTGCTGTCAGGCTCCGGGAGAGCTCATCTCTCAGCGCCTGATCGGGCACCTCCTCGCCCTTTACGCGCTCATTTACGGATGACGCCGCCACCGATAATGCGGTCGCTCCCAAATTACCGGCAGCTCCTTTCAGGCGATGGGTTTCACGTTGCCAACAATCAATCTGCTCACCGGAGGGCGTCCCTGTTTGGGCGATTAGCTGCTGCGTTAGCGGTAGGTAGTCTGTACGGAGTTCATTTAAAAAATCACCCAGCAAACGGTAATAAAGCGTGTCGTTACCGCCAAGCTGTTCAAGTGCCCAGCCCGTATCCAGGACACTGACCTGCTCGGGGACGAGCTGCGGCTTACCGGTCTGCTCAGCATCCCTGTCATCAACATCCAGCCAACGGGCCAACACCTGCACCAGGTCGTTGCGGCGAAACGGTTTTCCAAGTACCGCATTCATGCCTGAAGCCAATGCCTGTTGCCGATCCTGGGGCAACACAGCAGCAGTCAGAGCAACGACAGGAATTTCCGAATCCATTGCCCGAATCTGGCGGGTTGCCTCCAGTCCATCCATCACCGGCATCTGAATATCCATTAACACCAAATCGAAGTGCTGATCGCGAACAGCATCTACCGCCTGTTGACCATCAGGCACCACCTTAACGCAAAGCCCGAGGCGCTCCAGCTGAGCACGAGCAACCTCCTGGTTGACTTCGTTGTCCTCAGCCAGTAACACACGCCCCTTAAGCTGATCTGAAGAGTGCTCTGGCGTTATGGGCTGCTGGTGCTCCCAGTCCTGTCTTGATACGGGCCTTAACGGAATTGCAAACGTAAAACAGCTGCCCTCACCGGGCTCGCTTTCAACCTGAATCGGTGCCCCCCCCATCAAGCTAACGAGATGGCGGCTTATCGCCAACCCTAAGCCTGTTCCCCCCTGTCGATGGGCAACGCTCATGCCCCCTTGTACAAACGGCTGAAACAATCTTTTTTGAACTTCAGGGCTGATACCTGCACCGGTATCACATACAGAGAAAAGCAACATCTCTCGACCTTCCTGTCGACCCTGCTTGCGGACGCTCAGCGTCACCTCACCTTGATCGGTGAACTTGATAGCGTTATTCACCAGGTTAGAAATAACCTGGCGCAAGCGGAGCTCATCCCCCTCGTAGAAATCATCGAGTCTCTCATCGATCTCAGTAATCAAACGCAGACCTCGGCGTTGAGCCGTTTGCTCAAACAAGCTGCTCACGCCATCCAACATCGCTCTGATCTCAAAAGCTCGATTGACAACCTCGACATGCCCGCCTGAGAGTTTCTCAAAGTCTAAGATGTCATTGAGGATAGTCAGCAGGTGATTGGCAGTCTGGTGGATCCGGGTAAGCTGCTGTTTCATGACCTCTGGGTCATTTTCGTTCAGCCCAAGCTCACTGAGTCCGATAATTCCACTCATCGGTGTGCGAATTTCGTGACTCATGTTGGCCAGGAACGCTGACTTTTCCTGGCTGGCGTTTTCTGCAATCTCACGTGCTGTTTCGAGCGCGGCTTCGGTTCTTTTTATATGGGAAATATCTGTATGCGTCCCCATCATCACACACGGCTTACCTGCATCATCATGTTGCGTGGTTCGCCCACGGCCATCAATCCAGACCCAATGACCATCGGCATGCTTTAGCCGGAACTGAGAGGCGAACTGCTGCTCTTGCTCTATCTGCTCATACACGGCGGACAGCACTCGCTCTTCATCAGCCGGGTGCATCAGCTCTAAAAAGCGCTCCAGCGAGATGGGAAAAGCATTGGGCTCATAGCCAAGTTGGCGATAAGTTCGATCGGACCACTTCACCTCGTTCGTATTCAAATCCCATGTCCACATGCCGATGCCGGTTGCGTCCATTGCGAGGCGATAACGTGCCTCATATTCTTGCCGAGCTTCCCGCTCCTGTTTTTCAGCGGTTATATCTTGGATGAAGCCGTGCCAGGTTATAGAACCGTCCGCTTCCTTCCGGGGCGTTGATTGTCCTCTAAGCCAGCGCAGGCCTTTGTTCGGTAGAAGGACCCGATACTCATCGTGCCAGTCCGAAAGCTTACGGGCAGATTCATGAATGGTGTCAGTGACGCGTTGCCGATCGTCGGGGTGGACTCGCTCAAAAACCCGCGCCGCATCGTCCCGGATCTCTTCAGGTGTCAACTCGTAGATGTCCGCAACACCTGAGCTGGCAAAGGGAAACGCAGAGGTGCCATCGGGCTTTAGCTTAAATTGATAAAGCACACCTGGTACATTGGCGGCCAGAAGTTGCAGGCGATTAGATGATTCGTACTCATCGGTAATATCGGTGTGGGTCCCAATAACCCGGAGCGGTTTTCCCTGCGCATCACGGCTAAATACCTGTCCACGATCCAAAATCCAGCACCAGCTTCCATTTTTCGCTCGCACTCGGTGGGTATTCTCATAGTGAGAGGTTTTGCCCTCCAAGTGTGCATTTAGGTCCTTGAACACCCGATCATAGTCATCCGGATGAAGGCGAGACTCCCATTCATCTAGCGAGTCACCAACCTCGCTATCACTGTAGCCAAGCATTGTTTTCCAAATGGGGGAAAACCATACTTTATTCGTGCCAGCGTCCCAGTCCCAAACCCCCTGCCCCGTCGCTTCTAGCACTGCGCGCCAGCGTGCTTCTTGATCGGCAGCAGAGGCTTCGTGCTGCTTCTGCTGGGTGATATCAACGCTTATGCCTCTGTAATAGCTCTCGGGTTGTCCATCAGCTGCAACGAGCTGCGCACTGGAAGAAAACCACCGCTCTTCTCCATCACTGGTGTAAAGAGGGTGCTCAATCGTGTGGAATTCCTCCCCTGAACCCAGCTTCTTACGCATACTATCTTGCCAGCTCTCACTGACTTGCAAACCATCCAACTCGTAGAGTCGACGTTTATGGACGAGTTGCCGATAGTCCGTTCCAAGTACACGTTCAACATTACTAGAAACATAGGTAAGTAGGCCCTCTGCCGTGCACTCCCAGACGATGCTTCCGGAGAGTTCCGCCATGCTTTGAAAGCGCGCTCTATTGCGTTCCTGGCCGTGAAGAGCTTCCACAAGGTCGTTCTGGTCGAGCAGGTAGCCCCAGAGCGTTTCTACCTGTCCGCTTTTATTGTAGGTGGCGTAGGTATGATCGAACACCCATCGGTATCCCCCGGCTCCATCTACAATGCGATAGTACTGATCCCAGCGACTTCGATGTTCACTGAGGAAAAGCTCAACTTCTGCTGAAATTCTGATCAGATCTTCACCGTGTACGAGGTCTGCAAAGCGAGGTTGTTGTGACAGCTGCTCTGAGTTAAAGGGTAACAGGGCCTGGTAGTTATCGGATGCGGCGATTATTGGCCAGCCATCGCTTGGTGACCACTCCACCGCCACTACAGGTCCTTGGTCAAATACAGCGAGCTTGTGTTCGGTATTGTCAGCCAACGCACACTCCAAATAATCCTTTCAGTTTGTCATTCATTACAGACATGAGGGAATGTATGCACTATAGACGTACAAGGAAATTCCTTGAGGGGGTAGTTCTAGTTCAGGGGGAAAGTTCACAGTTTCATCTGAAACTGGAAACAACACAACAATATCAGACACTTTCCGATTGACTTCCCACTCAGACGCGATATCGTACTAGTACATGAATACACTCTACATTAATGAGCTGCTCGATCACCTGCTGCAACAGCCGGATCGGGCAAGCCTGGAACAGGCGCTGGAAGCCTTGCTGACCCCTTCGGAGTTGACCGAGGTGTGTAAACGGCTCCAGATTTTACGCCTGCTTGAGGAGGGTGTACCGCAACGTGAAATTGCCCGCCGCCTCGGGGTCGGTATCGCCACGGTTACCCGCGGCTCGCGTGCCCTGAAATCGGAAACATCCTGAAACGGGAACAACCTGCTCTATGAAAAAGCCCGCCCGCATTGAACTGCCGCGCAAGCCCCATTACGTGACTCTGGCTGCGGATATCGATTTCTTCGGTCTGTTCAAAAAGATAGAAAAACGGTTCGATAACTGCTTCATGCTGGAGTCGCTGGGCGAGGAGAGCTTTATCTCGCGCCATTCGATCATCGGCTTTGACCCGGAGCAGACGCTCTATGCCACCGAAGGCGCACTGCACGTGGAACAGCGTGATGGCAGTACGGAAACTTTCGAGAGCGAGAACCCCTATTACCTGCTGCGCGAGATTGTCCCCCAGAATATTATCTCGCGGAAGTACGCCGGTGGCCTGACCGGCTACATCGGTTACGACTGCATGAACTACTTCGAACCGACATTGAACCTGCAGCACAGCGAGATGTTCGATGTGTTCCGTTTCGGGGTGTTCAAGGATGGTCTGATCCTGGACAAAATGACCGGCGAGGTTATCTACTTCTATTATACCGACAGCCGCATGGAGCTGATCGAGTCGATCCTGGCAGAACCTGCCGTGGCCAACGGTGACCTGGTGATTAAGCCTATGGGCGAGACCATGAGCCAGGCGGAACATGCGGCCGCGGTTATGAAGGTGAAGCAGGACATCATCGACGGCAAGATCTTCCAGTGCGAGGTGGGCTTTAAGAAGCGCTTCAAACTGGAGGGCGACACTCTCGCCATCTACGAGCAGCTGCGCGAGGTAAACCCCTCACCGCAGATGTACTACGTGAAGTTCGGCGATCAGAAGCTGATTGGCGCAAGCCCGGAGCTGCTGTTCCGTCTGCGCCAGGGTGAGATGGAAACCTTCCCGCTGGCGGGCACCACCAAGCGTGGCAAAGACGAAGCCGAAGACACTCAGTACGCCCGCGCCCTGCTGAACGACCCGAAGGAGATCGCCGAGCACAATATGATCGTCGATCTGCACCGCAACGATATCGGCCGTGTGGCGCGCTTCGGCACGGTCAAGGTGCGCAGCCTGATGGATATCAAGCGGTTCAGTCATGTGCAGCATATCTCCAGCGAGATTGTCGGCATCATCTCTGAAAGCGAAGATATGTTCTCGGCGCTGGCGAGTAACTTCCCGGCCGGCACACTGACCGGCGCGCCGAAGATTGAGGCGATGAAGATCATCGATGACCTGGAATCGGACGGCCGCGGCCCCTACGGCGGCGCTGTGGGTCACTTCTCCTTTAACGGCGATTGCACCTTCGCGATTCCGATCCGCACCGTATTCGCCAACGGTGAAGAAGCCTACGTGCAGACCTGTGGCGGCAACGTGTACGACTCCAACCCGGAGGATGAATACGAAGAGATCCGGCGCAAATTCGCCGGCACCAAGAAGGTACTGGATACATTCATGAAGGAACCTGCGGAATGAAGGTCTATATCATCGACAACTACGACTCCTTCACCTACAACCTGTATCAGTTTATCGGTGAAATTCTCTCGACCGCCAAGCTTAATGGCGAAATAGAGTCATTTGATATCGTCGTTAAACGTAATAACCAAGTGACGCTTGAGGAGATTCGAGCGGCCAACCCGGATCGACTGATTATCTCTCCGGGGCCGGGCTCCCCCGATGATCCCGAGTACTTCGGGGTCTGTGCCGAGGTGATCCGGGAGCTGGGACCAACCACACCGCTGCTCGGCGTTTGCCTGGGGATGCAGGGCATCGTGCATGTCTTTGGCGGCAAGGTCGTCAAGGCACCGCTACCGATGCACGGCAAGATCAGCCCAATCAGCCACAACGGTGCCGGCGTTTTCGCCAATACGCCGGATCAGCTGGAGATCATGCGCTATCACTCGTTGATGGCCGAGGCTGAATCGCTACCCGAATGCCTGGATGTGACGGCGGTGGTCGGCAATCTTTCGGAAAAGGCGTTCACCGATCATGCACGCATTCATCAGGGCGGCGACTTTGAGATTATGGGCGTAAAGCACCGGGCGTATCCGATCCACGGTATCCAGTTCCACCCGGAATCCTTTGCCACCGAGGGGGGTAAGGAGCTGATCAGCAATTTCCTTTTCGGTCGCTAAGTCTGCTCTACCGTTTGGAAAGCCGCTACCGGTTAACATGGGTAGCGGACTTTCCTTAGCGACTGGCGGTCCGCCTCAGACCTGAAAACGGGACATTAATCCGGCAAGATTCCCCGCCTGAGCCGTCATTTTGGAAGCCGCTTCCGAGCACTCCTCGGCACCCCCGCTGTTGCGCTGTGTCACTTCATCGATCTGCTCCAGCCCGATGCTGACCTGCTCGATCGCCTCGGCCTGCTCCTGAGCCGCCGTGGCGATCTCTGCCACCAGGGATGAGACCTCAACGGCCCCAACCACGATCTTCTCCAGCGCGTCGGCCGTGCTGCCGGTCAACTCCATCCCCCGCAATGTGCGCTCGTTAGACGCCTGAATCAAAGCAGCGGTGCGTCCGGCAGCTTCAGCGCTGCGAGCAGCAAGACTGCGGACCTCATCGGCAACAACCGAAAAGCCCCGCCCGTACTCCCCGGCACGAGCGGCTTCGCTGTCCGTCTCCAGTTAAATTCAGTTACCGAGATTTTATACGAACGCAGGTACCGCCCCTCCTGCACGAAAGGGTCAAAACCATGGTTCTTTAGGTGTGGATATACGGACCTTGAAGCGGTGACTCAGGCGACCCGGTTTCGGCCCGCCTGCTTGGCGCGATACATCGCCTTGTCAGCGGCACTGACCAAGGCGCGTATCGAGTCGCCCTCCTGAGGATAGCTGGCAATGCCGGCACTGCAGGTGAGCTGAATGGTTTCGCCGTTATCGCTGACAAACCGGCTCTCTGAAAAACAGTTTAGAAGACGACGCACCAGCGCCACTGCATCGACACGGCCGGTCTCCGGAAGCAACAGCAGAAACTCTTCGCCACCCCAGCGGAAAAACAGATCCGATTCGCGCAGCTCGCCCTGAAGTATTTGGGCAAAATGCTGGATCGCCCGGTCGCCGTTCTGGTGACCATGCAGATCGTTCAGTCGTTTGAAGTGGTCCAGATCGAACATCACGACCTGCAACGTGGCTCCGCGCTCGCGACTTTGCGCCAGGTAGGTCTCAAACAACTCATAACCGGCGCGCCGGTTATGCAGACCGGTGAGATCATCGTGACGGGAGTGCCGTAGCAGCTGCTCCGCATACTGCTGTGATTCAGTGATATCGAGCACCAGACCAATCACGCGGCACGCATGGCCCTGGTCATCACGCTCTGCAACAGAGCCGCGATCATGCACCCAGCGATAGCTTCCATCCCGGCTGCGCAGCCGATACTTCGCTTCATAGCGGGAGGTTTTGCCCTGCATATGGGATTGAAGCAAGCCAACTACCCGCTCCAGGTCGTCCGGATGCACGGAGTCTCGCCAGGTATCCAGCGTCGGGTGCTCAATTTCGTTGGGCCCGTAGCCCAGCATGCGAAACCACTGGCGGCTGAGAAACAGGGTGTTATCGACGACGTTCCAGTCCCAAAGGCCATCACTGGACTCATTCAACAGCAGCGTACGGATATGATCGTTATCGGTAAGATAGTCACGGTGGCGTTCGTAATGGCTCATGTCCCGGGCTACGGACAGCAACAGTGTCTGACCACCGATCTCGGTCACATCGGTCACTATTTCGACGGGAAAATCGCTGCCATCCTTGCGTTTATGGCGGCCGGCAAAGGTAAAACCGCCTTTCTTGAGGATTTCAGCGGCGATCGCCTGCCACTGATCCAGCCCGATCACGTCTTTGTTAAGGCTCAACACACTCTGGTCGACCACCTCGTTGCGCGTCATCCCGAGGGACTCATACGCAGCCCGATTGGCGTCAACAACACGGGAGCTGTGGGGGTCAATGAGATAGACAGCATCTGTCATGCTCTCAAACACGCTCCCCGACAGGTGGCAGTCGCCACAAAAATCCTTTTTGTCCATTGGCTCATCTTGCATCGATGCAAACAATCGGTCGAGTCTAGCACCAATAGATCGATTTGACACCGCTTCAACCCAGCGCTTCGCCCTCCTGTAGCGCTGCCTGCAGATCCACCTCTTTCGGTCTTTCATCCAGCAGTAAATAGCGCTGAATATTGCCCATGTGAGCGTCCATCAGCTGCGTCGCCCGGGCGCGATCCTGAGCCAGAACCGCGTCCACCAGCGCCTGATGCTCCTCGATGGAGCACTGCACGTTAGGCGTCTCCTGATAGAGCGCTATAATCAATGATGTGCGGGTGATAAGCCCCGCCAACAGCTCGTCCAGTACATCGTTGCCGGCTATCTGCGCCAGCACACGGTGAAAATTGCCGGACTCACGAATCATCTCCTGGCGCTCACCCCGCTGAATTGCATCATTTTCCTTCTCGAGCTGTTTAAGTAACCGGTGACGGTTTTTCGCATTGAGATTCTCGATCGCCTGATCAACGATGGCCCGTTCGATCACGATGCGCGCAGAAAACACGTCCCGTGCCTCTTTCACAGTGGGCTGAGCCACACACGCCCCCCGGTTAGGAATAATCGAAACCACTTTGTACTCGGATGCCAGCTTTTGCAGCGCCGCCCGCACGTGATTCCGATTGGCACCCAGAACCTCTACCAGTTTCGCCTCAACCAACCGGGTCCCCGGGGGCAACCGATGCTCGGCAATCGCACTTCCCAACCGCTCGACTATCCGCTGAATCTCACTCTGCGCACGCGTACTCATAAAAACCCCTCAACAATTGCTAACAATATATACCGATTGAATACAGCCCTGAAGTGCATTTTCCGCAACGCGACACATCGCGCATTGATGCACCATTGATCCGCATTACGCACCCAAAAGGTGCGCAAAAAGAGCGAAAAACCGGTGAAAACCCCTATAAATCCTGACTAATCGGACAGCTATTCGGTTCACTCCGGATATTTCTCCGCCGGAAATAGAGATTTAAGAGGCTCCCCGAAAAGCTGGCACGGCAATGGCAAACTATTACAGATAAATTGCTAACAATTTTGGATTGCTAACAGTTATGAAGAAAGGATCTGTGGAACTGGTCGGGGTCGTGAAGCGTTACGGGGAGAGTACTGCCGTACGCAATATCGACCTTCATATCGAGGGAGGCTCCTACTGCTGCCTCCTTGGCCCCAGTGGGTGCGGGAAATCCACAACGCTGCGCATGATTGCCGGCCATGAGAGCGTCAGCGAAGGCGATATCCTGCTGAATAATCGCAACGTGACCACCCTGCCCCCACGCAAACGGGGCACGGCGCTGATGTTTCAGAACTATGCGCTTTTTCCGCATCTGAACAGCCTGGATAACGTGGCCTTCAGTCTCAAGATCGCCGGTGTATCCAGACAAGAGCGCCATTCACGCGCGCTGGAGATGCTCAAGCTGGTCAATATGGAGAGCTTTTTTGAGGCTTTCCCTGAACAGCTATCCGGTGGTCAGCAGCAACGCGTAGCGCTGGCCCGCGCCCTGATCAATCAGCCTGAGGTCATTCTGCTGGATGAGCCGCTCTCCGCGCTCGATCCGTTTCTGCGCACCCGCATGCGGGCGGAGCTGAAACGAATTCAGCAACAGCTGGGTATCACCTTTATCCACGTTACCCACTCCCAGGAGGAAGCCTTCGCCCTGGCCGATCAGGTGGTGGTGATGAACAACGGCTATATCGAACAGGTGGATAAACCCATCGGCATCTTCAGCCGCCCCAGTACCGCCTTCGTCGCCAGCTTTATCGGCGGCCACAACATCATTGAGGGCACACTGACCGATTCGGGCCTCACCACCGGTGACGAACGTCTGATCAGGCTGGAATCGACCCCGTTAGGCGATACCGACAATAAGGCAGCGGTTTCACTGCGTTGCGACCGGATCCAGATCAGCCCACAGCCCTTCGAGTCCGCCCAACCCGACCCGATGCGGGTGGAGTCGGTGGAGTACCAGGGCAGCTATGTGCACCTTCGAGGTCAGTTCAGCGATGGCCTGGGCCTCTCCGTGTTCCAGAGTGACGCCGACTATCTGGCGGCACCGTTAAACGCCGGCGACCAGGCTTTTGTAGGTTGGCGCCATACCGACTTGAACCCATTGCGGCCCGGCAGCGATATCGCACCCGGCCTTTGATTGAGATTAACCAACTGGAGATCGACCATGAGTTTCGACGACAAGAAAGATCTTAAGGACACTGTGAGCGCCAGTACCGATAATCAGGAAAAGCCAAGCGGGATGAGCCGTCGCGGCTTTCTCAAAACCGCCAGCGCCGTTGGTGGGGCCGCACTGGGTTCCGGTGTCATCACCGGCTTCCCGATGATCTGGGCCCAGAACATTAAAAACGTCACCCTCAGACAGTTCGGTACCGGGGTGTCCAACCTCAACGCCATCGCTCAAAAGGCCAAAGAAGACCTGGGTATCAACCTGGAGCTGACGGCACTGGATTCCGACGCCGTGGCTCAGCGTGTGGTGACTCAGCCACGCTCTTTCGATATCGCCGATATCGAGTACTGGATCTGCAAGAAGACCTTTCCGGCCGGCACCATGCAGCCGATGAACACCTCGCGCCTTAAAAACTTCGACAAGATCTCTCAGCTGTTTATCACCGGCAAGCTGAACGAGGATTCCGAAATCGCACAGGGCACCGCGCCGCACACCGTGGGCTTTGTTGAAGGTAAAGACTCGGTTCGTTTCGCCGATGAACCCACTGACTGGATGACCCTGATCCCAACCATCTACAACGCGGATACGCTGGGCATCCGTCCGGATCTGGTGGGCCGCCCGATCACCAACTGGCGCGATATCATGGACCCTGCATTCAGGGGCAAGACCTCGATCCTGAACATCCCCTCCATCGGCATTATGGATGCGGCGATGATCTGCGAATCCATGGGTGAGATTCAGTACGCCAATAAGGGCAACATGACCCGCGAAGAGATCGACGCCACCATCGAGATCCTCAAGGCTGCCAAAGCCGATGGTCAGTTCCGCGCTTTCTGGAAGAGCTTCGATGAGTCGGTCAACCTGATGTCCTCCGGCGAGGTGGTGATCCAGTCCATGTGGTCACCGGCAGTTGCTGCGGTTCGCGCCAAAGGCATCGCGTGCAAATACCAGCCACTGGAGGAGGGTTACCGTGCCTGGGGCGGCGGTATTGGCCTGGCCAAGCACCTGTCTGGCCTGGAGCTGGATGCAGCCTACGAGTATATCGACTGGTACCTCTCCGGTTGGGTCGGGGCCTACCTGAACCGTCAAGGCTACTATTCCGCCGCGCCGTCCACCTCCAAGCAGTATATGAGCGAAGACGAGTGGGGTTACTGGATCGAAGGAAAAGAAGCCCAGGGCAATATCCTCAGCCCGGATGGCAAGGTGATGGAAACGGCCGGTGCCGTGCGTGATGGCGGCTCCTACTGGGATCGCATGGGCTCTGTCGCCTGCTGGAACTCCGTCATGGATGAAAATAAATACATGGTTCGCAAGTGGAACGAGTTTATCGCGTCCTAACCGCGTACCGATGATTAAAAGGGGGCGACGCTTCGCCCCCAGCCGCTTTCCGGAGAGAGTTTTCGATGCGTTTTCTGACCGCCAATCCCAGTTACCTGCAGGTGACCCCCCTGGCACTGGTGATTCTGCTGTTTTTGCTGTTTCCCGTGGCGACAATCGTGATTGTCAGTTTCTGGGATTTTAATGCCTACCAGCTGATACCGGACTTCATATTCGAGAACTATGAATTCCTGCTCACCTCCAGCGTTACCCTGAGCGCCTATCTGAAGACTTTCTTCTACGCCATTACCACCTGGGCGATTACGCTGACACTGGGCTTCACCGTGGCCTACTATCTGGCCTTTTATATTCGCAGCCCTTTGCTGCAGGGGGTGCTGTTTGTGCTCTGCACCGTCCCTTTCTTAACCTCCAACATCATTCGCATGATCTCCTGGATTCCGCTGCTTGGACGCAACGGGCTGGTTAACTCCACACTCCAGGAGATCAACCTGATCGACGCCCCCATCGAATGGCTGCTCTACAGTGACTTTGCCGTGGTGCTGGCATTCGTTCACCTCTACACCCTGTTCATGGTGGTGCCGATCTTCAACTCCATGATGCGGATCGACCGTAACCTGATCGAAGCCTCCATCGATGCCGGCGCCAGCGCCTTCCAGACCATTTTTCAGGTCGTTGTGCCTCTGTGTAAATCGGGCATCGCCATCGGCTCTATTTTTGTCGTGACGCTGGTCATGGGGGACTTCATCACCGTGAGTCTGATGAGTGGCGGCCTGAGCGCCTCGGTCGGTGTACTGATCCGTAATGAGATATCGCTGCTGCAATATCCGGCCGCTGCGGCGGGTGCGGTGGTGTTGCTGATCACCGTCCTGATCATGCTCAGCATCATGTTCCGTTTCATCAACATCAAGAAGGAGCTGTAACCATGGCAGCCCTTGGCAAAACAAAACGCAAGGCGGGTTTTATCCCGCTGACGATTATCTTCATTCTCTTTATCGTTTTTCTATATGGTCCTACCGCCACCATCGCGATTCTGTCCTTTCAGGGTCCGGAGGGTGGCCTGACCTTCCCGATGAACGGTGTCTCCCTGCACTGGTTCCGGCAACTTTTTGAAGAGCAGCAAGTAGGCGATTTTGGCGGTTCTCTGACCCGCTCTCTGCTGCTCGGTCTGTCAGTGATGCTCTGCACCGCAGTGTTCTCGCTGCTGGCAGGCCTCGCCTACCGGCGCAGCTTTAAAGGCGGCGATGCGCTGTTCTACCTGACACTGGTCAGCCTGATTCTGCCATCGATTCTGATCAGCCTCGGCATCGGCATCATGTTCGACCGCATCGGCCTGTCTCCGGCCTGGTACAGCTCCGCCTTTGGCGCACACCTGACCTGGACCCTGCCGTTTGGCCTGCTGATCATGTTCGCCGTGTTCAATCGCTTTAATAAAAGTTATGAAGCTGCCGCCATCGACATGGGTGCGACCGCCTGGCAGACCTTCCGGCTGGTTGTTTTTCCGCTGATTCTCCCCAGCCTGATCGGTGTGTGCCTGTTCGGCTTTACGCTCTCCTACGATGAGTTCGCCCGCACACTGATGACCGCCGGCACCTTCAACACCCAGCCGCTGGAAATCTATGGCATGACGACCAATGTGACCACGCCGGTGCTCTTCTATGCACTGGGCACGATGACAACGCTGTTCTCTTTCACCCTGATCAGCTCTGCGCTGATCGCGATCTGGGCCGTCCGTAAAAGCCGTGCTCGCAAAGCCCCCACCGGAGTCTGAATGCATGAAACTGCGAGTGATTAATCCCAACGACAGCCAGCTCATGACCGAGATGATTGCGCATAGCTGCCGCTCGGTCGCACCGATGCTTGATATCGATGCGGTCTGCGCCGGTGCCGGCGTTGCCAGTGTTGAGGGTTTCTATGATGGTGCGCGGGCAACCTCAGGCGTTCTAGACCGCATCGCCGAGGGGGAAACCGCCGGCTGTGAGGGCTATCTGATCGCCTGCGCGGACGACACTGCATTGCACGCAGCGCGCGAATTGGCCCAGGGGCCGGTGCTGGGAATCGGCGAAGCGGCTATGCATGCCGCCAGCCTGCTCGGTTGTGGCTTTTCGATCTTAACCGCACAGCAGAAGTCGGTGCATATTCTGGCCAGTAACGCCCGAAGCTACGGCTTCGGGGTCCACTGCCAGGGCGTACACGCTATGCAGCTGCCGGTACTGGAGCTGGAGCACAGTGACAACACCGATCTGCAAGCCAACTTGATCCAACGCGCCCAGCAGATCATCGCCCAGGATCATAGCGAAGTTCTGGTACTGGGCTGCGCCGGTTTAACGACCCAACAGCCAATGCTCCAGCAGGCCTTGGGACTCCCGGTGATAGACGGTGTTCGTGTGGGAATTCTGCTGCTCGAAGCGCTGGTGCGCGCTGGGCTGCGGACCAGCAAACACTGCAGTTACTCAAGAGCCGGATAGAACATCCTCCAAGTCCTGAGCGGGTAGCGGCCGGCAAAACAGATACCCCTGGTAGCAGAAGCAGCCGTACTCTCTCAGCTTATCACGCTGTTCGCGGGTCTCCACGCCCTCAGCGATAACGCCAAGATCGAGGCTTTCCCCCAAGCCAATAACCGTTCTGACAATCGCCGCATCGTTGGCATCATGCATTAGGTCTCGGACAAAGCCCTGATCAATTTTGAGTTGATCAAGCGGCAAGCGCTTCAAGTAGCTCAGGGATGAGAAGCCGGTTCCAAAATCATCCAGCGAGAAGGTAACCCCATAGCGGCGTAGTCGGGCCATTTTATCGATCACCGCTTCGACGTTACGGACCAGTATCGATTCTGTAAGCTCCAGTTTCAGACGCGAAGGATCCGCCCCGCTCTGCTCCAGGGCACCTACCACCTCACCAACAAACCGCTCGTCATGCATCTGCTGAGCACTGATGTTGACCGCGACCACAGCGCTCGATAAGCGCGGATGCTTCTGCCAACGAACCAACTGCTGACAGGCTTCGCCCAGAATCCAGCGCCCCAGCGGCATGATCAGTCCACTGGCTTCAGCCACAGGTATGAAAGCCCCCGGTGAAATCATGCCCTGCTCTGGGTGACGCCAGCGAATCAGAGCTTCCAGCCCCAGTAACTGCTCGCTGTCGTTATATTGGGGCTGGTAGTGAAGTTCAAACTCTTGGGCGGCCAACGCACGCCGTATACCCGCCTCAAGTTCGGTGCGTTCTTTGACCTGAGCCTGCATAAAGGGGTCATAAAAACAGAAGCTGTTTCGTCCCATCCCCTTGGCTTCGTACATGGCAAGCTCTGCACGCTTAATCAGCTCGCGACCATCCTCCCGGTCTTCATTAAATAACGCGATACCGATGCTGGCCGAAGGGGTGTAATTACCACTATCGAGGCTGAAATTCCGGTTGATCTGGCCAATCAGGTCACTGACAACCTTCTCGGCGTGGAACAGACACTCATCGTGAGTGCCCTGTAATCCCTCCAATACCGCCACATAAGCATCACCACTGTAACGCGCAAGTGTATCTCCCTCCCTAAGCCTGGCACGCAGGACATTAGCCAGTTGACACAGCAGCTGATCACCGGCGCGATGCCCAAGGCTATCGTTCAGGTCGCGAAAGTTATCCAGGTCGAGAAAAAGCACCGCGCCACCCAACCCCGTCCGCCTGCAGGTGGCCAGGGCATGCTCAAGCCGCTCATCCAGCAGGCTCTGATTAGCCAGGCCCGTTAATGCGTCGTAGAAAGCGAGCCGATGAATCTCCTCTTCGCTGCGTCGCTGGTCCGTGACATCGGTGGCAATGCCGATCAGGCCATCGATATGCCCCTTGTCATCCCTCAGCGGCTGTTTGACGGAATAGTAATAACGCGGCTCTGATTCGGGTAGCTGATTGACCTCCTCCTGACTGAGCCGCTGCCCCTCTTCGATAATGCAACGATCTTCCGAACGAATTCTGGCAGCCGTATCTGGGCTAAAAAAATCCCGGTCTTCACGACCGATAATTTTGTCTGCCTCTACGCCAAACAGCTCCGTCACCTTAGCATTGACATAGCGATAGCGGTACTCGGCGTCCTTAATAAAGATATACGCATCCACATTGGACAAAACAGCGCTCAGGCTCGCTTCACTTCGCTTTAATGACTGGGTTCGGGCTCGTACCTGTCGGCGCAGTATCCAAACAAACAAAAGCGCTACAGCTAACAGCAGAGGAGTCGCTACCAGAATCGACCAAACCAGCGGAGAGTGTCGCCACCCTCTGTCACCCTGAGACCAGCGTTCCAGAACACTGTAGTAAGGAGAGTCCCGAGCGACCTGCCAGCGCGCGAGCCACTGATCGATAGCACCAAGGAGCTCCAGGCCTTCACCTTGCGGCGTTGCATAGAACAGTTTTACCGGCTGGAAAACCACGGGGGTGGAGTGCAATGAATAGGAGGGCGCGTGGTAATCCCCAAACAGCTGGTTGGCAACAGCCACATCGGCGGCACCAGAGGCGACTTTATCGAACGCGGCATCCAGAGAATTTACACGCAGAAAACGCAGGTCCCAACCGAAGCCATCCGCCAACCTGCGCAGGTAATCCAGTTGAATCGACCCATCCAATACAGCGATACGCTGACCGTCCAGATCCATTGCCGACGCAATTGTTACCGAAGGTGAGGCGTAAAGCTGGGACCAGCTGCGCAGTGCCGGGCGGCTGTGAAAGTTCGCCCATTCAGCACGGGCCTGGCTATACGCCACATCCGGCATCAGATCCAGTTGCCCCTGGCGCAGAAGTTCAAGGCAGCGCTGCCAGTCACAGCTGACAGCGGTCAGTGACCAGGACTCCTGTTCGGCAATTTCTACCAGTAAGTCACCCAAGATACCGGAGGGCTGGCCATCATCCCCCATAATCAGCTTGGGCGGATTTTCATAGACGCCAACGCGCACTTCTCGCTCGGCAGCATCGAGAGGGAGAGCGACTGACACCAGACCTGCCGACAGCAGCATCAAGATGCAGGAACGAATCCATCCATTCTCGCCCAAATACGGCATCTGTAACTCCTTTCCACCCTGCCAGCCTCACTCAGAAGACCAATTCCAACCATATTAGTCAAGCATAGCAGGCGGAGATCAGGCTGTATGACCCTTCGAAAAGGACACGGATTGAGCAAGATCAAACCATCGCCGCTTAACTTCGCTAGACTTAGCCCATTCGCTACTTACAGGGTCCTGCTATGACAACCAAACTGATCGCTATCGCCACCGGCCAGGATGGTCGCGTCTCCCCCCACGCCGGCCGCGCGGATCATTGGCATGTTTATGCCGTGGCAACGGGGGACGATCACCCGGAGTTAGCCTGGGAAATTCGCCTGACAGACACAGGCTCCTTACATGAATGGCATGTCCGTGACGACGCCAGTCGACATCCGCTGCACGCGGTTGATGTTGCAATCGCAGGTTCAGCTGGAGAGGGCGTTATTCGTCGTCTCGCCGAGCACGGTACCCAGCTTGTAACCACCGCAGAACAAGCGCCGCTCAAGGCCGTATTCGATTATCTGGTGGATACCCTCAAGCCGGGACTACCCCACGAGGAGGAGCACTGCCTGCGCCCGGAACATCGTGAACAACGCAAGCAGGAAGGTGCCTGAATCCGCCCGACTACAGATTGGAGACAAGACGGGGAATCACTGATTGTCTATAATCGGCCGCCGATATCCTCCAACCGACTATCGAGAGATTCACCATGACCGATCGCCTGACACTGACCCGCCCTGATGACTGGCACCTCCATCTCCGAGATGGGGCCGTGCTCGAACACACAGTGCCGGCCACGGCCCGTCAGATGGGCCGGGCGATTGTAATGCCTAACCTGAAACCGCCCGTGGTGGACGCAGAGCAGGCACTGGCGTATCGCGAGCGTATCCTGAACCACCGGCCACAAGGCAGCGGCTTTGAGCCGTTAATGACACTTTATCTGACCGACAACACGACACCCGAGATGATCGCTGCGGCAAAAGCGACGGGGAAGATTGCAGCCGTGAAGCTCTACCCGGCGGGCGCTACTACCAACTCCGACTCCGGTGTGACCGATCTGGGTAAGCTGGATGCCGTCTGCGACGCGTTGGCCGACAATGACATGCCGCTTCTGGTCCATGGTGAGGTCACCCATCAGGATGTGGACATCTTCGACCGGGAAAAGCGCTTTATCGATGAGGTTCTCTCACCGCTGGTCACCCGCCATACCACGATGAAGATGGTAGTGGAACATATCACCACTCAGGATGCAGCCCAGTTCGTCCAGGCGATGGGAAACAATGTAGCGGCGACAATCACCGTTCAGCACCTGGCTTACAACCGCAATCATATGCTGGTCGGCGGTATCCGCCCTCACCTTTTCTGCTTACCGGTTTTGAAGCGCAATATCCACCAACGCGCACTCCAGGAAGCGGCCATTAGCGGCAGCGCGAAGTTTTTCCTGGGCACCGATTCAGCGCCCCACGCAAAAGGGGCTAAAGAGTCCGCGTGTGGCTGTGCCGGCTGCTTCAGCGCCTATGCCGCAATCGAGCTTTATGCAGAGATATTTGACGACCTGGGGGCCCTGGATAAGCTGGAGGGTTTTGCCAGCCATTTCGGTGCTGATTTCTACGACCTGCCTCGGAACAGCGATACCATTACGCTGACGAAAGAGCCCTGGCAGGCACCTCAGGAGATGGCGTTTGGCGCTGATGTCATTGTTCCCCTGCGTGCCGGGGAAACCCTGCGTTGGAAGCTTGCTGACTAGAAACAGTGAAAGGCACTGCCACACCCGCCGGCAGTGCCTGCCAAGTCACTCGCCGCCCTGTTTAGTCGGTGCGGCCTGCTCATGGGGCTGCGCACCGAGCTGCCGTAGAGCCTCAAGAACCTCATCAAGACGGCTTGAGCGATCTGCACCCATCGCCTCCTCTTCCGCGACCGACTCTTCCCTTTCATCAAACTCCCAGCGTCGTAACAGCTTGAGCTTCTGTTCTTGACTCAGCGCTTCGTCCTTCAAGATCTCCACAGGCGCGGTATACATCTTGGCGGGATCCAGCATTGCCTTGTCAAACTTCATTCATTACCTCCACATGATTCTTTACAGCTACAGGTGTGACGCCCAAAGCGCGAGACGGTGTCTCATCGACTGTTGAGAGACCTGAACCTCCGGCATCGGTTGAATAACGCCGTCGTGAACCAATAGCCTGTAAATGTATTCAATTTTTAACTCAGCGGAGTCGTGGGGCTCAAAAATCACGGCACCCCGCTCTTCACCATACCGAGTACCCTCAGCGATCGCTTTTTTGATCAGCTCTTTCTCGTTTTTCAGCTTTTTCATCCACCCAACTCCCTCAGACTCTGGTTACAGCATAGACATAAATCCGGTAACCGGGAGCGTCAGGTTTTACCCCGACGGTCTGGGACGTTAACATCGCGGTTCCTGTCTTCAAAATGACTGAACTATGAAACTGAATGACCCGTTTGGCCGTATGGCCCGCCGCCGCGAGCGAGAATACCAATCCCTGCGACAGTCACTGATCAATGCCGGCCTCACCGACCGGACCAAGGCGGAAGAGCTGATCGAAAGTCTGCAGAACCGTAGCCGTAAAGGGTTGTGGATATTGATACCCGCCACAGCGGTCCTTGCGCTGCTTTTCAGAGAATATGCGGTTTATATTCTCGCGGTGGGTGGTCTCATAATTCTATGGCTCACCAACACCATGAGCCGCGGCAGCGAATATATTCGCCGGTATATTGAGGAGGAGTGCGGCGGCGAAACGTCACAGGAACAACCTGAGGCGCAGCCGGATGTGAATGAACTGCCGTCCGAACCCGCACAGCCCAAAGATGACGGTGAACCCAGGCACAAAGAGTAGAGCCACGCCATCCCTGCCACCGAATCCACACCTTCAAATTATTGACCCATGTCAATAAAACAACATTTACGCAGTAAAGCTGACACGAGTGACAGCTTTACTGCGCCGGCCTCTCTCCATCTCCCACTCAGGCTCCGCCACTAATCCATTGATTTAGATCAACAAACAAAGCCGAACAGCGACGACCTCAGCTTGACAGCTGCGCTGGCACATGAATTGCCATATCAAAAACAACATGGCGACTCACTGCACACGGCCTATCCCCCCTGACGTGCAGGCGGGTGGCGGCGGGGAAACCCGCCCGCGCCATGCCACCGGTGCCATACCGGCGAACCGGGCTACACACAGACCAACGTTGGGAGAAACGAGAATGGCTAAATTCTATTTGAATAAGGAAGTGCAGGCACAAGTCGGCAACCAGATCCATGACTCGGAGTGCGACAAGCTGCCCGCCAGGGAGTCGCTGCGTTACATCGGCTCCTACTCCAATCCACAGGCAGCTCAACAGGATGTCAAAATGTTCCACGAGACAGTGACATTCTGTCCTCACTGCCTCGGATAATCGTTTTCGTTTCCGTCGCCAGCCGCGGCTGTCACCCCCGTGACTGACGGCGGAAACAACCTTTACTGGGCACTGACAACGTATTCAAGCACTTCGATCACCTGCTGCGGTGTCTGTGCCCAGGCCATAGCACCAGCATCCACCTCCTTCAGGGGGTGTATAATATCTTCGCCATGAAGCGTCACGTACGGCTTGCCCAGCGCCGCACAAAAACCGGCGTCAAACGCGGCATTCCACTGTTTATACTTATCCCCAAAACGGATAACGGCCAGATCACAGCGTTCTATCAATGTTTTGATACGTATCGCGTTCACCTTCGCCGACTTGTGATCGCGCCAGAAGCCAGAACTGTCCGGTGCCAGATGATCACCCGCCGCATCACTGGCATCGTGGTCGGTCACCGCAGAGGTAAACCGGATCGGTAGCTGCTTGCTGCGGCACCCCTCGATGATCTGCTCACGCCAGTCCGTGTGGATTTCACCCGAAAGATAAACCGTCCACTCCATATCGCCTCCCGATTATCATCAAATACTGAACCGTGTAGCGGCCCATTGTACATAAAGCCTGTGCTCTAGAACGCACCCTCGGCCTCCAGTCGTTCCGCGATCCCTTCGGCCAAAGCGCGGTATCCCAATGCATTGAAGTGCACCTGATCCGACTTGTAACGGGCCGTGCGCAAAAGATCCGCAATCAGCGTATCGATAAACACCAGGTCGTATTGCTCAGCCAACTCCCGGTATACGGGCGCAACACTTGAAAACAGGTTTTTCTCCGGTACGCCAATCAACACGACCTGCGCCCCGCTTGCCCGGATTTGCTCAATCATCTGAGCCAGATTTTCACGGATCTGTGCCGCATTTCGGTTACGCAGTATGTCATTGCCACCTTCCAGCAGTAACACCAGCTGTGGGGCTTCACGCTGCAACACCTGCTCAAGACGGGCCAGCCCCTCTGAGGTTTCCTCGCCGGACACTCCGGCATTAATCACCTCCAGCCCGGTAATCTGAGCCAGCTGAACCGGATAGCTTTGACCCGGTGCCACTCCATACCCCTCCGTCAGGCTGTCACCAAAGGCAAGGATCCGGTCATCCGGCCCAAGTGTTTCGAGACGTCCCTCCCCGCAGCCGCTCAGCACCAAAACAGCTATCAAAAGTAACCCTGCATACCCATACCGCCACGCTGAATTGGCCTCCATCTTCCCTCCGTTATTTCCCTGTTGCCTGTCGGTTATTTTCTTAAAATACGCTACCCTGAACTCAGATGCACCGCGCCCTTCAGCATTCGCGGTGTCAGATAATGGGTGATTTATCAGCCCACGCATAACCCCGCAAGTGTTTGCGCTGTATCAGGGACTTCTGTACTGCATGGAACAGTTCTGGTTCTTTTTGGTTTTAGCCACCCTCGTGGTGATACTGTTCGATTTTACCAATGGCTTTCATGATGCTTCCAATATGGTGGCCTCGGTGATTGCGTCACGCTCCATGACACCGGCCATGTCGGTGGTCATTGTGGGTGGCTTTACCTTTCTCGGGCCCCTTCTGGGGGGGACCGCCGTTGCCAATACCATCGGCAAGTTCGTAACGCTTGATGATCTTCCGACCCAGCTCTCGCTGACAGTCGTAATCTGCGGCTTGGGTGCCGCTACATTCTGGAATCTGTTTACCTGGTGGCGCGGCCTGCCCTCCTCCTCATCCCATGCGTTAGTGGGCGGCCTTGCCGGTGTTGTGGTCGTCGCAGTCGGCCCGGACCATGTACTCTGGGGGTTTCAGGCACTGACCGATGGGCATGTCACGGGTGTAACGAAAGTGCTTCTGGCGCTGTTTCTCTCGCCGCTGGCGGGCTTCTGGTTTGGCTTTGTGCTTCAACGCCTGGGCCTTTTTCTGCTACGCCAGGCAAGCCCGCTGATCAATCGGGAGCTGCGCGCAGCGCAGTGGCTCTCCACGGCCGGACTGGCGTTTGCCCACGGCGCGAACGATGCTCAGAAGAGCATGGGAATTCTCACCCTCTGTCTACTGCTTAGCGGCGAGATCGACCATTTTGAGGTCCCTCTCTGGGTTATGCTGGTCTGCGCCCTGGCGATTACGCTGGGAACGGTTCTGGGCGGCTGGCGAATTGTCCGAACGCTGGCTTTCGCTATCTACAAGATTCGCCCCCTGCACGCACTCAACTCTCAACTCACTTCCGGGGGTGTAGTGTTCCTGGCCTCATTGATCGGCGCGCCAGTCTCGACCACCCACGTGGTTTCATCCTCGATCATGGGAATTGGCGCTTCGGAACGTCCGCGTGCGGTGCGCTGGACCAAGGCCCGAGAGATCGCCACCACCTGGCTCGTCACAATACCCGGCGCCGCCATGGTCGCGATGCTGTTTTACGCTGGCCTGGATTTAACTGGATTGGCTTGATTCAAGGAAACGCGCTATGAACCACCCTCACAAAAAAAGCTTTCTGGCTCGCCTGCTGGATCGAATAATCCCCAGCCCAACTGACTTCTTCGGACTATTGGCTGAACAAAGCCGCCTGGTTAGCGCGACCATCCGCAATCTGAACCACTACATGCAGACTGCGGATGAAAAAACCGCCGAATTGCTGTCACAGGACGAACACGCCGCTGATACGCTGAAAATCCAAAACCTGCACCAGCTCAATCGCGCCTTTTCCACTCCGATTGACCGCGAGGATATCTACCGCGCTATCGAGGCGCTGGACTGGATTGTGACCCACAGCAAAAGCACCATCAATGAAATGACCGACCTTTCCGTCACGCCCGACCGACACATGCAGTTAATCGTCCAGGAGCTGCTGCAGGGCAGTGAAGCCCTGGAACGTGGTTTTACAGCGCTCACTGATTACCCACCGGCGGTGGAACAGGAAGCGCACTCGGCACGCCACTCACACCGCCGCATCGAGCGCATGTATCGCCACGCGCTGGCGGAGTTATTCAAGGGCGAGGTGACCCCGGAGATGCTTTCCAAGCGGGAGATCTATCACCATATGATGGACGGTTCACGTCGCCTGCACGCCGCGGCCAACGTGCTACACGATATTATGGTTAAACTGGTCTGACTCAATCCGCCCTTCGCACCAACCAGCGAAACAGTGCAAACTGGGAGGGCAGATAGAACAGATACTCGGGATGCCACTGCACGCCAAACACAGGAGGTCCTTCCGTCTGCTCCACAGCCTGAGTAATCTCGTCCAGATCCCAGCCCACCACTTTCAGGGATCGCCCTGTATCCCGAATGGCCTGATGATGCAGGCTATTGACCCGCAGGTGCAAACGACCGCACACCTGTGCCAACCGCGAGGCCGGATCTACACGGACCTGTTTGGTGGGCAACAGTCCGGGACGGTTATAGGTCTTTTTCCGTAACGCACGTATATCCTGGTGCAGGTTTCCCCCCTGAACCACATTAATCAGCTGAGCACCGCGGCAGATGCCAAGCAGGGGCACGCCCTGCTGCAATGCCCAGTTGATCCACCCGATCTCCAGCTGGTCTCGCGCCGGATCCGCTTTCACTTTGGCGTCTATATCGCCACCGTAATGCTCGGGGCTTATATCGTTTCCACCACTGATCACCATGGCATCCAGTGGTTTGCCACTGGGGTGATGGCGTACGCTGATCCGCTCAGGCGTGGCTCCGGCCAGACGCAGTGCCAAAGCGGTGCACCACCAGCTGGGTGCCCAACGCCGGCCGTTGCCGGTTACGCCAACTCTTGGTCTTTGAGCCATTGATCAATATGCTCCACCCAACCTCTGCGATTGACACCCAAAACCGGTTTTTCGGCCGCTACAAAGGCATCTCCCAACTGCTTCAACGCATCGGGCCGCTCGGCCAGCTTTTCCACAACCCACCATCGATTCCAGGATTGCGCTAAAGACCAACCCGGGCGCTCGATCTGACAGTTGGGAAGACGATAGTGAAACGTGGGACGGGACTTGATTTTGGGGTCCTCCACCACCTGTCGCACCCGCTGCTCATCCACTTCGGCCAATAACGGCAGCAGATCCAGGGCTCGGTTACGGGTCGGATTATGGCTCAGGTAGTCGTCAATCAATGTTGCCATATCCGGGTTTTGAACCGTCAGCAGACGATGCACGTAAGCTTCTGGATAAAGCCCGATATAGGGGCTGATTCGGCGCGCCGCGTTAACCTCATGCACCTCCACCAACCACCACTGAAGCAGCACGAATGCGCGCAGGTAGTCGTGCAGTAGCCCGGCCTCCAATGCCGGAATCTCCGGGTTGATATGAACCCCGTAGGCGGCAATCAGCGACTCCTCTGTGCCCTGCGCACCGGCACTTCGCAAAGCCTCAACCAGCGTGTCCAGCTCGCTCAAACGATCCATCGCCACAGGGGGGCAAACCACCTCGACCGGGACCAGCAATCCAGCGGCCTGACTCAAACGGCGCAGCCACTCCTCGTTCTCTCCGGCCTCCCCGCTTTCCGCCGCCTTTCGCTTGAGGAACTCCCAGTCCAGCTCAACATTAAATTTACCCAGCCCCGGCGCTTCCAGCACCTGTTCAGCTTCCGTGCGCGAGCGGACCTCCGCGTTCAGGCTACGGCACAAAGCGGCTGATGTATCAGCCAGGCTAATCCCGGAAAACTCAAGCTCAAATCCGACTCTGCGGACAGAGCCATCCTGCTTTTCCAGCCTTGAAGGCAGTCGATATTCCTGTCCGGGCGTCATCTCGCTACTCCTTGGTAGAGCATCAGACTAACCCTAAGGCGGGCTCGTCGGTATAGATACACACATTCCACGCTTCAGCTAAACCCGCTTCGGCTTCACAATAGCGTGCAAAGAAAGCCTGTATCTCCTCGCGTTGGCAGTGCCTTTCAAAACTTTCAATATCTCGCCAGACTTCGTGAAAAACGATGGGGTAGCTGGTGCCCTCGGCAAAGGGGCTGGCGATCTGTCGCGTCACACGATACTGCACACAACCATCCTCGCGCAGTGTATTGGGTTCCAGGGATTGCAATACCCGGAACAACTCCAGGTCACACCCGGGGCGAGGTTTGAACTGGGCAGTACAGTAGATAAGTGACGACATACAGGCTCCTTTTCAATGGGTTCCAACCTGTTTAGCTTTGCACAGACAGCCAATGGTTGCATCCTGCCAGTGGGTACCTGGCCTCACTCAATTCTCAAGAGCTGAACGACACGTTCCTGCAGCGCAGGTATCACCTGATCCTCAAACCATCGATTCCGGCGCAGCCAAAGATTATTCCGCGGACTGGGATGAGGTAATGGCAGCGCCTGAGGCCAGGTATCACGCCAGGCCGCCACGCGCTGCGTCAGACTACTCCCCCTATCGCCGAAGAAATAGGCTTGAGCGAAGCGTCCCAGAACCAGCGTCAATTCGACCTCCGTCAGATGATTCATCAACGCATCCCGCCAGGCCGGGGCGCACTCAGGCCGAGGTGGCAGATCCCCCGACTTACCCGTTCCTGGAAAGCAAAACCCCATTGGCAGAATTGCCACCTGCTTCCGGTCATAGAACTCAGTTGATGTGAGCCCCATCCACTCACGCAGACGCTGTCCACTGGGATCATCGAAGGGGACTCCAGCCTCATGGGCTTTGCGGCCTGGAGCCTGTCCGATAATCAAAATCCGCGCTGCGGGGTGGGCTTGAAAAATCGGCTTAGGTTCAAATGGCAGATGTTGAGCACAGAGGGTGCAGGCCTGAACCTGCTCCAATAGCGCATCAAACTTCATGACAGACAATCCCCCACGCAGCGTCATACTCTGGAGCGTCAGCTTACAACATAGTGGACGACGTCTGATATGGGTGATCATGCTGGTACATGGGTTGCATCACAGGTTGTAAATTCGGCTTTTTATCACAAGCCCAACAAATCGCCCGCGCCAACCTGACCACCCGGTACTAAGGGGTGTCGGGTTGCCGACAGAATGGATAGCAACCATGAGTAAAATCGGCATTTTTTTTGGTACCGAGACCGGTACCACCCGCTTGATCGCCAAGAAGCTTTACAAGATTCTTGGCAGCGATATCGCCGATAAACCGGTGAACGTTAACCGCATCTCTCCAGCAGATCTGCTCCAGTATGACGCGCTTATTCTGGGAACGCCCAGCTATGGTGAAGGTGATATCCCGGGCAAGGGTGCATCCGGCTGCTTCGAACCCAATTGGGAGGAGTTTCTGGCGATGATGGGACGGCCGGACATGAAAGGCAAACGTATCGCCATGTTTGGACTGGGCGCTCAGGAACGCTACTCAGAGCGCTTCGCCAGCTCATTGATGGCGCTCTACCAGGTATTTGCCGGCCTCGGCGCGGAAATGATCGGCGAGTGGAGCACCGAGGGCTACACCTTCCAGTACTCCGCATCCGCGATCGGGGATCAGTTTGTCGGCCTGGTCATCGACCAGCGCACCCAGGGCATGCACACCGAAGAACGGCTGCAAGCCTGGGTCGATCAGATTAAGCCCGCCCTGCTGGAAAAAGTCGAAGCTACAGCTTGATTCACCCGCGCTGTTCCCAGTTACTCGCCGGCCGATTCCATCTCCGGCTCCGGCTGAGCGCGGCCTGCAAAGAGGTCGCGCAAAAGCAGGATCACAAAAAGCGTCCCGCTAATAACGACCGGGGAGATCACCAGCGCATTTGCCTCTATCAGCAACTTGTGGGGGCCGACTCCGGGTAGCGCCGACAATGCTGACAATGCCAGCCAGAATTTATAGGCCGGGTGGCTGTTCCACACGAGCCATAACGCCACCATAAAAATGGCCAGGACAGCCGCGTTAAGCGGGCCAACAAAGTCTGGAGGAGCCACTGCTGCTTTGCTGAACAGCGCAATTAACATCATGAGATGCAAGATAGACAGGCCGATCAAAGCAGCCAGGGACAGCTGCGCGGTAGGTGATAATCGAGTCATGGTTCTACCCCTTAAACCTCGTTTTGGTTGAGAGGTCCGAGGATGACAGCCCAAGGGCACGCGCACATTAACCGATGTTAAAAACGCTCAGCCCGGCTTATGACGAATCCGGGACAGGGACACATTGGTGATACCCAGAAACGAGGCCAGATGGTAATCCGGTAAACGCTGACTGAGCTCCGGGTTCTGGGCTTCAAACTGAACCAACCTCTCCCGTGCACTCATCAACAGAAAATCGTGTTCGCGCTGAAATTTACTCTCCAGTAAGCGTTCCGCATAAGGTAAGGCGAAACGCTCCCAGGCCCCACAACCCTCCAGCAGCGCCTGTAAAGGCCCAACGGGACAGCTGATGACCGTCGTCTGCTCAACTGCCGCGATTTCGAAACGCACCGGATATTCTCGGTCTCTGGGTGCCACGGGCCAGATCACCGCCCCCTCGGTAAAGAAGGACTTATTGGACTCTCGACCATCTGTATCCAGGTAGTAGAGGCGTACCAGGCCACGCTCGATAAAAAACAGGTGACGCCAGTGCTGTCCTGCCCTCACTAATGGCTGTTTTGCTGGAAAGACCTGCTCTTTAAGGCCGGATTCGAGCGTTCTGCATTGATCAATGGACAGTGACAGATTACCTAAAACCTGCTCCATCAATGGTTGAAAAAGTGCTGCCTGCCCCCGGCCCATTTCCTGCGCTCTCTGATAATTAGCGGATTCTTCTGCCTATGCTGCCAGATACACAATGTAGACGCAGGTAAAAAAACCACCGCAGTAGACGATGCTGCGCAGTGTAGCCCAATCGGCCAGGTAGCACACCGCGTGCCCAAGCCTAAAAGCCATATACAGCACAGCTGGCACGTCAAGAGAGGTGAGCGGTAAACCCGCTGAATAAGCGATAAACAGCGTCACCACGAACAGGATGGCCGCTTCCCAGGCATTCTGTTGCGCTGCCATGGCGCGCGCACCGATCCCTTCCAGCTGCCCCTGCTGGGCGCGGGGGTTGTTGTTATCGATGGTGCCGAACTGACGCAGCCGGCAGTTTACCGCCACGCCCGCCAGTACCACCGGAAAAACGGTCAGAAAAAAGAGTATATACAGAGCCAAAGCCATAACGACGGACCTCAAAAGTGATGAATAAACGATCGGCCAATACAGGTGTTTAATCTCGGTATACGGTGCTTTTCTGAAATCGGTTTCCGGTCCTTAACGTCAGGGATTGGATTGTTCGCAGAGAATGAGTCTGTGCAATACACCACTCGCAAGCCTCAGGTGCCGAGGCGTGCAGAATCACGGTGCTCGATGTTTCTCAAAAAAGCTCAGAATATCGGCGTAGACCGGGCGCTGGCCCCGTAAAAACCAAGTCAGGCTCGCTATAACACCAACGTGATCCAGATCGGGATATATACGTGTTTCGACCCGGCCCTCCTGTTCACGAATGGCCGCTGACAACCGGTCCATATTCCGACGCCAGACCGCCTGATCCTCTTCGCCCCACATCAACAGCATCGGCGGCTCACCGCCGTCGATGAAGGTCGGCACCTGCATCTGAGGATAGCGCTCCGGTGGGCCAAATATCTGTTTTAAATCTTCGGCTTGAGGAATGAAGTCATAGGGCCCTGCCAATCCAGCGAACGCTTTAATGACGTCAGAGCTCAGCCCCTCTGCACTGAGGTACCGTTCATCAGCAGCCAGCAATGCCCCTATGTGCGCGCCCGAAGAGTGCCCCGCGAGAAACAGCCGCTCCGGGTTACCACCGTAATCATGGATGTGACGATGCACCCAGGCCACAGCCTTGGCGCCATCCTCGATAAAGGCAGGAAAGCGAACCTGTGGATACTTGCTGTAATCGGCGATAACCGTGACATATCCGTGCTCGGCGAAGGCTTCAGCCACGAACGGATACATCTCCTTTGAACCGTCACTCCACCGGCCACCGTAGAAAAAAACAACCACGGGAAGCGGTCCCTGTCGGTCAAGTTGTGGCACATAGATATCGAGTTTCTGAACTGGCAAAGCGCCATAATCGACATCTTTATAAAGACGAGTTGTGCTGAATTTTGCGGGCAGGTTAGCTAGCTCAAGCCCTACATGGGTACAGCCAGCCAACAGCAGTGCTACAAAGCCGGTAAAAAGCTGTTTCATGTTGCAGTAGCGCCTTTTGGATAGTCTATTGGCAATAAGTACCCGATACGTAACCAACCGCGTGGCAGACCAACGCCGAGTCAATACCGTTCATAAATCACGCTCGCACATATCCATACACGAATCCCGGCTTACATTCTCTCCACAAACATCAAATACCTAGCCATGTGAAACCGCGCTGGCGGCAAACCACTGTTAACATAGACGGGTATACAACAGCGTTTCACAGGTAACACATGATTCCCACGCAACTCAGTACATTCATCGCTGTGGTCAATAACGGTAACTTTTCATCTGCAGCCCGACAGCTGGGTATCTCCTCGGCCGCGGTAAGCAAGTCGATTGCTCAACTTGAGAAGACGTTGGAAGTCCGGCTATTTCACCGCAGTACCCATTCGTTGACACTAACCGAAGATGGGCATGACCTGTTCAGACGAACCGGCCACCTGGTTGAACAACTTGAAGATCAGATCAGCCTGAGCACCGAAAAGAAGAAGGCCCCGCGCGGTCGGCTTCGAGTCAATATGCCCGATAGCTTCGGTCGAATGGTAGTGCTTCCGCTTTTGCCCGCCTTTATGGAGCAGTACCCCGATATTGAGCTGGACCTGACCTTCGAGGACCGAATTGGAGACATCATTAAAGAAGGTGCCGACGTGGGGATCGGCGTTATGCTAAACCACGACAGCTCGCTGATTGCTCGGGACTTTTACAAGGTGCAACCGGTGGTGGTAGCGAGCCGGGACTATGTCAAAGTGCATGGCGCTCCCAAAACCCTCGACGACCTGTCAAAACACAACTGCATCGCCTACCGTTCATCGAAATCCGGTCGCAAGCAAAACTGGAACTTCCGGGTAAACGGTGAACAGATCCAGGTGGTTCCCCACGGAAACCTGACCGTCAACAACCTCTCTGCCGCCGTAAAAGCCGTTGAAATGGGGGTTGGCATAGCGACCGTGGGTATCGAGCAATCCAGCCAGTACATTGAAAGTGGCTGTTTCCGCCGGGTTCTTAAAGAGTACGAAGTGGACCCTATTCAGGTGATGATCTACTACTCCTCCCGTAGCTACCTACCGGCCAAAACCCGGCTCTTCATTGACCATCTTGTTACAAACGTTAAGGAAACGGTCGTTAGCGACCTTGATGACGCTGTCAGCGATCTCTAGCGCTTAGGTTTAAACCTTTAGTTAAAACCATTTCAATTTATTGCTATCTACAAGTAACAACAGCCTCAGACGTAGAATGATCTCAAGTTGCTAAGCAAGCAATCGATCAGCAAGCGAGTGGCCCCACTAAACACCGAGCCGACGCTTTCTACTTTCGAATCAAAAGAGGCTTTAATCATGAAAAACGTATTCGCAAAAGGTTTTAAAGGTACCGCTTTCGCATTCGCTATCAGCGCGCTCTCACTGTCTGGTACTCAGGCTTTCGCCTCCAGCGTGGAATCCGCCGAATTCGGTAACGGCGCCTGGAACTGGTGGGAGCAGTCAAGCCAGAGTGTTCAGAACGCTCAAGCATCGGGCCAGACAACTAACCTCGACGCTCTTTCTCCGGAGTTTGGTCAGGGCTCCTGGAACTGGTGGGCCGACGCTCAAGACAACACAATCAACGGGGTGACTGTCGCTAAAAACGATTACTCACCGGTAGAGCCCAGCCCTTCATTTGGCGCCTTCGCCATCGATTGGTGGAATAAGAGCTAAGTTCGACTGTTACCCTTCCCCGATAGAGTGCTCCAATCAGTGGGCACTCTTTTTACGTTTGCCCGCCTCACACAACTCCCAAAGCTGCTGTTTCTCAAGCCAGAACATGGGCGTTGTCCTGAAGAAAGCCGCCAGTTTAAGCGCTGTATCAGCCGTTATCGCACGCTGGCCATTAACGATCTCATTGATGCGCCGCCTGGAGATGCCCAATTCCCGGGCCAGGGCTGTTTGAGAGATATGCAGAGGGATTAGATAGCAGCGCTCCAGCAACCGCCCCGGATGTTCGGGGCGGCGTCCCTGCCAGGGTGACAGGAGAGCGGAAGCGCGTTCGGCGCGGTCAGTCAGGCTTGTCATCCTTGAACATGCGCCAGCCACCGACCATGGTGGAGATCAGTGACTGCCGGGACATGATGTCCTCACGCACAGCCACATAAACGTGGGTCATGACAAAAATCACGATGTACCACATACCCAGATGATGCCAGGTATGCACATCCTGACTCTGACCGAACAACGGTATGACCCAGCCGAACATTTGGTCAGCCCAGCTTCCCGCGCCCAGGCCCTCACCGTATAGCGCGAAGCCGGTGACGATCATGAAGATGTTGCCGATTACGAAGAAGCCGAACATGGCCAGCTGCCCCAGCGGGTTGTGACCAATGTATTTTTTCGGAGTCTTTGCCAGGAACAGGTACCAGCGCACCTCATGCCAAAGCTCGGACCACCAACGTCCTTTCCAGACCGGAACAATAAACAGCTCCCGGGAGTGGCGATTACCCACACAGGCCCAGTAGATGCGGCCGATAAAGGCAATTGCCAGGATATACCCCGCCGTGAAATGGGCAAAGCGAATATACCCCATCAGGTAGTTATCGCTGGCCTCCCCCGGCTGAGTGGGCAGAGGTGAGCCGATGAAGTACCCGGTGATACCCAGCGTCAGTACACAAAAGACTGTGACCCAGTGCCAGAGACGAACAGGCGCCTCATACACATAGACCGCCGTCTGCTTGCGGACCTTGTCCTCGCTGTCACCGAGTTCGAGTTGTTTTTCCAGTGCCATCGCGGAATCCTCCACGGGCGCGCGAAACCTCCGCACGCCCTCGCTATCAGCGGATTTTCACCTTGGTCAGCTCCTGGCCGTCCGGTGACATCACATGGGTCGAACAGGCCAGACAGGGGTCGAAACTATGCAGTGTGCGCAGGATCTCCACCGGCTCATCCGGACGCTCCATGGGCGTATCCAGCAGGGACGCCTCAAATGCACCGATGTTGCCGTTGTGATCGCGCGGTGTACCGTTCCAGGTGGTCGGGACGATCGCCTGATAGTTGTCGATCTTGCCATCCTTGATCTTGATCCAGTGTCCCAGAGCGCCACGGGGAGCTTCGTTGATCCCGACGCCCTGTGCTTCCTTGGGCCAGGTACTTGGATCCCACTTCTCTACATTAGCGGTAGAGCTGTCGCCCGCCTTGATGTTGTTCACCAGAGCATGCCAGTCATCGAGCATGGTATCGGTACAGAGTTCGCACTCCAGCGCACGCGCCAGGGTACGACCCAGGGTCGATGGCAGGAACTGTTTCAGACCCAGCTCCATGCCCGTGGCCTGGTTAAAGGCGGACAAAGAGCGGTCCACCTGCTCCTGCACATACTCCTTGCCCGAGACGTAGGCGATGATGTAACGCGCCAGCGGACCCACTTCCATGGCATGACCGCGCCAGCGCGGAGCCTTGATCCATGAGTACTTGGCGGACTCGTCGATCTCCTGGATGTTGGTCTTGCTGCCCTTGGTGTTGGGGCCCAGTTCGAAGTTAGGTTCGGTGACACCGTCCCAGGGATGCAGTCCCTTGTTCTCGTCGCCTGCGTAGCTGTACCAGCTATGGCTGACAAACTCCTGAATCTGCTCGGGATCGCGTACATCCACCGGTAGCACTTCATTCCAGTTACCGTTGACGATAGCGCCGGCCGGCAGCAGATCGGAGGACTTGTCTCCGGGAACCTGGGTGTAGGTACCATAAGAAAGCACGTTCTGACCGGCCAGACCGCCACCGTACAGCCAGTCTTTGTAGATACCGGCCACGGCCAGCACATCCGGCAGATAAACGTTCTTGGTGAAAGCCTGAGCTTCACGAATACGCTCAAGCACGAAGTTGAGGCTGGTCATATTGACCGGCGCACCAGCCGCGCCCACGTCATCCAGATTGATGGCGCAAGCCACGCCGCCCACCATGAAGTTCGGGTGCGGATTCTTGCCGCCAAAGATAGTGTGGATCTTGACGATATCCTTCTGCAGATCCAACGCTTCCAGATAATGCGCCACGGCCATCAGGTCCGCCGCCGGTGGCAGTTTGTAGGCCGGGTTGTCCCAGTAGCCGTTGGAGAACAGGCCAAGCTGGCCGCTCTCGACAAACTTCTTCAGGCGCGTCTGCACATCGCGGAAATAACCGGGGCTGGACTTGGGATGGTGAGGAGACACCATCTGCTGCAGCTCGGAGGTGGCTTTCGGATCCGCTTTCAGGGCATTAACCGGGTTAACCCAGTCCAGCGCGTGCAGGTGATAGAAATGTACGATGTGGTCATGAACCTGAAGGGTCTTGTCCATCAGGTGCCGGATCAGATGCGCGTTGTAGGGAATATTGATTCCCAGTGCATCCTCTACGGCACGTACCGAGGTCAGTGCGTGGGTACCGGTACACACACCGCAGATACGTTCAACAAAGGCCCAGGCATCACGCGGGTCACGCCCTTTCAAAATGACTTCCAGACCACGCCACATGGTGCCGGTGGAAACCGCGTTACGGATGATATTATTTTCATCCACGTTCACCTCGCACCGCATATGGCCTTCGATGCGCGTGACCGGGTCGACAACGATGCGACGCCCGGAGTTGTCCAGATTACTGGCGTTCAGATCGCTCATGACTCCTGATCTCCCTTGCTGGTCGCCCGCTTGATCGCACTGACAGCCGCATGGGCCGCAATGGCGGCACCCACACCACCGGCCACGGCGGTGCCGATCTCATCGGCATTCTTTTCAATACCAAACTGATGGATATCGGTCAGACGGTCATAGAAACCACCTTTGTCCCAGAAGCCATCTTCTGAGCAGCCAATACAGCCGTGACCGGCCTGAATCGGGAAGGAGGTGCCTTCGTTCCAGCGCACTGTAGAGCAGGCGTTGTAGGTGGTCGGTCCTTTACAACCGACTTTATAGAGGCAGTAGCCCTTGCGAGCGGATTCATCATCCCACTGCTCGACAAACTGACCCGCATCGAAATGGGGACGGCGGTAGCATTTGTCGTGAATACGCTGGCCGTAGAACATCTTCGGACGCCCTTGACGGTCCAGTTCCGGAATCTTGCCGAAGGTGAGCATATAGGTGATCACACCGGTCATCACCTCGGCGATGGGCGGACAGCCCGGCACCTTGATAATCGGTTTATCGGTGATCACCTTATGAATCGGCACCGCCTGAGTGGGGTTCGGTCGCGCCGCCTGAACACAGCCCCAGCTGGCACAGCTACCCCAGGCAATCACGGCCTTGGCATCCTTGGCAGCATGCTTGAGCTGATCGAGGAACGGCTTACCGCCGACAATGCAGAACATGCCATCTTCGTTCAGCGGCGGATTACCTTCCACCGCCAGGATGTACTCGCCCTTGTACTTCTCGATGGTCTGCTCCAGCGCAGCCTCAGCCTGATGGCCGGCAGCAGCCATCAGGGTGTCATCGTAGTCCAGCGAGATCATCGACAGCACCACATCCTTAACCAGCGGATGGGCGGAGCGGATAAAGGATTCGGAGCAGCAGGTGCACTCCAGCCCGTGCAGCCAGACCACCGGCGTACGCGGTTTGGTCTCCATGGCGTGGGCAATTTTAGGGGCAAAGGTGGGTCCTAGACCCAGGGCTGCAGCTGTCAGGCTGCTGTACTTCAACAGGCTGCGACGCGTAATCCCCTGACGTCGCATCACATCGTAAAACGTTTCAATCTGGGACATGCCGTACTCCCCTCGGCGTACCTCTCCTTTCCGCAGGCGGCCACCGGTTAAGCTCTTATCATTCTCAGGCGGAATCAGAAAGAGCTAGAGCAAGAAACGGCCCAACTTTAAAACCTCAAATAATTCAATTGATTAGGTTTAAACAGACGTAAATTACAGAAAACACAGAACCACTAAGCGTGCAATATGGAAGGTTATTTACCAGTCGAACCTGACCAACAACCGGTTAACAGATTGGCTCATCCCGAGTACACCTAAGCCAGAGCCACATCGTAGAAGTGTTAGTGAACGGCGGTTTTCCGTGAGGATGAGGAAGCCGATAGACAGCGGCTATATACGTGATAGCAATTTATGTATTCACATGAACATTAACGGCCTTTATATTAGATATATCTAATCAATAGTAAGGAGCACCGTTATGGAACCCGCAGAAACCGCTACTACCTCAGGCCTCCCGCGTTTGAACGAGCGAGCTCCAGAGTTTACCGCACCGACAACTGATGGGGTTAAGAGCCTCGATGACTACAAGGGGAAATGGCTCGTACTCTTTTCTCATCCGGCTGATTTCACCCCGGTATGCACGACTGAGTTCATGGCTTTTGCCAAGATGGCGCCGGAGTTCAACAAACGCAACTGTGAGTTACTGGGACTGTCCATCGACAGCCATCACTCGCATATCGCCTGGATGCGCAATATCAAGGAAAAATTCGGGGTCGAGATTCCGTTTCCGATCATCGCCGACCTGAAGATGGACGTCGCCCGGGCATACGGAATGATCCACCCCGGCGCTGCAGATACGTCTGCGGTTCGCGCGACCTTTATCATCGATCCCAACGGAATCCTGCGCGCAATGGTTTACTACCCCATGAGCAACGGTCGATCCATCCCGGAATTCCTGCGTCTACTGGATGCGTTGCAGACCAGTGACGAGAATGGCGTAGCAACCCCGGAAGGCTGGCAGCCAGGGGACAGGGTTATCGTGCCACCCTCTGCGACGGCTGAGGGTGCCAACGAGCGTATGGAGTCGGATCAGTATGACTGTGTGGACTTTTACTTCTGCACCAAGCAGTTGTAATCGCCAAAGAGTTTAAAGCGGCACTTCCCAGAGGCCACCGCTTTCAAGCGGTGGCGCTCAGGTTTTCTATTAATGGTTCACAGCGCAATCGTCACTGCGCCCGGATGCCGACTATGAAAATTGCTGTCACCAGCCAGAATCGAAAAACAGTCACAGACCATCCTGGTCGCTGTCGAAAGTTCTGGATTTATACCATCGAAGATGGACAGGTAGCTTCCAAGCGGTTACTTGAGCTGAGCAAAGCCGAGTCGTTCCACGATTCTGATTCTCACGAGCCACACCCGCTGGATGACATTGATGTTTTGATAACGGCCAGTACCGGTCGCGGGTTAACACGGAGGCTGAGCCGTAAAGAGATTCAACTGCAAGTTTCTAACGAGAGTGATCCCGACACGGCGGTAAGACAATTTCTCGAAAGTGGATCTACTTAACGGCTTAAAGGCCGCCTAGCATAGCGATATTGCGCGAGTTTAATGTTGCGCATGATGTCCCCGGAACACGCTATTCTGCGCAGTTCATCATTACGTCATAATGCAAAGACGCCCGGAATGCTCCGCTTTTGAGTTAGATACACCATCGCTCCCAACCCGCGCTTACCCGCTGATCTTCGTAAAACCGGATCACTTTGAAGAAAAACTAATAAGCATCCAACTGTAACATCCGTTACACTTCCCGCCTCATCTCTTACTTCTGTTCAATCTCTTTCAGGACTGGCATGACCACACCTTCCCTACTAAAGCACAAGACCTTCATGCGTTTCTGGATCGGTCAGATGGCTGCATCTTTTGCCTTTCAGATGCTGCTGGTGGGGATGGGGTGGCAGATTTACAACCTGACCGACAGCGCCCTGAGTCTCGGTCTGGTCGGGCTCGCGCGCTATCTACCGCAGCTTGCACTGACACTCTACGGTGGGCATCTGGCGGATACGTTGAACCGCCGCACAATCATGCTGATCAGCCGCAGCGTCATCACCCTGACCATTGCCGTACTGACGGTCACCAGTGTGCTCGATGTGATAACACCGGCAATTATCTATAGCTGCTGTATCGCCATGGGCGCGGCACGGGCTTTCGAAATGCCGGCAACCCAGGCGATGGTGCCCAGGATCGTCGGTGCGGATCTGCTGGCCCCCGCGATGACCTGGACCGCCTCTGGCCGAGAAGCCACCACCATCGTCGGCCCGGCGCTGGGCGGCGTTATCTATATATTTGGCGCAGGGGCTCTGTATGGCACCAGCACTGCCTGCGCTCTGCTCTCGGCGGTTATCCTCTTTGGCCTTGACTATCAACATGAGCAACGCGAAAAGCAGCGCGCCACGCTGGACTCTGTATTGGGCGGTTTCAAATTCACCTGGCGCAACCCGGTGATCTTCGGATCGATTTCACTGGATATGGTGGCCGTACTGGTCGGCAGCGTGACCGCCCTACTGCCTATTGTCGCCCGGGATATTCTGGAGACGGGCCCCTGGGCCCTCGGCATGCTGCGCAGTGCACCCGCTGTCGGAGCCGTTGCCATGTCGATCTGGCTGGCCTGGCGCCCCATCGACAGTCGTGTCGGCGTCAAGATGTTTGCTTCCGTCGCTGTCTTTGGCGCAATGATCATTCTGTTCGGGTTGTCCCAATCGCTTTGGCTGTCGGTGGCCGCGCTGACCATCATGGGAGCCGCGGATATGATCAGCGTGGTTATACGCTCGACCCTGGTTCAGCTGGAAACACCGGATGAGATGAGAGGCCGTGTCAGCGCCGTCAATTCACTCTTTATCAGCACTTCAAACCAGGTGGGCGAGTTCCGCGCCGGGGTTGTGGCGTCACTGGCCGGTGCCGTGCCGGCCATTGTTATCGGAGGTGTGGGAACCTTGGCGGTAACTGCGCTGTGGATGTACTGGTTCCCTAAACTAACCGGCCGTGATCGCTTGGACGAGCGCCCTCAGACTGATCTGCCAACATAGCCACAGAGGGCACTTTAGGGTAAGCTTCGCACCCTTCCGAGAGCGTTTCTGCACCGGCTGTTGCCCGGCTTACCGTACCTCCCCGGTTCTCGTCCCATTTAAACAGAGAGTTATTAATGAGTTTTGCCAGCCTTGGCTTGTCCGACCCTATTGTCAAAGCGGTTGCTGAACAGGGTTATGACACCCCTTCTCCGATTCAACAACAGGCGATTCCCGCCGTTCTTCAGGGCCAGGATGTCATGGCCGCAGCCCAGACGGGTACTGGCAAAACCGCCGGCTTTACCCTGCCCATTCTGGAACGTCTGCTGCCCGGCCAGAGAGCGGGCGCAAACCAGGCGCGAGTGCTGATTCTCACCCCCACCCGTGAGCTGGCCGCTCAGGTCGGCCAGAGCGTGGAAACCTATGGCAAGCACCTGCCTCTGCGCTCAACCGTTGTATTCGGTGGCGTGAAGATCAACCCGCAGATGATGGCGCTGCGCAAAGGCGCCGACGTATTGATCGCCACGCCCGGTCGCTTGCTCGACCTGTACAAGCAGAATGCGGTTCGCTTCGATCATCTGGAAGTACTGGTGCTGGACGAAGCCGACCGGATGCTTGATATGGGCTTTATCCACGATATCAAACGGATCCTGGCTGTCCTGCCACCCAAGCGCCAGAACCTGCTGTTCTCCGCGACCTTCTCCAAAGAGATCCGTGAGCTTGCCAAGGGACTGGTGCACGATCCGGTTGAAATCTCCGTTACGCCGCGCAACTCCACAGCGGAAACAGTCAAGCAGTGGATAGCACCGGTGGACAAGAAGCAGAAGGCACCGCTGTTGATCAAACTGATCAACGATAACGGCTGGCATCAGGTCCTTGTATTTACACGTACCAAACATGGGGCCAACAAGCTCACCACTCAGCTGGAGAAAGCGGGCATCAAAGCGGCCGCGATTCACGGGAACAAGAGTCAGAACGCCCGCACCAAGGCCCTGGCGGAGTTCAAGGACAACCGCCTTCAAGCACTGGTAGCCACCGATATTGCAGCCCGCGGTCTGGACATCGATCAGCTGCCTCAGGTGGTGAACTTCGATCTGCCCAATGTGCCGGAAGACTACGTCCACCGCATCGGTCGTACCGGTCGCGCCGGCGCCACCGGACAGGCCGTCTCTCTGGTCTGCGCCGATGAGATCGCTCAACTCCGGGCCATTGAGCGGCTGACCAGCAAGCTGCTAACCCGGGAAGTTATCGACGGTTTCGACCCGGTCCATGCGCTGCCCGAATCCCGCCTGGAGCAAAAATCGGCTCGGCGTCGCCGCCCCAAGAAGCCCAAGCCTCAACACCGTGACGGACAGCGCTCCGGTGATACCCACCGCGGTCACCAACCGCGCAGCCAGGGTGCGAATACACCACGCAGTCCTAAAAAACGCTGAATGATAACGGCTCCCACTTGGGGGCCGTTTTCGTATTCTGCCCCACCCGCCACGTATCCTCGTCTACCCTTTCAGGCAGCATCGACTGTTGCAGACCGCTCGATGCAATCGTTAAATTAGCCAGTACGAATAGATCAAAACCCACCCGTTGAAGGGAGTCTCGACATGCGAACCACCGAGATCGCGATCATCGGCGCAGGCAGCGCCGGGCTTAATGCCTACCGCCAGGCCCGCAAATACTCGGATTCAGTTGTTCTGATCGATCCAGGCCCCCTGGGTACCACCTGTGCCCGCGTTGGCTGTATGCCCAGCAAACTGCTTATTGCCGCCGCTGACAGCGCCTGGCATGCGCGCCAGGCGACCGCATTCGGCGTTACGGTAAGCGACATCCGGATTGACGGCAAGGCTGTACTGGAGCGGGTTCGCCAATACCGTGACCGCTTTGTCGACAATGTGCTCAAAGGCATGGAAGCGATTCCCAACGCTGACCAGATCCACCAACGGGTTCGTTTTGTTGCTGATCATCGGCTTGAGACAGAGTCTGGCGAGCAGATCGAAGCCCAACGGATTGTTATCGCCACCGGCTCCCGGCCTGCGATTCCCGGTTTTCTGCGTGCAGCCGAGGATCGACTGTTAAGCAACGATGACCTTTTCGAACTGGATACCCTGCCGGAATCAGTCGTGGTGTTTGGCCCCGGCGTTATCGGCCTCGAACTTGGCCAGGCACTGCATCGTCTCGGCGTCAGGATACGGATGTTCGGCATTGGCGGCGCGCTCGGGCCACTTCAGGACAGTGAAGTGCGAGCATCTGCCCTCAAGGCGTTTAGTAGCGAGTATCCGCTGGATGCCGATGCGCAAGTAGACAGTGTTGAGCGAACCGACTCCGGCGTAACCGTAGGTTTCAAAGACCAGAGTGGCACTCTTCAGAATGAAACCTTTGAGTACCTGCTCGCTGCCACCGGCCGACGCCCCAATGTGGACCAACTGGGGCTGGAGAACACCTCATTGACGCTGGATGATCAGGGTATCCCCCACTTCGATTCTGCGACACTGCAATGTGGCGACAGCGCTATTTTTATCGCCGGCGACGCCAACAACCATCTGCCGCTGCTGCACGAAGCATCTGATGAGGGACGCATTGCCGGCAACAACGCCGGCCGCTATCCGGATCTGCGCACCGGTCATCGCACCACGCCTCTGGCAGTGGTCTTCAGTGATCCTCAGATTGCCACACTGGGGATAAGCGCCAGCAAGATCCGACAGTATAAACCGGACCAGATCGCCTGCGCCTCCTTCGCCTTTAGCGATCAGGCTCGCGCCAAGGTGCTGAATCGTACCGAAGGAATGATGAAGGCCTGGGCTGACAAACACAGCGGCAAACTGCTGGGAGCAGAACTGGTCGGCCCCGATGTGGAGCATTTGGCTCACCTGCTGGCCTGGGCCGTGGAGCAGAAGTTGACGGTAGAACGGCTGCTTGAGATGCCCTATTACCACCCGGTACTTGAAGAGGGCGTTCGTTCCTTGTTGCGTGACCTGAAACATGCAATGGAACACTGATCAGATGATGTCTGTCTACGGGGATTCTGGTTGGCAGGCGCCAACGCATTGGTCTACACCTGAAAGGTGTCTTCGACGTTCACATCATCCCCCCGACTGATTCAGGTCAATGTCATGACCGAACGGTCAAGTAATGATGTGGACTAACGGTAACGCTCCAATCGAAAGGATGCCTACTATGAGATCGAACCGCGCTTTCATCGCCTCGACCATCAGTGCCGCTATGGCGCTCGGCTCAATGTCTGCCTTCGCTGAAGAACCCATTCAGCCCATTGAACCGGTCAAAGAAGTCAATTTGGCACTGTCGGAACTGGGCAAGAAGCTCTATTTCGACCCGCGGCTGTCGAAATCCGGCTTTATCTCCTGCAACTCCTGCCATAACCTGAGTATGGGAGGAACGGACAACCTGAAGACCTCCATCGGCCATAACTGGCAACAGGGGCCGATTAATTCGCCCACGGTACTCAACTCCAGTCTGAACGTCGCCCAGTTCTGGGACGGCCGCGCGGCGGATCTTAAAGAACAGGCCGGTGGCCCCATTGCGAACCCGGGTGAGATGGCATTTACGCATACACTGGCCGTGGACGTGCTGAAATCGATTCCCGGTTACGTGCACGATTTTCGTCTGACGTTCGGCTCAGAGGAGATCACGATCGATAAGGTGACCGACGCCATCGCCGAGTTCGAGAAAACACTGGTCACCCCTAATTCACCCTTTGACCAGTGGCTCCTGGGCGACAAGGATGCGCTGACACAGGATGAGGTTGCCGGGTATGAGCTGTTTAAAAGCAGCGGTTGCGTAGCCTGTCACAACGGTCCCGCCGTGGGCGGCACCTCGTTCCAGAAAATGGGTGTGGTTGAGCCCTACCAGACCAACAATGAAGTAGAAGGCCGAGTCGCTGTAACCGGCAAGGATGCCGACCGATTCATGTTTAAGGTTCCCACCCTTAGAAACGTGGAGATGACCTATCCCTATTTCCATGACGGCGAGGCCGAAACACTCACCGAGGCGGTCGATATCATGGGACGTCTGCAACTGGGCCGTAAGTTCAGCGATCAGGAAAATGCCCAGATCGTCGCTTTCCTGAAATCGTTAACCGGTGATCAGCCCAGCTTCCAGCTGCCGATACTGCCGCCTTCCACCGACGCCACACCGAAGCCACAGCCTTTCGATTAAGGTTGGCCTGAGAAAGAATCCCCGCACCCTCGGGGATTCTTTCAACAGCATGGTCAAAAATTAAACACTCTCGTTTCGGGGTTCAACAGATCTGCCGCCATGGCAGGTGGCTTCGCCACTATGATGCCGTCGGCCAAGTCCTCAATTGTATGACCGCTATTGGGCAAGTAAAGCGCACAGACTTTCACGACGCCACCGCCTTTGATCAACTTGCTCATCAGTTGCTCAGGGGTCACACCCTTTGGCTTTAACGGCTCACTGGTGGCCCCCTTCAGGGCCATGTCACCGGCACTGTCACAGAGCAATACACTTACCCGCGCCCCCTGGCTCTGCATCGTATTAGCCAATACCATTGCCATACCTCGGGTCTGCTGTTCAGCACTGGTCAATGTAACCAACACCTGGGAAACGGGCTGCGCTGAAACACCGAGCGGTAACACCAGCAGGCAGAAAACCAAAAAATTACGCATATTCGCCATAATTAATCTGCCTCCTTCTTTTCAGGCATCCAGGCAACATCGGCATCGATTTTATAGCTCCAGGGTAACCCCGAGTTACGCCAGCCGTTCACAGCCCGCACCCCCTTCGAGTCCCCCTCGGTCAGCTTGGAGCCCTCGAAGCCATCGACGACCGTCCAGGCGTTGGTAAAACCCTTTTCTGCCAGGAGGTTTACAACCGGCGCACTACGCGTTGACCCGGAACGGCACATGACAATGACCGCTGTCTCCTGGCTTGCCCCGAGTGCATTGAGTCTTTCCATCAATTGCTGCTCAAAATTCACATTCCTGGCCATCGCCCAGCTATTCTGTTTTTCGCTCCAACGGCTCGGATCTGCAACCATCCAGGGCACATGAACATCAGTTTCTGAGGCAAAGCCGGTAAACTTGGCTTCCACCGGATCGCGCACATCCACCAGAATCGCCTTCGGATCATCCTGCAACATTGTCCACGCCTCCTTTGCGGTGACGTAGAGACCGAGCGTGGTTTTAGCGCTCTCCTTTCTCGGCTCGTCAGCAGCCAGTGCCGGCACACTTAAAACGCCCAATAAAGCGGCCAGAGCCAGAGGCTTCATTTTCAGCATCAATTCATCTCTCCTGTTAGCGTTCAAATCACGATTCCCGGCGCAGTAAAGGCCAGAGTAAAAGCAGTGTGTAAAAAGCGGTTGAGACACCAATTCCAACCAGGGCCAACCAATCCGTAGGCGTCACCACATAGCTCAACGACGAGTGGGTTAATGCCGGAGCAATAAGTGCCGCTGTCAGCCCAGCGGCTGCCGCTATGGCATAGGCCGGCCGCTTAATCGATCCACGGCGGATAGAGCCCAGCGTAAATGCGACCGCCAAGGCCAACATCGCCAGAGCAATCAACCACCAGTAGGGTTTGGCGCTGTAGGCCAGCACAACAAGTATCTGTTGCAGACTCATGGCATCACCTCCTTAAACACGGCCGTTTAGCATGGCGTAGTACGCCGGTTGCAGCATTTTTTCCTTCATAACCCAAACCGCCCAGGATTCCTCGGTGGGATCAATGAATGGGAATGAGGGCAAGAGTTCACCACCGTAGCCGAACTCCGCCAGGACAGCCTGTCCAATTCGGGTAATCAGAGGACAGGAGGTATAGCCGTTGTATCGCGCTTCCAGGGGTCGCCCGGCCAGATAGGAGAGAATGTTCTCCTCCAAAACCGGAGCCTGCTTCTTAACGCTGGCGGCGGTCTTGCCAAAAGGTGTTCCGATGACATCGCCGATGCCGAAAATTTCGGGGAAGCGTCGATGTTGCAGGGAATACTGGTCGACTTCCAGCCACTGCCCTGCCCAGCTTCCGTCCTGCCAGGCCAACTCGCTCTGGCGGACAGCATCAGGCGCACTCATGGGCGGGACTACGTGAATGAAATCGAAGTCCTCGCGTACAGTCTCACCGTTTTCGCGGCTGAAATACGCAGTCCGGTTCTCTGGCTCAATGCCGGTTAAGGTGCAGTTATCGTGCAGGTTAACACCCTGCTGTTGCCAACGGTTCAGAACGAACTCGTTGTATACCGGGACTGAAAAGACCTTCTGCGAAAAGGGGGTGAAAAAGTTCACGTCAAACTGATCTCGCCGCCCCGTATCCTCCAGTCGGTTCAACGTTGTGAAGGTCATCTTGAGAGGAGCTCCTGCGCATTTGATAGCCGTGGGCGGTAACGTAAAGATCGCCCGGCCTTCTCCACGCGCAATAAGCTGTTCGATCTGGTTGTTTGTCGCCTCTGCCGCCGCTGGACTGGCGTACACGCTACCAATCCCATTCTGGCCAATCAGCTCCGGAGTCATACCGTCGATATCGGCGTAATTAAGTTGGCATCCGGTTGCGATTATCAGCACGTCATAGGCTTCAGAAGCACCATTGCTCAAAGCCACCTGCCGCGCTTGCGGGTCAAACGCCACCGCATCGGCTTCCACCCAGCGCACGCCACCCGGTATCCAATCCCGCGTATCGGTAATGACTTGCTGTCGATCCCAAAGCCCGGACGCAACCAGTGTAAAACCCGGCTGATAAAGATGGGGCTGGCGCGCACCGACCAAAGTGATGCGGGCACCCGCCAAAGAACGTTGTAGCCGGTTTGCGGTAGCCAAGCCGGCAGCACCCGCGCCGATAATAAGAATACGCGCCGAAGTTCTCTGTTTTGCCCAGAGCTGACCCGCTGGCACAACCGAAAGTAACCCGGTTGCCGCGCCCGCTGTAAGCAGTGCCCTGCGCCGGGGACTGAATGCTTTATCTGGCTGTTGATGCCGCATGGAAAGCACCTCTTTTAATTAGTTTTATCTAATATAGCATATAGTAATTAGCATATTCCATGCGGCAATATGTCACACATTTTATAATCGGTAGGCTGCAATGACTCCGGCTATAATTTCGGCGACAATAGGTATCTGCTAGCCGGATTGAGTCGATATCTATGGACCACGCACTTACGTTTCTGGTCGCTATTGTGCTGCTGACCCTCTCTCCTGGCGTGGATACACTGTTAGTGTTGAGGAATAGCGCACGTGGCGGGTGGCAAGACGGGATGCTGACCACGCTGGGCATATCCAGTGGCCTGTTCGTTCATGCCACGGTGTCTGCTCTCGGCATATCAGTGATTCTGCTCCAGTCAGCCTGGGCTTTTACAGCCATCAAACTAGCCGGTGCCATTTACCTGATCTGGCTGGGGATGGTATCCCTGCGCAGCGCTTTGCGCGGGTTTCCCAGTATGGCAACAGAGGGCGTTCCCACCCGTCGCTTGAAGCCACTCCGATCGCTCAGCGAGGGCATTCTCTCCAATGTACTGAACCCCAAACCCGTGATCTTTTATATGGCGTTTCTGCCCCAGTTTATTGACCCTGCAGGCTCGGCACTGGCTCAATCATTAATCATGGCGCTGATCCATTTCCTGATCAGTGCAGTGTGGCTTGGCTCACTGGCATTGATTGCGGAACGCGCACGTCGGCTGAAAATGCCCCGCCTGGGTCGGGTGGTAAACGGGTTGAATGGCGCTGCGTTGGTGGCCATTGGCGCATCGCTCGTCCGCACATAGTACGGTTATAACTCACCAATGAACTGCCACCACAGATAATCCAGCGGCATCAGAATCAGCAACGTAATCAGCGTCAGCGGTAGGGTAATTTTCAAAATCCGCTTAAGAGGCTCCTTGGCCAACTGTAAGCTCACCAGCAGCGGCCCTGACTGATACGGGAACAAAATGGTGGAGAAACCAAGAACCTGAGTCATTAATACCGTGGAGACACTCCATCCGGTCTGGGCAGCCAGATCAGAGGCCATGGGGGTCAGTACCGCAGGTACCCCCGGCAGCGTAAGACCCAGAGTGGCAATGAAAGACATCAGACTCAGAGAGACAAAATTGGTGAAATCCGCGCCCTGTTCCAGCGGTAGCCAATCCTCCAGGTAAACCGCCATCAAACTACCGAGCCCGGAGCTCGCCACCAGACTGCCCAGCCCCAAAACACCGGCTATAAACAGTAGCAGCGTGAAATCCATCCCCTGGGAAAAGCGCTTGGCATCGACCAGTCCGACGCGGGGCAACAGCAGAAAACAGGTAGCCGCCAAACCCACCCAAGCCGGACTGACTCCGTGCAGACTATCGGTCATCCAGAACGCCAAGGTTACCAGTAATATGATGCCAAGGCGCATCTGGCCATTATTCGGCACACCCTGATCGTTTTCCTCACTGGCCTGTGTCAGTTGCGGATTGGGCCGATCCGGGAACACCTTCACTATCAGCCAGGTAATCAAAACCGCTTTGAGAATCCCCAGAACCGGAAAATGCAAAAGCAGATAATGGGTGTAACTGAACGCCAGATCATAGATTGTCTCAGCAGCGCCTATCAGTACCACATTGGGGATATTGGCGGGGAGAATCGCGAAGGTGGGCATATGACAGCCGAATGCGACGGCCATCACAACGCCCGTACGCCCCTTGGAGTCCGGCTCGAAACCACAGCGCTCCGCCAGCGCCAGACCAATGGGAATCATCATCACCGCACGCCCCATGGACGAGGGCATCAAAAACCCCAGCAGACTGCACACGACCATCAGACCTGCGATCAGGGCCAGGTAACTGTGCTCCAGGTGACGACCCAGCAAGCTTGCGATCCGGTCTCCCAGGCCAGTGGATTTAATCGCCATACCAATGACCATACCAGCAACAATCAGCCAGAACGCTGCCGAATAGAAACCGGAAAAGATCTGCGCCGGGGGCGCGACCTTGAGCAGTACAGCGGCAAGAAAGAACAGGAGCGCGATCATGAATCCCGGCAGGACACCGGTCACTAGAAACCCCAGCGTCATGATCGTGATAGCCAGCACTTCCCCCTGAGCCACGGTCATTGGCCCCGGCGGGAAAAGCCCGACGCCCAGCGCAACCGGCGCAAGTAGGAGCATGAACAGCCGACCGGGGTGACGAAGAAACTCCATTTTTACGTGTGTCCTTTTTCAGCGAGTGTTAAAAAACAGCTGTAATGCATCGATGACCTGCTCCGGTGTTTCTTCAGGCAGGAAGTGTCCACTGGACAGGGAGTGGCCTTCGACCCGCCTGGCATATCCTTGCCAAACTGACAAAAGATCATAGGTACGATGGACAAAGCCCTTGTCTCCCCAGAGCACCAGCAAAGGCGGCTCGACCTGTCGATTGCAGTCCGCCCGGTCATGAATCAGGTCTATGGTTGCGGCGGCCCGGTAATCTTCGCAGCTGGCGTGAATCACCTCGGGCTGTCGAAAACAGCGCTGATATTCAGCCACCGCCTGTGGATCAAACAGGGCACCCGGTGCCGCCCATCGCCGGAGCTTTTCCGACAGGTAGTAATCAGGGTCAAGCCCGATCATATGCTCGGGCAGCCCATCAGGTTGAATCAGGAAAAACCAGTGATAGTAACCGGTGGCAAATGCCTGGTCGGTATGATCGAACATATGCAGCGTCGGCGCGATATCCATCACGCAAAGCCCTTTGATCCGGTCTGGATAATCCAGCGCCATTCGATGCGCAACCCGAGCGCCCCGGTCATGGCCTGCCACCGCAAAACTGGCGTAGCCAAAGTGATCCATCACCGCGATCATATCGGTGGCCATCGTTTTCTTGGCGTAGCCGGCGTGATCCGGCTTTCCCGGCGGGCAACTGCTTTCTCCATAGCCGCGAAGGTCCGGGCAGATGACATGAAAGCGTTCAGCCAGAACCGGCGCCACCCGGTGCCAGATCCAGTGCGTTTGCGGATACCCGTGCAACAGGAGCAGCGGCTCACCCTCGCCCGCATGGGCCAGATGGATGCTGACCTCACCGGTATCCACTGTGAACCTGGAAAAGTCTTCAGCGAAGGATAGCGGCGCCATTGTTCAGCTCCTCAGCAGCCCAAAACGTGAATGGCTACTCTAGCATAGGCTGCCGATGGATCAGACTGACCTCCCGTACCGGATTCTCAGGCTGTGCTGAAAACCGGTACGGAAGAAGAGCTTGAGCAGACCTGTTAGCTATCGCTGGCCAGACGATCAAGCACAAAGCTCAAGACACCGCCGGACTGGTAGTATTTCACCTCAACCCAGGTATCCAGCCGCGATAGCAACTCGATCTCGCGGCTGTCCCCCCCAGGGTAATGAATAACACCCGTCAGTATCTGTTTAGGCTGCAGCTCACCCGATAAGCCCAGGATATCGATCTGCTCGTCACCGGTAAGACCTAACGTCTTGCGCGTATCCTCACCGGTAAACTGAAGCGGGAGAACCCCCATACCCACCAGGTTGGAGCGGTGAATTCGCTCAAAGCTTTCAACGATGACCGCTTTCACGCCTAATAAGAGGGTCCCCTTGGCCGCCCAGTCACGGCTGGAGCCCGTGCCGTACTCTTTGCCGCCCACAACAACACTGGGCGTACCCGCCTGCTGGTAGTCCATCGCCACGTCATAGATAAAGCGGGCTTCCGTGTCTCCTCTTTTGCGAGTATAACCCCCTTCGATCTCCGGTGTCATCTCATTGCGAATGCGGATGTTGCCGAAGGTACCGCGCATCATGATCTCGTGGTTACCGCGGCGCGAACCGTAGGAGTTAAAGTCTTTCTCTTCAACACCGTGATCGCGCAGGAACTGCGCTGCCGGGCTGTCTTTCGGGATCGCCCCGGCCGGCGAGATATGGTCGGTGGTTACCGAGTCACCCAGCATCGCCAGAATTGATGCACCCTTGATATCCCCCACATTGCCGGCGTATTCCGGCTCAAAGAACGGCGGTTCCTGTATATAGGTGGACTCGGGCGGGAAGTCGTAGGTGGCTCCGGAGCCGCTGTCGATGGCGCGCCAGCTTGCATCCCCCTCGAACACGGAGCTGTACTCGCGACGGAACATCTCGTTATCGATCTTCTGCACCAGCGCATCGATCTCGGCGTTCGTCGGCCAGATATCCTTCAGATAGACCGGTTCACCATCGCGGCCGGTTCCGAGCGGCTCGCTGGAAAGATCGATGCGGGTGGTGCCGGCAATACCGTAGGCAACAACCAGCGGTGGCGATGCCAGCCAGTTGGCACGTACCAGTGGATGGATACGCCCCTCGAAGTTGCGGTTACCAGACAGAACCGATGAGACAATCAGATCGTTGTCCTTGATCGTCTTCTCTACCTCATCGGGCAAAGGGCCCGAGTTACCGATACAGGTGGTGCAACCATAGCCCACCAGGTTAAAGCCCAGCGCATCCAGATCCTTCTGTACACCGGATTGATTCAGGTATTCGGTCACCACACGTGAGCCGGGGGCCAATGATGTTTTCACCCAGGGTTTGACCTTAAGCCCTTTTTCTACCGCCTTGCGTGCAACCAGGCCTGCGCCCAGCATAACCGCCGGATTCGAGGTGTTGGTACAGGAGGTGATGGCGGCAATCACCACATCGCCGTGATGCATGGGCTCACCAGATCCGTCCAGCGGCGCTGGGGTATCGATCTGACCCTTTTTGCCGGCAAGCTCGATATACTCGTCGATAGCCCCCTTGAGGCCTTTCACAGGAACCCGATCCTGCGGGCGCTTGGGACCGGCCAGGTTGGGTTCGACGCTGGACATATCCAGGTGCAGTGTGGCTGCGAACTCAGGCGTTTTGTAGTCTTCGTCACGCCACATTCCCTGGGCACGGCAGTAACTCTCAACCAGCGCCAGTGTCTGCTCATCCCGCCCGCTAAGACGCAGGTAGTTAATCGTCTGAGCATCTATCGGGAAGAAACCACAGGTAGCACCATATTCCGGTGCCATATTGGCGATGGTGGCGCGATCGGCGATCGGCAGATGATCCAGGCCATCGCCATAAAATTCGACAAACTTACCCACGACACCCTGTTCGCGCAGCATCTGCACCACGCGCAAAACCAGGTCGGTGGCGGTGATTCCCTCCTGCAGCTCGCCGGTCAGTTCAAAACCAACCACATCGGGAATCAGCATGGAGATAGGTTGGCCCAGCATGGCCGCTTCGGCTTCGATGCCGCCGACACCCCAGCCGAGTACACCCAGTGCGTTGATCATGGTGGTGTGACTGTCGGTACCCACCAGAGTATCGGGATACGCGAGAGTGCAGCCGTCAGCCTCTTCGGTCCAGACCGATTTGGCCAGGTACTCCAGGTTAACCTGGTGGCAGATGCCGGTGCCCGGCGGCACCACGCTGAAATTATTAAAAGCCCCCTGCCCCCACTTCAGAAACTGGTAGCGCTCCAGGTTGCGCTGCATCTCGATCTCGACATTTTCCTTGAACGCCTCCGCGTTGCCGAAACGATCGATGGTCACGGAGTGGTCGATCACCAGATCCACCGGTGACAGCGGGTTGATCTTCTGCGGATCTGCCCCGCGCTTGACCAGTGCATTGCGCATCGCGGCCAGATCCACCACGCCCGGCACACCGGTAAAGTCCTGCATCAAAACCCGGGCCGGATGATAGGCAAACTCATCATCTCCCGCGCGCCCTCCGCTATTCGCCAGTGCGAGTATATCCTCGCGGCTGCACGCCACCCCATCTTCATGCCGCAGCAGGTTCTCGAGCAGAACCTTGATCGATACCGGCAACCGGTCAACGCCCGGTATCTGGCCGAGCTCACCTTCCTTCAGCGCGTAGTAAGTGTACGTTGTATCGTTGACCTCAAGGGTGCTTCGGGTATTAAACGAATCTTTCGATCGCAGCATCGACTGTCTCCTTAATCCGATCAACTTGATTCGCCTGTCTGCCAGACAGACAGGCGCGGACGCGATCACGCGCCGGTTACGCAAGGGACATCCGGTAAAAGTCAGAGTTTCGCGATTATTATTATCGTTGGCTACCGGTCCATGGAGCGGATACATTAAATGCCTGCTCTACAGGTCAAAGGTAGACCATTAACAGGCGAACCTCATCCCTGATGAGTTTATAAGCTGCTGCAAAGGTTGGGCTAAAACGATCCAACTGGTATATTAGATATACCTAATTATCAAGCAGCACGCAGGAGATAAGCCGATGGCGATGCATATTGAAGCGTTTTTCCACGCCGATACCTTCACCTACAGCTACGTAGTGGCTGACCAGGTATCCGGACAGTGCGCCGTCATCGACTCGGTTCTCGACTATACCGCTGAATCAGGCCAGACATCGACTACCAGCGCCGATCAAATCGTCAATTATATCCACGAGCACGGTTACACGCTCGAGTGGGTTCTTGAAACGCACGTCCATGCCGATCACCTCAGTGCCGCCCAACATATACGCGAAAAGTTAGGCGGGAAACTGGCGATCGGAAACCAGGTCGGCCGGGTTCAGGAAACCTTCGGACGTCTGTTTAATGCCGGGCCGGAGTTCGCGGCCGATGGCAGTCAATTCGATCACCTGTTCGCTGATGGGGAAACCTTCACCATCGGCCAAATCCCCGCCCGCGTGATCTATACCCCAGGCCACACGCCATCCTGCGTGACCTACCTGATTGGCGATGCAGCCTTCGTGGGCGATACCCTGTTTATGCCCGATTACGGCACTGCGCGCTGCGACTTCCCCGGCGGAGATGCGGCAACGCTTTACCACTCTATTCGCAAATTATTCGAGTTACCGGCGGAAACCCGCGTATTCATGTGTCACGATTACAAGGCTGAAGGACGTGATGAGTTTTTGAATGAAACCACCATTGGAGAGGAGAAGGCATCCAATGTTCACGTCAATGAACGTATATCCGAAGCACAATTCGTCCAGTTGAGGCAGGAACGGGATTCCGGGTTGGGCATGCCCAAGCTGATACTCCCTTCGGTGCAAGTCAACATGCGCGCCGGTGAGATGCCACCGCCGGAAGCGAATGGCATCCGCTACCTCAAGATTCCGGTGGATGCACTGTAAGCGCTTGAAAACCTGCCGCCGCAACCCGTTGGATCTGCGCCATGAGCCTTGATCGCCTATCCCGGTACCTGCCCTGCTTAAGTTGGGCGAAAGGGTATGACCGCGCCACCGCACTTCAGGACAGTCTTGCCGCAGCGACACTGACACTCCTGCTGATTCCACAGAGCATGGCCTATGCCATGCTCGCCGGTTTGCCCCCAATCATGGGACTGTATGCCAGTATCCTGCCTGCTATCGTCTACGCTGTGCTTGGTACAAGTCGTGCGCTGGCCGTGGGCCCTGTTGCCATCGTATCGCTGTTGACCGGTGCGGCCCTGGCTCCACTGTTCCCCCAGGGCAGTGCCGAGTATACCCAGGCAGCACTGACACTGGCTCTGCTCTGCGGTGCTCTGATGCTACTCCTGGCGCTGCTCAGAGCAGGCTTTCTGGTTAATTTTCTAAGCCACCCTGTCATCTCTGGCTTTATCAGTGCCTCCGGTATTTTGATCACCCTCGGGCAGCTCAAACATATTCTGGGCATCAAGTCTGAAGGGGTCACTGCGATAGAGCTGGTAAGAACCACAGCCCTCGCTCTCCCGGATACCAACCTGGCCACCCTGGCCATCGGTATCGGCAGCCTGGTGTTTCTCTACCTGACCCGCCGTTACGGAAAATCAGTACTGATTGGGGCGGGTATTGCCCCTTCACTTTCCGCCCATATAACACGCGCAGCGCCCGTTGTAGCCGTGGTCGTTACAACTTTACTGGTCATTGCGCTGGGGCTGGAACACCTGGGTGTTCCGGTTGTCGGCGATGTACCCCGGGGCCTGCCCTCTCTAACACTCCCCATGTTTGACCTGCCACTGATCATGGAGCTGCTGCCGATCGCCGCTCTGATCAGCCTGATCGGCTTTGTCGGATCAGTCTCTGTGGCTCAGACCTTCGCGGCACGCAAACGTCAACGGATCAAACCCAACCAGGAGCTGATCGCCCTCGGGGGAGCAAACATACTGGCGGCGCTGAGCGGCGGCATGCCGGTGTCCGGCGGGTTCTCCCGCTCAGTCGTCAGCTACGACGCAGGCGCACAGACACCGCTGGCAGGAGCGCTTGCAGCGCTGGGGTTTGCTGTTGTCGTCATGTTATTCACCCCCATGTTCGAGAGCATGCCCAGAGCCGTGTTGGCTGCGATTATCATCGTCGCGGTCCTCACCCTGGTGGACCTGAAAGCGATCGTGCGCACCTGGAACTACTCCAAACAGGATGGTGCCGCCATGGTCGTCACGCTGGTCGGGGTGCTCGCTTTGGGTATAGAGACCGGTATCCTTCTGGGTCTGAGCCTGTCGCTCCTGCTGTTTCTATGGCGCACAAGCCAACCCCACATCGCCGTGGTGGGCCAACTGCCGGGAAGTGAGCATTTCCGTAACGTGGAACGATTCCCGGTCGTGTGCAGCCCGATCATGCTCTCCCTGCGCGTCGATGAGAGCCTCTATTTTCCAAATGCCCGCTATCTGGAAGACAGGTTGATGGCGCTGGTCTCCTCACATCCGCAGGTTCGCCATGTTGTTTTAATGTGTCCCGGGGTGAACCTGATCGATGCCAGTGCACTGGAGAGCCTTGAGGCGATTGCCGAGCGACTCAAGGCAGCAGATATTCAGCTGCACCTGTCCGAGGTGAAGGGCCCGGTCATGGACCAGCTTAAACGCAGCGATTTTCTGCAGCGGTTCGGCGGACAGGTTTTTATCAGCCAGTACAAGGCAGCGCTGACGCTCGACCCCGACACAACGCTGGCTACCCTTAAACACACGGGCAGTGAGCCGAAAACCCACCCCCTATCCGAGGAGATACACCATGAAAAGCGCCCTTGAACTCGTGCAGGAAGCCAAGCAGCAGATCGACGAAGTGTCGGTCGATGAAGCTGATCAATTCATCCAACAGGCCGACGTACTGATTGATGTTCGTGAACCCGGCGAATACCAGAACGGCCACCTGCCGGGGGCGATCAATATCCCGCGCGGGATGCTGGAGTTCCAGGTGGGTAGCGATCCCAAGCTTGAGTCCCGTGATACCGGTATAGTGCTCTATTGCAAAACCAGTGGCCGCGCAGCGCTGGCTGCCCAGAGCCTGAAAACGATGGGTTATCTGAACATCAAATCGATCACTGGTGGCTTCGATGCCTGGGCCGCGGCGGGCAAACCGATCACACAGCCACACCTGCCGGATTTTGATTAAGAACGGCGTCAGTGCACCGTACAGACCATGCACGGTTTACGAAAACGCTATTTCTCTAATCAATTCATAAGGTTGCGGCGTTTTAACTGTATTTAAACACAGTGCTTTTCGGTGCTTGCTGCACCTTTATGAATCAATATGTTACGTGTGAGTTTTGGGGAAAGATTATAGCCGGGCTGCGCTGAAAAATAATTTCAAAAAAGTGCTTTGCTGCCCTTTACAATGATAACTAAGTTATCTATTATAGATACATAGGGTGAGGCAAGGGGCTGAGCCTGAACTGCAAAGCGATAGGTGATCAAGATGAAAAACGAAATTTTTGGCCGCATCGATGAGAATGGAAACGTAGCAGTTTTGTGGGCCGAGGATGGCGAAGCTGTACGTCGGTTTGAAGAAGACGAGATGCCTATTGTTTACCCTGTTGATTCTGGCCTGAGCTGCTACTACGAACATCCGAATGGTATCGTTATCTCTCGCGAAGACGCTGACAAAATCGGCATCGAGATCGAATAATGACACCAGAGCAATTAAAACAGGCCCGGCAAGCGCTGGGCCTCTATCAGCAAGCCATGGCTGATGAGCTCGGTGTGAGTCGGGTATGGGTAGGACTAATGGAGCGCGGGGAGAAAGAGATAGAGCCACGAACGGCGCTTGCGGTAGAGTGTCTGCTGCGGCGGGCTGGGAAATGGCCGCTATAACGGATTAATCAACAGCACAGGAGGTGCCCATGAAAACCACATCGCTGACACTCACCCGCCGCGAAGGCGAAGCGCTCATCATTGACCATGATATCCGGGTGACGATCAAGCAGGCCCAGGGCGGCCAGGTGTCTATCAATATTCAGGCGCCGGAGAATGTGGATGTAATCAGGGAGGAGCTGGAAGGGGTTTGGCCGGTAGAGGATTAGGACGAATAGCCTGGCGGCAGGTGTCGGCGCAGGCGCTCAGACTCATGCGCGATGCGGCAGTGGTCCGGCTCCCACCAGAACAACGCATCAATCACCCGTCTGGCCCGTCGCCACCGGGGCGTATGATCGCGCAGCCGCCAGCACCGGGCGGACAAGGTTTCATCGGCCATGCCGAAGCCCTCGCCGTGTGCGTAGACACAGCAGTTGGCGAGCTGGTCGAGGGCGATCAGGAGCTGCCTCACGCCAGCGCCTCGGTGATCTTGGCGGCGTACTCATCGCGCACCAGTTCGTTGATCCGGCTCTGCCGCCCGATCAGCCGGGCCAGTACTGCATCCATATCCTCAAAATCCCCACGCAACACCGCTTGACCTGAGTCCACCGCCGCGACAACGGCTTCCGCTCGGGCGAGGTATGGGGTGCGTGCTGCATCGGGTATCTGCGACCCGCCGAGGTACTCCGCCGTCAGCCGAGCCAGCATGACGTAGATCATCTCCAGCATCTTGGACTGGTCGGCGATCAGGTCGTGAATGTCCCCCAGCTCTGAGTCGATCCGCTTGCGCAGCCCCTGCTTCAGGGCGGCGGCCATCTGGCTTTGCCGGATCAGGTCGGATATCTCAGCCGCGGGCTCTTCGCGTAGGTCGATTTCAGGGTGCTGCTCAACTGCGGCGGTGCCGATGTACCAGTGCCGCCCGTCACGCTCACCGATATAGTTCAGGCTGCTATCGTCAGCCGCTTTGGGCCGTAAAGCTGTGCCGTTTGGCCCGGCTGTATCAATGTGCAGTGCTGAGTAAATCATAGGTAGTCCTTACTGGAGATAGGCCGAGGCGCGAGGGGCGGCGTTGCTGAGGCCGTTCGACCGGGTGTAGTTGAAGAGCCGGTAGAAAACGCCAGCGACCGCCGCATTCGCCCAATAGTCGCCCGCAACCGGGAACATATTGTGCCGGTTGTAACGGTACAGATAGTCATTGCCGAACTGGTTTGTTCCTGTTGCGCTGGTTGCGTTATTGTCCTTCGGAATGAATCCCGCCGTACTCCATGCAACGCCACTGCCTGCCCCGTCGATCACCTGATTGCTGCCGTTACCCCAGTACACCGTGCCCGTCGTGCTGCCCAGCGCGTGCGGGCTGGTCACGCTGTCATACAGGGTGTTCAGGTGCGTCGTGTTACCCCACGCATCCGTACTGCCATCCCACCCGGCGGTCAACGACGCCAGCGCGACCGACTCCTTCAGTACATAAATCGTGTCGTTGCTGAGCGCAGTCGTGCTCGTGGCCGATGTGCCGGGGGCTGTAATGCCCAGAGCGCAATCGAACAGCGAGCCGTTCAGGTCAGCCACGCCGCAGTTTTGCCCGTTGTGTGTCGTCTTGGCAAATGGCACACCGCTGCCAGCCAGCGGCTTGTTGGCATTGCCGGAGTCGCCCGCCGTAGTGAACGACACGCCGGCATCATTGGTGTCGCCTAATGCGTTGTTATTGCAGCCTTTCGGGAAGTTAGTTGTACCGCCCGCGTCGTACCACGCACACGCCATAGTGCCTGTTGCCATCTGACCATGAGCCAGTGACAGGATTGCCAGCGCACCGAGCATGAATGCTGAGCACTGATTGTACTGACTGCCTCGCGCACGCCCCAGCACCACGGCATCGGCCAGAATGCCGGTGCAGCCGGTGAGTCCGTCGGTGCGCGTATAGCTTGTTGAGGTTGTCAGCGATAATGGCACACCGTTTTTAACCGACACTGCATTACCTGAACCATCATTACTGCTCAGGTACTTGTCGATGAAGAAGCCCGACTTCTCACTACCACCGTCAATGAACGCACGGTGCATTGCCCAGCCCGCCGCATTGGCCTCAGCCTGATTTGCAAAGGTTTCGATACCAACAATTTCGATACTGTTGGCTCCATAGGTCGCATACTGTGGCGCACTGGCATTACCCACGCGGTAGTAGAACTTCGGCACGAATACCATGACACTGCCATTGGTGTGCTGGTAGTTGCCGTAGTTGTCGTGCGCGGGGTCGTCGTAACCGGTCATCGGTGAAAGACCGGCGGTTGCCAGATCGGATTCCGGGTAGATGCCCGCACCAAACCCCTGCTCACCAGCCGTGCCAATCAAGCCGTCCGTCAGCACAAATTCCAACACCGTGATCGAGAACGTCCGGCCATTGACCGTGAGCGTTTCCGCGCCGAAGCTGCCGTCCGCTGTGTACGTAATCACGTCATCCGTAATTGAGATGGAGCCCAACACGGCGCTGACAGTGTAAGTCGTTTCGCTGTCGTAGTTTGTGATCTGGCCAGTGATGGACTCGCCCTGATAGAGCTGGGTGGCTGACCATTCAACCTGTACAGGCGCGGCAGCGCCGGAGATGGAATCACTATCCGGCAACTGCATTATCTTCCCGCCAATTCGCACGAGCGGCTTGTTTTCTGTCATCCCTTACAGCTCCACATAGCCGTCATCATTGGTCACAAGCTCAGTGGTCGACTTGGCATACCCCAAGTATTGGCTGATCTTGCCGACATTGCCGCCAGCGGTTTCATCGAGCGGCGTGGCGAGCACATCCCCGGCAGTGCCGAGATAGTACCGTGTACCTGCGGTTAGCCCCGTCATAGACGCATTTACGCCATCGAGCGGGTAGACCGTGGCTGTGCCTGACAGGGATACAGACGCCGTGACATAACCATCCGCCTGGCGACCGTTGGAGTTATCGGCCAGTCGCACTGAGAACGTACCTACATCATCGTGGAAGTTGACGAAGTCACCAGCCGATAGCGCCTCAGACGCCGTGGCCTGCACGGTATCGGCCCCGATGCCTACCGGCATAAACGACTGATCGAGACGGCCCGATCCATCGAGCGCGGGAATCTTTCCAGTGTCGCCCGCGCCAGCGGATGAAGTGATTGCGAATACCTGTTTTGTTTTGCCCGCTACGCGAGCCAGAAAACCCTGAGCCATGGTGGTTACCTCACAGTGCTATTGGGGGTTGTGAATCAATAATGATTTCAGTTGCTGATGTGGCGGAGCCAATATCGAGATCAAAGCCGGTTGTCGGTGGCGTTTGGGTTAGTGCGCCATTTGCGCCAAGCCAGATTGTTCCAGGAGTCCACGCCCAACCACTATCAGACAACTTGCCGAACCGCTGGACAGAGACATTGCCGCCTGCAGATGCCGCGGTTGTCGTTACACCGACCAGCAGCTCTATATGATCGGCATCACCCGCATCGAGCGGATAGACTTGTCCATCGAGTTCGTACACGGCACGCAGGGCGCTGATGGTGGTTCCGGCTTGCAGCGATACAATCGAATCGCCAGGCGGCCCGGGTGGCCCCGGTGCCGTAAGCGCCAGCGTTACCTGCGGCGGCGCGGACGATTGCAGGCAGACTTGGTGCACCGTCTGGCTAAAACCGAGCTGAACGGACGCAGGATCATCGATATCAACCAGCGGGGCTTCGATCAGCGCCAGTGTTACCCATGCCCTGCTCATTTGGTCACATCCTCCTCGACCTGCAGGACGAATGTAGGCGTACTGGTGACGACGCCGCCGACACTAAATTCGAGGTCGATATTGTGGTAGCCGATCGCCCAGCCGCTGGTATCAGGATTGCTCGGCGCCAGGGTGTACTTGCCTGTATTTGCCACCTGATCCGGGTCGATAGTCGCCACCAGATCGGCAACGAGGGTGCCGTTACGGGTGCGGATCTGGCCCCGAATAGTGTAGTCGGTCAAATCCTGCGGAACGGCATCGTCTGGCGTGTCGCCGATACCGTAGGTGCCGGACAGAGCAAAGGTATCGCCCGTCTTGAACGGGCGCGGGAATTTATCGGGTGCGGCCATGCGGATCCTCGCTATACGGGTTCGGCGTTAAGCGTTGTGATATCTGAAATCGTGAAAGGCTGGGTTGGGTGGAATGCCTGAGCGTATATTTCATCCGTAGATGGATTTGAAACAATACAAAACCCTATCCAGTTCGCGCCATACTCTTTCGAATCAAACAGGAATTCGAAACTCTTGCGGTTCGTCAGACCGTTTCCGATTTCGATCCAATTAACATAGGGCACAACACTTGATGGATCCCTATACACCTCATAGCTACCGGCGTTGTTTGGGTCTGAGTAGGTTTGGCTGTGTATTGTTTCAACAGAACCGTCGATATCAATTTCAGATTTAACGTTAACCGAAAATGTGACGTTGACGTTATTAACAAAATCTTCCTCGATCGATATATTCCGATCATCGAAAACGAATAGATTCTTTCTGACATCTGCCGACAGTAGCCGCTTGCCATTATGCGTCTGCCCGGCTGATTCGGCTGATGTGTTCTGCCACTCGTTGACGTATGACGTAGAGTGCAGTCGACGGGTTGTGTAGTCGTAACCGGAGAAGCTGCAAACGGTATTACCGGCCAGAGTGACAGTATCAGTCACCGTGTGGCTCTCATCAAAAACGGTTCCGATATTGGCACTGATAAGCTCTGGCATATCATTTACGCGCACGTAGGTGTGCGATGTTTTCAGGACAAGCGGATCATCTTGGAATGACCAGTCAGCAGCCAAAACAAACTCATGATCCTCGGTATCCGATATCGTTCCAGAGTTGGTTTCGATTATCGAGTAACTGTTGTTTTCCCAGATAGCAGCGCCAGTGCTGCCCCGGATAATTACGCGTAGCCCGTCTGATGAAAATCTGGCAGTACATTTTGCACTGGCTATTCTAAAGTAATGGCCGTTACTTGGGTGGACGAATACCGCGTTATAACCGGAGAGATATTCACGAACCCAAGCGCCGTTGTCGTAGCGGTAAAAGTACAGATACCCCGCCCCCATGCAGCACACGATAGGGATGCCATCACGAAGTCCGCCGCCATAAACGTTATAGGGCGCATTGGTGAGCCGCGATCCATTTAGATAAACGATAGCTGTTGCCGGTTTCCAGCTAAGCGTACCGCCGACACCCTGCCAGTGATCGAAGTCATTACCCGTAACCACGACATGAGTCGTCGGCTTGGAAACGATTGCACCGCCACTCAACTGCAAGAAGTGTCTATCCCCATCAACCCAAACCCGCAGTCCGCCACACGGTCGAGGATCATGCTCAAACCCAATGACAACTGGATTGGCCTGATTAGCATCGAACTGAACCACAACATCGTCACCCTCTTCGAAAGCGGCAGCGTTGCAGCTCATGTACTGCACTGGCACTGATTCGAGACTGCTGTCGATGTTGGTATCTAAACCGTGATTGTGCGTCGGCACCCGCAGCGTGACATTCATGGTGCCATCGCCATTGATTGCGGTAACGGTCCCGGCCCGGTAAGTGGGTTTCCATTTCTGAACGCCAGGTTCAACAGCTGCGTTGAAATAGCACTGGTGCGGATCCTGCCAGACTCTGGGCACCATGAGCCCATCGGTTTGAACATGAGCACGAGGCAGTAGGCATATAGAGCCATTCGTGCCGGGGATCTCTACTGTAGCCCTGTCACCAGATAATAGGGTGTCATATTCAACACACCACATATCAGCTGCGGCAGGATTGGCGGCAGCCTCGATCTCGGTAAGCTCGTTCTGGTGCGACTTCTTAGCCGCTACCTGCTGTGTGCGGCGGCCTTTTGCTGCTGCCAGCTCAGTAGATGCAACACGCATATCGTTCTGAGCCTGAATCAGGGTATCCCGTGCGATGGTAGTCGCACCCTCCTCCGTCTCAGCTTCTGTCGTGTATTGTTGAAGCGCCGCATCCAGTGCGGCCTTTGCCTCTTCCTGAGTCGCCTCAAGCTCGGTTATCTGGCTGTCGAGCTCAGCGATGCGGCCATCGCATTGCGCGATCAGTTGTTGGAGTAGTGTTTTCTTAGCCAGGTACTGCGTCTCGTTGTAGTCAACGGTGGCGGTGTAGAGCGCATCGCCCTGATGGCTGCTGATCGTCGCCTTGCCCATTACAGAGAACGCTCCCCAACATCCATGTACTGATCTTTTCCGTTGGCGTAGTAGTTGATATAGGCCACTGTAAATGGCGTACCCCGGCTGATTGCGGTCTGGCCGGGCCGCAGGAACCAATCAATGTCACAGCGCACTCGGATATCGGGCGACATGCTTTGGCTGCGCACGTTTTGCAGCACCCGAGCCCCGGTATCGTCCGGCACTTCAAACTGGGTATAGCCACTGATGGTCAGCGTGTAGTTGGTCGGCCCTTCGGATATCTGCGGGGTTTGAATCGGCGCCCGCGCCAGCTCGGTCTCATTGGTTTTGCCGGACTGGTACAGCACCCCTTTCCAGATTACGAACTCGGGGTCGGTTAATGCCAGAATAGAATCAGCCACCCCGGACGCTGCCGGAATGACAGCCTGGACGTATGAGGCCCGGCCATCCTGAATCGTGGCTTGCCAACTGCTGATCGGAACGCGGATCGTGGTATCGCCCGCGATAATGTCGCAGGCGTAATAGGGTTTAGTGGTGAACGGGTCGAGAATGGCAGCCCAGTCTGCGAACATCTTTGCAGACGGGATGCCCAGCGCCGGACCTTGGCCCTCAACAACAAAGCCAGACGGCTCACCAAGGGGCTGACTTAGGGTTCTTGCGGTATTAGGCTCAAGCGCTATCGCTGGCAATCCAGTACCACTATTCCATAGCGTTGCTGAATCACTTTCTGAAATAGCGTGATCAAAGATCGCCAGATCATCATGCACGGCCTGGCTATAGCTGGATGTTCCGCCAGCATATGACCCAAGCGCAAAGCTGGCTGATGGGTCAATACTGTATCCGGCCGCCGCCGTCGCCCGCGTCACGCCATTAACGTCAAGTCGCGTTGCAGTTCCGTCGCAGGCAATAACAACAAGCAACGGACCGCCGAATAGTTCGCCCTGCACTCCAGGGTTATATTCCAGGAAGTGGCCGTAGTCGCCATTTTCATCGTAGATATCAACGTACAGCCCAGAGCCGTCATCATAGATACAACAATCAAAAGTGGACGGAGTATTTACCCAGTCGCCCATCGAAAACAGCGTGACAGAGTATCCCAACGGAACAGAACCAGGCATTGGGTAGTCTACCAGTACGCAGATAGACCACTCCGCCAGCAGGCCGCTTTCTCCGGCCATCTGAATATATCCAGCACCAGCCGGCGAGTACGTTGTTGCTGTGGCTGCGAGATCACGCCCGCGCCCCATAACGCCATCAGCTATAGACTCGCCTGCGCTGTCACCGGCAACGGTGGCAACCCATCCACCGATAACATCCACTGCCTCGCTGCCGGACGCCTCGTTGAATGGCCAGTAATGGATCAGTGCCATCAGCCCACCGTTAGCCCAACAAGGATCAACGACATACCTGAGGTCAGATCGACCTCATTCAGCACACAGTAACCGGGGACGGCGGCGTTGTGCTTGATGACCGGCAGCACAGAAAACACTGTGCCTGCTCCGTCTTGAATTTGAGCATCAACAGCTTGGCCGGTGGCTGATGCGGTGTAGCTTCCGCCAGCATCGGTCAAAGTTAGCTGCCCGGTGGTGCCATTGACCGTACCGGCAGGATCGCTAAGCGTAAATGTTGCCAGCGCCGCCCCAGCGCCATCTCTTACCACAACTTGGGCCGGGTTCGCGTCAGCATCAAGCGCATTCAGGTAGCCGGTGTGGGCTGGAATTAATGCCGCCGCTGTATGGTGGTTACTCATGCGCTCAGTTTCTCCATGATCAGCAGTGTCAGGGTTGCGTTAGTCTGGCGGCGCTGTAGCCGCTCGGGGATGGCGTTAAACACCCCTTCTTGAGTGGATACGATCAGGCGCGGATACAGGCGCACCATGCGAGATAGGTTTTCGAACTGGGTATCGGTGTACGGAAACACAACAGCCAATGTCCGGTCTGCATGTGAGAATCCGGCATCGTTCGCCGTCGCGCCACCGTCAAGCGTCTGGATCCTGTTTGCTCGGCGAGATATATCCTGCAAAGATGAATCGATAATCGGATCCACCGACTCAATGCCAAGCGGGTCGAATGTTGGCGAGGTGATCGTAATCATGGTGACTCATACCCCCAGCAACATATCGAGACCGTCTTGATTCACGCGGGTTTGCACAGTGCGCAGGATCTCCCACATGAAGGCTTCCAAGTGAGGCTGGAGACCGGCGCCATCGATGGTGATTGCTGCATCGCCACGCGCCATGGATTCAGCCCGCTCCTGAATCAACTCGGTCTGAGCCTGCATTTGTTTGATCTGCTCCTCGGTCAGCCTTTGCTGCTGCTCGAAAGCCTTAGCGCGGCGATCCTCTTCCGCGTCGATCTGATCCTGAAGCGCCCACTTATCAGAGAATCCGAGGTCGCTATCTGCGAGCGTTCCCCACAGGTCGCCCATCAGCTGCGCGGTACTATCGATAGCTGTATTCAGGGTATCGAACACGCCCAACGCAATATCCCGCTGCGCCTCGATTTCGGCCAGATCTAGCTCGAAACCAAGCTCTAACGTCTTGAGCGTTTCAGCGCTGGCGAGCTCAGCAAGTACGGTCCTGTACTGCGTAGCCAGCTCCATTTCCAAGAGCTGTTTTTCGTGGGCGTTCTGCGCAGCCTGGGCAAGCTCTTCCTTGGATTTGGCCAGGGCATCGGTGGCGTCCTTCTCATTGCTCAGTTCACCAAGCCAGCCTTCTTTCACAGCAAGCCGCTTGGCCTCGATGAGCTCGTTTTGCCGGGCGACATCGAGCATTTCGAACTCGCCTTTGGATAGCTTATCGAGGGCGTCGACCTGTTCGAGGGTTGTGGTTTTTAGCTGCTCCTGAGCCTCTGCCGCTTCTCTGGCGCGTTCCGCCTGCTTTCGTTGCGCGTCAGATAAAGCAACGAGGGTTGCAACCTGATCTTCGTAACTTCCTCGCGAAGCCTCAACCTCGGCTCGAATGCGCTCCTCGGATTTTGCGGCCCACTCTTTCAGTTCAACTATTTCGCGGGTTTGCTGGTCTGCTCTCGCAAGCGCCTCAGTGTTTCCATCCAGTGCCGCTTGCTGATCCTTGACAGCCTGCTCCATTTCCTGAGCTCTGCGGGCGGCGGCCTCGGTACTTGTCTCAAGACCAAGTAATCCACGACTCAAGTCGTAGATATCCGGGGCTACAGCCACCAGCGCACCAAACCCAACAATCAATCCAGTCACCGGATTAAAAAGGAGTGGTCCTATACCCGATACCGCGCTCGATACACCCGCAAACCCTTTAACGCCACCGAGGATAATCAGGGAGTCCGCCAGCGTACCCATCACTGGCAGCAACGTATCAATACCGGTAGCCAGGCCGAATATTGAGCCAACTAGGTTCTGTGCACCATCGCCAGACTTGTTGAAGTCATCAATCATGCCCGCGATGGTCTGAATAAAGGGCTTCAGGCCATCGACTGCGCCAGCGGTGAGATTGGTCAGGGACGATACGCCGTCGATCAAGACTTGGATGGCCTCAGCGAGATCGTCCGGGTTGGTCAAATCCAGATCCCCGAATAGACCGCTGATACTTCCGCCCAGGTTGTCGAATGCAGTTAGTAGCGTGTCGAAATCAACCTGCTCCATTGCCTCCGGCAATGCGCTGGCAATCCCTCGTAAAGTTTCGGTGATCGTATCGGCTGCACCATCGGCGGCATCGTAGAGCTCATCAAACGCCCCGCCGCTGAACTCAAACGATACCGACTTGAATAGATTAGATAGTTCGCCAACAATATCGTCATAGCCATCAAGTAACGGCTCGCCAGCGGTGACGAAAGCGGCCTGAATGTTGTTCAGCAGGTTCTGGTTGATATTCTCGAATGATTTTTCAAGCTCGGCATTAGCTCTAGCTGCTGCTCCGGCGCGCTTCTCCATCGCTTCAAGCGCAGAGGCGAAAGCCCCGGAGTTATCATTAGCCAGAGCTAGTGCGGCCTGCACCGCCTCGGTTGACCCAAATAGATTGGTCATCTCCTCAGCGCTTCCGCCCGTCTCTGCCTTGAGCGCAGCCATGACACCATCAAGGCCATCAGCCTCAAGTGTCACGCCGCCCAGAGCGCTCGTAAGATCCTCGGACGGCTTGAGCAGTTCGGTCAGCAGTGCCTTGAACTTGGTCGTTGATTCAGCGGTGTTGCCGGTGGTGATGGTCAGTGCAGCAATCGCGGCATTTACATCCTCGAATGGGACCTTTGCAGCCGACGCTATGCCTGTTACCTGGCCAAGACTGGCCGCTAATTCAGGGATGCTGGTTTTACCCTTCTGAACTGCGGTAAACAGTACATCCGTGTAATCCCCGGCCTGCGTGACCTCAGCTCCGTAGGCGTTCATTGAACTGGCCAGTAGGTCGGTGACCTGACTCAGGTCGGCCCGTCCACCGGTCGCCAGTACCTCGGCATCAGCGACCAGCTTCACGGCATCGGCATAATCTGTGCCGGTTGAAATGGCCTGATAGACCGAGGCGTTGATCTGCTCGATGGATGACGTTGAATCTTGCGCATAGCGCAGGATCTCATCGCCCAGCGTCTTGACCTGTTCTTCGGTGCCGCTGAATAGTGTACCGATCTCATCAACCGAGGTTTTGAACTCTCCCGCCTGGTTGATCGCCACACCGCCCAGAGCCAAACCGAAGCCAACAACAGCCGTTTCAGCAGCCAGAATGTCTTTTGTCCAGTCAGCCATCGGAGACGTAATGGTCCCGACTTGCCCTTCCAGGCTGGACAGCTTATTCCCAATGCTGGTGACGGTCGGGCCGATCTGGTCGGTACCGGCAAAGATAATTTCAATCGTGCGGGTCAGATCAGCCATGCTTTATCGCCTTGTGCCGTTCGGCTTTTTCTTCCAAGTGGAATGACCAGAGGTGCGTTTCGGTATCGGTTAGGTAGCGCTCTGGAAACAGATCAGGCCGAATCTCGAACAGGAATCGCCCGTTTTTGTCCGCCAGCGAGAGCGCCAACTGGACATCATTCTGCTGCCAGAGCGCTAGGGCTTTGCCTTGGCTGTCGCTCCTTGGCCGGTCAGCTCCATGATTTTGTTGTGCAGCTGCCGGAAAGGGATCGGGTAATGCCGTGCCAGCTTCTGGACCTGTTGTAGATCCAGCTGCGGCGATACCAGCCCGAGGCGGACGTGCTCCATTTCCTTTTTCAGTCGCGCCGGGATGTCATCGCTGCTGATACCCAGCGCTTCAGCCAGCGCCGCCGCCTTCTCCGGCGCAGAGCCGGCCGCCAGCTTTGTGGTGATCTCGGTCAGGATAGCGTGCTTCTGCGTTGCCTCGTCGGCAATAGACAGCTCTTCAGCACCCAGCATTTGCACGACGAATACCGGCTTTTCATCATCCGGGAAGAACGGCGCGAGGTCGGGCAGGCTTACCTCGGCCTGCCGTCGCTCGAACTGCTGCTGGCTGAATGCCTGCGCATCAAACATCAGGATTCAACCTCGCTCGCCGCGTCCGACGCGGAGATGGTGCAGGCTGCTGTCATCGAACCGGATGCCGGCCATGTCCGGGAGATACCCAGCACACCCTGGCTCATCACATGCGGTGCGCGGAACTTGTTGGGGTAGAAGTCGAACCAGAGATTTTCACCCTTGGCTTTGACCACCGGGTCTGTCACGCCGTCGCTGATCAGCTGGGTGAATGAACCCTGACCAAGCGAGCGTGAGACAGAGCCTTCGGAGCCGCCGTAGTACGCCTCGGAGCTGATGCTGAACGATTCTTCCGGCGCCACAAAATCACGCGCCTTCGGCAGGTCGGCGAAAATCGGTGTGGCATAGCTGGCATAGACGGCCTTGCCCACGCTGCCGGTATGTACGGCTGCCAGCGCAGCGGCAAAGCTTACGCGGCCACGGAAGCTGTCCACGGTATAAGTCGGGTAGTCGTAGCGCTCCTGGTGCAGGCCGACGGTCTGGAAAATTTCGGACGCGACAACCGGCGCAGCAGTTTGAGACGACAGGCGCACCTGACCGATCTCGATGCTGTCCACCGGGATCAGCGGCGGGCCACCGGCAGCGGCGCGCGTCTCGGTAAAACTGGTGCCCTCACTGCCAGCCACAGCCGCGATAGCCCCGGCAGCGGTGACGGTGATTGAGTAGATCAGATGCGTATCGACAGTAGGCCGGGCGCAGGTCACGTCAGTATCGGCGGCGACTGATTCCTGCGCACCCGCCAAGTAGCACGTCAGCGCCGCTACATCGACAACATTGTCAGATCCGGATGACGCCGGAGTGACAGCCCCGCCGTTGATCAGCCCGTTCGGACGCACCACCGGCTCATAGCCAGTCTTGCCAGACCACGGAGACGCGGCGGACGTGAATACAGTACGGTCGCCGGAGTCAGTCAGGGCGGCCATCGGGTACGCCTGCTGGCCGGATTCCATGCGCAGCAGCGCATTATCTGCGTTTGCCATGTGTGTTACCTCATGTCATTGATTGCGCGGTTGCGCGGGTTAGGATTGGAACGGGTTGCCGTTGCGGGTGTGATACTGGATTTCGATCTGTAGAGCGCAGCCGATTAGCGAACTACCGGGCTCGGGCGTGAACGGGATCATGCCGGTTTCAGTCATGGATTCAGCCAGGTCGCCCAGTGTCGGATCGGGTACGCCGTCAGCATCGTTAAACAGCGTTGTAATCAGTTCGGCATACATCGCGCCCGAGGCTTCGGCATACTCAGCCGTTGGAGCGTCACGCCGTATGTCATCGGTCTGGCGGACGTACTCAATCACCACCGGCATGGAGTGCGTCAATTGGCCGTATTCGTTGCGTTCGCTGGTCTGGTCCTGATCCCACACGCACACAAATACATCCTCGTCGGCGTACTGTTCGCGCCGCAGGATCGGCATTGTGGTGAGCGATTCAAGACGGCACATGACCGCCTTAACGATCTGTTCGCGGATGGTGTCAGTCATAGAAACCCTTGTTGATTAAGCCGATTTGCCGGTCGAGTTCGGCCATCATGACTTCCATGGCTCGCTCGTGTGCTTTGGCGGCAAGGCCGGGTGTTTTCTCGTAGATCATTGGGATACCTGGGCCTTCTTTCCGGCGCCACGGGATGCCCTTTTCCTTGTCGTACTTCGGGCTATCCACGTTCTCCTCAAACACACCGGAGTACCGCGATTGGATCAGAGTTGCGATAAAGGCATGGCGGTACTTCTCCCGCTTTCCATCACGCCAGATGCGGAACGACACGCCGCCCTTTTTCCCAGCTGCGGGTTTGGCGCTGTAGAACTCAAGCAGATTGAGTGGGCCACTCTTGAGGACTAGCTTGTAGGATGCTTGCCCGAGCGTGCCAAGCGAGGCTTGGTAGAATGTCGCCCGGGACCGAATGTCTTTTTTCTTGAGCGCTGCCTTGGCGTAGATGCCATCAACAATTGCCTTCCGGCCAGCATGACCGCCCTTATTGATCGCCCGTTGTGCGGCTCGCTCTGCACCGTTGCGATAGCCATACAACAGGTCGCGAACCCGCTGCATATCATCGCGATTGATCTGGACTAACTGACCATCGCCGTTTACCCGTGCCATCAGAGCTCCGTTACAACGGCCTTGACCGTATATCCGTCATTGCTGATTTTGCTTTCGACGTACCATTCACTGGTCTCGGTATGGATGCGGTCGCGTTTTTTCAGGTCGCCCACATCATCAACCAGCATTTCAGCCTCATTGCGGTACTCGGTGGTTTCGGTCTCGCCAGCGCTGACAACCTCCACATCGCGGTCGATGCGGACCAGTACGCTGGTGATGGTTTCTTGCGGGTGGTAACGCTCGAAGTCGCAGGGCTCGCCGGTCTTGACCAGCAGGCGCCGGGCGTGGCGTTTGAATGTCTTGTCCATAGTGCCTCCACAAACTGAAACGCCCCGGTTGGGGCGCTTGGATTTGCAGAGGGTTAGGTCCGCTTGCCGCGCTGGAGCATCTTCGGACGAGTGCAGATGAACAGCGGGTAGCTGTAGACCTCCACGTCCACGAACGCATTGCGGCCCGAGGTGTCCGGCAGGGTCATTGCGTACACGTCCTGTCCCGGGGTGTTGATCACGTCGAACCACTCGCCCGGGCTATAGGCAGCTTGGAAAGCACCCGGCGCATTTACCGGGAAAAACTTCACCTTATCCGCACCGATGGCGACCTTGGAGTCATCATCGGTACCGCGGTAGTTGATCCAGGTGATGCCGCCATAACGGAACGATTCGTAAGGCATGCCGACATCATTGCGCAGATCCGCGGCCTCCTGAGTATTCAGGTAGGTCTGGCGCGGCTCCTCGTGCGCAGTCAGGTCGTCCCAGAATGCGTCACCGCACAGGCCTACAACCTGAGTACGGCCCGGCACCCATGCACCACCGGCAGCCTTCTGCATCTGGCGGATCACTTGGTTGCACTTCTTGCGCACCGCGCCGGATGCCGGTGTTGCGTTATCCAGGTCGAAGTCGATTTCCGCATCCTGCGTCACACCCCATTCATCGAACCAGTTATTGATCACGGTGGAGTTGTCTGCGTCGTAAACGATGCCCTGAACCGCACCCAGCATCTGGTGCTCCCAGGTCAGTTCCATTTCGCGCATCAGTCCGGACGGGCCGTTCAGGCGATCAGCCACTTCTGCCTGAACCTGAACCAGCTCCGTCTCCGAACCAAAGGCGCGGATATTGGCCAGTTCTGAAGCGGTGATAGTGTCCTGCTTGGCGATACGGTTGGTGCGGAAATCACGGATGTTGCGCTTGGTCTTGGTTTTCTGCTCCAGCGGAGCGCCGCGCGCGGAGGTGGCAATGACGTTCAGGACGCCGTTCTTTTCTTCGATCGCCACGGTTTCCGTGCGAACTCGGCGTGGTGTGAAGATATTCATGCTGCGCAGCAGCGAGGGCTGGAATTCGGTCTTGTTGAGCGCGTCGGTCAGGGTGACCATCTTGAACGCGTCATCGTTAAAAATGTCGATAGTAGCCATATCGGTCGATCCTCAAATTAAAAAGCCCGCAATCGCGGGCTGTGAATTCGGTGTGAAGCGGTCTGATTCGGTAGGTTTAGCGAACGATGATGTTGCGCTTTTCAAGCTGCTCTGCGGCAGTCGCCTTGTTGCCAGAGGTTGCACCCGACAGGTACACCAGTTCTGCACCGTTAACCTCGGCAAGGCGCGCGATCAGGACGCCCTTCTTGTCGCCACTGGTCGCATCGACGTTATCGAACAGCACGCCCGCGGCGATCTCGGAACCGTCATTTGCCGCCGGATCCCATTCCACGATCTTGCCGGACCCTTCGGCCACAGTGATCGTGAAGGTGTCGCCCTTCGCAAAGTCAGCCGCGCCATCGGCCAGCGTGAATGTCAGACCGCCGCCAGAGAATTCAGAACCGACGGTACCCAGACCAACGACATCGCCCTCCGGGTCAACAACCTGGAACTCGCCAGCATTGGTGGCCGCTTCGGTGATCGTGAGCACGTAGTCGCCCGCCATCGCTCCGGCACCCACAGTGATTGCACCCATTGAGCCATCGCCAGTGTTGCCGCCACCAGCAGTGGCACTGGCAGTGCCCACCTTGATCTTACCGACCACATGGCCAGCCTTCAGGACCTCGCCTGACAGCACAGTGACGCTCTCGCGAGACTGGGTGCCGGGCGCTTCGGATACAAGAAATTCGCCAGCGTGCTGGCCTTCGGTTTTTACAGTCATGATTCACCTCACTTGGTGGTTTTGCTGAATGCCGCCGACCAGCTGCCAGCGTGATTTTCAGAACGGTTTTGATGGTGGTTCGAATTGATATTGGGATCGACCGAGGCTTTGGCCTCTTGGATCGCATGGCGAAGCAGATCTACAGGGCTGCCCAAGTGGGCCATCATGCCGGTGGCGTCGATGCTCTGGGCTTTGGCCAGATCCTTGATTTCACCAGCCAGCTTCAGGCGCTGCTCAATGGTGGCCATCGGCAGCTTGGCTTGAGCCATCGGAACGGCCAGATCAGCGAATCCAGCTTCGGCGCACTTGGTGATTACATCGTCAGCCGGTGCTGCAGCTGGGTTGCGGAAGGCTTCCAGTTCGGCAGTCAGGCTTTCGATGCTACTGCCTTGCTCTTTAATCTGATCTTTGAGCGCTGCAATCTTGCCCTGCTCAGCCAGAATCTGTGTCTCGGCAGCACGTACCTTACCCTGCATCTCAAACATTGCCTGGTCCATACAGGCAGCGGCTTTGAGCTGCTCGCTCTTATCGGTAGCAAAGCCTAGCGCGATCGCCTTGTCTGCATCCATGTAGTAGTCGCCTTGGCTCAGCATGTCGCGGATCGACTCTTCAGTTTGGCCGGTGCGTGCCACATAAAGCTCAATGATCGCGTTTTCGATCTCGTCCACACGGTCGGCATGGTTGCGCAGATCTTCCGCGGTAAACCACCCATCCAGCCCGGCGGAAGGCTTGTGCGCCATCACGCGGCTTCCGAGCAGCATGGTCCGGGTATCACCCGCCAGCATGATCACAGAGCCGATACTTGCAGCCATCGCTTCCACAGTGACGTGCACTTTGGCTTTATGGTTGATCAAGTAGTTAGCGATGCGGATACCAGAGAAAACATCACCACCCGGCGTGTTCAGTTTCAGGTTGATCTCGGTCAGATCGCCGAGCGCATCCACTGCGTCGATAAAGTCTCGGGCCGACTTCTCGCCGAAGAAGTCCACGACCCAATCCGGACTCCAGTCTGATGCAATGATTTTGTCGATGGTGACATTGGCAGTGCCGTCACCGTTGGCTTGTGCTTTAAACCATTTCATGGTCAGGCATCCTCAGGTTGTAGACCTGCCTTTTTTTCCAGGTCGCGTTTACGTTTGCGGGATTCCACGTTCTTGGCCTGCACATCACCGGCCCGGTAGCCGCGCTTGGCAACGGCGGCGTCGTGGGATTCCAGATCGTGTTCGATCTCGGTCACAGTGGCCTCAACATCCTGTGTCGGGTGAATGTGCGGCCAGCGGTGAGTGCGCCAGTCGCGCTTGTTGTAGTCGTTGTATCGGGCGGCATAATCGGGTGCGGAAGCCAGGCCGACGGCCACAGCTTGATCCGTGAACCAGAAGCCGACACGCTCGCAGATCTGGTGGATGCACAAATGATCCTGCGCCATCTCGATTTCCCGGCGGTATTCCTGGATCATGGCCCGGTAGATCCGGTCGTTGACGCCTTCCCAGTCGTTAGTCATTAGCTGGTACAGAGACTTAGCGCCAGCGGCAATCGCCAATAACTGCTGCTTCTGGTAGTCCTTGTAGCCACTTCCGGTGTTGTCGCCGTCGAACAGGGTCAGCTTTTCGCCGGGCAGGCCGGTCAGGATCGTGCCCGGCTGGGCGTTGATCTCCGGCAGGCCATCCTCATCCGTGACCGGCTCCCCGGTGATCGGGTCGAACTGCCAGTCGCTGTCGCCGCTGTACTCTTTCTGCAAAAACGCGGTGAACGGTGCGCGGGTCTCTTTCCGGCGCAGTTCCGCATCTTCGTAGTTGTCGTAGGTGTGGGCGCGCAGCAGGGCCGGAACAATATCCGGCTCACCTCGCACCTGTCCCGGTCTCAGCGGTAGGTAGTGGTGGATAATCTGATCAGCCGGGACACGCACCGGCATATTCGCGCCGACGCTGTAGCCGTCCTGCGGGTGTTCCGGGTACATCCAGACAGCGGCCAAACGACCCCGTTTGGTGTACTCCTTGCCAGCGATAATCCGGTTACCGTTGGCCAGATCCTGATTCAGGTCGAGCGGCACATGATCCGGCTCGATCACCTGCAACTGGATCGGCAGGGTCAGACCCCAAGCGAACGGGCGATACCGAACGCGAATGAACACCTCGCCCGACATGCGCCGGGTGCGTACCGCTTGCGCCAGCTGGCCGTAAAAATCCAGCGAGCCGTCAGCGCAGCTCTCACCGGTCCACGGCAGCCAGAGCTGCTCCAGCGCCTCGTTGAACTCCGGCACGCTGGATTCGAATAGCGGCACAATCCCGGTGCCAACTTCGTTGGAGACGTTGCGACTGATCGCCCGCTCGATCCAAGGGTTGTTTCGGAACGCATGGCGTGACCGGTTGCGCAGCGTTGACAGTGACGCATTCAGTGCCCGGTTCGGCCCGGACGGCGGCGCTACCATACCGGCAGCACGGCGACCCTGTGTTGCGCCCTCATACGCCTGAGCGCGGGCGTTCAGCACACTGTATCGGCCATCGCTCCCTGCTTTGATCGTCAGGCGCGGTTTACTCATTACAACCCCTTGCTGACATTAACCCGCACACCACGGCGCGGGCGGCGGTTTTCGGCGGCGGCCAAAGCCTTCTCGATCCGCGCCTCAGCGGCATGCAATTCAGCCATCGAGCGATACGTCACCGACTTGCCATCGGCATAGGTGACGGACTTCTCGCCGCTGGCAATCGCTTCGCGGATGCTGTCCAGATCGTCTTGGGTGAAGGCCATCAGCCGATTCTGCCTCTGGTTCTGCTTCGCCTCCGTTCAGCCGGTGGCGGTGCGTTGGATTTGCGGGTGGCGGATCGAACGCCGTCTGCCTGAATCTCGCTGTTGTTGTCCCAGTCGCGAGCCCATGGCGGCGGTGCGTCCCAGTTGATTTTGTCGTAGCCGCGCTTGGTTGCCGCGGCATCGGCGTAGACCATTAGGTCAAAGGCTTCATTGTTGCCTTTGCCGGGCTTTTTCCATTTGCCATCCGGGCCACGCTGCTCGTAGGTCAACTCTTCAAAAAACCATTCGCCCAGCCACTCGGGGAAGTGGCAGCAGTTCGGCCCCGGCTCGGTGCGCTCCATGTGGTTGCTGATCGTGTCCTTGATCAGGTTCGTGTTCAGAATGTGCAGCGGGATATCGCCTCGGCTGGATGCGTGCCGGTCTTTCCGGCCCGTGCTGTCCGGCCAGGTCTCGCGCATACGCGGCGCGTTGATCGTGCTACCACCCTTCACCAGCATGATCTTGTGGTGCAGGCCGGAGCGTTTCATCGAGCGGTAGAACTGGTAGGCGTTCTCCGTCACACCATCCTCGCCGCCGGAGTCGATGGCGGTCAGCAGGACCGGCATTTCGCGGCCAGAACCATCACCCAGTGGGTATTTCCGGGTGATCACATGGCTGATCAGCAGATCCCAATCTTCGATGTGACCAGCTGGATCGATGCGCTTGAGTTCGCCATCCTCGTCCTTGCGCTCGGCTTTGCGCAGACTGAAGCGGTCGATCACCCAGCGCTCGCCGCGCTCACCGTATCCCAGCACCTGCACCACGAAGCGGCGCTTCTTGCCGCCCTGTACATCCACCGACCCGAACAGGCAGCGGACGCCTTCCGGCACCACGCGCTCGCCCAGCTTTTCGGAGCGCTGATGTAGAGCCTCGTGGCTGCGGGCGTTTTCGGCTTTGCGGTAGCGGTAGGGCCTGCCCCAGTCCGTATTGATCGTGGTCTTGAGCTTTTCCTGACTGCCGGTCTGCTCGTAGACCTCTTCAGCCTGTTGCAGCTTGATCGCGAGCGAGTCCCAGGTCTGAAAAGTGGCAGCCGGGCCTTCCATCCAAAACGAGGCGATCCGGGTATCTCGGGGCTCACCTTCGATCACGCCATCCCGGGTGATCGTGCAGCCTTCCGGCACGAACTGTCCGCGCCGGTTCAGGTCGCGCTTCTTGTTCGGATCTTCAATCACTGTGCCGCAGTGCGGACAGAATGGACGGCGGCGCTCAAGATTGAAGTTTTCCAGTATCGGCTGGAACCATTCGCTGCAGCTATCACAGGGCCAGTACAGCCGCTCGCGGGTGCCGAGGTTGTACAGCGCCAGCGCCCCTTTTGTCGGCGGGGCCATGTGCGGGTAACGCGGGTCCGGCTTCCAGTCTGGGTCGGTGATATCCCAGCCCGGCGAGGTTTCCACCATCGTCATGCCCGAGGACATGAATGTCTGAGTACGCTTCGTGGCCAGGCTGAACGGATCGCCCTCGCCGCTTAGGTTCTCCGGCAGGCGATCGTAATCGGTCAGCGCAACGAATCGGTAATCGGACGATGACAGCACGTTGACCGTCGGCCACTTGATCCCGAGGTAGTTGCCAGCTTTGAATGTCTTGTCGTGGACGTTGTTGTCATGCCCGTGCGGTGACATCAGCGCCGCCAGCTCCGGGCTGTTGCGCAGCATCCTATCGATGCGCTTCTTGCTGTACTCCCGCGCCTTCTCCTCGGAGATCTGCACGATCAGCATGTCGCCCGGGTCGGAGCTGATCACATAGGCGACCCAGCCGTCGATCAGGGCGTTTGTCTTGCCGGTTCGGGCCGGGCCGATGAATACCACCGCGTCATACTTGCGGCTGGCCAGACAATCCATCGGGCGGATCATGTAGGGTGTTAATTCGGGGCGGTAATCGTCAATTTTTCCGCCGCCGTCCACGACCTTCATTTTCTCGGATGCAGCAGCGCTCGGCTTGATGCGCCTCGGCGACTTGATCAGCCCGGCGACATCATGCTTGATCTGCCGCGCACTCGCCGTCGAGTTCATCATCTTCGATAATCCGCTGATACATCTGGTCGCGAAGGGAATCAATCACGCTTTGCACCCTGTCCACCGCTTCGCCTGGCAGCCCACAATCGCGCTCCAGAATATCCGGCAGGCTGTCCAGGGTTGTGGCCACCGCCTTGGCAAGGCTGCCCATCTCTCGATGGACTTCTTCAGCCACCACCAACCCGCGCAGCGTCTGCTCCAACTTCACCCGTTCGTTCTGAGCCTGATACCAGGCCCGCATTTCAGTGGGGGGTAGCTCGTCAGGGTTGACCCCGCCTGCCACTACAACATCAGCGAAGATCGCCGGGCCCGCATCCTTCAAGGCGTACACGTTTGCCCCGTTGCGAACCCCGCTCGGTATCACTCCTGCTGCATTGAGGCGCTGCCGGATTGTCCCCCGGTGAAATCCAAACGCCTCAGCGAGCCGGGTGATATTCCAGGAATAGGCGTCCTCTATGCGGTTGATCTCTGCCATCTTATTGAATCCATTGGCCGACACTCACGCCAGTGAGAAAATCAACAACCATGCGGGGTTGAGCTGGTTGGTGGTGGCGGCCCTAGAGCACCGAAAAAATGCCGTAAACCGGGTGGTTGCGCCTGCCCCGCGGGGTTTTGGCCGTCCCAGGGTCCCCGCCGATCCTCATGCACCGCCACTGTGCGCCGCTCTCAGGCGTTTGATCTCGCTCTCGCACCGCAGTCCTTCCTCTTCCAAACTCGCGATACGGGCGCTATTTCGAAACTCTGGCGCGACTCGCAGTAATTGCGCGATCTGCTCATCGATCTCCCACACCCGGCGGCGCAGGTCGTTCATGCGTTTCAGGTTCATTCAGGCAGGGGGGTGGGTTTTGAAGTTGACCAATCTCGGACGCTGGTCCGGTCGTCATTGCATTGCCTGACAACCAGTTCGCATTGCCCGATGTACTCGCCGAATGTTCCGTCGAGACCGGGGGCTGGTAGTGGATCAGTCCATATTCTCGGCACGGGCTCGCGTATCTGAGAGGGGGGTCTGGGTTCGGAACTTGCGCACCCGCTCAACCAGATCATCAGGAATATCAGTAGCAGCGCACTCGCCCATCGATTCCAGTTCGGCGGACAGGCGATCCGCCCGGCGACTGGCTGCGAGACGGGCCTGAGCGGTGACAGCCAGCATTCGATCAGTCTCATCACGTTGTGCGCGCTCCTGCTTGATAGTGTCGCTCAGATGGGTGATTGCCTGCTCAGCTTGTTTGAGCTCAGCACCTCGGGTGGCTGCCGTTTCGATGGACCACCAGAGACCACCAGCCAGCGCGACGATGACAGCAGCGACGATCAGGCGGGTGTACATCAGTCCTCGCGCCCACGCTTGTGCTGGTAGTACCAGTTCACGGCAAACGTCAGCATGGCCATAATTGCGCCTACAGCGCCTGCGTTGTTGTTCAGCCACTGCAGAGCATCACCCAATACAAGACCGCCAGACACGGTGTACGTAAGGCCCGCAGCCGTTCGTTGCACAAGATCGGCGTGCTGGTCGATGTTCACTCGGCGCTCCTTAATTCGATGCGTGTTCATTACCCAGCCCTGATAGACACAGGTCGCGCTCGGCGGCGCGGCGCTTCACCAGCCCTGGCAGTTTGATTCCCTTGGCGTAGACCCAGCGCGGCAGCTCATTACACGCGCCACGGCGATCACCGGCGTTCAGTTTGCGCAGGAGAGTGCTGCGCTCAAATGCGCCAGTGCCAACGTTGTAGGCAAACGAGGTATAGGCAGCCTTCTCTTCATGCGAGAGCGGCACTGCGGCGAGGTTGCTGACATCGTGGGCGTACTGGACAACTTCGTCCGTCAGTAGCTGTTCGCACTGCTCAGGTGTGGCGGTATCGCCTATCTGGACGCCGTGGGTGTATCCGAAACAAATAGTCGGAATGCCTACTGGGTCGTTATATGCAGTGGTGCGCAACCCCTCAAACCCGGCAACAGCCGACAGAGCGATGGCCAGCCATGTCTTCTTACCGGGGCGAATCATAATCGGGGATGCTGAGGCAGGTTTCAGACACAAAAAAACCCCGCCGTGGCGAGGTTCTGTTGTTCGTGGTCACTTCGACCAGATTAGCTAAATCGTAGTATCTCAGGGCCGACTTTGCAACCCTTAACTGGATATTTATCCAGCTAAAGCCAAATGACCGAAAAGTCGATCTGTTTTGAGTAATTCGAGCGCCATCACTTCCCGCCCTCTCGATAATCGCCCCTTGTACTGATCCAGTGTCATACCCATCAAAACAGCTATCTCATCGCCACTTTTGCCGCGATAAAACCGGCTAGCCAGAACAGCCAGTGCTTGATGCTTCGGCACCTCTCCAGTACCAACAGGTGATCCGAGTAGATGTTTAGCCAGCCCCAGATCGACATGCTCACCCCGGATAAACTCCATTTCACGGACCATTTTATCGTTTGATCGATCCATCCCTGAGCGCCCGGGCAGGTCACCCTGATAGTCGATCAGCATCTGCAACGTACTCGGCTGATGCCACCCCGCCGATTTCGTCGTGCTCTCCAGGTCATTCAGGTAGACCTCGATCAGTTTATCGATCCGCGCCCGCATCTGCTTGTCGATAGCCATCACGCCTCCCGCCAGATAACCGATTGCCCATCAAACCCGACGGCCTGCCGCCCAGGCTCGATAATAATCTCCCCGCGCTCGCCCCAGAATTTCAGAGCGTCCGCGTGAAAAATATGCTGATCCTCTGTGTGTACCGCATCCCACAGCGCCTTGAGCAGGTTGTCTGTATCTGGCTTGCCCTGGTGGGGCTGACCAAGCTGCTCCGCTCTGCGCTTCTTACTCCATGATTGGGGCATAGGCAGCACGAAAATCACGCGGTCACCTGTCGGCCTCAGATCGATACCCAAGGCCCGCACCTGGTCTTTAAATGCCCTGTATCGCATCACAGCAGGGCGCTTTTGCCATCGATCACGCTGCGTCTGGCGGGGCTTTGGGACTGGGTCAATCAGATAGCGTTTTGCCTCTGCGCCAGCCGGGAGCTGATAACTACGCTCATCGCCAGCGAGCAGATCGCGCTGAGCCTCACGAGCAGCCAGCTTTGCCAATATAAAACCTGCTTCAACCCTACTCACTCGACATCCTCCAGCGCTATCGCCATTCGCTCCGCCGCTTTCCGCACATCCGCCGCTGAGTCGCACTTCAGATTAGTTGCCACCTCACGCAGATCATCAGCCGAAATACCGAACCAGATACACAGCTCGATATTGCCCGCCAGCATCACCGGGCGCTCTGCATCATCATGATGTGCGGCAAACAGAACATTGCCGATCATTTGCTTGCGAACTGCCTCGGTCGTCAGTCCTTGAGTGATCAAAACACACCCTCCTGCTCGTCCAGTTTTGCCAGTGCGTGACGGGTTAGAATCAGCAGCTCTTGCTCCGTGCCGAATCGCTCGATAAACCGCGTTTTGTCGAGATGTATGCTGGGCACTGCTGGGTGATGCGTCCCGCGATGATGCGCAGGGCATAGCGGGATGGCATCGCCATGGGAGGCCTTCTGCCCGACTCCAGCGCCAGCGCGGGGGTGATGCATTTCTGCAGGCGTCCCGGGTGTACCTTGAACGCGGCAGGCGATACACCCGATTTCAAACAGACGATTCAAATGGTCTTTGTCGGCCTTTTTCATTCCGCTTTAATCTCCCAACGACCTGATTCAGCCTGCACAACCCTTTCAGCGTCCACCGTCTCATCGATAAACCGGGTGAATGCCGTATGATCCTGAATAGTTCCGTGGTTTCGTCCAAAGTGCCCGGTGTAGTGCGTGCCGGGAAACGCCTGCTTCATGCAGTGGATAAAATCGACAAACGAGTGATACGCGTTGTTTTTACCGCCTGCTCGCAGATACGCGGCATACCGCGGGTTTGTCGGTTTGAATGCGTCGAGTAGTGTGGTCATGCCGCCCTCGCCTCCCTGTATTCCGCATAGGCCGCCAGTGCAGGCTCACCCCAAATCACATTCAGCTCGGTACCCAGGGCATAGAGAAATTCGATAAACGCCGCCGCCTCCGCTTTTCTGAACCTGCGGGTGCTTGGTCTTACCGTCACCCACTCTTTGAGTTTGTGGCTGTAAACCGTCTCGCCCGGATGCGTTAATGGCGTACCAGCCTGCTTCATCTCCTCGGCAAACTCAGCCACCATGAGCGCCTTCACGCCCTCAAACGTATTTCCCCGGAACGCACAGCGGTGAATGTCCTTGATCATGGCGTGGTACTTCGCCTCCTGGCTGCGGGACTTGCTCATCTCGCCAACCCAGATGGAGCATTGCTTGCCTGACTTCACAATCTCGCAGGCCAGTTGCCACATCCGCGCCGCACCCGGCCTTAGCTGGGTTTCGTTGTGGATTGCAATCTCGAGACTATTCACCCAGCACCCCCAGCTTGCGCAGCATATCCGCTGGCAGCAGTACGGCGTCCACCGCCCGATACCGGGTGATCGCGACTGGTTTTTTGTCATTCAGCAGGCCGGAGATAGAGATAGCCCCGGCATTGGCGACACTGATCCGGTTATCCATGGCTTCATTGAACAAAGCCTGTATTTCACTGAGCCGATTATCCCGGTCAATCAGGGCGCGCTGGAGGCGTTTGTTTTCTTCAACGGATGTCTTTAGGTTGCGTTCGCTTTCAGCACTCATTGGCGATTTCCTCCAGCTGGATTAATGTCTGCTCCGCGTCCGCCAACTGCTCCTTCGCTCTCTGGTAGCTCCACCGATCCGCTTGTGAGCAGTGCTTGCCTTTCGATCTATCGTTCTCAAACATCATGATAACGAGCCTGCATTCCTTGATTTTTCGCTGTGTCTGGTCGATAGCGAGGTGTTCCAGGTAGGTCATGCCACACCCCGCATTTCACTGGAGTAGTGGACGTACCGGTGTGGACGGGCTGTCAGCCCCTCCAGGTATTGAGTGGTTTTCGGGCAGAACCAGAGGCCAACTCCACCTTCCCATTCGCCGTTACGCTGCTTGCAGCACTCGAAAACAGCGTCGGGCTTTTGGTTGATCGCCTCATACGCCGCATCAACGTCCTCAACGTCTGCGACACCCTGCTCCAGCTTCTCCAGCTCGCGCTCTTTCGGCTTGTTGCGCCAGATGGTGAACACGTTATCCGCCAGATCCGTCACCGCCCCGGTGCCCTTCACGTCCATTTTCCCGGTGGGCTTCATCTCGCTCTCGCCTTTACGGCTGTGAGTAACGAGAAACACATGAACGCCGTGCTTATTCTTGAAGTCACACAGCTTTTCGATGAACAGCTTCTGGCCGCTGTAATCATCCTCTGCAATGCCGCATTTCATCAGCGAATCCACCACGAACAGGTCGATGCCGTAGCGGCGGCGGGCGTACAGGAACACCTCCAGTAGTCGATCCGTCTTGGCCGTCCCGGTCAGGTCGAATATCCAGAGCTTGTCCCTGTACCATTCCACGGCGGCACGGATGTAGTCCTCTGCCGGAATGCCGGTATTCACTGCGCAGGCTTGCCGGGTCAGGCGACCGAGTAGGCGCTTTGGTGGGAGCTCCATTGAGGCGATACAGATACGCCGGGTTTGCTCCATGGCCCCGAGACACAGGTGACCAACGATCTGGCTCTTACCATGCCCGTTAACGCCATTGATGATGCTCAGCTCTGCATCCCGGAACCTGAATTTGTGGGTTGTTTTTTCCCAGGGCGCGAGAAATCCAGGCTCTTCGCCCTTTGGGTGGAATAGCTCCACCACGTCATCGGCGTAGTCGGCAGCAGATCGCAGTTCCTGGGGGTCGTAGGCGCGGGCCTCTTTGACCAATACGGCGGCAGCCTCGGGCGTAAATACCCCCATCTGCAACGCCTCGTTGGCATCCTTGGTCAGTAGCCCCTCAACGACACGACAGCGATGCGATCCCAGCCGGTCGATAATTTCGGCCACCGCGGCCTTGCCGGTATCGTCGTTGTCCATCGCCAGGATGATTTCATCGAACCGTTCCAGGTTGTCGAACTCGTTATCGATCCACTGCTGCTTAGCGCCCTTGCCGCCGCCGAACGGAACCGACAGTGCCGGTTGTCCGGCCTGCCACCAGCTACAGGCGTCAATCTCGCCCTCACAGATCACCACATGCCGTGCGTTGTCGGGGATGGCCTGCCAGCCGAACAGACAGGGCTCCTGCTCGCCACTGGTGGGCTTGGGCGGCTCCGTGCGCTTGCCGTTGGCGTCCCGGCGCACCGAGTCCTGCTTGATCATCCGGGCCTCACCGTCGCGGATGTACGGGAAAATCATGTGATGGCCGGATTCAGCGATCTTGAACGCCTCGATGGTGCGTGGTTCAAGGCATCGGACCTTGGTCAGATACTCCAGTACCTCGGATTTCGGCGCGGTACACTTCGGCTTGCGCGGGGCTTTGTAGCGGGGTTTTTCGTAGCCGCTGAACCTGGGTTTTTCGTCCTCCCGGATGCCGATATGTGCCTTGGCCTCTCGGATTGCGGTAGGCAGGTCACACCCACGAACAGCGCTCCACAGGTCGATCAGGTCGCCACCTTCCCCGGTGGCAAAGTCCTGCCAGATTCCGGCACGCTCGCCCTTGATCCGCACCCCGAGGCTCTTTCCCGCCTCGCCGGATGTGGAGCCGACACGCCATTCCTGGCCATCGCGCTTGCCGTTGGGGAGGAGGTGCTGTGCGATCCCAGCCGCATCGCGGGCCAGTTCGCGGCTCAGTTCTGCCGGGGTCATATGTACACCACTCCGGCCAGAGGGTCGTTCGGATTTTCGTAGGTTTTTCGCGGGGCACTCTTGGACCACTTTCCGGCATTGCGCAGCCATGTGCGCAGCGCAGCGTCCCAGTCTTTGAACTTCGAGCCCTTGGCCAGGTGGTGATCGCAGAACTGCTCAAACTCGCCGGCAAGGTCCACGCCGAGTTTTGAGGCTAGTTCCCGGTGCTTGCCGTTGGGGGTGAAATTATCCGGCAGTTGGGATGCCCTGGACTGGGCTTTTGCCTTTGGCTTCAGATCAGCCTGTTGAGGTGGGTCATCGCAACGCGATGCGCCCCTATAATCTTCTTGTGTAATATTGTCTTTCTTATTGTGTACCCCGTTTTCGGGTAGGTTTTTACCCGTTTTCGGGTAATCCGTTACCCGTTTTCGGGTAGTTTTATACCCATTTTCGGGTAATTTGTTTTTACCCGTTTTCGGGTAATTTTGCTCGATCACCCACTCATCGATAGCTAGATTTACACCCAGTTTTTTGCCATCTTTGAGCAAGATTTTTCGATCGATCAGAGAGCGCTTTATCTCAGACTGGTGGTTCTGTGTGATGCCTGTTAAATCCTCCAATTGACCTGCGGCAATCCAATCCATCTCGCGACGGTAGCCGATGGTTTTGAGGATAACTGCATGCAGGAAGCGGAACTCGCGCCCACTCAGTTGAACTTGACAGAGCATTTCACTCAGGGTATTAGACAGCTTGAACCATCCGTCCTCTGTGTCGGCCATACGGCGCCCCTGAAGCTGGATTATTTCGGCGGTTTGGGTCATACTTATCTCCGGTCATACTGACTATTTGAAGCCCCGGTTCTTGGTTGCCACCTGCCGGGGCTTCGTTGTTTTCAGGTTATTCAGCCCGCCCTTTCCGTTCGCACCGAACGGATCATTCACTTGGCACCGCCAGCAGGATTCGAACCTGCAACCATCCGGGTAGAAGCCGGATGCTCTAT
>NZ_AUAZ01000009.1 GCF_000428985.1 Marinobacterium litorale DSM 23545 | reverse complement strand
GAGCGAGCAATAGGCTTGGCTCCGAGGTGGTAGAGCTTATGCCGCTGACTGGCGAGGCTGGACTCGATATCTCGAAGGCTTTGTCGGCCAGAAATCTGGGACATCGCAATGCCAATGAACTGATCCCAGCGTGAAGCAGAACGGAGCTTTTGCCCTACATGATGCTCACGGGCCGTTCGCTCGAAATCATGTCTGGACAAGGGCTGGAGCAACTGATGAAACGCGGTGTTATGATGAGACAAAGCCTGAATCCTTTGTGAGTAGAGTGTTTGGTCGCACTCTCATTTTACTCACTCGGATTCAGGCTTTTTCATTTACTGCTATTTATGGGACAGCAGTGGCCTTGAGCCGCCCTTTTAATGGAGATTAGCTGTGCGTTACCTGATTTTTGTCACTGTCCTCTGGGCATTTTCATTCAGCCTGATCGGCGAATACCTGGCCGGGCGTGTGGATAGTTATTTTGCGGTACTGACTCGCATCCTGCTGGCTGGAGCTCTGTTCCTGCCGTTTCTACGTTGGTCCGGACTGCCGCGTGCCTTCTCTGCCGGCATTATGCTATGCGGCGCGCTGCAGTTTGGTGTGACCTACGTTTGTCTTTATCTCTCCTTCGAATACCTCACCGTGCCTGAGGTGCTGCTGTTTACGATTACGACACCGTTATATGTCGCACTGATCGATGAAGGGCTCAAGGGACGGTTCAGTGTGGGACCGCTGATATCCACGCTGTTGGCCGTAATCGGCGCCGGCGTGATCCGCTATGACCAGATCTCCGATCAATACCTGCTGGGTCTGTTAATTCTGCAGCTCGCCAACGCCGCCTTTGCCGCTGGCCAGGTGGGCTATGCGCATCTGGTGCGCCGTTTCGAGGTGGATGCACCGCTTTACCGCAGTTTCGGCTTTTTCTATCTAGGAGCGCTGGCCATCGTATTGCCGGCGTTTCTGGTACTGGGGAATCCGGAAAAACTGCCGCAGACGCCTCTGCAGTGGGGTGTCCTGGTCTGGCTCGGCCTGGCCGCATCGGGCCTTGGCTTCTACCTCTGGAACAAGGGAGCCACATTGGTGGATGGCGGTACGCTGGGCATTATGAACAACGCGCTGATTCCGGCGGGGTTGATCGTGAACCTTCTGATCTGGAACCGGGATGCTGATCTGGTACGACTGAGCATTGGTGGTGCGATTATCCTGCTCTCGCTGGCGTTGAACCGGCGCTGGCAAGCCAGTAATAATGCAGCGAGCTACAGCGGACCGGGGCGGCCCACAGCGAAGCCCTGAAAGAAATCAACGCCGGCTGTGCGCAGGCAGTCGGCGATCTCGTCGCTGGAGACAAACTCAGCAATGACTCGCGCGCCAATCTTGTGACCCAGGTCGATGATGCTCTCAGTTACCAGCATACGGCTGTTATCGGTGAGGATGCCGGAGATAATGGAACCATCGATCTTGATATATTCCGGCTGAATCTCGACCAGATAGGAAAAGTTGGAATAGCCACTGCCAAAGTCGTCGATCGCCACCTCCGCTTTATAGGCGCGGATGGAGCGGATAAACGCCTTCACCTCCTGATAATCTTTCAATGATTCCCCTTCGGTAATCTCGAAAATCAGATTTTTGCCGCCGCCTTCGCGCAGCTGCCCGATAATGAACTCCCGGGTCTCCCGATTGGCAATATCCTCGGCAGAGAGGTTTACTGAAATACTGCATCCGGTTTCTTTGGCTTTGGTGATGGCCCGGGCGACGACGTCGCGGGTTATCCGCGGGTAGTATTTGGTGTGCTTGATGATATCGAGAAAGTGGAAGGGGGAGATGATCTCCCCGTCCCGGTCTACCATGCGCAGCAGCGACTCGTATTTACAGCTGCTCTCCAGACCGCTGGCATCGACGATGGGCTGATAGTGACTGATCATCCGACCATCGCTGATTGCGTCCTTCACCTCCTGAATCCAGAACAGGTTGTTCAGGTGGTTCTGGTCACGCTCGCTGTAGGTGAGTATCGATTCGGTGACCTTTTCCTCTTTCGCCTTCTGCAGAGCCGCTTCCGCCAGAGCCAGCAGGTGCTCCTCACCTTCCGACATCCCGAAGTAAAGCTCCACATCAATAGGTTCTCCGGCAACCTCCACCGGGTTGGCATGCAGTTCCTGGGAGGCTCTGAGCAGCTGACGTTCAAACACCGGAACGCTCATACCCTTTGCGGGTAGAAACGCAAAACCGGCGCCGTAAAGGCGGTAAACTCGGATACCCGTATCTGCCAGCTGAGCGCTGAGCACCTGCGCGATTCCGGCGATTAACCGATCCCCGGTGGCAATCCCGTAGTAGTCGTTTATCGATTTAAAACTGCTGACATCGGCCAGTGCTAGAACCGATGACTGCTCTCTTTCGGTATCTTCCAACAGACGGGTTCGGCTGGGGAGGCCAGTCAACTTGTCGGTGAGCTGCTGGGCGATGCGCTCTTCGTTGACCAGAATATTGGTAATATCATCCCGGATTCCGATGTACTCGGTGATCTGTCCCTTTGCGTCGAGGATCGGCACGATGGTGCTGTGGACGTAATAATAATCACCGTTCTTTTTAAGATTCTTGATCGTGCCGGTCCAGGTCTTCTTGGCTGAGATGGTACACCACATGTCGTCGAATACCTCAGAGGGCATATCGGGGTGACGCAGGACACGGTGCGTTTTTCCAAGCACCTCCTCGGCACTGTAACCGCTGATCTGTTCAAACAGGCTGTTAACGTAGGTGATACGCCCGGCTTTGTCGGTTTTGGAGACGATGGCGGTTTGGTCGAGCGCATTTTTATACTGCTCGAGCTGCTTCATCGACTGGTTCAACTCCCGTGTGGCCAGGTTTGACAGGTGGGTCAGGGAACGCAATGTGGAGGCCTGGGTTGCGTTGATCGCCTTGAGATCAGCCGTTCTTGGCTCGATACGGGAGGATTCTGACAGGGTGACCAGCGTACTGGTGATATTGAGCAAACGGTTGCTATTGGACGTGTGCAGATACTCGCCGTAGGTGAAAAATCCGGCACAGGGTCCTAATGTGGAGAGTGCTGCCACCTCGTCTGCCATGTTCTCTTTGAGGAATGAGCGACGGCCGGTACAGGAATAGATGTAGACCGCTTCGATCGGCAGACTCTGCCCCATTTCCAGAGCACTGTCACAGGCACTGCTGAGGATTGTCCCGATATCGGCCACACCGAAACGAACCGGTTCTTCAGGTCTGAATCCGCCGGCGTAGAGAATGCCTCCGTCATCGGCGAGACCCACCGGAGAGCGTGCGACCGGGATGCCATCTACCATCGCGATCAGCGGGAACTCCATCAGGCTTTGCGGGGCGGTGGCAAGCACCTCCTCGCCCAGATAGTAACCGTAAACCTCCAGCGCAGGCTTTCCGTTCAGTTCATACACCACATTGTCCTGACAACGGGTGATATGCATTTCGTTGCCGATAGGTGCCCAGTTCAGAATCGCCCGGTTGCTGACCTGCAGGGAAGGCCCACGAAGCAGCGCAAGCACCATACCCTGAGTGTAAACTTCGCCATTCGCGATAACGAACGAGTGCTCGAAGCATGCGTTATCCCCGGCGTTGCCCCCGGCGATAAAGAGGTTAGGGGCCCCGCATGAAAGGCCGCTGATAAAGTGCTCGGGGTTGGCATTGAGTGTGTTCCCAAAGGCGATGGCTAGCCGAACGTCAGAATGAGCCAGGGAGCGGGCCAGCTCCACGCCACTTTCGTGCGAAGAATCGGCGACATGGATGACGTCCACGTCCGTTGAGTCAAACAGGGAAAATGAAAGCAGAATCGTTTCATCGTGGATTTCACTGTCGGCGATCTCCCCGCTGGTGGATGCGCCAATAATCGCGAAGCCCGGGGTCCATTGCTGAATTTTGGACAGGAGTGCCCTGACCGCCTCAGTGTCGAGGATGCCGGTGAAGACCTGGAGCAGGCCCTTTCGAGCGTCAAGCGCTTCGGTCTTGATGAACTGTTCCAGTGTATCCAGGTCTCGATACAGATGGTTGACCAATCTCACGGTCGAAGCGCTCCATATGCCGAAAGCCGGATTGTGCGAGCTGATTCTGCTCGTTTAAGGATCGCCATGCCTGCAATAACCCTTTTCCACCAAGGGGATATTTATAAGTGATTCCGAGCGGACCTGCAATTTCACGGTAAACCAAAACCGGTCAAAACGCCTATACACTAAGAGAAACAACCGGAGGTGAATCATGCGAGGAAACCCCGAACACAGTGAATTGCGCATGGCCGAGCTAATCGCTGCGCTCAGCCATGCACTGGATATGACCGAGGGCCAGCCGCCCGGTCACTGTATGCGCTGCTGCTGGATCGGTATGCAGATCGCTCAGGCGTTGGGTTTGAGTTCCGAACAGCGCTGGGCACTTTACTACACGCTTCTGCTCAAGGACCTGGGCTGCTCCAGCAATGCGGCACGGATTTGTCAGCTATATCATACAGATGATCTCGGGTTTAAACGTGACTTCAAGCAAGTTAACGACAGTCTGTCCCAGGTGGTCCGTTTTATCCTGCAGCATACCGGTGTGAACGCGGGTTTGGCTGAGCGGTTCAGAACCCTGCTTAAGGTGGTACGGGAGGGGGACGAGCTGGCGCGCGAACTGATCCAGACGCGCTGTGAGCGAGGCGCCGGTATTGCTCGTCAATTGCGCTTTCCGGAGGCCGTGGCCGAGGGTATTCATGCCCTGGATGAACACTGGAACGGGAAAGGTCAGCCCGAAGGATTGCAGGGCGCGGCTATCCCCCTGTTTTCCCGAATTGCGCTGCTCGCTCAGGTGGTTGATGTGTTCCAGATTACCGGCGGTGCCGAGGCCGCGAAAGACGAAGTGCAGGCACGCTCCGGACAATGGTTCGATCCGTCTCTGGTCGCGGTTTTCCGGACGGTGGCGGAGCGGCCCTCATTCTGGTCCACGCTCAATGCGCCGGATTTGGCTGACGTGATCATGTCGCTTGAACCGGCGGATCAGCGGGTGCCTTTGGACGAGGATTATCTGGATGAAATTGCCGGCGCCTTCGGTCAGGTCGTTGACTCAAAAAGCCCTTACACCGCCGGGCACAGTGAACGTGTGGGGTTGTACACCGATATGGTTGCCGAGACGATGGGGCTGGACGGGCCGCGGCGGCGCTGGCTTAAACGGGGTGCTCTGTTACATGACGTGGGTAAATTAGGCGTCAGCAATGCGGTTCTCGATAAGCCCGGGCGGCTTGATGAACAGGAGTGGCAGGCAGTGCGCGCCCATGCCGGTTTTACCGAAGAGATTCTCTCACGGATCGGTGCTTTTTCACGGCTTGCCGTGGTGGCAGGTGCCCACCATGAGCGACTGGATGGCGCAGGTTACCCCAAACAGCTCAGTGGTGATCAGATCTGTCTTGAGACGCGGATCATAACGGTCGCGGATATTTTCGATGCAATCACGGCTGAGCGGCCCTACCGAGGGGCGATACCGGTGGATGAAGCTCTGGCGATAATGCGTAAGGAGGTGGATACTGCCATCGACCGTCACTGTCTAGCTGCGCTTGAGGGCGCCATGGAGCGACTGGAGAAAGATACGCAGGGGCGTGTGGCGGCTTATGGTTAATGTTAACGAGGGACGATATCGATGAATCGGCTTACATGGAGCGTTGCTGTGTGCTCACTTCTGTTGCTGGCTGGGTGTGAACAAACCGAGCAGGCGCAGACTGCCCGGTCGGCTCCCTCGGTGCATCTGGTTGAAGTGACACGGGCTACGCTGGAGCCGGTTTCTATTCATCGCACACGGACCGGTACCCTGCGCGCGGAACGGGTCGTTAATATTCATGCCCGTGAGGCGGGTGAAATTCGCAGCCTGCCCTTCTACCCCGGTGACTCTGTGGCTCAGGGGGCGGTGTTGGTTGAGCTGGATGATGTGCTACTGCGGGCCGAGCTGGGCCGTGCCCGGGCTGCTCTGAGTGAAGCGCAGCAGAATCTGGAACGGCTGCGCCAGTTAACAGGGCGTAATCTGGTCTCCCATGAGGATCTCCTGCGCCGCGAAACCCAGGCCCGGGTGGCCCGTGCTGATGTGGATATCCTTGAAACCCGACTGGCCTATACCCGGATTGAAGCGCCGTTTGAAGGAGTGATCAGCGAGCGGCTGGTGGAGCCCGGCGGGGTGGTCGAACGTTATGATCATCTGCTGACGTTAATTGATCCGACGCAGCTTATCGCGCAAGTGAGTCTGTCGGAACTGGTGCTTGCCCAGTTATCGGTGGGTGATCCGGTCAGTGTATCCATTGATGCATTAGGCGGGGAGAGCGTTCCGGCCCACGTCAGCCGTATCTACCCGCAGGTGGATCCGGTGACACGGCGCGGAGAGTTGGAGATCCGTCTTGCCTCGCCTCCCGCAAGGGCCAAACCCGGCCAGCTGATCCGTGTGAAGCTGGCAACGGCGGATAAACCGCGTTTGATGCTGCCGTTTGGAGCACTCCTGTTTGAAGAGCAACCGTTTGTCTATGTCGTTAACAGGGAGGGCTCGGTGGAGCGCCGCACGCTGGTGACCGGCATCCGCCTGGGTGACCAGATTGAGATTCTGGATGGGATAGAGCCGGGTGATCGGATTGTCGTTCGCGGCTTTCTCGGACTGACGCCGGGTAAAGCGGTGAGCGTGGTGAACGCGGAGCCCGCCTCATGAGCACCGGTCTCAGTCATAAAACCTTGCATGGCAGTGGGCTGGCCGGTTGGTCGATCCGCCACCCGGTCGGTGTCAGCATGATCGCCCTGGCGGTAATCATCCTGGGGCTGTTTGCATTGGGCCGGCTGTCAGTGGATCTGCTGCCTCATATCATCTATCCCGAAATTCGTGTGCGTATTAATGATCCGGGCGTGCCTGCACCGGTGATGGAGGATCAGGTTACCCGGGCACTGGAGGAGCAGTTGTCGATCACTGAAGATGCGGTATCGATCCGCTCCGAGACCAGTCTGGGGCGCTCCGAGGTGGATCTGGCCTTTCCCTACGGAAAAGACATCGATATCGCCCTGCGTGATGCCAGTACCCGGCTCGATCGTGCGCGGCGGTATCTGCCGGATAGCATCGATAACCCGGTGATCTACAAACTGGATCCGGCACAGATCCCGGTCATGGAGTTCGCGATCAGCTCCAGCTTGCGCGATTCGGTGGCATTAAGAAGCTGGAGTGACGATGTGCTGGCCAAGTGGTTCGTCAACCTGCCGGGGGTGGCGGCGGCCGAAATCGGGGGGGGATTGATCCGAGAGGTTCAGGTGCTGCCGGATCAGCAGCGCCTGGCGGCGCTTGGATTGTCGATTGATGACCTGGTGTCCGCGTTGCAACGGGGTAATCGGCAGGATCCGGCGGGGCGTCTGCGTATGAACCGACAGGAGCTGGCCGGCCGCATCGACGGACGATTCGAGAACGTGGAGGCGATCGCGTCCCTGCCGTTGCAGCTTCAGGATGGCACCACGGTACCCTTGGGAGAGGTTGCACGGGTGCTGGATACGCATCAGGAAGAACGCATGCGGATCCGTTCCGACGGCGTACCGGCTGTCAAACTGTCCATACAGAAACAGCCCACGGCCAATACCGTGGCTGTGGCTGATGCGGTCAGTCGCCAGATTGACTGGTTGAGGCAAAACCGTCTGCTACCGGATGATGTGCAGGTGCGGCCGGTGTCCGACCAGTCCGTATTTGTGCGCCAGGCACTCAATAACTCGGCGCTGGCCGTGGTCAGCGGGGCGCTGTTATCGATGGCGGTGGTGTATCTGTTCCTGGGCAACCTGCGTCGCACGCTGATTATCGGCAGTGCCATCCCGATCGCCGTGATGGTGACCTTTGTACTGATGGGGCTGGGTGGGCTCACACTCAATATCATGACGCTGGGTGGATTGGCACTGGGTGTGGGGATGCTGGTGGATAACACCATCGTCATGCTGGAGAACATCTACCGGCACCAACGCCAGGGGGAGCACGGCATTAATGACGCGACCACGGCCGCCGCGGAGGTTAATTCGGCACTGGTTGCTTCCACGACAACCAACCTGGCGGCGGTGCTACCCTTTTTGTTTATCGGCGGGCTGGTTGGCCTGCTGTTCCGTGAACTGATCTTTACCATATCGGCCGCCATTCTGGCCTCCATGGTGATCGCGCTGACGCTGGTGCCGTCACTGGCAGCCAGAGTACATACGACGCGAGAAAGTCCGGTCCGGCGGGCCATCGATGGTGTGATGAACGGGTTGGGGAAGGGCTACTCCGGCGCGATCGTAACCCTTTTACGCTGGCGATTTCTTGTTGTACTGGCTTTTTTAGCTGCGTTGGCAGCTGCTCTGCCCACCTTCCTCAGCGGCAAGCAGGCCTTTTTACCGGCACTGGATAACGGTGAAATCTATATGCGCGTCACGGCGGATCCCGGTATTCGGCTGCATGAACTGGATGACTATGTGAATCGCCTGGAAGCGTTGGCCCAACAGCAACCCGAGACTCTGTCGGTGTTCACCATCAGTGGTGGCTCGGTGTTTGGTCGTTCAGCCCGGGAGATCGGCAACCGGGCGACGATTCGGGTTCAGCTGGCGCCCCTGGCGCAGCGGTCGGTCAGCTCAGACCAATGGATTCGGCGCGTAAACGGCGAGATTCGTGCACTACAGATTCCGGGTCTGCAGGTCAGAATGCGTCAGCGGGGTATCCGCGGTTTGCGTACCAGCGGCGGCGATGACGATATCAGCCTGCGTATTCAGGGTGCCGATCTGCAGGTATTGGATCAACTGGCGCGTGAAACGGTTGGCAGACTCAGGAGCGTGGAGGGGCTGCGTAATCTGGGGTGGTCCAGTGAGGAGGTTCAGCAGGAGCTGGAGATTCGGCTGGATCGCGAGCGAGCCGCCTCCCTGGGGCTGGAGGTCCAGGATCTGTCGAATGCGCTGCAACTGGCGTTGGAGGGGCGTGTGGTCACCGACTTCCTGGAAGATGGCAGCAGTTACGATGTGAGGGTTCGTTTGCCGCGCAGTGAGGCGTCCACGCCCCAGGATCTGGAGTCTATCCTGCTGTTCCCGGCCAACGGTGCCCGCGCGCCGGTCTACCTGGGCAGTGTGGCGGAGCTCGCGCTGACACAGGCACCGGCAGAGATTTTGCGTGATCGCCAGATGCGGATCGTGGAAATCAGCGCCACCTTGAGTGAAGGGGCGACCCTGGGCGGTGTCTATCAACGTATCGCCGCGGTAACCGATCAGATCGACCTGCCGGAGGGCTATACCCTATATGATGGTGGTGGGCTGGAATCGCTGCGCGAAGGGCAGGCAACAACGCGAATTTTGCTGGCGCTGGCGCTCTTTCTCGTATTTGTGGTGATGGCCGTGCAGTATGAGTCACTGCGCAACCCGCTGGTGATCATGCTCAGTGTGCCGTTCAGCCTGATTGGAGTGGCCGTGGGCATCCGGCTCTTGGATCTGCCACTGTCGATGCCTGTCTGGCTCGGCCTGATCATGCTCGCCGGTATCGTCGTAAACAACGCCATTGTCTTGGTTGAGTATATTGAGCTGGCGCGTAACCGCGGTCTGAAACGGGTGGAGGCGATTACCGAGGCGGCGCGTTTACGTCTACGCCCGATTATGATGACAACGCTGACCACGGTTGTGGGCATGCTTCCGCTTGCGATCGGCTTCGGTGAAGGGGCCGAAATGCTGCAACCACTGGCGGTGACGATTGTCTGTGGACTGAGTTTTTCGATGCTGGTGGTGTTACTGCTGGTACCGGTCAACTACCAGCTGTTATCACGTCCGGACCCGGCGGAGTAAGTGCTGGAAAACGTCATGTTGTTGTTCAGTCAGCAGCGCAGTAAGGCGCCCGGGAGTCCCGGAGTTATTGTGTTGGTGTTGCGCCTGCTTGCTGTATGAAGACGAGAGCTCGTCTTAAGGTAGGGTGTTGCAGCGGGGCCGTTTACCCGCAGCAATCACAGGCTTAGTGGGCCGGTGATTGCTGCATGCTGTAGGAAACACGTGCCTTGCCGCTTTTTTCGCTCTTGCGGAAGAAGGTCTTGCGGAAGAACTCCGCAACAAAAGCTGCACGGTCGGCGCGCGCCTGTTCGATGTAGTAGTCCACGTCGATGACGTTATCAGTAGTGTACTTAAGTTCGAAACGTTCGGTACTCATAATGAAGTCCTCAGGTTTGTTTGGATTGATCACTTTATAGGCATAATACTAAGGTTGAATCGGAAACTGGGCAAACGACCCTTTTTCAGGCTATAGTTGAATAAAACTAAACATTAATGAGGACTCAATCATCCGACGTTTACCCCCATTGAATGCACTGCGTGTATTCGAGGCTGCGGCGCGTCACGGCAGTTTCAACAAGGCTGCCGAGGAGCTGTGTGTGACCCCGTCCGCGGTCAGTCATCAGTTGAAGTCTCTTGAAGAGTTTCTCGGGCTCAAGCTGTTCCGGCGCGAAAAACGGCAGGTTTACCTGACGGGACAGGGTGAGCGTTATCTGGGCTCGGTGCAGCTCGCGCTGGATGAGCTGGAGAGTGCCACTCGACGCCTGATGACCGCCACCAACACCAGTGCCGTTAATATCAGTGTGGCCCCCTTCTTCCTGACCCGCTGGTTGGTGCCGCGCATCACCCATTTCCAGGAGCGCTTTCCCGACGTTGAGCTGCGCTTCAGCTCAACCATGGGGTATATCGACTTTGAGCACTCCGATACCGATATGGCGGTTTACTACGGCCATGGCAATTGGGAAGGGGTGGAAGAACATCTGCTGCGTAATATCGTCCAGACTCCAGTCTGTGCACCGTCGTTCCTGGAAGGTGATCGAGCCATTGTCGAGCCCCGGGATATGGTTAAGCACACGCTTATCTATATCTCCGGCCGTCGTCATGAATGGAATCGGGCGCTCCGAGAGATCGGGGTCAGCCTGTCGGAAGCAACGCGCACCATGTCCTTTTCCAGCACCTCTTTGGCAGTATCTGCTGCGATTGAGGGGATCGGCATCGCGCTGGCCGACCGGGTGCTGGTTCAGCGGGAGATCGAAACCGGCAAGCTGGTGGCTCCCTTTGATCTGGCGTTCGATACCCAGAATGCGTTTTATCTGGTCTATAAACAGAACCGGGCACTGACCTACGGTATGCGCGCATTTCGCGACTGGATTATGGAGGAGATGCAGCAGGATATCGCGGGTCATCCTCAGGCTGCAGGCATTGCATCAAGCGATCAGTGATCATGGTGCCTCCGGGAAAGGGATAACATCATCCATTCACATGCGTCTGTTAGGGTCTTTGACGCAGCGGGGGCTGAGCGCACCGCGCCCAGGTGAACTGCCCCCATGGAGTAAGTCGCTTGCCAAGGGGGCGAGCCTGACTCATAGTTCTGGAGTACTTTCCTCTCAAAATCGGGGCGCAGACTGATGCACGGAAAGCGAGTGGCGGGTCTACCTCTGCATCTGCTGGTGAGTGGCGCAATTGTGGCGGGCATGCTGATACTGGCCACCATATTGATACTCAACTCCTATAATGTTCACAGGCAGACCCTGATCAAGGCATCGGGCAACAGTGCCCGCCAGCTGGCTGACAACCTGGATACACATCTGGAGCGGTTGCTCGAGCCCATCGACAGTACCCTTCAGATTCTCACCCTGGATCCCATAACTCGCGCGACATCCCTGGAAACCCGCCGGACCCGTCTTCCCGTTCTGGTTCGGGCCCTGGAGAGTACGCCGATTCTGAGTGCCGTATACGCCGGCTATCGAGATGGCAGCTTTATGCTTCTGCGTAAACTGAACAGCCGGGCGGCGCGTTCAGCGGTCCAGGCTCCGGACGGGGCCGCTTACCTTCTGCAGAGCATTGAGCGCAGCGAGGCGGGTGAGATCATCAGTGCCAACTGGCACTTTTACAATCGTGAACGCACCCTGCTGGAAGTGCAGCAGAAGCAGGACTACCGTTTTGATCCGAGAGAGCGCCCCTGGTACCGCCAGGCGGAAGATTCGCTGGAAACGATCCTGACACCGCCCTATCTGTTCTACACCACCGGTGAAATCGGCGTCACCATGGCGCGGCGTAATCCGATTAATGGCACGGTCATCGGGGTCGACGCGTCGGTGGATGACCTCTCCATCCTGATATCCACGCTCCAGTCGACGCCCGGCAACGAAATGGCAGTGGTGACCGATAAGGGGCAGGTCGTGGCGTACCCGAAGCTGGACCGGATTATTCGCGTGGATACGGAACGAGGCTTGCGTCTGGCTAACCTGGATGAACTGGGGGTCCCGGTCCTGGAGCAGGTTGCCCGGTTGCGCGCCGGTGAAATGGGGGAGTTTACGCTCGATAAAGAGGGCTGGTATGGCATGGTCGTGCCAATGAGCACCTCATCCCGGGCGGGTTTACGCCTGCTGTTTGCGGTGCCGGAACGCGAGCTGTTGGCCGGTGCCAAGGAGCAGAGTCTGAATCAGGTGCTCTGGTCCGGTCTGGCCATGCTGGTGTTGATGCTGATCGGCTCCAAGGTGGGGCGAGTCATCAGTCAGCCTTTGACGACCTTGTCGGAGCGCATCGATGCCTTGGCGGCCTTTGATTTCTCACACTCCCTGCATGAGAACTCGAAGGTACGGGAGGTGAACCAGCTGGGTTATACCATCGACCGGATGTCCCGGGCGATCAGCAATTTTCAGACGATCTCCCGCACCCTGGCCCGGGAGCGGGATCTGGATCTGTTGGTGAGCCGTGTCACGGACAATCTGGTCGCAATTACCGGTGCCAAGGCGGGTATGGTCTACCTGTACGATGACCAGCATAAAATGCTTCGCGCTGCGTCCGCGGCCCATCCGGAATGGCCGGGGGAGCTCGCCTGTTCAATCAGCCGTGTCCGAGAACAGTGCGATCTGGTTAAAGCCGCGCTAGATAAAAAAGGGGTGGCGGTGATGGCCACCGGGTTGAGTGATCGGCAGGGCGATGCACTGGGTGTCCTGACGCTGCGTTTCAGCGAAGGATCAACCATGGATGAAGAAAGCTTTCGCAGGTTTGTCGATGAGGTATCGGGCTCGGCGGCAACGGCGATCGAAACCCGGCGCCAGGTTGAAACCCAGCAGGCGCTCATCGATGCCATTATCCGCCTGCTGGCCGATGCGATTGATGCCAAGTCACCCTATACCAGCGGCCACTGTGAGCGCGTGCCGCAGCTGGCGGAGATGCTGGTGGATGCTGCTCAAGACTCCAAACAGGAGCCGTTTGCCCGTTTCCGGATGAGCGAAACCGAACGCCAGGAGTTCCGGATTGCGGCCTGGCTGCATGATTGCGGCAAGGTCACCAGTCCGGAATATGTGGTGGATAAAGCCACCAAGCTGGAAACCATCTATAACCGTATTCACGAGGTCAGAACACGTTTCGAAGTGCTCTGGCGAGATGCTCAGATCGATTACCTGAAGGGGGTGATTGAAGGCGGCGATGAGGCCAGTCTGCGCCATAAAATGGAGCGTGTTCAACGGGAGTTGCAGGAGGAGTTCGCTTTCGTGGCGTCGAGCAACACCGGCGGCGAGTTCATGCCGGATGAGGCGATAGAACGGCTGAACACCATCGCCCGGCGCAGCTGGGTCCGCCACTTTGATAACCGACTGGGGTTATCGCGCGAGGAGTATGACCGACTGCCGCCTGACGCGCCGCCGCCACCGGTACGTGAACCACTGCTTGCGGACAGGCCCGAGCACTGTGTGCCCTGGGGTGACAGACGACCACCGGTGGAAAAGGATCATCCGGACAATCGCTGGGGTTTTGATATGCTGCTGCCTCAGCATGCGTTCAACTACGGTGAGCTCTACAACCTCAGCGTTCAGAAAGGCACGTTGAACGATGAAGAGCGCTTTATCATCAACGATCATATTGTGCAGACGATCCGAATGCTCAGCGCGCTGCCGCTGCCCAAGGAGCTTCGGCGGGTGCCTGACATCGCCGGCAACCACCATGAAAAGATGGATGGCAACGGTTACCCACGACGGTTGTCCGGTGAACAGCTCAGCATCCCGGAACGGGTAATGGCATTGGCCGATGTGTTCGAAGCGCTGACCGCGGCAGACCGACCGTATAAAGACGCCAAAACCCTATCCGAGTCCCTACGCATCCTGGCGTTCATGGTCAAGGATCAGCATATCGATCAGGCTACGTTTGAGCTGTTTCTGGAGTCAGGGGTCTATCTTCGTTACGCTGAGCGCTTCCTCAGCCCGGAACAGATCGACGCGGTCGATAAGCGTCAACTGCTGGCGTTGGCCCGGGGTTAAAACGCCGTCGGTAATGGAAGGAGGGGTATGGCCCATAACCCACTGATAACGCCCATTGCTCGGGTTCTGCATGCTCACCCCGAAGGCTTAAGCGAATACGCCCTGCTTAAGGCGCTGGAGTTTGATGGGTTGAAACTGGATCAGGAGCCGGATGCCACCGATGAGCTGGTATTGTTTCGCAAACATTTCCTGATCATGAACGCGTTATATCGCCTGCAGCCGATCATGTACGACGAAGGGTTCGAGCTACAGATTTCGGCCCTGCACATTCAGTTGCATCCACTGCCTGAGAATCTAAGGCACAGCGATGCCACTGCACTGACCCGGGGCGATCAGCCGTTACGGGATTACTACCTGGATTGGAGCGAATTCGAGAACAGCAGCAGTGATTATGTGCGCAAGCTGTTGAGTGGTTTCTGGGAGCGCTACCTGAGCGATGACCAGCGTCAGGATGCCTGGCAGGTGCTTGACTTAGAGCCCGGTGCGGATGAGCAGACCATCCGCGCTGCCTACCGGCGTCTGGCTGCACGTCACCACCCCGATAAAGGAGGTGATGCTGAGCAGTTCTGCCGGGTTCGGGAAGCGTACGAACTGTTAATGGTCTAACAAACCCTGTGCCGGAACCGTCCCGGATTCCGCTGCACTGCATCCGGTCTACGGGGTGCCCGTTGTAGCCCGGCAGAAGCCGTGGGGCATCTGCCGGGACATTTCCGGGTTTATAGCCGTTTACAGGCCGGACTTCTCGTAGACCTCATGGGTCCAGGCGCCCTCCGGCTTCTCGGTGATAACCGGGGCGGAGTCACCGCTGAGCAGGATATCCACGGTGCGGTCGAACGCGGCCGGGTCCAGGTAGCCGATCTCTTTCGGGTTACCCTCAAGGAGCTTGGCCACTTCTTTCGCCATGCGGATCTGATGATCTTCGGTCTGAGCGCCGGTGTCATCGTATTCCAGCACGATCTCGGCCGCTTCTTCCGGGTTCTCGGCAGCCCACTTCCAGCCTTTCACCGAGGCACTCAGGAAACGTGCGAGCTTGTCGACCATTTCCGGATCCTGCAGCTTCTCTTCGGTCGTATAGAGGCCATCTTCCAGCATGGCAACGCCCTGATCTTCATAGCTGAACACGGTCAGCTCTTCCGGAGTCAGGCCACCATCCAGCACCTGGCCGTACTCGTTGTAGTTCATGGTGGATACACAATCAGCCTGGCCCTGGAAGATTGGGTCCACGTTGAACCCCTGCTTGAGCACGGTCACACCGCCTTCGCTGCCATCAGTGGCTATCCCGAGCTTGGACATCCACGCCAGGAAGGGGTATTCGTTACCAAAGAACCAGACGCCCAAGGTTTTATCCTTCACATCCATCGGCTGCTCGATACCGGAGGATTTCAGGCAGGTGAGCATCATCCCTGACTTATTGAAGATCTGACCGATGTTAACCAAGGGCAGTCCTTTTTCGCGAGATGCCAGCGCCGCGGGCATCCATTCGACGATCACATCGGCGCCACCACCGGCGATCACCTGGGGCGGTGCGATATCCGGGCCACCCGGCTTGATCGTCATATCCAGGCCTGCCTCTTCATAGAAACCCTTCTCCAGCGCCACGTAGTAGCCGCCGAACTGAGCCTGAGTGACCCATTTGAGCTGCAATGTAAGCGGGTCCGCAGCCTGTGCTGTGGAAAGAGCTGACAGCGCCAGCGTGCAACCTGCTACCCAAGATCCGATCTGTTTTTTCATCCTGATTTACTCCTGCTTTGACAAAGCTGTCGTGTTCAAACGTTGTATGAGAAATCCCTGCCTCTAACCGTTGGCGCGGGTCGAGGGATGCCAGAAGGTGAGCCTGCGCTCCAGCAGCGCAAGCAGCCCGTAACTGATGGAGCCGGCCAGGGCAGCGACCAGAATCGTGGCCCAGACCATGTCCATGTTCATGCGCCCCACTTCGGTGGAGATTCTGAACCCCATGCCGACGATGGGCGTGCCGAAGAACTCGGCGACAATGGCGCCGATCAGGGCCAGCGTGGAGTTGAGTTTCAGCGCATTGAAAATGAACGGTAAAGCGGCCGGCAGCTGCACATACCAGAGCGTCTGACGCCGGTTGCCGGCGTAGGTGTGCAACAGGTTGAGGTGGAGGTTATCACTGGCATGCAGGCCGGCGAGGGTGTTAACCAGCATCGGAAAGAAGGTCATGATCACCACCACGGCGGCTTTTGACTGCCAGTCAAAGCCAAACCACATCACCATGATCGGCGCGATACCGACGATGGGAATCGACGACATGATATTGCCGATGGGTAGAAGCCCTTTCTGCAAAAAGGGGCTGCGATCGATCAGCAGCGCCACGGCAAAGCCACTACCACAGCCGATGATCCAACCCGCCAGTACCGCCTTGAGCCAGGTCTGGGCGAAGTCCTGGGCCAGGGTCTGAAGCTCGGTGATAAAAGTGACACCAATGGTACTGGGCGCTGGTAGCAGCACCTGCGGTACGGCAAAACCGGTCACAATCAGCTGCCAGAGCACCAGTATCAGTGCGGCAAACACAGCTGGAATCGCGAGATTGACAGCCCGGATCGCTGGTTTCGAGTTGAGCGACTCGCCCAACGCAGTCAGGGCGTCCATGGCAAACCAGCCCCCGATCAGCATCAGGGGAACCAATGCTATCCACAACGGTTGGCGGCTATAGGTGCCGGGCTCGCCGGCGGTAATCCAGAGACTCATCAGCAGTGCCCAGCCACCCAGGGCGATCAGCAGCCAGTGGCTCATTCGGATGCTCTTCATGCGGCAACCCCCATCCGTCGGTTGATCTTGCGCTCCAGTACGCCCACCAGAGCCACGAGTACCGCGCCGAGAACCGCCGCCACAATCAGCGCCGCCCAGATCTGCACGGTCTGTCCGTAGTAGGAGCCGCTGAGCAGTCTTGCGCCCAAGCCACCCTGGGCACCGGTGGGCAGTTCGCCGACGATGGCACCTACCAGGGAGGCGGCAATAGCCACTTTCAGGCTGGCAAACAGGTAAGGCAGTGCGGTGGGCCAGCGCAGCTTGCGGAACAGCTGGCCACCGCTGGCGCTGTAGGTGGCGAGCAGTTCCATGTGCAGCTTGTCCGGGGCCCTAAGACCTTTCACCATGCCGATGGTGACCGGGAAGAAGGAGAGATACATGGAGATGATCGCCTTGGGCAGCACCCCGGTGAAGTTCAGGGCACCCAGAACCACGATGATCATCGGCGCAATGGCCAGAATAGGGATGGTCTGGGAGGTGATAACCCAGGGCATCAAGCTGCGCTCAAGCGTGCGATTGTGAACAATGCCAATGGCCAGCAGGATCCCGAGCAGGCCGCCCATGACAAAGCCCAGCAGTGTCGACGACAGGGTGATACCAGAGTGGTACACCAGCGAGCGTTTGGAATCGATCTTGGTATCGAAGATCGATTTGTACAGCTCGGCGCCAATCTGATCCGGGGTTGGCAGCAGCGGGCGTTTCATCGAGTAGGCGTCCGCCACCAGCTGGCTGAAACTCCAGTCGATGTTGCGCCGTTCATACCCGTTGATCAGCAGATCGCTGTTGAGCCAAAGCGCACCGATGTACCAGATCACCAGCAGCGCCAGTACCATCAGCGTCAACGCGGCGGCCTGACTTTTTTGAAGCGACTTGAACATCTCTGCGCCTCCGTCAGTTGATGCGGTGATCATTGGCCAGCGCTTCCCGGATCTCGTGAGCCAGCGCCATGAATTCCGGGCTTTCCCGGTCTTCCAGCGTGCGTTCGCGGGGTAGTGGGCTCTTGATGATTTTGGCGATCCGGCCCGGCCGGGGTGACATCACCACGATATGGGTGGAGAGGAACACCGCTTCCGGGATCGAGTGGGTGACAAAGACCACGGTCTTGCGGGTCTCCCGCCAGATCTTCAGCAGCTCCAGATTCAGGTGGTCACGGGTGATCTCATCCAGCGCCCCGAAAGGCTCATCCATCAGCATCAGCTCCGGTTCGAAGCTGAGTGCCCGGGCGATAGAAGCGCGCTGCTGCATGCCACCGGAAAGCTGCCAGGGAAACTTCTTGTGGAAGTCGCCCAGTCCTACTAAATCGAGATACTTGTCGATCTGGCGCTGTTGCTGCGCCTTGCTCATACCAAAAATTTCCAGCGGCACCTTGCAGTTGCCGGCAATGGTGCGCCAGGGAAAGAGCGCCGGTGCCTGAAACACATAGCCGTACAGGCGGTTGAGCCGGGCGTCCTGGGGCGAGGTCCCATCGACCTGAATAGAGCCTTGGGTCTGGTGTTCCAGATCGGCGATCACCCGTAGCAGTGTGGTCTTGCCGCAGCCAGAAGGACCGATAAACGAGACAAAATCACCGGCGTGAATATCCAGATTGATATGGGAGAGCGCGTTCACCGGTCCATCGTTGGTTTCAAAAACCAGCGACAGATCATCGATAGAGACGATTTTGCGCGCCTCTTGATGCGTACCCGCGCTGTTTTCCTCAGCTTGAGTATTGATGGTCATATCCATTTTCGAATTCTGCTCCCGGATCAGTCGCGATTAACGGCGGAGGGTGCGTTCACCTCGTTGAAACGCTTTTGCGCGGTAAACGGGGAAGAGAAGGAGGGGCGTTTGATGTAGCGGCCGGCTCCCTCTTCCACAAACAGCTCGCCGTTGGCGTAAACCACCTTGCCGTGACTGATGGTGTGACTGGGGGCACCTTTCACGGTACGGCCTTCGAAAATATTGAAATCCACATTCTGGTGGTGGGTCTTGGCGGAGATGGTCTTCTCCAGCGTCGGATCCCAGATCACGATATCGGCGTCCGCACCCTCAACGATGCGTCCCTTCTGTGGATAAATATTAAAGATCTGAGCGGTGTTGGCCGACGTGACCGCCACGAATTCGTTCATGGTCAGGCGGCCCGTGTTGACCCCGGAGTCCCATAGAATCATCAACCGGTCTTCCACTCCGGCGGTGCCGTTGGGAATCATGGAAAAGTTGTCCTTGCCCATCGCCTTCTGCTCGGCGCAGAAACAGCAGTGGTCGGTGGCAGTGGTTTGCAGTGTGCCGCCCTGCAGGCCTTTCCAGAGCGCAGCCTGATGCTCTTTCGGGCGGAACGGCGGGCTCATCACATGGGCGGCGGCAAAACCCCAGTCTTCGTTCTGATAGACACTGTCGTCGATCTCCAGGTGGCCGGCCAGTACCTCACCGTAAACACGCTGCCCTTCCTGACGGGCGCGGGCGATCTCATTGAGCGCCTCTTTGCAGGATACGTGTACCAGGTACAGCGGGACGCCCAGGGCCTGGGCAATACGGATGGCGCGGTTGGCCGCTTCCCCCTCGACTTCACTGGGGCGGGACTGAGGATGGCTCTCCGGACCGGTAAGACCCTGAGCGATCAGCTTCTGCTGCAGGTGGTATACCAGCTCGCCGTTTTCGGCATGGACCGTGGGCATGGCACCCAGCTCAAGACAGCGGTTGAAGGAGTTAACCAGGGTTTCATCCTCGGCCATGATCGCATTCTTGTAGGCCATAAAGTGCTTGAAACTGTTTACGCCCTCTTCCTTTACCAGACGGCCCATGTCCTCGTGCACCGAGTCATCCCACCAGGTAACCGCCACGTGGAAGGAGTAATCGGAGACGGCACGGCTGGCCCACTCGCGCCAGGTCGCGTAGGCCTCCATCAGCGGCTGCTGTGGGCTGGGGATAACAAAGTCGATGATCATCGTAGTGCCGCCGGCGAGGCCCGCGCGGGTGCCCGTGTAAAAGTCTTCGCTGGCAACGGTGCCCATAAACGGCAGCTGCATGTGCGTGTGCGGATCGATACCGCCGGGCATCACGTACTGGCCGGCGGCGTCCACCACCTCGGCATTGGCCGGCGCGTCCAGGTCCGGTCCCACGGCGACAATTTTGCCGTTGTCGCATAGCACGTCCGCTTTCAGTGTCTGATCGGCGTTGATGACGGTTCCGTTCTTGATTAGTAGAGCCATTCCAAACCTCTGCAAAGTCGATCTTTAAAGTCGTATCGCCTATGCAATTGTTTGACCAGCTGGACAAGAGATATTCCCGGCCTGAATTAACCCATTGAAAATATGTGATTATTTTTTGGAATAGTAGGGAGTGAGAAGGCTGGGGGAGGAGGAGATGACAAGGCCCACTTCGATCCGAGTGGTCAGCTTTTGAGCAGTGAGCCTTGTTTTGGTGCATTTGACCCTGTGGTCAAACTATTTTTACGCCGCAGCCTTTGAGGACCAGCCGGGTCAGTAGCTCGATTCCGTTGTCGAAGTCATCGTCACGCAACTCATCACGCTCCAGCAGAACCCGCATCTGCAGGCCAAAGTCAGCATAAGACTGAGTCGCGGCCCAGAGGGTAAACAGCAGGTGTTCGGGGCTGACCGGGTCCATCCAGCCCTTGGCGATCCAGGCACGGATCACCTCCACCGTGTCGTCAAACTGCACCTTGAGTGGGCCTTCCAGCTCCTCCCTGACATAGGGCGCTCCATGCAGTATCTCTGCGGCAAAGATCTTGGATGCATCCGGGTAATCGCGAGACTGGCGGATTTTACGCACAATATAGTCGCGCAACGCTTCGCGGGGGTGTTGATCGGGGCTCAGGTCGTGCATCGCCTCCATCCACAGCTCCAGAATCCGCTTTAAAACGGCGCGATACAGACCCTCCTTGGATTTGAAGTAATAGAGTACGTTGGGCTTGGGCAGGCCCGCGGCATCGGCGATGGCAGCAACGGTGGTGCCGGGAAAGCCGGTTTCCGCAAACTGCCGCTCCGCTGCTTTGAGAATCTGATCAATATTGTCCTGCCGGATTTCGGTCAGGGGGCGACGGGCCCTTTTGCTACTCTTTTTTTCTGCCATCACTTTCTATCTATTCAGTTCAAATCAAGGCTTTCAGCATGTCCTTTTGCGACTGCCTGATGCACCAGTATGGTACCGGGTGAGCTTCCGAGGCGCCAATTCGGGTCGAAGTTGGCGCGGTGTGGTCTGCGGTACCCCTCTCTGATTCCGGGCATCAGAGGGGCATTTTTCAGGTTTTAAGTCCAAAAGTAACCTTTTTTATTCAGTGGCTTAATGCAAGAAAACGGCCTCTTTGGGTGCCACCTTTTGACCAGGTGGTCAAAAGGTGGCACAGCCGATGCATTCGTGAGTGGACCGATTACAACGAAGAAAGAGGCTGTCAAAGCATGATTGAGCCACTCAAGCATCTGGGTACCACCCAGGTCCAACCGGAAAAGCTGGACGCCGGTTTCAGCGATATAGCACCACCCCTGAGCAAACGTCAGGCGGCGCTGGAGAGTGAACGCTGCCTGTACTGCTACGACGCACCCTGCGTCAACGCGTGCCCCAGTGATATCGATATTCCGGAGTTCATCCGTCAGATCGCCCAGGACAATGTGGATGGCGCGGCGAAAACGATCTGGAGTGAAAACATTCTGGGCGGCAGCTGCGCCCGTGTCTGTCCCACCGAGATTCTCTGCGAGCAGGCCTGTGTGCGTAACAAGGCAGAAGAGTGTGCCCCGGTACTGATTGGCCAGCTACAGCGCTACGCCACTGATAACGCCGATAAGAGTGCGCATCCGTTCCAGCGGGCGCAAGCCAGTGGCAAGCGGGTGGCTATTGTTGGTGCCGGGCCCGCCGGGCTGGCTGCGGCCCACCGGCTGGCGATGCTGGGCCATGATGTGGTGATCCACGAAGCCCAGCCCAAATCAGGCGGCCTCAACGAGTACGGTATTGCGCGCTACAAGATGACCAACGACTTCGCCCAGAAAGAGGTGGAGTTTCTGCTCGGGATTGGGGGCATCGAGATTGTCCACAACTCGGCGCTGGGTCGCGATATCACGCTGGATCAGCTCAAGAACGACCACGATGCGGTGTTTCTGGCGATTGGCTTGGGCTCCACCCGCACCCTGGCGCTGGGCCATGAGGATGCGCCCGGGGTAATGCCCGCTGTGGATTACATCCGTGAGCTGCGTTCCACCAACGATCTAAACACACTGCCAGTCCCCGAGAGCGCGGTAATCATCGGTGCCGGTAACACTGCTATCGATATGGCCGTGCAGATCAAACGCCTGGGCGCCGAAGAGGTGCACCTGGTTTACCGTCGCGGCGAAGAGGCGATGTCCGCCACCGACCATGAGCAGGCGCTGGCCCGTGATGAAGGTGTCCAGATCCGTACCTGGGCGCGCCCCGAAACCATCGAGCTGGATAACAGCGGCAAGGTGGCCGGCATGCGCTTTGTGCGCACCACGCTGGATGAGAGCGGCAAGCTGGTGGATACCGACCGGAGCTTCAGCCTGAACGCACAGGCAATCTTCAAGGCGATCGGTCAGGTGATGATCACGGAAGATCTGGACCCGGCCATCGAAATCAGCGGCGGTAAGCTACTGGTGGACGAACAGTTGCGCACCACCTTGGCCGGCGTCTATGCCGGCGGGGACTGCACCGGTACCGGCCAGGATCTGACCGTGGAAGCGGTGCAGCAGGGCAAGAAAGCGGCAGAGTCTATTCATCAGGACCTGATGGCAGCGGGAGATAAGTAATCATGGCTGACTTGAGTATCGAATTCGCGGGCATCAAGGCCCCCAACCCGTTTTGGCTGGCCTCCGCGCCGCCCACCGACAAACAGTACAACGTTGAGCGGGCGTTCGAAGCCGGCTGGGGGGGCGTTGTCTGGAAAACTCTGGGTGAAGATCCCGCGCCGGTGAATGTTTCCTCCCGGTATTCCGCCATGTATGGACCGAACGGTGATGTGATCGGCTTCAACAACATTGAACTGATCACCGACCGGCCACTGGAGGTCAACCTGCGCGAGATCGAAGAAACCAAGCGCAACTGGCCCGACCGCGCCCTGATCGTTTCTCTGATGGTTCCCTGCGAAGAGGAAGCCTGGAAAATGATCGTCAAGCTGGTGGAGCAGACCGGTGCCGATGGCCTGGAACTGAACTTCGGCTGCCCGCACGGCATGCCCGAGCGGGGCATGGGGGCTGCCGTCGGTCAGGTGCCGGAATATGTCGAGATGGTCACCCGCTGGTGCAAGCAATACTGCAACATGCCAGTGATGGTGAAGATGACACCCAACGTCACCGATGTGCGTTTCCCAGCGCGGGCGGCGTTTAAAGGCGGGGCTGATGCGGTCTCCCTGATCAACACCGTTAACTCCATTACTGGCTTGAACCTGGATCAGATGGTGGCCCGCCCCACCGTGGGCAGTCAGAGCACCCATGGCGGTATGTGCGGCCCTGCCGTCAAACCCATTGCGCTGAACATGCTGGCGGAAATCGCCCGCGATCCGGAAACCCACGGCAAGTTGCTGTGCGGTATTGGCGGCATCAGCACTTGGCGTGATGCAGCCGAGTTCATCAGCCTGGGTGCCACGTCGGTGCAGGTCTGCACGGCGGCCATGCTGCACGGCTTCCGTATTGTGGAGGGTATGAAAGATGGCCTGTCACGCTGGATGGATGAAAAAGGCTTCGCCCGCATCGAAGATTTCCGGGGCCTGGCGGTGGCCAACACCACCGACTGGAAATACCTGGATATGAACTTCAAGTCAGTGGCCGAGATTGATCAGGACAAGTGCATCAACTGCGGCCGCTGTCATATCGCCTGTGAAGACACCTCGCATCAGGCGATCGACAAGCAGCTGCTGGCCGATGGCACTAACCGCTACACCGTCAAAGAGGAAGATTGTGTTGGCTGCAACCTCTGTGAAATCACCTGTCCGGTTGATGACTGCATCACCATGGTGGCGCAGGACACCGGCCTGCCTTACATGAACTGGACCCAGGACCCACGCAACCCGTTCCGGGAATAAGGAAAGGAGATAGAAGCATGTCAGTAGAAACACTGGTCAACGCCGCGGGCACATCCGCCGATATCGCCAACCTGAAGATCAACGGCGAGCGCCTCTGGCAATCGCTGATGGACCTGGCCCAGCTCGGCGCCACCCCGAAGGGCGGCGTCTGCCGCCTGGCGCTCACCGATCTGGACCGCCAGGGTCGGGACCTGTTCGTCAAATGGTGTGAGGAAGCAGGCTGTACCATCACAATCGACGTAATCGGCAACATTTTTGCTCGTCGCCCCGGCAAGGATAACAGCCTGCCGCCGATCATGACCGGCAGCCATATCGACACCCAGCCCACCGGCGGTAAGTTCGATGGCTGCTTCGGGGTTATGTCCGGGCTGGAAGTGATCCGCACCCTGAATGACAACAACATCGTCACCGAGGCCCCCATCGAAGTGGCGGCCTGGACCAATGAAGAGGGCTCCCGCTTTGCCCCCTGCATGATGGGCTCCGGGGTCTTTATCGGTAAGTTCGACCTGCAGGAAACCTACGATATCGCCGATTACGAAGGTGCCAAGGTGGGCGATGAGCTCAAACGCATCGGCTATTTGGGAGAGCAACAGGTGCCGGGCCATAAGGTGGGTGCGTACTTCGAAGCACATATCGAACAGGGTCCGATTCTGGAGAACGAAGAGAAAACCGTCGGTGTGGTTATCGGATGCCTGGGCCAGAAATGGTTCGATCTGACATTGAAGGGCGTAGAGTCCCACGCCGGCCCCACCCCGATGCACCTGCGTAAGGACGCCCTGCTGGGTGCGGCCGAGGTGATTCAGGCGGTCAACCGTATCGCCCTGGAGCACCAGCCATATGCCTGCGGTACCTGTGGCCATATCGAAGCCTACCCCGGCTCACGCAACGTGATCCCCGGTGAGGTGCTGGTCAGCATCGACTTCCGCCACCTGGAAGAGGATCAGCTGGCGCATATGATCAGCGAACTGGACAAGGTGCTGGAGAAGCTGAAAACCGAGAATGGCCTGGAGCTTGAACTCAAACCCACCGCCAACTTCCCGGCCCTCTATTTCCATGACGACTGCGTCAACGCCGTTCGCACCGGTGCGGAGCGCCTGGGTGTACCGCATATGGATATCGTCAGCGGCGCCGGCCACGATGCCATCTTCATGGCGGAAGTCTGCCCCTCCGGCATGATCTTCGTGCCCTGTGAAGACGGTATCAGCCACAATGAGATCGAGAACGCAGAGCCCGAGCATCTGGAGGTCGGGTGCAATGTGTTGTTGCATGCGATGTTGGAAAGGTCTGGGGTCTGCTGAGGATGCCAGCTTTAGCATTTTGGGCTAATAGCTTCTGAGCCGCTGTGCCCGTAGAGGGTTCAGATTTCGCCTGAAGGCGAGTTAAGGGACTTGTGCGGACAAGTCCCTTAACAATCCCAAACCGCCCCGCAGCTTGATCGGCTGTGCCGATTCCCCTGTGCTTCTCGCCTGAAAGAGCGGGACAGGAAACTCGCTCCTTCGTCACTCAAACAACCTGTCCCTTGTCTCTCTTTCAGCCTGCGATGCTCGGCTGCGCTGAAGGGGTAGTACGTGTCGTGCCCCTAGCTGGTTGCATTGTCCATCTCGAGAGCTCAACTTTTTATCTGGCCTTGTCTACCAATCCGCCGTAGTGGTTTGGCTCTGGCAAGGTATGGGCGTTTTGGTTCACTATGAGGAGATTAAGGATAAGTCTGCGCATGCGCGCTATTAGGGTTGTTAAATCTAGGAAGATATATGGCTCAGAATCCATTTTATGTTTATGCGTTGAAAGACCCTAGAGAGCGACCTGCAAAAACCTTTTATATTGGCAAGGGCACTGGCAATCGCGCTTGGGAACATCAGACAGTGGAGGATGAGAGCGATAAAGGGCGAGTTATCAAAGCTATACATGATTCTGGCCGTTCGGTTCTGCATACAGTAATCACCGATAATCTCACTGAAGAGCAGGCACTCAAAATTGAAGCTGAGTTGATTGCCGCATTCGGCATTCGTTCTAGGGGTGGGCTGTTAACCAATAGGGTCCAACCAAATCCTGAGAATATATCGGAAAAGGCCAGGATAAATATTCCGGAAGGCTGCTACGAAAAAGCTCAGATGGGGCTTGGTATACTGAAAAGCGCAGTCATGGAATTGGCCAAAGCAAATCCTGAAGGGATTAAAAACTCAGATGCTGCTAAATATCTCGGACTTCAGTCCGATTATGGGGGCGGCTCAAAGGACTATTTAACCTACAGCCTTCTCGGACTGCTGATGAAAGAGGGCCGTATTGAGCGGACTGAGAAGCGAAGACATCAGGCGAAGTCAGAGTAAAAATGAGTTGGCGTTTTGCTGGCTCAAAGGCAACTGATTGCAGCATTACTCCCCCTTCAGTGCAGCCGAGCATCGCAGGCTGAAAGAGAGATAAGGGACGGGTTGTTTGAGCCGCGAAGCGGTGAGTTTCCCGTCCCGCTCTTTCAGACGAGAAGCACAGGGAAGCCCGTATAGCGGGCCAAGCTGCAGGGGCGGTTTCGGATCGTTAAGGTACTTGTCCGTACAAGTACCTTAACTCGCCAGCAGGCGAAACCTGCACTACCGCGGTTCCCGGTACTGATTCCTTATCACGCCGACTCTTTTCAGAGCCAGCGTTACCCAAGCCGCCCTGATTGTTCAGTTTAAAGAGTGATACTATAGTGTCACTATCAACCCGAGATCAGGATGAACCCATGAAAGTTGAGCTTGTTACCAACCTCAAGCGTCAGGCCACAAAAATCCTGGCGGATCTGCATCTGACCAAAGAGCCGGTACTGATCACAGAGCATGGCCAGCCATCGGCTTATCTTGTAGATGTGCAGGATTACGAATTTATGCAGCGTCGGCTCGAAGTACTTGAGGGGCTCTCGCGGGGAGAACGGGCTGTACTCGATGAAAGAACGTATAGCCAGAGCGAGGCCCGGGAGAAAATGAGTAAGTGGCTGAAGTAATCTGGACTGAGCCGGCTCTGCAACAACTGGAAGCCATTGCGGAATATGTTGCTCTGGATAATCCCGCCGCTGCGAGTCATCTAGTCCAGACCATCTTTGGTAAAACTGATCGTTTGAGTGCATTCCCGCAATCGGGGCGGATACCTCCTGAGCTCCCCAATTCCGTATATAGAGAGGTTGTAGTACCTCCCTGTCGTATTTTTTATCGTGAAGATGAGGAGCGGGTTTTCATACTCTATATCATGCGCGAGGAAAGGCAGCTTCGAGCCTATATGCTGGGCAACGGCCAGCAATCGGACTCAACGTAAAAGTGGCTCTGGCATTGAGGATGATGATCTCCTAATGTTATCCCTGTGCGGTTGCGCTGGCAGCCTACGGTGTTCAATCCCTTTTACTGAACGCGCTATTTCAGGAGAGCAGGGTGATGGTTGGTCTTGTATTGGAATCCACACTCACATGTCCGCACTGTGGTCATCAGAAAACGGAGACCATGCCGACGGACGCCTGCCAGTATTTCTATGAGTGTGAATCCTGCCAGTCTTTGCTCAAGCCCAAACAGGGCGACTGCTGCGTCTTCTGCTCTTATGGCACCGTACCCTGCCCGCCCATCCAGCAAGGCTCCGGATGCTGCGGGCCTGATTCATAATCTTATCAATATAGGACACCGGGGCTGCAATAGAGCGCAGCACCCGGTATGGAAAGGATGATTCATCATGGCCTGTTTCAAATACTCGCAAGTGAATGTGTTCTCCGCCGACCCTCTTTCCGGTAACCCGCTGGCTGTTGTTCACGATGCGGACGGCCTCTCTGATGAGAAGATGCATGCCATTGCGCGCTGGACAAACCTGTCGGAAACCACCTTTCTGCTAAAACCGGAAGACCCAAAAGCCGATTACCGGGTGCGAATCTTCTCGCCGGCCTGTGAGCTGCCTTTTGCCGGCCACCCCACCTTAGGCACCTGTTACGCCTGGTTAGCCGCCGGTGGGATGCCCAGGGACCCAAACCTGGTTGTACAGCAGTGCGGCGTGGGCCTTGTCCATGTAAAACGAGAAGGTACCTCTCTGGAGTTTGCGGCACCCCCGTTGATCCGCTCCGGTCCACTGGAAGACGATGTGCTCAGCAAAGTAATGGCGGCCTTCAACTTATCCCCGGCGGATATAGTGGGCCACCAGTGGGTGGACAATGGCCCGGGCTGGTGCGCAGTGATGCTGGAGTCTGCACAACGGGTTTTGGCGCTCAAGCCGGACTGGGCCACCCTTGCGCCGCTCAACCTGGGTGTTGTCGGACGTTATCCTCCGGGTCAGGAAGCAGACATTGAAGTCCGCTCTTTTATCGGTGAGGGAGGCTACGAGGACCCGGTCACCGGCAGCCTCAATGCGAGCCTCGCCCAGTGGTTGATTAAAGACGGCCTGATCGAAGCTCCCTATACCGCGGCTCAGGGCACTATTCTGCAACGCGCCGGCCGGGCTTATCTGCGCCAAGACGCCGGTGAAATCTGGGTTGGCGGCCAAACCGTTGAAGTGATTCGTGGTGAGATCGAGCTGTAGCCGGGGCACGATTCGCCTACCCCTGCCCCGCCTGTAATGCCAGTCAGGTGTGTATTAAGCACCAAGAAATGAGTTTTTACATGCGTAGGATGATGCCTCCCATGAGGCTTTGAATTTTTAAAAGCTTTATAAATCAGTGAGTAATGGTCGATGGAGTGGCGCAAAGGCGATTATTTAATTACTGACGACAGATCCCGGGTCCAGCTGGATGTCGTCCATGCTTTGCTTGCCCAAACCTATTGGGCCGGGCGTCGGTCACCAGAGATTGTAGAGCGTATGGTGGCAGGCTCTCTCTGTTTTAGTCTTTTCCATGGCTCCACACAGATTGGCTTTGGGCGGGCCGTCACCGATGGGGCTACGTTTACCTGGGTTGCCGATATTGTCGTTGCACCCGAGTATAGGGGCAGCGGGTTGGGGCAGTGGATGATGGAAAGCCTGGTTATGCATCCGGTTATAAAGGGAACCCAGATGGTGCTGCAAACCCGGGATGCTCAAGGGTTGTACGAGAAGTTTGGTTTCTCTGGCAACACTGCGCTGATGAGCACCAAAGTGACTGATTTATAAAAGATCAAAATGGTCACCCCTGAGTTGCTGGGTCACGGAAAACCCTCTTTTGGCTTTCCCGATGAAGTGTTATGCATAAGGAGTAAGCAATGAGCGCTTACGGAACGTTGGTGGTTTTCTGTGGCAAGATGGGAGCGGGTAAAAGCACCTTGGCGTCCCAAATAGCCCGAGAACGTGGAGCTGTGCTTATTTCAGAGGATGAATGGTTAGCCTCGCTTTTTCCCGGAGAGATCAATAATTTCAATGATTACCTCAGATACTCGTCCCGTCTGAAGCCGGTACTCAAAAAACATGTTGAGCAGATGCTCGTAGCGGGTACCAACGTGGTTCTGGACTTCCCTGGAAATACCCGGAAACAAAGGACCTGGTTCAAGGAAATATACGCTGAGCGCGGCATCCCTCACCAGCTCTACTATCTGGCGCTGGATGACGAAACCTGTTTACAGCAGTTAAGGCAACGCCAGAAGGATCAGCCAGAACGAGCACAGTTCGATACGGAGGAGGTGTTTCGGATGGTAACTGCTTACTTTGAACCACCTGCCGAATCCGAAGGGTTTAACGTAGAGGTTGTGGTGCGGCAGTGCTCTTAGCCAACATAGGTAGTTTTTGAGACTGCGTCCAATATGGAGAGGTCCCATGTCAGAGATAGCGAAAACCCCGGAACCGCCCTATTACGCGGTTATCTTCAGCAGCCATCGAACCGAAGGGGACAATGGTTATAGGGAGATAGCGGAGCGTATGGTAGCGCTGGCCGCATCCCAGCCCGGTTTTTTGGGCGTAGAGTCTGCGCGGGAGGGCTTGGGTATCACCGTCTCATATTGGGAGAGCCTGGAGGATATTGCTAACTGGAAGAAGCACAGCGAGCACCGCGAGGCCCAACGGATTGGCCATGAAACCTGGTACTCAGATTTTCGGGTAAGAGTGGCGAAAGTAGAGCGTGAGTATGGCATCTAAAATACCCTCAGTCCTTTAAACGATCCCAATAGATCCAACAGGTGCTCTATGAAAGTAATGATCGATCTCTGTGTGATTCCACTGGGCGTTGGCGTTTCGGTTTCCGAGTACGTCACTGCCTGTCAGCGTGTGCTTGAGGAAACCGGCCTTGAGCATCAGATGCATGCCTATGGCACCAATATCGAGGGTGACTGGGATGATGTGATGGCTGCGGTGAAACGTTGCCATGAGGTGGTTCATGAGATGGGCGCGCCGCGTATCAGCTCCTCCATGCGCCTTGGCACCCGGACTGACAGGGAGCAGAGTATCGAGGACAAGGTTCAGAGCGTGAGAGCCAAGCTGACGGCCGATTAAGCAGTCAGTTCTGGAACTTTAAGCGGCCGGGTACAACCAAATAACGAGGAACTTCGTAACTCACAACATCGACAGAGAAACGATGCGATAAAGAATCTCGCACTGAACCACCGCTGCTGTGGCGCATAGTCAGCACTGACTGGACCAACATATGGATTTTGTAGCGTTGTTGAATGAGTTTGTGTTGCTGTGGGCGGTGGTGGACCCGATCGGCACGGTGCCGGTTTTTCTTGCGGTTGCTGCAGGACTGTCTCTCAAGGAACAACGCAGGCTCGCGTTAAAGGCCACGCTTGTCGCGTCCGGTGTATTGCTGTTTTTCGGTATCGCCGGTGAAGCGCTTTTGCAGGCGATGGATCTTCCCCTGGCATCGTTTCAGGTGGCCGGTGGCCTTATTCTGTTTATTTTCGCGCTGACGATGATTTTTGGGTCTAGCAAGCCGGATGACGAGATTGATCAGATCGGTAAAAATGAAGATCTCGCTGTCTATCCTCTGGCAATCCCCTCTATTGCCTCTCCCGGGGCCATCCTGGCGACCATTCTGATGACCGACAGCCATCGGCACTCATTGGAAGAGCAGGTAGTATCGATCTTATTGCTTGTAACCGTGTTACTTTGCACGTTGCTGTTGCTTCTTTTAGCGCCGGTGATCCAACGCGTTATTGGACGTGCCGGGGCGAGCATTGCCAGCCGGACCATGGGTTTTCTGATTGCTGCGGTAGCAGCGGACCACGTGATTGAAGGTGTTTCGACTTACGTTAGGACTTGGGGGTAACTGGTATGAAGCGGGATTCACACATTGAACTGCCGTTAAACGAACCCGATCCGATCATTCGCTGGAGTCATTACGCGATTCGCTTTGCCGTTAAGCTGCTGGCCATCCTGATGGTGATCGTGATCTTTTTCGGCATCGGTGACGTGGTCTACGTGCTTTACCAGCGACTGACCGCTCCGCCCGTCTTTCTTCTCAATATCAGCGACATTTTCGAGAGTTTTGCCGCGTTTCTCGCCGTACTGGTGGCCATCGAGATTTTTGTGAACATCCGAATCTACCTCAGTAGCGCCGAGATTCCGGTCAAGCTGGTTCTCGCCACGGCGCTGATGGCGGTTGCCCGAAAGGTCATTGTGTTGGACTTTGATAAGTTGGATGCGCTTGAGGTTCTGTCACTGGCCGCCGTAGTACTAGCCCTTGGGGTAACCTATGGGTTTATGGTGTTATCCGAGCGCTCACGTCGTGATGAACCAGAGGCTGAGGGAGAGTCTGCAGGCCCGGTAGAACCCCATTGACTGTTTTCACGAGAGGTGGACTGTTTCGGCGTCTATGAACAACTCTAAGCAACTCAACTACCTCAGCTGCTACAGCCCCGAAGTCCAGCAGCAGGCCCGGACCCTGCTCGATGCCAACAAAGCCGGCGCCTGGCTGTTGAGGAAATATCCACAGGCTCATGAGCTGGGGTCGGAGAAAGCGCTGTATGAGTATGCTCAGGGGATCAAGAATCAGTACATGCGCAGTTCATCACCGATCAGCAAGGTGGTGTACGATGACAAGATCCATGTGATCAACAATGCGCTGGGCCTGCATACCTATGTGTCGCGGGTGCAGGGTAAAAAGCTCAAGGCCAAGAACGAGATCCGGGTTTCTTCGCTGTTTCGGCGGGTGCCGGAACCTCTGCTGCGGATGATTCTGGTTCATGAACTGGCGCATCTGCGCGAGAAAGAGCATGGTAAGGCATTCTATAAACTCTGCTGCCACATGGAGCCGGATTACCACCAGCTGGAGTTCGATCTGCGGTTGTATCTATGCCACCGGGACCGTTTTGGGGAATTGTGGGAATGATCACGCTTTATCAGTTTAAGTTTTCGCATTTTTGCGAAAAGACCCGATGGAATCTCGACTACAAAGGATTGCCGTTCTCCGTCCGGAATCTGTTACCTGGCCTGCATCTGAAGGTTACCGGCAAGCTGGCACCCCAAAGCAGCGTGCCGATCATCGTTGATAACGGACAGATTGTGCAGGGCTCAGCCCAAATCCTTAACTACCTGGATGAGCAATACCCCGAGTATCCGCTGACGCCGGGCGATCCTGCGCTGGCTGAAGAAGCACGGGCCTGGGAGAGGTTTGTTGATGAAGAGATAGGCTCCACGCTCAGGCTATGGTTTTACTACTATGCCCTGCCTGATCGAAAGTGTGCCCTGAACTTCCTGCTTGATGGTGCGCCCTGGTATGGCAGACCGTTGTTTGCGGTTATCTACCCCAAGGTGCGGGCGAAAATGATCGATTTTATGGGAATTAATGCCGAGACAGCTGCCGCAGCCAAGGAACGGTTTGAAACCGCCTTGGACCGGTTGGATGAGGTATTGGCCGGGAAGCGATTTTTAGTTGGCGACCAGTTTTCACGGGCAGACCTGGCCGCCTGTGCCCTGCTTTCACCCTATTGCGCACCCGGGCGATCAAATAGAGAGATCGACTCGGTATTCCCGGGGCCGGTGCGTGAGCTGCGCGAAGCACATAGGGAGCGGCCCTTCTTCAAATGGGTCAATGCGATGTATGGCGAATACCGAAACCCCCGGTAGACGGGTACCTGCGTGCTTTAGTGCTCGTCGTCTTCGCCGTCCGCTTTCAGGCGCTCGCGACGTTTCTCCTCATCCCGCAATATCTGCTGAATCTCCGCCATCACCGAGTCCACATCCGCCGTGTGCAGGTCCTCTTCCACCAGTCCGGTGAGCTCCGAGTCCAGGGTCAGCTCGCCGGCTTCAAACAGTTTCCACATCTCCGCTGCGTAACGGGTTTCCAGCAGCTCTTCGGCGAACTGGGCGTAGTAGCGAGTCATGTTATTCACATCCCGCTCCAGCATAGAGCGGGCGTTGTTGTTGGCTGCGGCATCGACGGCTTGGGGAAGATCGATGATCACCGGGCCATAGTCATCCACCAATACGTTGAACTCGGACAGGTCGCCGTGGACCAGGCCGGCACAGAGCATCCGTTTGACGTATTCCATCACCAGCAGGTGATCTTCGCGCGCCTGCTCGGCAGACATGGCCACATCGTTCAGGCGTGGAGCTACGTCACCCTCATCATCAGTGACCAGCTCCATCAGCAGGACACCATCGAAGCACCCATAGGGCTCAGGCACCCGGACACCCTGTGCCGCCAGTTTGTATAGGGCGTCCACTTCGGCGTTTTGCCAGGTCTCCTCGGTCTGGTTACGGCCAAAGCGAGAGCCTTTTTCCATGGCGCGGGCGCGGCGGGAGTTACGGACTTTTCGTCCCTCCTGATAGAGCGCCGCCTTTTTGAAGCCCCGTTTCTGGGCTTCCTTGTAGACTTTGGCGCAGCGCACCTCGTCGCCGCAGCGTACCACGTAAACCGATGCCTCCTTGCCGCTCATCAGTGGCCGCAGAACTTCGTCGATCAGTCCATCTTCCAGTAGTGGCAACAGGCGTTTAGGCGTCTTCATAGCGCTCCTGCGTGACGGGTATCCTATTTAATTCCGACATAGACGGTATTGGTCGCCATGCGATCCTGAAAGGGGTTATGAAAATCCACTTCATGGACCTCCACCTCGGCAAAGACCTGACGCAGCAACTCGGTGAACGGCGCTTCGGGCGGCTCATTGGACCAGAATCCAAACACCCCACCCGGCACCAGGTGGGTTGCCAGCTGGGCCAACCCTTGTTCACTGTAGAAGGGTTTGCTGGCATCGTTCAGTAACGCCCGGGGAGAGTGGTCGATATCCAGCAGGATGGCATCAAGCTTGCGGCCGGGCTGGTCGGGGTCGAACCCCTCAGGGCTGGCGCTCAGCGCAAAGAAATCACCTTGCACGTAGCGGCAGCGCGGGTCGGCGTTAAGGGTGGCTCCCAGCGGCGTTTTCTCCTGCTGATGCCATCCAATGACCGGAGGCAGGTACTCCACCACCATCAGCTCACCGACATTGTCATGGTTGAGGACCGCTTCGGCGGTGTATCCCAGGCCCAGCCCACCCACGACCACCGAGAGGTTGTCACCAGTCACTGGGCGCAGCCCGCAGTCAGCCAGCGCGATTTCGCCATCGACAAAGTAGCTGGACATCAAAAACTCGTCGCCAAGTTTTACTTCATAGATGTCCCGGTCACCCATGATAGGGATGCGCCGCCGTCTCAGGGAGATGGTGCCGATGGGCGAAGGCTGAGAGTCGATCTCTTCAAATAGTATGCTCATCCCCGCATTCTACGTGTTGATCGAGCGCCGGGATACGTTTTCTAAGCCCGGGGTAGACCGCTACAATGGCCGCTTCAGACTTTACAACGGTGCACTATGACAGATAACCCGGCACAACCCTTCTACCAGCTGAAACCGGATACCGTGATCGATTCGGTAGAGTCATTGGGTTATCTCAGCGATGGCCGAATACTCGCGCTGAATAGCTACGAGAACCGCGTGTATCAGGTGGGAATCGAGGAGAGTACACCGTTGATCGCCAAGTTCTATCGCCCCGGACGCTGGAGCGATGAGCAGATCCTTGAGGAGCATCAGTTCTGCTTCGAGATGGTGGAGCAGGAGCTGCCGGTGGTGCCGCCGTTGCGTAATGAGGCGGGCGAGAGCCTGTTCCGGTTTGAAGACTACCGGTTCTCCCTCTACGAACGTCGCGGAGGGCGGGCGCCGGAGCTGGGTGATCCGGATCACCTTTACCGGCTGGGGCAGACCCTTGGCCGCATCCATCTGGTGGGGGCGGTTAAGCCGTTTATCCATCGGCCGGAACTGAGCATCCAGAGCTATGGCATCGACAGTATTTGCCTGATTACCGACCGATTTATTCCCGCCAGTCTGCGCGAGGCCTATATCAGCCTGGCCGATGACCTGATTCACGAGATCGGCTCAGCCTTTGACCGGGCCGGTTCCCTGCGCATGATTCGCGCCCACGGTGACTGCCACGGCGGAAATATCCTGTGGCGGGACAATACCCCCAACTTTGTCGATTTTGACGATGCGCGTATGGCACCGGCGATTCAGGATTTGTGGATGCTGCTTACCGGGGACGACCGTCAGGAACAGCAGTTGCAGTTAGCCGAAGTGGTGGAAGGCTATAATGAATTCGCCGACTTCGACCCGCGCGAGTTACACCTGCTGGAAGCCCTTCGGACCCTGCGGATGCTGCATTACAGCGCCTGGCTGGGCCGTCGCTGGGAAGACCCGGCCTTTCCGCATAACTTCCCCTGGTTTAACACCGAACGCTACTGGGGCGAGCACCTGCTGCAGTTGCGTGAGCAGTTTGCCAAACTGAGAGAAGCGCCGCTGGAGCTGCTTTGATTTTGGCAGCCCAGCGTCTCGGTTGTAGAATTTGGAATTAGCGGAGCTCGGCCATTTTCAGAACAAAAGCTTCGTTAATTTGCTCGATTACATCGATTGCAGCGGCTTCGAATCTTTCCGGGTCTGCCCGAACGATATAGTCTCGGGTAATGTTGCTCCCTATCCCGCCGAGAAGTCCCACGACATTGGTGACTGTCTGTACCGTTTTATGAGTGTCTGTGGTGCTGTCCTCAACCGCCGCGAATTTAATATCGGAAGTGAGTGGCTGCCCCGTACGTAGTGATCCCACTTCGTCGCTGAAGCTACCTCCCCAGCCGCTAATGATCCCCAGATTGGCGCCCGGGACCAGGGTCATGCCTTGTCCGACGCTCACAGAGCTTGTGCTGGTGAAAAAGTCGCCGTAGGAACCCGTGTTCGCAAAATCGAGGACGTAGCTGACGTTGATAACCGGGATACCGGTGGCTTTCGCGAACTCGGCCGTCACGGCATTCGGGCTGGAAAAGCCAAAACCCCCACTTTCACCCGGTATCTCGCCCATGTAGACATGTGTTTTCCCAAAAACAGCGGGGGTGTGGTAGTAGGTCACACCGTAGTCGGAGAGTAGGCCCGAGTTATCCGATTCTAGCGGGAAGTCAAACAGCTTAACTTTTTCATAACCTTTGTATCCCTGAAGTACGCCAAGCTCGACAATTTCGTAACCGGCCTTTTGTAAGCGCTGTGTAAAGGAGTTATACGCTACTTCTGTTAATGCCTGTTTGTGTTGGTCATCAACACCCTCTAGCTTAAGGCGCGCGACTGATTTCCCGCCGTATGCACTACCCATAATGCCGCCTCCGGCTTTCGCTTCAGCCCGCTTACTATCGACAAATCCAACCTTGAACGAACCGATTATCAGCTTGCTTTTTCCTGCGAAAGCTTTTGGTTTGTTAACCTCCATGTCTGCGTATTCGCTCATGCCGAAAAGGCCGCCTTTAGTGCGCTCTGCAGTAGTGACATCCTGGGTCGCGCGGTTTCCGGTCACACAGGCGGTGAGTACAAGGGATAGTAACGAAAGAGTTGCAGCTCGCCCGAGTGAGCGGCGTAGAGCAAGAGTACGCATGTGTATTGCCTCCATTGCAATATAAGAAGGCAATCTTTTATCAGATTGGAACGGCCGTTTGAAGTGTAAAGTGAGTGCAGTTTAGACAAAGGTTGACCCGAGGCCGGAAACCCGGCGCTCTGTAGCATGCAGTACCCTTTTAGGTGCAGAGGATTGTGGCGAAACGAAGCTTCGTGGGTGTTCCTTTACAGTTTACGCACGCGGAAGTTCTTACCCTTGATGGTGCGGGACTTAATCTGCTCCAGGGCAGCTTCCGAGCACTCCCGTTTAACCGCCACGTAGGTGGTGAAGTCTCCGACTTCTATATCGCCAATATCATCACCGCTGAGTTTGCCGCCAGCAGTCAATGTGCCGACGATATCGCCGGGGCGCAGTTTGTTTTTACGGCCACCGGCAATCGCCAGCGTGCGCATGGGCGCGCGGGGCGGTCGATAATCATGATTGGGTGTCGGCAGCTTGTCGATACGGGTGATCTCGGCGTTTTGACCGGCACTGATGCGCTCCAGTTTGATCGTCTCTTTCGGCCCCACCAAACTGATGGCGCTGCCGCTACGTCCGGCACGGCCAGTCCGTCCGATACGGTGGGTATACACGGCCGGCTCCCTTGGCAGGTCGATGTTTACGACCAGATCCACCGAGTCGATATCCAGGCCGCGGGCGGCTACATCGGTAGCGATCAACAGCCGCAGGCTGCCGTTGCCGAACAGGGTGATGCGTTGATCCCGGTCGCGTTGCTCCATATCGCCATGCAGTACACCCACCTGAAAGCCCGCCTCTTTCAGGGCGGCGGCGTATTCATTGCAGCGCGCTTTGGTGTTGCAGAACAGCACTGCGGCTTCGGGTTCCAGGGTTTGCAGCAGAGCGATCAGCGTGTCGGCCTTATAGGGCTCATCGCACAGGTAGGCGGTTTGAGTGATAGCACTTTCCGTATGCTGCTCCGGTGCGGTTACCCGCTCTGGATTTTGCTGGTAACGCTGGGAGAGCTGCTCAATATCCTGCGGGTAGGTCGCGGAGAACAGCAGGGTCTGGCGTGAGGCGGGCGTGGCGTCGATGATGGTACCGATATCCTCGGCAAAGCCCATGTCCAGCATTCGGTCCGCTTCATCCAGCACCAGCGAGCTGACCTTCTCCAGCGTCAGTGTGCCCTTGCGCAGGTGATCCTTAATCCTACCCGGCGTACCTACAACGATATGGGCACCGTGCTCCAGCGAACCGATCTGTGGTCCGATGGGGGTGCCACCGCACAGCGTGACCACCTTGATATTATCCAGGTAGCGGGCCAGCCGGCGCAGCTCCTTGGCCACCTGGGTTGCCAGCTCGCGAGTGGGGCAAAGTACCAGCCCCTGAACGGCAAATAGACGGGGCTTGAGGTGTTCCAGTAATCCGATACCAAAGGCTGCGGTCTTACCGCTGCCGGTCTTGGCCTGGGCGATCAGGTCCTTGCCTGCCAGCACCACGGGAAGGCTGAGCTGCTGGATGGGCGTCATCGCCTGGTAGCCCATGGCGTTGAGATTGGCGATCTGGCCGGCAGGCAGGTTGAGAGAGTCGAAGCGGGTATCGGTCACGGCAGGTCCGGTTATTTAATCGATGTTATCAAGACGGCCAGTATACAGGGGATCGTTCCGTCAGTAATGGCTGGCAGGCGGGCCGCGCAGCCACGGGTGTTTAGCGCGGCGGGTCGATCTGATTGCCAATGCTGGCGTTGACGCGGAACCAGCCGGCGATGCTGAAACGGTCCGCTTTTGCCGGTAAGACTTCGTGGGGGAAGCGGTCGCTGAGAAACACAACAAGGGTACCGGCAGCGGGCGCCACTCGCTCGATCGGGTGATCCCCGGCTTCCGGGTAGATCACCAACTCGCCACCGTCGGATTGCTGCCACTGAGGGTTGAGATAAAACACCGTGGTCAGTACCCGGTTGGTCTGGCCGCGAAATGCATCCAGATGACGCTTGTAGAAGGCGCCTGGCGCATAATGGGCGAAATGGCACTCGTAATCAAAAAGGCCCATGAACAGGCGTCGGTTGATCCCTTCACGCAGGCTGTCCATCCAGTGCAGATAGGCGGATTCACTCACATCACTGTGCTCCAGCCAGCGGATCTGATCCTGTCGGATACGGCTGTTCAGATGCTGATCCTGTTCCCGGCCCACACCGGCACGGCGAAAGTCTTCATCGTTGAGATGATTGATGCGCTGAAAGAGTGCGGACGTCAAAGCCTCTGGTAGGCCATCGTTCAGGATCAGGTAGCCTTTATCCACCAAGGCATCGGCGATATGGTCGAAAACCAGCTCGTGGCTGGGAGAGGCTAAACTGTTCATGGCGGGACTCCGGATGGGGTGGCTTTATATAAACCGAAACGGGGAGCGAGTCACGCAAAAGATTTCCCGTTTGTTACACCCAGTGTAGACTCCAAAGCCCATTTCACAGTTATCGATTTGAACAGGTTGGCGGTATGCGTCGGTCAGGACGATTTCTACCGGCAGCAGCTTTACTGCTGTTGTTGAGCGGATGTAGCGGAGAAGCGGAGTCGCTGGAGCTGACCGTGATGGCGTCCGCCTACAATTCGGTACCGGACCAGACCAACGAACACCCCAATACGGCAGCCTGGGGCGACCGTCTCAGTCCCGGAATGAAAGCGGTGGCGGTGTCACGGGATCTGCTCAGAAAGGGCCTGACCTACGGGACGATGATTCGGATCGAAGGCTTGGAGGGGCGCTATATGGTGATGGACAAGATGCACAAGCGCTGGAAGCAGAAGATCGATATCTACATGGGGAACGATGTGCAGGCGGCGCTGGACTGGGGCGTCCGCGAAGTCACAATTCACTGGACGCCCCGCACCGAGGACGACTGAGCGCGCTTAAGCGCCGAGCGCCTTGGCATGATGACGCAGGTGGTCATCGATAAAGCTGGCAATAAAGAAGTAGCTGTGATCATAGCCCGGCTGCAGGCGCAGCTCCAGTGGATGACCGTTTTCCTCACAGGCCTGCTTTAGTGCTTCCGGTTTGAGCTGCTCAGCCAGGAAATCATCCGCCTCGCCCTGATCCACCAGCAGCGGCAAGCGCTCGCTGGCCGAGGCGATCAGTTCGCAACTGTCCCAGGCCTTCCAGCTTTCCCGGTCGTTACCCAGATAGCCCGCCAACGCTTTTTCACCCCAGGGGCAGTTGATCGGGTTGCTGATCGGTGCAAAGGCAGAAACTGACTGGTAGCGGCCCGGGTTTTTCAATGCACAGATAAGAGCGCCATGACCACCCATGGAGTGGCCGCTGATGGAACGCTTGTCGGTGACCGGGAAGTGCTCCTCGATCAGCGCAGGCAGCTCATCCACCACGTAATCGTACATGCGGTAGTTTTCTGACCAGGGGGCTTCGGTCGCATTCACATAGAAGCCGGCTGCCGAGCCGAAATCGTAGCTGTCATGCTCTCCCGGATGATCGGTGCCACGCGGGCTGGTATCCGGGCAGACGATCGCAATACCCAGCTCAGACGCCAGGCGCTGGGCACCCGCTTTCTGCATGAAGTTTTCATCGGTGCAGGTGAGGCCTGAGAGCCAGTAGAGCACGGGTACCGATTGGCTCTGAGCCTGTGGTGGAAGATAGATCGCAAAAATCATCTCAGTACCGGTACTGGATGACTGATGCTTGTAGCGCTTGAGCCAACCGTCAAAGCATTTGTTGCTGGCGATTAGCTCGGGGGTTGTATCGGACATGAGGGTCTCCTTGAGTCTATGGGCGGCACCGGGGTGGGAGATGCTTTGGAGCGGTCACTGCAGCCCGACACGCCGTAAACCCGTCCCTGGGGGCTCGATGGCGCGGGGCGGCCTCCCGCCATCCATGGCGCCAACGGTCGGTCAACAGTGACCCCTCTGCGCCTGCATCCTTGGGTGCCTCCCCATCTTGGATGTACTGCGGCATATCAGAACGTATCGGGTATCTGCTAAGCCGACCTTCAGCGCCAGGGATGGCGCTGCAGAGCCTCCATGGATGGATTCACGGCGTGTCGGTGTGCAGATGCCCGATGCAGCGACACGAAATCACTGATCAAACAGGATCACGGAACGGATGCTCTTGCCTTCGTGCATCAGATCGAACGCCTTGTTGATATCCTCAAGTCCCATGGTGTGGGTGATGAACGGATCGATCTCGATCTTGCCGTTCATGTAATCCTCAACGTAGCCCGGCAGCTGGCTGCGGCCCTTGACGCCACCGAAGGCGGAGCCTTTCCAGACGCGACCGGTAACCAGCTGGAACGGACGGGTGGAGATCTCCTGACCGGCACCGGCAACACCGATGATGACAGACTCGCCCCAGCCCTTGTGGCAGCACTCCAGTGCGGAACGCATCACCTGCACGTTACCGATACACTCGAACGAGTAATCCACACCGCCGTCGGTCATGTCGACGATCACCTGCTGGATCGGGTCGGAGTAATCCTTCGGGTTGACGCAGTCAGTGGCGCCGAACTGCTTGGCCATCTCGAACTTATCTTCGTTGATATCGATGGCGATGATCCGCTCGGCACCGGCCATGCGAGCACCCTGGATGCAGGAGAGACCGATACCACCGAGGCCAAAGATCGCGACGGTAGAACCCGGCTCAACCTTGGCGGTGTTCAGTACCGCACCGATACCGGTGGTGATACCGCAGCCCAGCAGGCAGACCTTTTCCAGCGGTGCATCAACGTGGATCTTCGCCAGCGAGATCTCCGGAACAACGGTGTACTCGGAGAACGTGGAGGTACCCATGTAGTGATAGATGGTCTCGCCGTTCAGAGAGAAGCGGCTGGTGCCATCGGGCATCAGGCCCTGACCCTGAGTCGCGCGGACCGCCTGACACAGGTTGGTTTTGCCGGAGAGACAGAACTTACACTTGCCGCACTCTGCAGTGTACAGAGGAATAACATGGTCGCCCGGCTTCAACGTGGTAACGCCAGGGCCGACTTCTTCAACGACACCGGCGCCTTCATGGCCCAGGATCGACGGGAAAATACCTTCCGGATCTTCGCCGGACAGGGTGAAGGCGTCCGTATGGCAGACACCGGTAGCGACGATGCGGACCAGTACTTCGCCCGCTTTCGGGCCCTGAACATCAACTTCTTCGATAGTAAGCGGTTCACCTGCTTTCCAGGCGACGGCAGCGCGAGATTTCATAACGGGCTCCTGTAACTGAGTATCAATTGAACCCAGACAGTTTAGTTGCTGGATAGACAAGTGATAACAGCACGAATAGGAAAGTATTTTTGCTCAGTAGCAATAATTATGGCATACAGGCACAAATTCTTCGGGAGGTGGCCTGTGCGTAACTGGGATGCGATTGAAGCTTTTGTTGAAGTGGTCCAGCAGGGCAGCTTTTCCGCAGCCGCGCAAAAACTGAATGTGTCCGCGTCCCACATCAGCCGACTAGTGTCACGGCTGGAAGCAGAGTTGAACACACCGCTGCTCTATCGCACCACGCGCCGCTTCCGGCTCAGTGATGCCGGCGAACATTACTATCAACACTGCCATCATTTGCTGGAGGGGTTTGATGCCGCCGAGGAAGCGCTCACCAGCTATCAGGCTGAACCGGCCGGGAACCTGCGTGTGACCTGTGCGACCACCTTTGGGGAACGTTTTCTGGCGCCGTTGCTGAACGATTTTCTGCTGCGCTACCCGAAAATGTCGCTGGACCTGCATCTGACCAATCGTCAGACCGACCTGATCGGGGAGGGCTATGATCTGGCAATACGGATGGGGCGGCTGAGAGATTCATCGCTGCTGGCGCGCCGTCTGTGTGATCGGCGGGAGTATCTCTGTGCCAGTAAAGAGTACCTGCGGCGCTTCCCCATGCCCCATACCCTTTCGGAGCTGGCCGGTCATAACTGTCTGTTGGGTTCCAACCCCTGGTGGCTGTTCAGTGAAAAAGGCCAGCGTCGCGAGTTGAAAGTGAGTGGTAACTGGCGCTCCAATTCAGGCCCGGCGCTGCTTGATGCGGTACTTAAGGGACTGGGTATCGCTCAGTTACCGGATTATTACGTGGAGCCTGCATTGGCGCGAGGGGGGCTGGTTTCCATGCTGGAGCAGTATCGCTATCCGTTCAGCGGTGTCTGGCTGGTTTATCCGCAGACTCGGCAGCGCTCACCTCGTTTGCAGGTGCTGTGCGACTTTCTGATCGAACGCTTCCGTGAGGGCTCGCCCTGGCAAACGTCCTAGCACCCGTCATTCGTGGCAGGGTTGCGGGCCAGGTTAACAAACGCATTCAGGTAGTCCACGTCGCTATCCGCCACGCGGCTGCCTAAAAAGATCTGCTTGTGGACCCCTTTTCCACCCAAGCGGAGTGGCTGGATGGGCAATCGATTTTGATACTCGACGACGAGCCAGCGGGGCAGTGCGGCGACACCCCGTCCTGCAGCGACCATCTGCAGCATGATATCGGTGGTTTCGATCTGTTTGTGGCGCCGGGGGGACTGTCCGGCCGGCGTCAGAAAGCGGTTGAAGATATCCAGCCGTTCGGGCTCCACCGGGTAGGTGATCAATGTCTCTCCCGCCAGTTGCTCCGGCTCTACCTGAGACTGAGCTGCTAGCTTGTGTGTATCGGCGACGACCAGCACCTGCTCATAATCGAAAACCGGCTCGAAATGTAGCCCGCTTCTAAACAGTGGATCCGGGGTGACCAGCAGATCGATCTCGTGACCGAACAGGGCACCGATGCCGCCGAATTGAAATTTCTGGCGCACGTCCACGTCGACGTCGGGCCACTGTTTCAGATACGGACTCACCACTTTCAGCAGCCACTGGTAGCAGGGGTGGCACTCCATGCCAACTCTCAGTGTTCCGCGCAGCCCTTCGGCAAACTGACGGACCACATCCTCGGCGTGTTCAAACTGGGGCAGCAAGCGCTCGGCGGTTTGCAGCAGATACTCACCCGCCTGGGTCAGCCTTAGCTGGCGCCCCTCCTTATTCCAGATAGCTGTGCCCAGACGTTGTTCCAGCTTGCGCATGGCGTGGGTCAGCGCCGGTTGCGTCAGACAGAGTTGAGTTGCAGCCGCGGTCAGGGAGCCTTCCTGTTTTACCGCACGCAGAATCATCAGGTGATGGCGTTCGAGCATCTTTAAATCATTAGTTTGAATAATGGATGTATAAAATAATGCCATTATTTTTTATTGATTGCAGTCGCTAGCATACTCCCGAACTGATTTAGGGAGAGGCATATGAGTCTGATACACAACCTGGGATTTCCGCGTATCGGGGCGCGGCGTGAGCTGAAATTTGCGCTGGAAGCGTACTGGCGCGGTGATTTGAACGAGGCGCAGCTGAATGATAAAGCGGCGACTCTGCGCACCCTGAACCGCGAGCGGCAGCAGGATCTGGACCTGATTCAGGTGGGTGATTTCTCACTTTACGATCAGGTGCTCGATATGAGCGTCACTCTGGGTAACCTGCCGACACGTGTTTTGCAGACTGAAGGTGGCGAGCTGGAGCGTTATTTCCGTGCCGCGCGTGGCCGTGCTGCCGGTGATACGGCCTGCCAGTGTGTCCATGCAGGAGAGATGACTAAATGGTTCGATACCAACTATCACTACATCGTACCGGAGTTTGATCGTAGTACGCGCTTTTCGCTGAATAGTGATCGGCTAGTCCAACAGGTCCGTGAGCTGGGCGCTGAGGATAAGCCGGTGAAGGCCGTGGTGCTCGGGCCGCTGACCTATCTGTCGTTGGGAAAATCCAAGGATGAGACACAGCCATTGCAGTTGCTGCCGGAGTTGCTGGAGGTTTACGGCGAGCTGCTGACAGAACTGGCCGCAGAGGGGGTCGAGTGGGTTCAGATCGATGAGCCCGCATTGGTGACCGATCTGGCTAATGACTGGCAGCAGGCGTATCGCCAGGCTTATCAGCAACTGGCATCGGCAAGTGGCATCAAGTTGTTGCTGACCACCTATTTTGGCGCTCTGGAAGACAATCTGGCCCTGGCCTGCTCACTACCGGTAGCGGGTATTCATCTTGATGCGGTTAAAGCACCTCAGGAGGTACAGGTCCTGATTAACCATGCCCGGCCCGATCAGGTGATTTCACTGGGCGTTGTGGATGGTCGTAATATCTGGCGCACCGATCTTGAGGCGTTACTGGATTGGCTGGAACCGGTATCAAGACAGCTGGGAGAGCGCCTATGGCTGGCGCCCTCCTGCTCATTGTTGCATGTGCCGGTGGATCTGGCACTGGAGCAGGAGCTGGACGCTGAAATCCGGAGTTGGCTGGCGTTTGCTCAGCAGAAGCTGGATGAACTGAAGCTGATTCAGCGCGCCTTGCGTGAGGGGCGCAGCGCAGTCGCTGACGCTTTGCTGGAGAACCAGGTGGCGTTGCAGAGCCGTCGCGCGTCTGCCCGGGTTCGTAATCCGCAAGTTCGAGCTGCCGTTGCTGCCATGGAACCGAGTCTGGGTCAGCGGCAGAGTCCCTACGCAGAGCGCGCAAAACTGCAGCACGCACGCCTGCGTCTGCCGCTTTATCCGACGACCACCATCGGCTCCTTTCCTCAGACCGATCAACTGCGTCAGTTGCGCCGGGCGGTGCGGCAGGGGGAAATCGATGAGAGTACCTATCGTGGGGCGATCAAGCAGGAGATCGAGCGGTGTATTGAACAGCAGGAAGCGCTGGGGCTCGATGTGTTGGTACACGGCGAGGCGGAGCGCAACGATATGGTGGAGTATTTCGGCCAGCAGTTGGACGGTTATACTTTCAGCCGCTTCGGCTGGGTTCAATCCTATGGTTCGCGCTGCGTTAAACCCCCGATTCTATTTGGCGACATCAGTCGGCCCAAAGCGATGACGGTGGAGTGGACTCAATACGCGCAGTCTCTTACCAAGAAGCCGATGAAGGGGATGCTCACGGGCCCTGTCACGATCCTGAACTGGTCATTTGTGCGCGATGATCAGCCTTTGGAAGCCACCGCGTATCAATTGGCGCTGGCGATTCGTCAGGAGGTGCAGGATCTGGAAGCGGCCGGCATCGACATCATTCAGATCGATGAAGCGGCGTTGCGCGAGGGGCTGCCGTTACGCAAAAGTCAGTGGCAGAGCTACCTGGATTGGGCGGTGGAAGCGTTTCGGATCAGCGCCAACGGTGTAGCGGACAGCACCCAGATCCATACCCATATGTGCTACTCCGAGTTCAACGATATTCTGCCGGCGATTGCACGGATGGATGCGGATGTGATCACCATCGAGACTTCGCGCTCGGATATGGAGCTGTTGGATGCCTTTGAAACATTCAGCTACCCCAATGAGATCGGTCCCGGTGTGTACGATATTCACAGTCCCAATGTGCCGTCGGAAGCGTCCGTGTATGCGCTGATGCAGCGGGCCGCCGAGCGCATTCCAGCGCAGCGGCTCTGGGTCAATCCGGATTGTGGCCTGAAAACCCGACAGTGGAGCGAGGTGATTCCGGCACTCAGGAATATGGTTGCGGCGGCGCACCGGTTGAGAGCAGAGGCTGGCTGATCGCCGCAGAGGCACTGAACCCAAGCTGCTCGATCAGATGGCTCAGGGTGGGTGCGATGGGGGCATCAACCTTGAGATCCAACAGGTCGTCGGCGCGGGTTCTCCCCAGCGTCAGGGCTGCCATTGGCTTGTTCCACTCCCGGGCCCGGCGGCAGAAACGGAAGCCGGAGTACACCATCAACGATGAGCCGATAACCAATAAGCCGTCAGCTCGTTGCAGTGCATCGAGCGCGTCCTGAACACGGGTTTTGGGGACGTTATCGCCGAAGAAGACGACGTCAGGTTTGAGGATGCCGCCACATTCGGGGCAGTGGGGTACGCGAAAATCGCTGAAATCCACCTCCAGATCCGCATCACCATCCGGTGCGCTGGTCGCCGTGAATTGCGTAAATGCGGGGTTCAGAGAGCCGGAGCGGCGGTGTACTTCGTCGCGGGTGCAACGGTAGTCGCAGTCCATGCAGATAACATCGCCCGCCTGCCCGTGCAGGTCGATGACCGCCCGTGACCCGGCTCGCTGGTGTAAACCATCCACGTTCTGGGTGACCAGCAGCTCAACCAGTCCTTCTTGCTCAAGGGTGGCCAGCGCGTGGTGAGACCGGTTGGGCCGGGCCTGCTGAATCACAGGCCAACCGATCAGGCTACGGCCCCAATAGCGTTGCCGTGTCTTATGGTTTGCCATAAAGTCCGCATGCTGCACCGGTTGCTTGCGCTTCCAGTCGCCGTTCCGGTCCCGGTAATCGGGAATGCCGGAATCGGTACTGATACCGGCTCCTGTCAGAACCAGCAGGCGCGGGTGGCGCTGGATAAAGTCGAGCAAGGCGTCGCCTGAGACCATCGGTTTGCAACCTCCACTCCAAAAAAACTTAATCCTTATACTTTAACAGACTCTTTTCGGATTTTTTCTTACAGCCAGAGCCGTGAGTGCCACTGGCAATCCGCCAACCGATCATGTTTAAAATCGACCAAACTCTCTCTGGAAAGGATGACCATGACCCGTATCTATCTTTACGATCACTGCCCGTTTTGTGTCCGCGCTAGTCTGGTTGCAGGTTACAAACACGTGGCGTTTGAGCGGGTGGTGCTGCTCAATGATGACGAGAAAACCTGTTTCGATCTGATTGGAGCCAAGATGGTGCCGATACTCGAGCATGATGGTGCGCTGATCGGCGAGAGTCTGGATATCTGTAAACGGCTCGATGAGATTGGGGATGAGAAACAGATCATCCTGCCGGCATCCGGTCTTGATCAGCAGGTAGCTGATCAGCTAAGCCAAGTGGGACATGCCCAGTGGGCGCTGAGTTTTCCACGGGTGATCCGTATTGGTCTGCCGGAGTTCGCCACCGAGGGAGCCCAAGCCTATTTCCGTAGTAAAAAAGAGAAGATGCTCGAGATGAGCTTCGATGATGCGCTGGCCAACACCGGGGCGCACAAAAATGCGGTTGAACAGGTCCTTGCCGACCTGCCCAAGCTGCCACTGCCCTCTGAGCGGGAAAATAGACTGAGCTGGGATGATGTCATTATTTTTCCGCGGCTACGCGGCTTAACGCTGGTGAAAGGACTCGAGTTTCCAGAGTCGATTCAGACGTATCTGAAGGAGATTTCCAGTCTGACCGGCGTCGATCTCTATTTTGACCGGGCAATATGAGGCCTCGCTTTCGAAGTATCCACGGTGGATAACGAGCCGTCGTGGTTGACTTGCACACTTGCAAAGTCCTCAGCGAGTATCAGCTTGCCCGAATAGTAGAGACGGGCTTCCGACTCGATCTCATCGATGCCCTGATCCCGAACGTGCCTGGATTTCTGAACATACCTCGGACTGAAATGGGTCAGTATCAGGCTCGGGATTGCTTCGGACTGGGCAAAGCGTGCCACCCGGGCGGCACTGGTGTGCTGGGGCTCTGGCCCTACGCGTTCCAGAACAGGTTCGGTGTAGGTTGCCTCATGCACCAGCAGATTCACGCCCAGGCACAGCTCGGTCAGGGCTTCGGGGGTATCGTTGTCACCGCTGATAACGGCTGCCCGGGGCTTGTGTGATGGGTGGGTATAATCCTGGCTGCAAAGGAGTCGGCCATCCTCAAGGACGGCATCCTCACCGCGCTGCAGCCGGTTATAGATCGGACCGGATGGGATCGCATCCTGCCGGAGTCTGTCGATATCCAGTTTTAGCGCGACACGGGCTTCCTCCAGTCGATACCCCCAGCACTCGGTACGGTGGCTCAGCGGGGCTGCTTGAATGTTGAAGCCCGCGGCCTCCAGGGACAGGGATTGATCCACAGTTTCAAAGATCAGGGGGTATTCGATACGCAGTTCGGTGATCCTGATCACGGCTTGCAGGTATTCCCAAACAGCGGGCGGGCCGACGATGATCAAGGGGTCGGTACGCCCGTTGAGCTGGCAGGACGCGAGAAGTCCGGGCAGTCCGTAACAGTGGTCCCCGTGAATGTGGGTGATCAGGATTGCCGCCAGTTTTTGTGGCGACAGTGCGGTGCGCAGCAGTTGATGCTGGGTCGCTTCGCCGCAGTCCACCAGTATCCAGGCTTTGCCTCGCTCGGGCTGAATAGCTGTTGCACTGACGTTGCGCCGACGGGTCGGGGCACCGGAGGAGGTGCCAAGAAAGGTGATTTTCATGGTTAGTATCCGGTGAGCCGTTGCATCGGGCCAGTGTAGCGTGAATAGCCCAGGAAACTATACAGCGATGATAAAGGGGCCGGCCCCTTCAGGGCTGAGGTGCCGGCGGCGAGAGAGGGAAGCGTTCACGCTACATCATGGGGATCGCCCAGGCGCTTGCGACCGTGCAGCATTGATCTGACCAGACTTTCGCGGTGGCGAAGGCTCGCCAGGATGACTCCCGCCACATGCAGACCGACCAGTAGCAGTATGCCATTGCCGATCACAGCGTGGAGCTCCTGTACCCAGTCTACGCCCCAGTAACGGTCGGTGGTGGCGAGCCAACCGGTAAAGGTCAGTGCACCCAGTCCCGCCAGCAGGGCAACCACCATCATCCCCCCGGCTGGATTATGGCCCAGGTAACGGGCTTCACGGCCGTGGCGGATGTCGTGCAGGTAAGCGAACACTGTGCGTGGATGGCGCACAAATTGACTGAAGCGAGCGTAAGGTGAGCCTATCAACCCCCATAAGAGACGGAAGCAGATAAGACCCACAACAATATAGCCACAGGTTTCATGCAGCTCCTGCCACTCCTCAGAGCTGATATAGGCCACCGCAAAACTCGCGACCAGTGACCAGTGAAAGAGCCTGACCAGCGGATCCCAGACTTTGACCGTCGTCGGTTCTTTTACGGTGGACATGGAGCGTCTCCTTACTCCTGAGTCTTGACCACTTCGAAGGTTTTCGGGTCGAAGTACACTTCGGCACGCTCGCCTTTGTCATCCAGGGCGTAGACTTCGTAGCAGCCCTCATCCACCTTGATGCGTTTTACTTCCCAGCCCTTGTCTTCGAGAGACTGTTTCAGGGCCTCCATATCTTGCCATTCACTTTTCGGTACGTCGCACAGTTCCTGTTCCGCGTACACGTTGGCGGACAGAGCCGCGGTTGCAATCAGCAGCGTTGAGATCAGTTTTTTCATCGGTAGTGCCCTCTTTTGAGTGATCGATGACGGCACTTTAAAGCTGCTTGCTTAAATGAAACTTAAGCGGTCATGTTTAGATGCAGGTCAGTCGTCGGGGGCGGCCTCTACCAGACGGTTACGGCCCTCACGTTTAGCCTGATAGAGCGCCTGATCAGCCAGTCCGAACAGAGACTCCAGTCGGGTCTGGGTCGCCGGTACTCGTGTGACGACGCCGAGACTAACCGTCATCGTCAGCGTATGGCCTTCGATGTGGATCGGTGTCCCTGCCAGGTCGCGGCGCAGATCGTCCAGCCGCTGACGGATCTCATCCGGCTGTTCCGTGGTCGCGATATAGAGGAACTCTTCACCGCCCAGTCTTATCAGGTGGTCTGTGTCCCGGCGGAAGTGCTGGCGCAGTTGTGTGCCAAGACTGGCCAGGCAATGATCACCGATGCCGTGACCATAGGTATCATTGATTCGCTTGAAATGATCCACGTCGAGCATCGCCATGACCAGAGTCAGCTTGTGGCGGCGGGCCGTTGCCAGCAGTGATTCTCCATGCTGGCTCAGCCAGCTCCGGTTGTGGAGGCCGGTCAGACTGTCCGTTTGGCTGAGCGTGGCGAGCTGGTCGTTGGCCTCGGCCAGCTGCCTGTTCAGCGATCCCAGTTTACGGTTCCAGAGTACAAGCAGCATTAGAGCCGTTCCCGCTGCCAGGGCGACCTGCCACAGCAGTGTGTAGTCGGGCGGTGGCTCCAGGCTGAGATGTGTCCACTCATTGGCCAGGCGCTGACGCTCCTGGGGGGAGAGCTGCTCGATCGCCTTGTCCAGAATCGCCATCAGTTGCTCTTCCCCGGGAGGGACGGCCAGGCTCAGCTGGGCATCCTGAGGGACTCGGCCGATCACCCGGATATCGGCCATGCCCAGCTGAGCCAGACGGCGGCTTGTGGTGGCCAGCAGGCCGATATAACCGTAAAGCTCACCTTTCTGCAGTTGTTCTAGAGCGGCCTCTTCACTGCTTATCGTTTTCAGGTTGAGCCCCGGATGATGCAGTGCCAGGGTTGCCTGAAGACCGCTATCCGCGGCCACGCCAATGGGTTGATCACCCAGCTCGGACAGTGAATCGATAAAGGGGGCCTGCAGTCGGCCCAGCACAACAACCGGCATTTGCTGGTAAGGCACACTGGTCGGGTGCTGTTCAGTGCCGGTGGTAATTGTCACCGGTAACAGGTCGCACTGACCGGATGCCAGCGCCTGTTGTGCGGCCTGCCAGCTATCGGTGGCCCGGTGTTCGAAACTGAGGTTCAGCTTGCGTTCCAGAATCGACAGCAGGCTGGCACCCAGGCCCACATAGCGGCCATCCTCCATGGACTCCAGTGGTAAACGCTGGGGGTGGGAGCAGAAACTGAAACGATGCTCCCTGGATTGCAGAAAGCGGTGCTCAGCCGGTGTCAGATTCAACGCTGTCTGAGTAAAGGTGATTTGGGCACCCAGCCATCGGTCGGCAATGGTGTTGCGCTCGGTCACCGAAATCGCTTCCAGCGCCGCATCAATGATCTCCGGTAGTGGGGCCAGCTCTGGACGTACCCCAAAACGCAGGTCTTCATTTTCGATGCCCGAAAGCGTGAGTTCACCGGCCACCTGGACATTGCTCAGGCCCAGCCGGCGCACCAGATGATTGCCCAGTGGCAGGGCGCCGATCACCAGATCCAGCTGTCCGCTGGCGAGCGCTTCAAACATGGCGGCCTGATCGCGGTAGGCGATGCTGGTCACGTCTTTCCAGGACCGGACCTGATCCTGATAAAAGATGCCTTCTCCGTAGCCGATCCGTTTGTCACTTAAGTCCGAGCGGGTTTGAAAGCGAAACCCGGGGTCGCGACTGAATACGACCACCGGGATGCGGTGATAGGGCTTCGAAAAACGGGTGAAGGCTCGACGCTCCGAGCTCTCGGACATGTTGGCGAGAAGGTCGATTTCGCCCCGCTTGAACAGCTCGATCAGGGTGGCCCAGTCATCGGCGACCGGTGTGATCTGCAAACCGGTCAGTTCTGCGATGCGGGACAGGTAGTCCACCGACATGCCTTGAAGCCTGCCGTTGTCGAGGAAGCTGAACGGGGCGTACTGGTCCATCAAACCAACACGCAATGGTGGCAGTTGGCTCAGGTAAGCTTTCTGCTGTGCAGTCAGCTGCAGATCGCCTCCCGCCGTCAGGGCTTCACCGCCGTACTCTTGCCAACGTTCGCGCAGCTGTTCGAGCCAGCGCGGATCAATCGCCTTCAAGCCCGCATCAAGTCGCTGTTGCAGCTCCCGGTCGTCCGGTTGCACGGCAATCCGGAAATCCTCGCTGGCCTGTTTACCCAAAGGCGCTGGCGAGAGAATGCGAAGCTGGTGAAACCCATCCCGGCGGGCCAGGTAATTGAGGGTGATTTCGGGCCCGACAATAGCATCCACCCAGCCGAATGCGAGGGCGCGAACCAGGTCGGGCAGCAGGTCGTAGTGGCGCACTTCAATCCCGGCATCCTGAAAGGCATCGGCGTAGTAAATATCGCGCATGACTCCGAGCCGGAAGGGCTGCAGATCTTCGACAGTCTTCACCGGAGGCAGTGGATTGGCGGGGTTGTGCACGATCACCGTCTGGCGCAGGTGGTAGGGCTCGGTAAACAGCATTTTACCGACCCGCTCCGGGCGCCATGAGACCTCATCGATGGCATCCAGATCACCCCGGAGAAAAGCCGAATAGATCTCCGGCCAGCTGCCCATGCGGTAGCGGAAATCGATCTGGGTTTGCTGACTCAGTTCGTTAAGTACGTCAATAGAGAATCCCCGTGGCCCCAACGGTCCCATACTCGAGTAGGGCTCGTTATCGGCTACAACTCCGATGCTGATCGTATTACTGGCCTGGGCTGAAAATGAAAGAGCCAGTAGCAGCGAAGCGAGCAGAGATAGGAGGATACAACCGGTGGTACGGGCCGTTTCCATACGAAAACCCTAAAATCTTGCGAACGTCGAAGAAACTAGGCTAGCACGAAGGTGGGAAGTGGGGGTAGGAGAAAGCAGGGGGCCGTTGTAACGGCCCCCTGCTCGTTTGGCGCTTCTATCCCTGAGCCTTGGCTTGTATGCGGCGACGATGCAGGACTGGCTCGGTGTAGCCATTGGGCTGCTCGCGGCCCTTGAATACCAGATCGCAGGCGGCCTGGAAGGCCACGGAGCCCTCGAAATCAGCGGCCATGGGGCGGTAGATCGGGTCGCCTTCGTTCTGGCGATCGACGACAGCGGCCATCCGCTTCATGGTTTCCATGACCTGGCTCTCGGAGCAGATACCGTGGTGCAGCCAGTTGGCGATATGCTGGCTGGAGATACGCAGGGTGGCGCGATCTTCCATCAGGCCGATATCGTTGATATCCGGCACTTTGGAGCAGCCGACACCCTGATCGACCCAGCGCACCACATAGCCGAGGATCCCCTGTGCATTGTTGTCGAGCTCCTGCTGAATCTGCTCGGCGCTCCAGTCCGGGTTCTGTGCCACCGGAATGGTGAGGATGTCATCCAGCGCTGCGCGTGGGCGGGATTTGAGCTCCTCCTGACGGGCGAAGACATCCACCTTATGGTAGTGCAATGCGTGCAGGGTGGCAGCGGTGGGTGAGGGCACCCAGGCTGTGTTGGCGCCAGCCAGCGGGTGGCCGATCTTGGCTTCCAGCATGCCGGCCATCAGATCCGGCATTGCCCACATCCCCTTGCCGATCTGAGCCCGGCCACTCAGACCACAGGCCAGGCCGGTATCCACGTTCCAGTCTTCGTAGGCCTTGATCCAGGCCGCGCCTTTCATATCGCCTTTGCGGATCATCGGACCGGCTTCCATGGAGGTATGGATTTCATCACCGGTACGGTCGAGGAAGCCTGTGTTGATGAATACCACACGCTCCTTGGCAGCGCGGATACACTCTTTCAGGTTGACGGTGGTGCGGCGCTCCTCATCCATGATACCCACTTTCATGGTGAAGCGGGGCAGGCCCAATGCCTCTTCGATGCGGCCGAACAGTTCATTGGTGAACGCAACCTCTTCGGGGCCGTGCATTTTCGGCTTTACGATGTAGATCGAGCCGGTCACGGTGTTGTTGAATTGACCGTTACCCTTCACGTCATGAACGGAGATCAATGTGGTGACCAGGCCATCCATGATCCCTTCGGGAATCTCATAGCCATCGCGGTCGAGAATCGCCGGGTTGGTCATCAGATGGCCCACGTTGCGCACGAACATCAGGCTGCGACCCTTGAGTGTTACCTCACCGCCGTTGGGTGCATTGTAGAGTCGGTCCGGGTTCATGGTACGGGTGAAAGTCTTACCGCCTTTACTCACCTCTTCGGTCAGGTCGCCCTTCATCAGGCCCAGCCAGTTGCGGTAAACAAGGATCTTGTCTTCGGCATCGACAGCGGCAACGGAGTCTTCACAATCCATGATGGTGGTCAGCGCGGACTCCATCAGGATATCTTTCACGCCCGCAGCATCGGTCTTGCCGATCATGTCGGTACGATCGACCTGAATCTCGAAATGCAGGCCGTTGTGGACCAGTGCGATACCGTTGGGGCTGCTGGCCTCTCCAGTGAAACCGACCAGTTGACTCGGCTCTGCCAAACCGGTTTCGCTGCCATCGCGCATCGATACGACCAGTGCGCCATTTTGCACGTGATAGCCGGCGGAATCTTTGTGGCTACCCTGGGCCAAGGGGGCGTTGTCATCCAGGAACTGACGGGCGAACGCAATCACCTTGGCTCCACGAGCCGGGTTGTACTCGGAACCGGCCTCGGCCCCGCCCTCTTCGGAGATGGCGTCGGTACCGTAGAGTGCGTTGTACAGGCTGCCCCAGCGGGCGTTGGCCGCATTCAAGGCATAACGGGCGTTCATCACCGGAACGACGAGCTGTGGGCCGGCCATGGTCGCCATTTCCGGGTCCACATTGCTGGTCGAGGCGGTGAAGTCTTCGCCTTCGGGCAGCAGGTAGCCGATATCAACCAGGAATTTTTTGTAGGCGGCAAAATCGAACTGGCCACGGTTGTCACGGTGCCACTGATCGATCCGGGCCTGAAAATCATCGCGTTTGGCCAGCAGTTCGCGATTGCGCGGCGCCAGTTCATGCACGATGGCATCGAATGCGGCCCAGTAGGCATCCACTTCCACGCCGGTGCCCGGGAGGGCTTCGGTGTTGATGAAGTTATAGAGATCCTCAGCGACCTGAAGGCCGCCAACCTGTACGCGTTGGCTCATGAGATATGCCTCAAATTTTTGTTTATGTCCCCCGGATTTCGGCGAGGCTGCACTTTGCCGGGAGGCTGGGTTACCACTGAATATAATTGTGCAATGCGAAAATAGCGCAATTCAACACCAATGTAACCCCTTTTGGCCTAAAGTATGAAAAAACGGATCGTTCGTGTTATTTAGCAACACGATTGCGAAAAGTAGAGATGTTTTCGCGTATTTTTTGTTGTTTTTTTACTAGAAAGGCTGCGTCAGTTCCGGGGGACGGGGTTTGTTGATTCATATGATCCTATAATTGCTTTGATGAAACAAATGATTCAGACATGGGTAATCACGCGTTGTCCGAGACCGGATTTCCTTAATTGGCCTCAGTCGTCTTCTGGACCGCTGGCCGGCGGTTTCTTCGGCGGCGCACGGAAGAGGTGCACATCCAGTTGTGGAAACGCGATTTCGATGCCCGCCTGACGGAATAGGCGATCGATCGTGTGGTTCAGGCTGTCAGTCACCGGAATCCGGTCCTCCATACGGCTGACATAGACCCGCAAATCAAAATTCAGAGTGCTGTCACCAAAGGCCCGGAAGTAAGCGGAGGGCTCCGGTTCATCAAGCACATCCGGGTTCGCTGCGGCGGCGTCGAGCAGCAGTGCTTTCACTTTCTGCGTGTCGCTGCCATAGGCAACACCCACCTGCAGCACGACACGGGTGGTGGCGTCGGTCAGCGACCAGTTGATCAACCGCTCGGTGATAAACGTTTTGTTGGGGATCACCACCTCCTTCATATCCCAGTCGACCAGCGTGGTGGCCCGGATCTGGATCCGGGATACGTTACCGGTTACATCGCCGATGGTGACGGTATCACCGATACGAATAGGCTTTTCGAACAGCAGGATGATGCCCGAGACAAAGTTGGCCACAATCTCCTGCAAGCCAAAACCGAGGCCGACGCCCAACGCCGCCACCAGCCATTGCAGTTTGCTCCACTCCAGCCCAAATTGACCGATACCGGCCATGACCCCTACCAGAATCAGGCTGTATTTAAGCAGGGTCGTGATTGCGAAGCCGCTCCCGGCGCTCAGGCGCAGATGCCGAAGTACCAGAAGCTCCAGTAGTCCCGGCAGGTTGTAGGCGGCCAGCAGGCTCAGTCCCAGTGTCAGGACGCCGGTAAGCACGTCCGCCAGTGTGACTGAGCGTAACTGGCCGGCATCGGCGCCACCTTGATAGACGCTCCAGAGCGGGATGCGATCGAGAATATTCAGGCTGGGCAGGTAATCACCCAGCGTGATCCAGATCAGCAGTCCAAAGCCGCCTGCTACAGCGACTTTCAGCAAGGTTTGGCTCTGCTCGGACAGCGTTTCCAGGTCGTAAAAATTCTCCTCCAGTTCGCTGCTTTCGTTTACGCCCTCTTCACGCGCAGCGCGCTGTTCTGCCCGCTTTTCCAGGGCTTGCGCCAGCGCCAGTCTGCGCTCCTCCATCATCAGCCAGCGTAATCCCAGGCGGTAGCAGATAAAGGCGAGCGCGAGCTGCAGAATCACGAGTGCTAAAAGCATGATCATGTAGAGAGCGCTGAGCAGGTAACCGGCAAGACCCAGTACAAACATGGCCACATTGAATGCCAGCATCAACCCGATCCAGAGCCGTGCGTCTCTCCAGCCCTGTGTATTGCCCGTCAGCTGGTTGATCGGGGTGTGGTTTTTCCACAGGGCCCACCAGAAACGTACCAACAGCAGGGTCAGCAAAAGAAATAGCAGGCGACCGCCGGAGGCGAGCAATTCCGGCTCTTCCAGGCCGTCGCTGATATACAGCCCGGCCAGCAACGGAAGGCTTAGCAGGCTCAGCAGGTGGAGTTCCCGGTTCAGGGACTGGCAGAGGGGTTGTGGCAGTCCCAGGTGAGCATGCAACAGACCGTGGGGGGTGCTCAGCCAACCGTGGAAGCACTGCTGAATAAATATGAGTCCGCCGAAGGTAAAGAGTATCAGGGTGAGCGTATCGTGCAGGGGATAGGCGGGATTGAGGTTGGTCTGCAGCAACAATGCAAAGACGGGTACGGGGGATGCAATCACCACGGGGGCGGCCAGCAACACCAGCGAACGAACAAATCGATCCTGGGTTACACGACCAATTTCAGCGTGCCACTGGGCGCGGTGGTGTCGTACAAAGCGGCGCAGAGTGATGGCGACGCCGGTCAGAAGCGTGAAAATCAGCAGTGCGAGCCAGAGCCGGTGGTTGTGACTCAGTAGTGATGCGCCACTGCCCAGGCTTTTCCAGCGCTGGTGAAGGTGAGTCAGCCCCTGCAACAGGTTGCCGGGTAGATCCGTATCTATAGCCGGTACCGACGGCTGCCAGAGTAGCTGCTGGTTCACCAGGGTCCGGGCCTGACGCAACTGCTCATTGATCTGCTGCTGGGAGGCGAGAATCTGTGCGCGCAGATTAATCAGCTGTTGGCGGCTGTGATGGAGCTGATTGAGCAGACGGATGCGGGTATCCAGCAGGCTCTGATATTGTTCGTGAGTGGCGGCTCCGAAGACCGCCAGCGAGCTGGGAGGATTACTCTTGGCTTGTTCGGCACTGAGTATCTGGCGATTAGTTGCCAGATTCGCCAGGCGTAGCTCATTGATAGACGAGCGTGTGGCATCGCTGTCCAGGGGACGGGTTAGCTGCCGAATAAAACGCCGTAATTCCGTGCTGAGTTGCGGGATATCCAGCTCCAGCTGTTGCCTGATCAAGCGGGATCGCTCGCTGATCTGCGTGATCTGGTTTTCGAGCCGGGTCAGGGTCTCGTTTCCGGCGCTAATCTCCGCCAGCAGATGGCGCAGGCTGTCGCTCGTCTGCCGGTTTCGTTGGCTGATGTCGGCCAGCGGGGTGGGGAGCGCATCAGGCTCCGGCCCCAGGTCAGAGAGCGCCTGTTCCAGATTGCTGCGCCTTGCGACGGCCAGTGCCTGCTGCATCTCTTCCTGCGCGGTGGAGAGCTGTTCGATCTGGCGACGTGTTTGTGTCAAACGGAGCTGATTGAGTTCGCTTTCGCCTGGCAGGGCCAGTAATTCAAGCTCCAGCGCCTGGATCCGTGCGGCTTTCAACTCTGCCTGAGCATCGAGGAGGTCCTGACGCGCTTTTTTAAGGGGGGAAGAGAGGTCCGGGCTCAGAGAGGGAACCAGTTCGTCTTGCTTTAAAGCGGCCAGCTGCGCACGCAGTTCGACCAGGCGGGTATCATTGCTGCGGATCGCCTCCTCCAGCTGCTGTCGCGTCTGGCCCAGCTGGACCAATTCCGCCTTGGTTTGGGTGATCTGCTGTTCGAGTTCTTCAGGAGAGGCTGTATCAGGGCGCTTTATCGGCTCGGGTTCGGACTGAAGATCTTCCCGGAGGGTTGCCAGCTTTTCCGGTTGATTTTCGATCTGGCTGTTCAGTTGTGCAATACGGGATCGGTATTGCTCCAGTTCACTGATCGCATTGCGGGTCTGTTGATAGGTCTCGCGAAGCGCCTCAGTCTCGGTGGTCGTGTCGTCCGGGTCCAGCTTTTCCAGCTGCTGCTCGATCTCCCCAAGACTGGGCACCGCCGCGTGAATATGAACGGTCACGATAGACGTTAAGATGAGCAAGATTAGCGTACAGGGCCACCCCTGTGTCAATCCTGAGCGGTGCAACATGGCTGCGTGAGCTCCTTGCGCGAAAGACTCGAGTAACTGATGTTATGACTATAATGGGGCACAGAGCTGATACAGGAAAGCTGTCTTGATCAACGTTAGACAGAGTGTACGGGGGCGGCCACGCATTATCGACTCGCAAGCGGTGCGAGAGGCGCTGCCCGAGCAGATGACGGCGCTGTCGTCACTACCCCGGGTGATGGTCGATTACCTGAGCTTCTATGGGCTGGCGCCGATGGCGCGACGCTATGGTTATGCTGCGGGTCGACTGCTGTTGTCGGATGCTGAACTGGTGGTGCAGTCATTCTGCCAGCCACAGGGTAATGCACCGCGTGCTTTGCTGGTCCATGGCTATATGGACCACGCCGCATTGACGGGGCCCCTGGCGGAATTTCTGCTGCAATCCGGTTGCGATGTAAGTCTCTATGACTTGCCGGGGCACGGCTTATCCCGCGGACGGCCGTACGAAGTGGATAATTTCTTCAAGTATACCGACCAGCTTGGCGCGCTCGTGAAGCGGATGTTGTCTGAAGATGAGCGTCCGCTGACCCTGATTGGACACAGTACCGGTGGTGCGATTATTACCACCTTGCTGTTGCGGGAGCCCGCGTTGCTGGATCAGTCGCTGACACGTCCGGTTTTGCTTGCGCCGCTGGTCCGGCCTACCCACTGGCCGAGTATTCGGCGTAAATATCGCTGGCTGGGATTCTGGTTGAGGCGGGTACGACGAATCTACCAGGCCAATTCCCATGACCCGGCGTTTGTCGAGTTTATCCGCAGCCGGGATCCACTGCAGCATCCCTGGATTTCGGTACGCTGGATAGGCGCTATGCTTCGCTGGATCGAGTGGGTTGAGCATCAGCCGGCGAGCCCGGCCCGTCCGCTGATTATTCAGGGGTGCGATGACGATACTGTGGAGTGGCGGCATAACCTGGCGGTGTTGCAGCGGTTGTTTCCCCGTTCAGAACAGCTCTGTATCGATGGCGCGCGGCATAATTTGATTAACGAAGGCGCTGCCTGGCGGGATCCGGCCTTTCGGGCCATTGGTCAATTACTGAGGGCTGAAACAGAAACGCCCGGCGCACTGGCCGGGCGTTGAGAACTATTCAGCTGCGATCGAGCGGCTTTTAGAACAGGCGACGGCAGCGGATGGTGCCATCGATCTGGCTGAGCTTTTCCAGGGCCAGATGTGAGTAGTCGGCATCGACATCGATAACCACGTAGCCCACGGTCTCGTTGGTCTGCAGATACTGGCCCGCGATATTGATCCCGTTTTCCGAAAACACGTTGTTGATCTTGGACAACACGCCCGGGATGTTTTCGTGTACATGGAGCAGTCGATGCGCGTTGGGGTGGCCCGGCAGCGCCACTTCCGGGAAGTTGACGGAGGTGATGGAGGAGCCGTTGTCGCTGTACTTGACCAGCTTCTCGGCCACTTCATAACCGATGTTTTCCTGCGCTTCCATGGTCGAACCACCGACATGAGGGGTCAGGATCACGTTGTCGAATTCGCGCAGGGGGCTGATGAACTCGTCATCGTTGCTGCGAGGCTCCACCGGGAAAACATCCACGGCGGCACCCAGCAGTTTGCCGCTGGCCAGGGCCGAGCAGAGCGCGTCGATGTCAACCACAGTACCGCGGGCGGCGTTCAGGAAAATAGCGCCATCTTTCATCTGGTCGAACTGAACCTGTCCCATCATATTTTTGGTGGCGTCGGTTTCCGGAACGTGCAGCGTGATGATATCGCACATGCCCAGCAGCTCCGCCATGGAGGCGACCTGAGTCGCATTACCCAGCGGCAGTTTGGTGACCACATCGTAGAAATAGACTTTCATACCCAGGCTTTCCGCCAGCACGCTCAGCTGGGAGCCGATGCTGCCGTAGCCGACGATCCCCAGCTTCTTGCCGCGGATTTCGTAGGAGTTCTTGGCGCTTTTCTGCCACTCGCCCCGATGGGCCTTGGCATTTTTCTCGGCCACGCCGCGCAGCAGGATGATCGACTCCGCGATGACAAGCTCCGCCACGGAACGGGTGTTGGAATAGGGGGCGTTGAAGACGGCGATACCGTTGCGTGTGGCCGCATCCAGGTTGACCTGGTTGGTCCCGATGCAGAAACAGCCGACGGCAACCAGCTTTTCAGCGGCGTTGAGTACTTTTTCGGTGAGCTGAGTACGGGAGCGGATACCGATAAAGTGAACGTCCTGGATCCGATCAATCAGTTCCTCTTCCGGCAGAGAGCCGGTGTGGAACTCAATGTTGGTGTAGCCCTGAGCGTTCAGCGTGTCGACGGCCGACTGGTGGACGCCTTCCAGCAGCAGAATCTTGATTTTGCTCTTATCGAGGGATGTGGGTGTGCTCGTCATCTGCAACGGGTTCCTAACTTTCGCCGAATATGTCGGCCGGTGGTAAGAAAGCGTCGCATTGTAGCATATAGAGCGGGCCGTGAGCGGCTACCCGCGGGAGTAAAGCGAGAAATTTTCTCAGTTATTCATGAGCAAAACTGGATCAGGCCGCCTTAAGGGCGGCCTTTGTCAGCTCAGCTGTAGTAACAGAGGTAAGCTGTTGTCTTGCTTACTTTAAGGTCGAACGATTGGTCCGCCGCGATGCTGAACTCGGTACCGGCCGGAAAGGACTGCCAGTCCTGACTGCCGGGCAGGCGGACGACCAGTTCGCCGCAGGTCACCTTCATCAGCTCGTTCTGGCTGGTGCTGAAGGTATACTCCCCCGGCGCCATCACGCCAGAGGTAACCGGGCCATCCGGGCCTTCAAACGCGATCGACATTACCTTGCCGTCGAAGTATTCGTTGACGCTCAGCATCGTGCTCTCTCCGCAGAAAAAAGGGCATCATAGTGACATCTTGTGTGTCTGTCATGTTTCTGAATGTTGTAGCAGAAAATCGACAAAGGTGCGGTTGGCTCTAGAGAGGTATCCCTCTCTGCGCCAAGCGATGGAAAGATCCAGCCACACCGGCTCGCTGAAGGGGCGCGCCACTAGGTCGGCATCTTCCTCTATGACCATGGCTAACAGCGTCGTGAGTGCAAACCCATGGCGTACGATCTGTTTGATCAGGGGGAGCAGGTTGGTTTCGAAGCCGATCCGGGGCGTGACTCCGGCTTCGCCAGCCAGACGATCGATCACTTCGCGGTGGAAATAACCGGGTTTGAACACCACCAGATCTTCAGCAAAGAACTGATTGAAACTGATCGCATCGTGCTCGGCCAGCGGGTGGTCGGCGGGCATGACGGCGGTCATCTGATCGCGCAGAAACCGGTGAGCCTCCAGCTCTTCAGCGGGGGTGTTGCTGACGATGACACCCATGTCGATCTCTCCGGCTGAGATCATCTGCTGTATACGCCGAGTGCCGGATTCGACCACGGTCAGCTGCAGGTTGGGGTAGCGGTGGCGAAATGCCATCAGAATCGGAGGGAAGTAGTAGGAGCCGAGCATACTGGGTATACCGATCCGCACCTCCCCCTGGCGCAGGCCATGGATTTCGTGCATCTCAAGTTCTGCATCTTTCACGGCTTGGGTGATGCGCCGGGCATGGCCAAGCAGCACCTGGCCCTCGTCGGTCAACTCAACATGGCGTTCGCGACGGTGAAACAGGTTGAGCGCCAGGCGTTCTTCCAGTTTGCGAATGGCCATGCTCACCGCAGGCTGAGCAACGTTGAGACGTCGCGCGGCGGCGGTAAAACCCTGCTCTTCGGCGACGGCCAGGAAGTATCGCAGGGCGCGAACCTCAAGCATAAGTATTCCTTATGGATAAGATAATAACTATATATTTTAATGATTTTATCTCGATTGGTATTGTTTGCACATTGAAATTAAGCGGGGGTGTGCTCGATGATCGAGTTGGGTAATAAGGCGTTTTGGCGGGCGACACTGGCGCTATGTCTGGGATCTTTCATGATCTTTGCCAATGTCTATGTTACGCAGCCACTGTTGCCGATGCTGGCGCAGGATTTCGAGGTTTCGCCGCTGCTCGCCGGATGGACGTTTACTGTCACTACGCTGATGCTGGGCCTGTCTCTGCTGCTTTATGGCCCACTATCCGACGCGCTCGGGCGGCGCGCGATCATGCTGGTGACCATGGCGGGCGCCACATTGACCACCGTGGCCCTCGCCTTTACCTCGGACTACCTGACTGTTCTGCTGTTGCGCGCTGTGCAAGGCTTCCTGCTGGGCGGGCTGCCGGCCATTGCGATTGCATATATGGGGGATGAGTTCAGTAAGAGTGCGGTGGCTGTCGCCGTCGGCGTTTACATATCAGGCAATAGTCTGGGCGGTATCGGTGGCCGCCTGATTGGAGGCTTTGTCGGTGAGTGGATGGGCTGGAATCACGCTTTTCTGGTCATGGCCGTTGTGAGTCTGGTTTGCTTAACCCTGTTCGCACTGATGTTGCCACCGTCACAACACTTTGTCCCCAGAGCGCTGCATCCTCGACAGATGCTGTCCGATCTGGCCGGGCATCTGCGTAATCCGCTGCTGGTGGCCGCCTACATCATCGGCGGTCTCAACTTCTTTATCTTCGTGAACCAGTACAGCTACATCACCTTCGTACTGTCCGAGGCTCCTTATAATTTATCAACCGCGTCTCTCGGGCTGCTGTTTTTAACCTACTTGACCGGTACCTTCGGTTCGGCGATCTCGGGTCGCGTGGCGCTGCGTTTGAGCCAGCCCTGGTGTATGGCGTTAGGCATTCTGATCCTGATGTTGGGCTCGTTGCTGACGCTGATTCCCAGCCTGGTCGCCATCGTTGCGGGCTTTTTCATCAACAGTTTCGGGTTCTTTTTTGCGCATTCAAGCGCCAGTAGCTGGGTCAGTCACAATGCCCGTCAGGCCAAGGCCAGTGCTTCATCGCTCTATCTGATGTTCTACTACATAGGGGCCAGCACCGGCGGGCTTTATCTGCACCCCTTCTGGGAGTATGCCGGTTGGTCGGGCGTTGTTGCCGGTTCGCTGGTGATCTTAACCCTGACGCTGAGTTGTGCCTGCTGGCTGGGTCGGAGTCGACGTTCGGTTCTGGTCGCTGCCTGAGTGGCGGGATATGATGGTGCAACAGTTTTAAGGAGAAGTGAGCAATGGCATACCAACATCTGCAGGTTGATGGCTCTGCGCTGGATTTGCCGGTGGGCAAAGTGGTGTGTATCGGCCGTAACTATGCCGAACATGCCCGTGAATTGAATAACGAAATACCCACAGAACCGCTGCTGTTCATGAAACCCGCAACGGCGCTGGCACCGTTGGATGAGCCCGTTACTGTGCCCAAGGGGCACGGCAGTGTGCATTTTGAAACCGAGCTGGCCGTTTTGATCGGCGAGCGCCTGACTGATGTGGATGCACAGGCTGCGCAGCACGGTATCGCCGGTGTGGGGCTGGCGCTGGATCTGACTTTGCGCGATGTTCAGGATCAGCTGAAGTCCAAGGGGCACCCCTGGGAGCGCTCCAAGGCGTTTGATGGTGCCTGCCCGGTATCCCGGTTTCTCACCCCGGCCAGCGTGGGTGACCTGACCGACGTCAACCTGCGCCTGACCGTCAATGACGAAGTACGCCAGGAAGGAAACAGCGCTCAGATGCTGACGCCGGTATTGGCGCTTATCAGCTATATCAGCCAGTGGTTTACGCTGGAACCGGGGGACCTGGTATTAACCGGAACGCCGGCCGGTGTCGGGCCGCTTAAACCGGGCGATAAACTCGTGGTCGAGATCGTCGATCTGCTGCGAGTCGATACCGAGGCACAATGATCCGGCTGATCATTGCGCTCTTTCTCTGTATATCGGTCAGTCAGGCTGATGAGCGTGAAGCCTGGCAGCGGCCCGGTTATATCGCTGACAGCTTTATTGAGATTGCGCTGAACAGTGAGTATGGCGTGCACACGCCTCGGTTAAGGCGCTGGGAAGCGCCCGTGCGCGTGTATTTGAGTCACGAAGTCGGTAACCGAGCACTGCACGAGGAGCTGGTCGATGCGCATCTAAGTCAGCTTGCCCAGATTACGGGGCTCTCGATTCGGCGCGTGGATCGGGCCGAGAATGCCAACCTGATGATGTTTCTGTTGCCCGAGTCGGCGCTGTTGGGGCGTTGGCGGGAGCAAAGTGGTCAGGACTCGCTTCCACCCAATGCTCTTTGCCTGGGACGGCTGCAGACGGACAGGCGTGGCGTAATCAGACGAGGCTGGGTTTTTATCCCGGTGGATCGGGCGCGCCATCATGGGCAGTTGATCAGTTGTATCGTCGAAGAGTTAACCCAGGTACTGGGTTTACCCAATGACTCCGATCGTGTATTCCCTTCTATTTTTAATGATCGTTCGGTGGCGCAACTGCTGACCGGACTGGACCTGGTCCTGCTTAAGCTGCTTTACCATGAAAAGCTGGAAGCGGGTATGAGCCCTGATCAGGTGCGGCCTCTGCTCAATGGATTGATAGAGGAGTTGTCGCAGGCGGGGATTATTGCGCGGGCTCAGGAGCAGGTGAGCCAGGGGGCACTTTACCGTCTGCTGGGGTTTGGGCAGTGAGCGGAGCACTTTCTGTCAGGGCGCATTCTGTGAGGGAAACTTCTATCCGCTGTGTTGTCGTATAAAGCGCCTGACAGAACGTAACACGCGCGCCACCGGTTTCGGTGGTTGAAGCGTCGATCAGCTCTGTGCTGTGGCATACTTTTGCAGTGGACAATGGAGTCGAGGGAAAGCGCATGCTTTGGGTGAAGGTGTTTCATATTCTGGCAATGACCAGCTGGATGGCGGGAATTTTTTATCTGCCAAGGATATTCGTGCATTACGTTGAAGGGCGGGAGGCCGGTCAGGATGTGACCCGTCTTTGCATCATGGCGCGAAAGCTGTACGGTTTTATGACCATCATGGCGGCGTTTACGCTGGGACTGGGGTTGTGGCTCTGGTTTGGCTGGGGGATCAGCGGTGGTTGGCTGCACGCCAAGCTGCTGTTTGTGGCCTTGCTGATCGGCTACCACCTCTGGTGCCGTCGTTACCTCAAGCAGATGCAACAGGACGGGCTATCCGGCAGCGGGCGTTTCTTTCGCCTGTTTAATGAACTGCCGTTACTGATCTTTGTGCCGATTCTGATCTTTGTGGTTGTTAAGCCTTTCTGACGTTTCGAGTCGATCAATCCGGGCCAACAGACGGTCGGTGCGCTCACGTAGCGTATCGACCTCATCCATGAATATCTCGACCTCCACCGGAGTTGGTAGCAGCCGCGCCTCCTCCTGCACATATTCCTGCAGGTTCATCAGCATGGAGCGGGAGCTGTCGCGACCGTAGGTACCCAGGGATCTGATGAGTTTGGCCGCTTCGTGGCCTGCGGTATCGCCCAGCCAATCACTGATCCAGGCTTCCCAGTCGATCCGGGTATCGGCCAGTACTTTTTGCAGACGGTGGGCCAGTGCGGAATCGCCGCTGATTGTTACGCCCTGTCCAAAGAGCACTTCATTACCGGCCTGGGGCAGGCGCGCCAGATCGACAGCGCTGCCCTTCAGCCTTACGTCAGCATCGCCCGCGTAATGGGCCAGAAGATCGATCCCTTCGGCATGGGGGATCAGATACAGCTGTAAGCTCGGCGCCGTCACTTCCACAGCGACAATCCGGCCAGCCATCTCACCGAGGCGATCCAGGGTAACCGGGTCCCTGGCCAGGACCCGGTTTAAAGCCGGTTCCAGCGTCGACAGTGCGCCGGTGACGAGCATCTGCAAAGCCATCCCCTCAACCTCCGTTACTGTTATCGTCCGTTCAGGGCTTGATGCCTGTATGAAGCGCGACCACACCGCCGGTCATGTTCTGGTAGCGACAGTTCACGAAGCCGGCCCCGGCCATCATCTCTTTCAAGGTTTCCTGGTCCGGGTGCATGCGGATCGACTCGGCCAGGTAGCGGTAGCTTTCGGCATCATTGGCAATCAGCTTGCCCATCTGCGGCAGGATGTTGAAAGAGTAGAAATCGTAGGCCTTGGTCAGTAGTGGGTTATCGGTCTTGGAAAACTCCAGCACCATCACTTTACCGCCCGGTTTGAGTACCCGGAGCATGGAGCGTAGAGCGGCGTCCTTGTCGGTGACATTGCGCAGACCAAAGGCGATGGTCAGGATGTCAAAGGTATTATCGGCAAATGGCAGGCATTCCGCGTTGGCCTGAACATATTCGATGTTACCGGCGGCTCCGGCGTTGATCAGTTTGTCGCGCCCGACCCGGAGCATGGACTCATTGATATCGGCCAGTACCACCTTGCCCGAGGGGCCGACAATGCGAGAAAACTTGCGCGTCAGATCACCGGTGCCACCTGCGATGTCGAGCACTTTCATACCGGCCCGTGCACCACTCTGTTCGATGGTAATCCGTTTCCAGAGACGGTGAATACCCCCTGACATCATGTCGTTCATCAGGTCATATTTACCGGCCACCGAGTGGAAGACGTCCGCGACCCGTTTGACCTTCTCGTCAACGGGCACTTCCTGGTAGCCGAAATGGGTGGTGTCCTGCTTTTTCTCGCTCATTGTCCGCTCAAGGCCTATGAATGTTGGGCCCATTGTAGCGCCGCGTCCCGGTCTTTGTCCCGTCCACGTTAGCCCCGGGCGATCAATCCGTTGTCACGGCTGGCGCCGGCTGCTTCAAGCGCGTTCAGGTATTGCTGCCAATAGGCTGCCTGATTATGGGCCAGGTCGTGCAGATACTCCCAGGTGAAGAGTCCGGAATCATGACCGTCGTCAAAAATGATTTTCAGAGCATAGTTACCGGAGGGTTCCACACCCTTGATGCCCACATGTTTTTTACCGGTCTGCAATACTCCCTGGCCAATGCCGTGGCCGCGGACTTCGGCCGAGGGCGAGTGAACACGCAGGAACTCTGCGGTCAGCTCAAAATTACCATCAGCGTAAACCAGCTCCAACGTTCGGGACTTGGTGTGTAACCGAATATCCTGAGGCAGGGGGACTTCAACCATGATGCGCTCCTTTGACAAGCAGGGGCCTGCATCCGCAGGCCCGGCAGCGTTACAGGATATAGTGACTGAGGTCTTCGTCGCGGCTGACCTCACTGAGCTGTTCATCGACAAAGGCGCGGTCGATGCTGATGGTCTCGCCACTGCGGTCGGATGCCGCGTAGGAGAGCTCCTCCAGCAAACGCTCCATCATGGTATGCAGGCGCCGGGCGCCGATATTCTCGGTGCTCTCGTTGACCTGGTAGGCCAGTTCCGCGATACGGCTGATGCCCTCTTCGGTGAACTCGACATTCACTCCTTCGGTGGCCAGCAACGCGCGGTACTGCTCGGTCAGGGATGCCTTGGGCTCGGTCAGAATCCGACGGAAATCCTCCGGTGTCAGCGCCTGAAGCTCTACCCGAATCGGCAGGCGGCCCTGGAGTTCGGGAATCAGGTCGGACGGGCGCGCCAGATGGAAAGCACCGGATGCGATAAACAGAATATGATCGGTGCGAACCATGCCGTATTTGGTGCTGACGGTACAACCTTCGATCAGCGGCAGCAGGTCGCGTTGCACGCCCTCGCGGGAAACATCGGCACCGCTGTTGTCGGTACGCTTGCAGACCTTGTCGATCTCATCCAGGAAAACGATGCCGTTCTGTTCGACCCGTTCCAGCGCCTGCTGCTTGATTTCATCTTCCTTGACCAGATTGGCGGCCTCCTCGTCGGTGAGCAGCTTGAATGCTTCCTTCACTTTCAGGCGGCGGCTTTGCTTCTTGTTTTGCCCCATATTGGAGAACAGGCTTTGCAGCTGGCTGGTCATCTCTTCCATGCCCGGCGGCGACATGATCTCGACGCCGACTTGGGGCTGCGCCACTTCCACATCGATCTCTTTGTCGTCCAGCTGTCCTTCACGGAGCTTTTTCCGGAAGATCTGGCGGGTCGCGGAATCGGTTTTGCTGACGGGCTCGTCATTCTCAAAACCGCTGGAGCGGGCCTGAGGCAGCAGCGCATCGAGAATACGCTCTTCCGCCAGTTCTTCAGCGCGGAAGCGGTGCTTCTCCATCGCCTGTTCACGCACCATCTTCAACGACATCTCCACCAGGTCGCGGATAATGGTTTCCACATCGCGACCCACATAACCCACTTCGGTGAATTTGGTCGCTTCCACCTTGATAAACGGGGCGTTGGCGAGCTTGGCCAGGCGCCGTGCAATCTCGGTTTTACCGACACCGGTGGGGCCGATCATCAGAATGTTTTTCGGTGTTACCTCCGGGCGCAGCTCTTCATCCAGCTGCATCCGGCGCCAGCGGTTGCGCAGGGCGATGGCGACGGAACGCTTGGCTTCGTCCTGGCCAACGATGTGCCGGTTCAGCTCGTGAACGATTTCGCGGGGGGTCATGTTGGACATGGAGGTCTCCTCAGCCAGCCGATTCGAGCTGTTCGATGGTCAGGTTGTCATTGGTGAAAACGCAGATGCCAGAGGCGATCTGAAGGCTTTTCTCGACGATGTCGCGAGCGCTTAGGTCGGTGTTATCGACCAACGCGCGTGCGGCGGATAGTGCGTAGTTGCCACCGGAGCCGATGGCGATGACGCCATCCTCGGGTTCGATGATATCGCCGCTGCCTGAGATCAGGTAGGTTTTCTCTTTGTTGGCAACCAGCATCAGGGCTTCGAGGCGACGCAGGACGCGGTCTGAGCGCCACTCGCGCGCCAGCTGGATGACGGCGGTGGTGATGTTGCCCTGGTGCTTGTCGAGTTGCTGTTCAAACAGGTCACGCAGGGTGATGGCGTCTGCCGTGCTGCCGGCAAAGCCGGTAATAACCTGATGCTTGGGCAGCACATTGACCTTGCGTGCGCTGCCTTTCATTACGGTGTTGCCGAGTGATACCTGACCGTCGCCGCCGACGACGACCTGATCGCCGCGGCGAACAGAAACGATGGTTGTCATGACAAAGGATACCCTGTTTGCCGGATTTCAGTGATTGGCTACAGATATGGTTGCCGGAATCCGGATTTCAAGGGCAGGGGACACTCGGGGGCGAAATTCGGCCCCCGAGGCTTTTTATTCCGCGCGTACCTGCAGGGGCTGGATATTCAGCTCATGCAGTTTGTTGGTGGCCACGTTGACATCGGTGCGGGTGTCAAAGGGTCCGGTACGTACCCGGTACCAGATTCCGTTGCTGCCCTCTGTGCGGCTTGTGGTGACATTGGGCAGGCCCGCCAGAATCATCCGTGCGCGCATCTGTTCCGCGTCGGCTGAATTGCGGAAGGAGCCTGCCTGAAGCAGCACTTGCGTATCCAGTTTGGCGGTCTTGGGGGTCGACTTGTAAGCCGAAACCTCCGGTGTTTCCACCTTGCTCTTGGGTAGCATGTCGTAAAACTGGAACCGGTCCGAGTCTGACTCGGCGGGTTCGGCCGTAGCCGGCGGTGTCGGCTTGCTTGCGCTTACCGACGTCTCCGTCCGGGTGGGCTGAGATGCCGGTTTGGGCTTCGGTGCCGTCACGGTACTCGGGACACTGGGCGCGGGCGCCGTGGCCGGAGTCTGCACCAACAGATAGATCAGCGTGGCGAGTCCGCCCAGGCCAATAAGCGCGATCAGCGCCAGCCCCCAGGGCCGGCGTGGCGGCGGGGGTGGCGGCGCTTTCCGTTTCGGGGTGGCTTTACGGCTGGCGGAAGCGCCAGAACGTCTTTTCTGCCCGTAGTCCTGTCGTGCCATTGTGTTTTACATCTGCTCCGGTGCGCTGACGCCCAGCAACTTGAGCCCGTTTGCCAGCACCTGGCGCACGGCAGCGCTTAGAGTCAGGCGGGCGTTGCGTAGCTCGGCATCGTCGATCAACATTTTGTGCGCGTTGTAATATGTATGGAAGTCCCCGGCCAGGTCGCGCAGGTAGTTGGCTAGCAGGTGAGGTTCGTAGTTCAGAGCGGCGTTCTGCAGCAGCTCCGGGTACTTGCCAAGCGTGGTAACCAGGTCCTTCTCCGCTTCGGTATCGAGGCGGGTCAGGTTTTTAAGCCCTGCTTCCGGCATCCAGGCGTTACCCTGCTCCTCAAGTTTGCGCAGTACCGAGCAGACACGGGCGTGGGCGTACTGGATGTAGAACACCGGGTTGTCCTTGGTTTCCGACTTGGCCAGGTCCAGGTCGAAGTCCATGTGCTGATCCGCTTTGCGGGTAACGTAGAAGAAGCGGCAGGCATCGGCGCCCACCTCTTCGCGCAACTCGCGCAGGGTAACGAACGAACCGGAGCGGGTGGACATCTGTACACGCTCGCCGCTGCGATAGAGGATTGCAAACTGCACCAGTTTGACGATCAGCCGTTCTGGGTCATAACCCAGCGCCTGGATCGCCGCTTTGACGCGTGTGATGTAGCCGTGGTGATCCGCGCCCCAGATATTGATCACCTTGTCGAAGCCGCGCTCGAACTTGTTCATGTGGTAGGCGATATCGGAGGCGAAATAGGTCGTCTGGCCGTTGGCCCGTTTGACCACGCGATCCTTGTCATCGCCGAACTCGGTGGAGCGGAACCAGATATTGCCCTCAGCCTCGTACAGGTAGCCCTTGTCCTCCAGCATCTGCAATGCTTTGTCCACATCGCCGTTGCTGGTCAGGGAACGTTCCGAGAACCAGACCTGGTAGTCGGCGCCGAATTCGCCCAGGTCTTCGCGGATATCGCTGAGGATTGCGTTGAGGCCGGCGTCAAACACCAGACCGTAATCATCGCCCAACAGCTCATGGGCACGGTCGATCAAGCCGTCGATATGCTTTTCCTTGTCGCCGCCGGCCGGTTCGTCCGCGGGGATATTGGCAAATACCTGTTCCACCGGGCGTTTCAGGCGGTCGCCGTGAGTCTTCTCCAGGTCGTGAGCGATATCGCGGATATAGTGGCCCTGGTAACCGTTGGCCGGGAAGGTCAGCTCCCCGTCGAGCAGTTCCAGGTAGCGCAGCCAGACGCTGACCGCGAGGATGTTCATCTGACGGCCGGCATCGTTGACGTAGTATTCGCGTTCCACCTGCACTCCGGCGGCTTCCAGCAGGTCGGAGACGGTGGCGCCGTATGCCGCTCCACGACCGTGACCCACGTGCAGCGGGCCGGTCGGGTTGGCAGAGACAAACTCCACCTGAACCCGTGGGCCACTGTTAGTGGTGACGCGGCCAAAGGTCTCGCGTTGCTCCAGAATTTCACCGATGACCGCGTAGGCAGAGGCCTGGGTGATAAAGAAGTTGATAAAACCGGGGCCGGCGATTTCGGTTTTGTCGATGCTGTCAGACGGGGGGAGGGCATCGCACAGTTTCTGAGCCAGCTCGCGCGGGTTGCAGCGGGCGGGCTTGGCCAGGGTCAGGGCGATGTTGGACGCAAAGTCGCCGTGGCTCTTGTCGCGGGTGTTTTCAACCATGATGTTGGGTTGAATGTCCGCCGGCAGCGTACCGTCGGCGATCAGTGTCTGCAGCGCAGTATCGATCAGCTGTGCGATAAGTTCTTTCATCAACGTACCCTGAGGGTGAATGTGCGAATTGCCCGGTGCTGGACGCGTTTTAGTCTGGACGCAGGTCCGGGTCTGCGAGAAACCGGGCATTATATCGTTGTGGGTGGTTTTATTACCACCCGTAGCGTAGTGCTCAGTAATGATCGACCGGGTCGATATCCAGTGTCCAGCGCACCCGTCGCCCCTGGGGCTGCCCCTCGGCCTGGCGAATCAGGACATCGAGCCAGCTGTGTAACGCAGCGCGATGGCTGCCCGCGATGAGTAGCTGGGCCCGGAACAGTCCGCCGCGCTTCTCCATGGGCGAGGGGAAAGGACCCACGCACTGAACGGCGGCAGGCTGTGCCTGATGTGCGCGGCTTTCACTGAGCAGATTCAGCAGGAATTGCTCCGCCCAACCCGCGCGAGTCGCCTCCGCTCTTAGCAGCGCATGGTGAGAGAATGGAGGCAGGTAGCTTGCCCGGCGCAGCCGCATCTCTTCGCCGGCGAAAACCAGGTAGTCCTGAGATATCAGGGTCTGTAGCATGGGGTGCTCGGCGTGCAACGTTTGTAACACCACTTCGCCGGGGTGGTCAGCGCGCCCGGCGCGCCCGGCGACCTGAAGAATGAGTTGAGCGGTTTTCTCCATGCCGCGAAAATCCGCACTGAAAAGACCGGCATCGGCATCGAGAATGGCGACCAGTGTGACGCGTGGAAAATGGTGTCCCTTGGCCAGCATCTGCGTGCCCAGCAAAATACAGGGATCGCCGGAGTGGACCTTGGCCATCAGCTGCTCCAGGGCGTTTTTGCGGGCGGTGCTGTCACGATCTACGCGCAGGATCGGAACATCCGGAAAATGTTTGGCCAGGGCATCCTCCGCGCGCTCGGTACCAATTCCCAGCGGTTTTAACTGAGTGCTGCCGCACTGGTTGCAGGCACGGGGTATTGGCGTCTGACGGTCACAGTGGTGGCAGTGCAGGTGCGGCGGTGTCCGGTGAAGCGTCATATGCGCATCGCAACGGGTGCAGTCGACTACCGTACCGCACTCCTCGCAGATCAATGAGGGTGAGAAACCGCGCCGATTAAGAAATAGCATGACCTGGGTGCCGGCGCCCAGGTGCTGATGGATACGCTGGATCAGCGACTCGGAGAGACCTGAGTCGAGAGGCTGCTGACGAATATCCAATAGCTCGAACCGGGGAGGTTTGGCTTTGCCCGCGCGCGCGCTCAATTTAAGCAACTGATACCGGTTGCTGGCGGCATTATGCAGGGATTCCAGCGCCGGTGTCGCGCTGCCCAGGATGATCGGTATATCCAGACGACTGGCGCGGACCAGGGCCAGGTCCCGGGCATGGTAGCGAAACCCCTCCTGCTGCTTGAAGGAGTTGTCATGCTCCTCGTCGACGATGATCAGACCCAGATTCTTGAAGGGTGTGAATATGGCCGAACGGGTGCCGATCAGTATGCGAGACCGACCTTCCCGGGCATGCAGCCAGGTGTCCAGGCGTTCCCGGTCGGTCAGGTTGGAGTGCAGGGCGTGGACAGGTACCCGGAAGCGCGCCTTGAAGCGGGCCAGGGTTTGAGGGGTGAGGCCGATTTCCGGTACCAGGACCAGTACCTGGGCACCGGTTTTCAGGGTTTGCCCGATCGCCTGCAAGTAGACTTCGGTTTTGCCTGAGCCTGTTACACCGTAGAGCAGGAAAGGGGCAAAGCCCTGGCTGGCGGAGATGCTGTCCATCGCGTCCTGTTGTTCCGGGTTCAGCGTCATCGGCGCTTCGTTGAGCAGATCGTCGGTCAGGTTCCAGTGGGGTGGTTCCGGGTAATGTTCAAATGATTCGGCCAGGGCCTTTTCTGTCAGCGTTTTGAGCAGGGCTGGATTGGCCCCCTCAGCCCTGATGGCATCGGAGCTGATCCCCCGGGGGTGCTTGATAAGCAGGTCAAGGAGTTCGCGCTGCCGGTGGGCGGTGCTGCTCAGCTGATCCGCAGAGGCCGTGCTGCAGGCTCGCCAGAGCACGGCGTGGGCGAAGGCGGCCGGCTTTCCCTGGCGCAGTAAAACAGGGAGCGATTGGCACAGTGCATCGCCTTCCGGGTATTGATAATAGCGTGCGGCCCATTGCGTCAGCTCAAACAGGTGCGGGTCCAGAACCGGTTCCGTATCCAGAATTTCATGGACTGGCTTGAGTTTGGCCAGAGGGAGTTCGCTCTGGTCGGTTATCTCCACGACCAGTCCGATCAGCTCGCGATTACCGAAAGGGACTCGAACGCGGCACCCGGCTTTCGGCACATTGGCGACGGTTAGAGGCAATTGATAATCAAACAGCCGGCGCAGTGGTGTCGGCAGGGCGATCCTCAGTATCACGTAAGGTCTCGGTGGGTCGAAAAGCGAAGCTGACAGTCTAGGTAAGTTTGTGGCCAGATGAAATGCCTTATCGGCCCTATCTGCTATTGCGGGCTCGCGGCGGGCTGCGTATAATCCGCGGCCTTATTTAGCTGTAATAAGCTACAGAGGCAGCCATGTCGCCACGACGCTGCTTTTGTCGACCGTGCGGTGCCCGGCGTATCGAATAGACGTGACGGGTGGCGGCACATTAAACAACGATTCGAGGTTTGACATGAAAGCTGGTATCCATCCGCAATACAATGAAGTCAAAGTTACCTGTTCCTGCGGTAACGTGATGAACACCCGTTCCACCATGGGTGAAGATATGCTGGTCGACGTTTGCAGCCAGTGCCACCCGTTCTACACCGGTAAGCAGAAAGAAGCGACCTCCGGTGGTCGTGTGGACCGTTTCAACAAGCGTTTCGGTGCCCGTTCACTCAAGAAGTGATTGCTGGCGCGATGACGCGGAACCGGAAAAAGGCGCTCCTGATGGGCGCCTTTTTTGTTGGCTTGCTCCAGGGGCTGGTGGCAGGTTCCGCGTACGCGGATTTTTGCCCGGTGCCCCCGGGCGAGCCGGTAGCGGTGGCTCATGTCAGCGATGGCGATACGGTGCGCTTGAGTGATGGACGGTGGGTACGCTTGATCGGCCTGAATACGCCGGAGCTGGCGCGTGATGGTCGGGCAGCGGAGCCGGGGGCGGAGGCGGCCAGAGCGTTTCTACATGATATGGTCTCTGCGGTTGATGGTCGTGCTCGTCTGGCTCTCGGGGAGGAATCAAGAGATCGCTACGGTCGCTGGCTGGGGCATCTGATCCTGGGGCAGACGCTTGCGTCTGAGCGGATGCTGGAGCAAGGCTTGGGGTTTGCTGTCGCTGTAGCGCCCAATACGGCGCTGGCCCGTTGCCTGTTTCAGGCTGAAAATGAGGCGCGGGTAAAGCGTGAAGGCGTGTGGGATGCCGGTGTACAGCGTGCTGCGAAAAGTATAGAGCAGACGGGATTTGTGCTGGCTCAGGGCGTTGTGACGCAGGTGGACCGGGCAGGCAAGGCATTTTACGTGGAGCTTGACGATCATCTGGTGATCCGGGTGCCGGTGTGGTCAGTTAAAGATGAAATTTATCACTGGAAGGGTCGCCGGCTGGAGGTGAGGGGCTGGGTCGTAGACCGAGGGCGTAACCTGAAACCGGGGCGTAAACGCTGGTTGATCAGTATCAGTGATTCGCTCAATCTACGGCTTTTGGCACCCTGATCGGCACCGAAGTGCTGTTGTCGCTTATACCCTGTTTCTATATGATGCAAGCTCTCCATATGCAACCTTAGTTGGAAACAGCAACCATGTCTCAAGATTTTAAACAAGCAGCACTTGATTACCATGAGTTTCCTCGTCCCGGTAAGATCAGTGTTGAGCTGACGACCCCTGCTGAGACCTCCCGTGATCTGTCTCTGGCATATTCTCCGGGCGTCGCAGAACCCGTTCGTGAAATCGCCAAGGATCCGGATGCGGCCTACCGCTACACAGCCAAAGGTAACCTGGTTGCCGTTATTTCTAACGGAAGCGCGATCCTCGGTCTTGGCGATCTGGGGCCGCTGGCCTCCAAGCCGGTTATGGAAGGTAAGGCTCTCCTGTTCAAACGTTTCGCAGGTATCGATTCCATCGATATCGAGGTCGATGCGGAAAGTCCGCAGGCCTTTATCGATACCGTGGCACGCATCGCGGATACCTTCGGCGGTATCAACCTGGAAGATATCAAGGCGCCGGAGTGTTTTGAGATCGAGCGTGCGCTGATTGAGCGCTGCAATATCCCGGTTTTCCACGATGACCAGCACGGTACCGCTATTGTCACCGCTGCAGGCATGATCAACGCCCTCGAACTGGCCGGTAAGAAGCTGGAAGAAGCGCAGATAGTTTGCCTGGGTGCCGGTGCCGCAGCCAGCGCATGCATGAAGCTGCTGATCAATATGGGCGCGAAGGTTGAGAATATCTTCATGCTCGATCGTAAAGGCGTGATACATTCCGGCCGTGATGATTTGACCCCCGAAAAGGCGGCGTTTGCTACTGAAACCGACAAGCGGACTCTGGAAGATGCCATCGAGGGCGCTGATGTGTTCGTGGGTCTTTCCGGCCCCAACCTGCTGTCTCCGGAAAATCTGTTGAAGATGGCGGAAAATCCAGTCGTGTTTGCCTGTGCGAACCCGGATCCGGAGATTCTGCCTAGCCTGGCAAAGGAAACGCGTTCTGACGTGATTATGGCCACTGGCCGCTCTGACTTCCCGAACCAGGTTAACAACGTGCTGGGTTTCCCGTTCATTTTCCGGGGTGCGCTGGATGTGCGTGCATCGGCAATTAACGAAGAGATGAAAGCGGCTGCTGTTGTTGCGCTGGCAGAGCTTGCCAAGCAACCGGTCACGCAGGAAGTGCTGGATGCCTATGGTCTGGACAGCCTGGAATTCGGTCGCGAATATATCCTGCCGAAGGCAACGGACTCTCGTTTGCTGCCTGCGATCGCCAAGGCGGTTGCTGAAGCGGCCATCGATACCGGTGTTGCGCGGCTTCCGCTGCCGGATCAGTACAAGTAAGCGATAATCTGCAGGGAGGTTCTCCCTGGGCTATAAAAAAACCGCGGTCTGGGCCGCGGTTTTTTTTGGCTGTTAGCCGCCAAGTCCGAAGATCTGTTCGGTCGTCGGTGGTGCCATTTTTTCTTCGGGGCTGCGGGCGTGCTCCGTCGGCATCTGCTCACTGCGAAAATACTCCCGAATCGCATCCTTTTGACCGGGGTAGGCGAGTTTGCCAGTCGCTGGGTCGATCAGGGTGCTGGTAATGGTTGCCGGCTCTGGTGGTGTTGTTTCGGGTGTGCCCGCCAGAGCTTCCTCCATAAAATCGATCCAGACCGGTAGGGCTGCAGTGCTGCCGTACTCACGGCGTCCCAGTGTCGTGGGTTGATCGAAGCCGACCCAGGCTGTCGCGACCAGGGATTGGTTGAAGCCACTGAACCAGGCGTCTTTCTGCTCATTGGTGGTGCCGGTTTTGCCGGCGATATCCGAGCGGTTTAGCACCAGGGCGCGGCGGCCTGTGCCGCGTGTAATGACGTCACGCATGACATCATAAATCAGGAACGCAGACTCGGGACTTATGATACGAGGCGCCGCCTGGGGGGTGTCGCTAACCATCACGACCGGCTCCTGGCTCTCAGGTTTAACCCGATCCGCCTCACTTTCGCTGAGCTCGGAGCTCTGTGCCGGTTGGTAGGTACACTCAGGGCAGGCGCGAAGCGGTTTTTGTTCGAATATGAGATCCCCCATCGCGCTCTCTATTCGAGATATCAGGTAAGGCTCCACCTTAAAGCCGCCGTTGGCGAAAGAGGCGTAGCCGGTGACAACCTCCAGGGGGGTGGCATCGGCACTACCCAGTGCCAGCGACAGGTTCTGAGGTAGTCGTTCGGGTTCAAAAGCGAAACGCAGCATGTAGTCGCGAGCTTTCTCAATCCCCAAGGAGCGCATCAGACGAATCGATACCAGGTTGCGGGAGCGGTAGAGGGCTTCCCGCAACCGGGTCGGGCCGCCGAATTTACCGTTATCGTTTTCCGGGCGCCAGTTGCTTTCCAGACTTACATCATGAAAAACGACCGGGGCGTCGTTGATGATCGAAGCCGGTGTAAAGCCATATTCCAGCGCGGCTGTATACAGAAACGGCTTGATGTTGGAACCGGGTTGGCGATAAGCCTGCGTGGCCCGGTTAAACTTGTTAAGACCAAAACTGAAGCCGCCGCTGAGTGCGCGAATCGCTCCGTCGGCAGGGTCGAGAGCGATCAGCGCACCTTGTACCTGGGGAATCTGGCTCAGTTTCCAGGGTGCGTCGTTGTCGTCACGGGTGATGCGGATAAGGTCGCCGGGGCTCAGTACTTCGTCAGCGGTTTTGGGAGCGGCGCCGGTATAGTGAACGCTGCGATAGGGCCGCGCCCACTCAATGCCGTCCCAGGTCAGAGTGATGAGCCCCTCTTCGGTTTGTAGCTGCGCGGACTGTTCCTCCACGGATATGACCAGTGCGGGTTTAAGGCCAGCATAGGTGGGTGTTTCTTGCAGGAGTTTTTTACGGGCGTCTTCGTCGGTCGTGGCGAGGTCGAGGTGTTTTTCGGGGCCACGGTAACCGTGGCGATAGCTGTACGAGAGAAGGCCTTTGCTCAGTGAGTCGCCAGCATTTTTCTGCATTTTGCTGTCAACGGTTGTAAACACCCGTAAACCTTCCGTGTACAGGTCTTCGCCGTACTGCTCGTAAAGCTCTGCCCGGACCATCTCCGCAATATAGGGAGCGCTCAGCTCAATATCACTGCCGTGATAGCGAGCCGTTACCGGCGCATTGACGGCATTTTCATAGCGGTTTTGATCGATATAGCCCAAGCTCAGCATGCGGCCGAGAATCCAGTCTCTACGCTCCAGTGCCCGCTGTGGGTTGGTGATCGGGTTGTAGGCAGATGGTGCTTTGGGGAGGCCGGCGATCATGGCCAGTTGCGCAAGGCTTAAGTTCTCGATCCCCTGGCCGTAATAAACGGTAGCGGCGGCCTGAATGCCGTAGGCGCGATGGCCCAGGTAGATCTTGTTCACGTAAAGCTCGAAGATCTCCTCTTTGCTCAGTTCACGCTCAATCTGCAGCGCGAGCAGTATTTCCATGAACTTGCGGGTAAAGGTTCGCTCCCGCGTCAGGAAAAAGTTCTTGGCCACCTGCATGGTGATGGTGGAGCCGCCGCTCTGAATGCTGCCGGTGCTTGCCAATTGGTAAGCGGCCCGGGTCAGCCCCTTGATGTCGATGCCGATATGCTCGAAGAACCGGGAATCCTCGGCGGCTTGCATGGCATGTACGAAATCTTTGGGGACCTGCTCGAAGTTTACCGGTGTGCGACGTTTTTCGCCGAACTCTGCTATAAGCTTATTATCGGCAGAATAAACCCGGAGCGGGGTTTGAAACCTCACTTCGCGCAATGTCTGTACATCCGGCAACTGCGGTGCGAAATAGTAATACAGTCCGCCAGCCAGAAGCGCAGCGCAGACGGCACCGAACAGTGACAGGGCAGTTAGCCATTTTAGGAACTTCGTCAGGATACGCATGCAACCCCTGATATGATGAGAAAATTGAGCCTGAGCATTATATCGGCAGCAAAAGCTTGGCCTCTAGTGAACAACAGTTTAAATTCTGCATGATAGAGACTAAAGTGACATTCGGAATGTCACTCCGAGATATAAGGAAAATGTCGTGGTCAGCTTGTTCGGTAATAAAACCGCTGGCTGGGTGGGCGTCGATATCGGCTCCTCATCCGTAAAGCTGGTCTCGCTCTCGCAGCATGGGCAGAGCTACCAGGTCGATACCTATGCCATTGTGGCGTTACCGCCCACGGCAGTGGTTGATGGTAGTGTCGAGAACCAATCCGAAGTATCGGAAGCGATCGAGCGGGGTTTGAAAATCTGCGGTGGCAAACTCAAAAACGCGATCGTCGCCGTTCCCTCCTCCGCCGTTATTACCAAACGGCTCGAAATCAGCAACGTATTTACCGGCCTTGAGCTCGAAGAGCAAGTCAAGATTGAGGCTGATCAGTTTATTCCTTATGCGTTGGATGAAGTTGCCCTCGATTTTGAGGTAATAGGCCCGGTCGAAAAAGCACCCAGTCTGAACGAGATCCTGCTTGTGGCCTGCCGTCGTGATGATGTGGCGCGTCGCGAAGAATCCGTGAATGGCGCTGAGCTGAAATGCGACATCGTCGATGTGGATACGTTCTCCACCGAACGCGTGCTGCCACTTCTCGAAGAGTTTGATCCCGAAGCACTGGTGGGGCTGGTCGATATCGGCGCAGCAACGCTCACGCTCAATGTATTCCGCAACGGTAAGGTGGTCTATAACCGTGAGCAGGCGTTTGGGGGTAACGAGCTGACCAACGCCATCCATCAGCAGTACGGAATGGAAGCGACCGAGGTTGAAAAGCAGCTTCGCAATGGCGAGCTCGATGCCGAAATCATGGAAATGCTGGTATTGCCGTTCCGACAGTCGGTGATACAACAAGCTTCCCGAGCGCTTCAGTTTTTCTATTCGTCAGGTATCCAGAGCCAGCTCAATGAACTCTATCTGGCAGGTGGGACGGCGAGTATCGAGGGGTTGGCGGATATGATGCAGGAAGAGATCGGGGTGCCGACGCATGTGGCTAACCCGTTCAAGAATATTCGTATTGGGTCCAGGCTGAATCAGGAACGTCTGATGAAAGATGCGCCCATGTTGGTCAAGGCGTGCGGACTGGCGCTGCGAAGCTTTGACAGGTAGGGAAGGAATATTATGGCGCGAATAAACCTCAGGCCCTGGCGAGAGGAACGCAACGCCCAGCTGCAGAAGCGGTTCATCACGAATTTGGTGGTGGCAGCGGTGCTTGGGGCACTGACCGTGTTCGGTATCAGCTATTTCTACGACATGCAGATGGAGCGCCAGCAGGCCCGCAACGATTATGTGCGAGCTGAAATTAAAAAGCTGGATCGAAAAATTGCCGAGATACAGGAGCTACGCCGCAAACGTGAACGTCTGCTTGAGCGTCTTAACGCGATCCAGGAGCTGCAGGGTAACCGCCCCGTTATTGTTCGTAACTTTGATGAGCTCGTCAGGGTGCTGCCGGATGGGCTCTATTACCAGGCGCTGACGCGGCGGGGAGATCGCATTAATATCGATGGTCTGGCTGAAATTAACAATGATGTCTCGATGCTGATGCGTAACCTGGATGGGTCGATATGGTTTGGCGAGCCCAGCCTGTCACGGGTCGTGAGTGCCAACGCCATGCGTCGGTTTGACCTGTCGGTGCCGTTGACCAAGCCCAAGGCAGAGGAGGCCGGCCAATGAATCTGGATAGTATCAAGGGGGCGTTCCAGGGGTTTGATCCCAATGACCTGGATTTCAACAGTGCCGGCAACTGGCCGGTGGGTATCAAATTTATCTGTTACCTGCTGCTTTTCTCCGCCATTGTCGGTGCCGGCATCTACTTCCTGATTGTTGATAAACACAAGGCGGTTGAGCGAGAGATTGCGCGTGAAACCGAGCTAAGGCAGCAGTTTGAAGCCAAGGCTTTTCAGGTTGCGAACCTGGCGGCTTTGCGCAAACAGATGGAAGATGTGGAGGAGCGCTTCGCGGAACTGCTCAAGCAGCTGCCAACGGATAAAGAGGTACCGGGGCTGCTGGAAGATATTACTGCGATTGGCAAGAACGCGGGTCTGGATATCGATACCATCGCGTTGCAGGCGGAGCGGAAATCGCAGTTTTATGTTGAACTGCCAATCAATATTCAGGTGCGGGGCACCTACCACCAGATGGGCGAATTTGTCAGTGGAGTTTCCGCGATCAAGCGTATCGTGACCCTGCATGACTACTCGATTCAGCCCAGTGGCGGCCAGCTGTCAATGTCCATCAGTGCAAAGACCTACCGATATGATGATACGAACTGAATCAACAAGGGCTAGCGGACAGCCCATCCGGACCTGGATTGCACTGTCGCTGGCAGCAGCGTTGCTGGGCGGCTGTATTTGGGTGGAAGATACCACGGATTTGCGCCAGTTCGTGTCAAGAACGCTGGCGAAGCCCGGTGGGAAAATAGAGCCCCTGCCCGAGTTTAAACCCTACGAGAGCTTTGTGTATGAAGGCTCCAGTCTGCGCGATCCGTTTCAGCCGCTGGTGCCGGCTTCAGAAGCAGATCAGGTAGCCCAGCCCGACTCGGGTATTCAGCCCGATACCGAAAGGCCAAAAGACTACCTTGAGCAGTTCGCCCTGGATCAGTTGAAAATGGTAGGAACCATTACCCCATTGGGGCAGCCCGGTTTGCTGGCGCTGGTGCGTGATAACAAGGGTGAAATCCACCGTATCACCGCCGGTGATCATATGGGCTTGGACTACGGTGAGGTGGTTGAAGTCACCGATCGGGCGGTGAAAGTGATTGAGATTGTATCGAATGGGCGCGGAGGCTGGATGAAACGGCCGCGAAATCTGGCCCTGGCGGAGCAGGAATAACGAGGGATGCTGGCTGTGAATAGATTCAACGGACAATTAAATGGTCGTACAAAGGCCGTCAATCACGGATGGCTCCGGGGTTTTCTCCTCGGTGCTCTGGCGCTTTCGTTCATTCCCAGAGCGATGGCAGAGGCACAGCTAACCGACACCTCGTTCGTGGCGATGCCGGGCAACAGGCTGGAGGTGAAACTGGATTTTGACCAGGCTCCACCCGCGCCACGCGCATACATGATCGATAGTCCCCCTCGCTTGATTCTGGATTTCCAGGATGCTTCCAATCAGGTTGGTGCCCGTCAAGTCGATATCAAGTCAGGGCAGGTAGACAGTATTAACTTCGCTGAAGCACAAGGGCGTTTGCGGGTCGTCACCAACCTGAATGAGCCGGTTGACTACCGCACGTTCACTGAAGGGAATAGCCTCCTGGTGGAATTTGCCGGTTCGGAAGGCAGTCCGGTCAAGCGATCCTCGGCGCCGGTAGCCCAGAGCGCGACGCCGGCTGCGGCCAGCCCCGCGCCGATGAAAGCCGACGAAACTCGCATTCAAGGTATCGATTTTCAGCGGGTTGAAGGTGGTCAGGGGCGTGTGATTATCGCAATGACCAATGATGAAGCCGGCCTCGATATTATCGAAGAGGGCAATAACGTTGTTGTTAATCTGATCGGTGCACAGTTGGCCCGGGATATGGAACAGCGCGTGGATGTGCAGGATTTTGCCACGCCGGTAATGTTCATTGATTCCATGTCCAGCGGCAACAATACCAGCATTTTGATCAGGCCTACCAACGAACCCTACGATTACATGGCGTACCAGACGGGAAATCAGCTTGTGCTGGATTTTAAACCGCTTACGCCGGCCGAACAGGCGGATGCGGAGCGTGATCGCTTTCCTTATTCCGGTGAGAAAATCGACCTGAACTTCCAGGATGTGGCCGTACGCTCGATTCTTCAGATTATCGCCGAAGTGGCGGAGATGAACCTGGTGATCAGCGACAACGTGGATCAGCAGGCGGGTAACATCACGCTGCGATTGAAGAATGTTCCTTGGGATCAGGCGCTGGACATCATTCTCAAGACCAAGGGGCTTGCCAAGCGTGAGTCCGGTAATGTGCTCCTGATCGGCACCGCTCAGGAAATTGCGGACCGCGAGCGCCAGGAGCTGGAGAGCCAGAAGCAGGTTGAAGAGCTGGCGCCCCTGGTGACTGAATTTATTCAAATCGACTACCGCAGTGCTTCTGAACTGAAAGATCATATCGAGGCGGCCAAGCTGGTTTCCGAGCGCGGTTTTGTGCTGGCGGATGATCAGACCAACGTGCTGATGATTCGTGAAACCGCAGCGCAGATCGAGGAAATTCGGCGTACCCTGCGTCGGTTTGATGTGGAGGTCGCGCAGATCATGATTGAAGCACGCATCGTGACTGCCAATACCGACTTTACCAAGAACCTGGGGGTTCGCTGGGGTATCGCCGATAACGGTAACCTGGGTGATGTGACAATCGGCAAAACCGCGGCGATCGGCACCGGAACGGCAACTGCGATCCCCGGCCTGAACGTGGATCTGGGGACGGCCTCCAACAATACATTCGCGATCGGTATATCCGGTAACAGTGCATTGTTGGCTGCCCAGATTTCGGCCCTGGAGAGTGATGGGCGTGGTGAGGTAATCTCCCAGCCCAAGGTGATTACCACCAATGGCAAGCCCGCAATGATCAAATCCGGTCAGGAGATTGGCTACCAAACGGTGGAAGACAACGATGTGCAGGTCGAGTGGAAAGATGTTGTGCTGGGGCTTGAGGTCACACCACAACTGAACCCCGGGGATCGCATATCACTTGATCTCAAAATCAATCAGGATACCATTGGCGACACGCTCAGTACCGGGGAGCTTTCCTTAAATACCAATGAGCTTGAAACATCCGTTGTCGTCAGTGATGGAGAGACAGTCGTTCTGGGTGGGGTTTTCCAGGAAGAGTCGCGGAATGATGTGGATAAGATCCCATTCTTTGGCGACCTGCCCGTCATTGGCGCGGCGTTCCGTAACAAAGTGGAAAGCCGAAGCAAGAACGAGCTGCTGATCTTTATCACTCCGAAGCTGGTGCGGAACTCGTTGACAGTCAAGCAGTAAAGGGTAGAGCTGTCGTTGAATGTGTTTTTAATTGGCCCTATGGGCTCTGGAAAGAGCACCATAGGGCGTTTGCTTTCTAATGAGCTGGGCCAGGAATTTATCGATTCCGATCGTGCTATCGAAGAACGTGCAGGTGCTGATATCCCATGGATATTCGATGTCGAGGGCGAGTCGGGTTTTCGTGACCGGGAGCAGATGGTGATCGATCTGCTTTCCCAGCAGGAGCGCATTGTTCTGGCGACGGGAGGTGGCGCCGTTCTGCGAGCGGAAAACCGTACCAATCTGAAGAGTCGGGGCTATGTGGTCTATCTGCAAACCTCGGTAGAACAACAGTTGGAACGCACAGCCCGGGATCGAAACCGTCCTCTACTTCAGAACGATGATCCGAAAGGGGTGCTGGTTAAACTGATGGCAGAGCGGGATCCGCTCTATCGGGAGTGTGCTGATCTGATAGTCCGCACCGACCGCCGTCACCCACGCAGTGTTGTCGCCGAAATCGTCCGTCACCTGAACAAGCTCCGGGCACTGAGTCAGCCCGGCTAACTCTGAGTCCCAAAGAGAACCCGCTATGCAAACGCTGACTGTGGATCTTGGCGATCGCAGCTATCCGATCTATATCGGTTCTGATCTTTTGAAAACGCCCCTGCTGGCCAAACACGTGAGCGCCCGGCAGGTAATGATCGTCACCAACGAGACCGTGGCTCCCCTATACCTGGAGCTTGCCAAAGCGCAGTTTAGTGGTTGCTCGGTGAGTACTTTGGTGTTGCCGGACGGTGAGCAGTATAAAACACTTGAATATCTTGAACGGATCTTCGATGCGTTGCTGGAGAATCGCCATAACCGGACGACGACGTTGGTTGCCCTCGGAGGCGGCGTTGTTGGCGATATGACCGGGTTTGCAGCGGCCTGCTACCAGCGTGGTGTCAGCTTTATCCAAATACCGACAACACTGCTGTCGCAGGTGGATTCGTCGGTCGGTGGCAAGACCGGTGTCAATCACCCGTTGGGCAAAAACATGATCGGCGCATTTCATCAGCCCGTAGCTGTCATGGCGGACACCGCTGTACTCAATACATTGCCAGAGCGTGAGCTCAGCGCGGGCCTTGCCGAAGTGATCAAATATGGACTGATCTACGATTCGGCTTTCTTCGATTGGCTTGAGACCGAGATGCCGAGTTTGATGGACCGGGATCCGGCTGCCCTTGCGTATGCCATTCACCGGGCTTGTGAGATCAAAGCAGAGGTTGTCGCCCAGGACGAGCGGGAGTCTGGTATTCGTGCTCTGCTTAATCTGGGCCACACATTTGGCCACGCAATCGAAACAGACCAGGGCTATGGCAAATGGCTGCATGGTGAGGCCGTTGGAACGGGTATCCTGATGGCGGCTGATCTCTCTGCGCGTTTGGGTTGGTTAAACTCGGCTGATCTTGAGCGCGTGCGTAAGGTGTTGCTGGCCGCGCGCCTGCCGGTGGCGCCCCCAACAGATATGAGTGCAGATCGGTTTGTCGAATTAATGGCCGTTGACAAAAAGGTTGTCGATGGCACTCTGCGCCTGATTCTGTTGAAAAGCATTGGTGATGCGGTGGTTACGTCTGATTTTCCCCAAGAGACGTTGTACGCCACGTTGACTGCTGGCCAGCAACTGGGACAAGGCTGAGGTTCCCCGGATGGATGCGATGCAGCACTATTTTGAGCCTGCGTCCCGGACCCAGCTGGCATCCAAACTTTGCCATTTGCTGCGGTTTTCAGACCTGCTGTTACTGCTGGTCGGTGACGATGGCAGTGGTCGTACGACGGTACTCAACGCTGTCGCCGAGGCCGATCACGAGGAACGCGGTCGCCGAAGAGCCTGGCTAAAGCTCGACGCGACCGCGGATGTGACGGGTTTGCTCAGAATGCTGGTTGATCAGCTGGGTGTCGACTGCCCGGATGATGCCGATAACCGCACCCGCCTCAGCGCGGTACATGAGTTAAGTCGAACGCTGCATGAGTCGGGTATCGCTCTGCAATTGCTTGTGGATGATGCCGATTTTCTGACCAACAATGCGTTGGAACTTTTAGTGAGCTTCTCGCGTCTGGAAGAGGCTGCGCCCCGTGTGGTGCTTACCGGAAGCCCGGAGTTTGAGCAGCGCTTTCTGGCCAATGAGTTTGACCAGATGCTCGATGGCCGGTTGCATGTTCAGCACCTAGAGCCTTTCGAGCCCGATGAGGCGGAGGCGTTCATTGATGATCAGCTCCCTGCCGGCACCCATATTACCAAGCGTCAGCGTCGACGCCTGTTGGACGGTGCTGACGGGTATCCGGGGCGTTTACATCGGGGCTTGATTGCGCTGACCCGCGAAGGCGGAATCAAACGCCGCAGTGGTCGAGCCTTTCCGCTGTCCGGCGCTCAGATGTCGGTGATTGTGGTGGTGCTGGTGTCAATTTTTGGCGCGTCACTGTGGCTGTATCTTCCCGAGTCATCGCCCGATGAAGCCGAGGCTACGCGGGTTTCTCTGCCGCTGGATATACCGGTACCTGCAACAGCCGCGGAACCGGAGGTGGTGAGCGTGCGCGAAGAGCTCAGCCAGCGTTTGGCAGAACAGGAAAAACAGCTGATAGACTCCGCGGGCTCCGGTGATGAATCTGCCGGGGAGGAGAGCGTCCAGAATGGAATAGGGCCAGAGGGTCAGGGGAGCGCTGAGCCATTGTCACAGCCTGCTGAGACAGGGCTCGCTGAATCCACAGAGCGTTCGCAACCCGAAGTATTGGCCAATGTCGAACCGGAACCGGTCGCGGAAAGCCCTGATCGTAGCGAGAGTGAAGGGGAGAGACCACCGGGCAGTCCGGTTAAGGGCTCCGGTGATCAAAACGGTGGATCCCAGGGCGAGCCTGTCCCGGCAGAGGTTGCGACGGCTCCTGAAGAAAAAGTAGAGCAAAGTACGCCTGAGCCTTCGCCCGCTCAAAAAAATGATGAGCCGGAGAGAGAGGAATCCGCCGATACGGAGGTGACTAAGTCGCCTGCGGTGCACGCCCTGTTGCGTGCGGATGAACTGTTGGAGTGGCCGGACCAAGGGTATACCTTGCAGATGCTGGGTGCGCGTTCGGTTGCCAGTGTAGAAAAATTCATTGGCGCTCAAGACAACCCTGAGCGATTCTATTACTTTAGAACTGTGTACAAAGAAGCACCCTGGCATGTGGTTGTATACGGACAGTATGCGACCCGAGAGGCTGCGATGAATGCGGTGGCGGCGCTGCCGGCCTCATTGCGTAAGCTGAGGCCCTGGGCTCGCTCTATTGCCGGTGTAAAATCTGATATCAGGAAGTGAGACCTCTAGCGGCTATCCTCTCAGTTATCGGTAAAACCAAAGTATAAAACGCTGTTGGAATACTCTTTGGTGGGGTTTTGTTCTGATTTCGCGTTTTGGTTCCCTTCTTTTTTCTGCACGGCGTGCTGGTCAATATTTGTCCCCGACCGGGTGCGAGTGTAGAATTGCTGTCCCTTTTCGTCCGCAATGTCTTCAGTCGGGAAAAGAGAAAGAATTTAAGTTATTGATTTGTGTGTATTTTTAGTGGGATTGGCTTATGAGCAAAGGTCTGTATCGCCCCGGTGAGTTCAAGGATAACTGTGGCTTTGGCCTGATGGCCCACATGCAGGGTCAGGCAAGCCACGGCGTGCTTGAGAAAGCGATTGAAGCGCTCGCCTGCATGACGCACCGAGGCGGTATTGCCGCCGACGGTAAAACCGGCGACGGCTGTGGCCTGCTGATGCAGATGCCCAAGAGCTTCATGCGCGCTGTGGTTAAGGAAGAGCTTGGTGTCGAGCTCTCCGAACTGTTCGCTGTAGGTATGGTGTTCCTGTCCAAAGAGGATGCCAAGGCGACAGCGGCTCGCGATCGTATTAATGCCGAGTTAAAAGCTCAGGGGTTGGATGTTGCCGGTTGGCGCGTCGTTCCCACTGATCAGGCGTGCCTCGGGCCGATTGCCCGGGACACCCTGCCACAGATCGAGCAGGTGATCGTCAATGCGCCGGACAAAAGCGAGCGTGAACTGGCGGTGGCCCTGTTTACGGCACGTCGTAAAGCGGAAATCGCGCTGGCGGACGATCCGGATTTCTATATTTGCACCCTGTCTCACCGCGTGCTGAGCTACAAGGGCCTGATGATGCCGGTGGATCTGCCGGTGTTCTTCAAGGACCTGGCCGATCCGCGTCTTGAAACCGCGGTATGCACCTATCACCAGCGTTTCTCCACCAATACGGCGCCGCGCTGGCCGCTGGCCCAGCCGTTCCGCTTCCTGGCTCATAACGGTGAGATTAACACCATCGAGGGGAACCGGAACTGGGCGCGAGCCCGTGCACCCAAGTTCGTGACGCCGGAACTTCCTCACCTGGGCGAACTGCAGCCTATCGTCAACACAACAGGGTCCGACTCTTCGAGCATGGATAACATGCTTGAATTCCTGCTGGTGGGCGGCATGGATATCTACCGTGCTGTACGCATGATCGTGCCGCCGGCCTGGCAGAACGTGGATACCATGGATTCGGAGTTGCGCGCTTTCTACGAGTACAACTCCATGCACATGGAGGCCTGGGACGGCCCTGCCGGTATGGTTATGACCGACGGTCGGTACGCGGTCTGTATGCTCGACCGCAACGGCCTGCGTCCGTCTCGCTGGGTGATGACCCGCGATGATATGATCTGTACCGCATCCGAAATCGGTGTGTTCAGCTACCAGCCCTCCGACATCGTCGCACAGGGTCGGGTGGGGCCGGGACAGATCCTGGCGATCGATACCGAAACTGGCGATGTTCTGCACACGGCGGATGTGGATAACCGCCTGAAAACGGCCAAGCCCTACAAAAAATGGCTCAAGGAAAACGCACTGCGCCTTGAGAACACCATGAACCTCACCGAAGAGTCACGCTCTTTTGAAGAGATGAGCACCGATGAAGTGCGCACTCATATGAAGATGTTCAATGTGACCTTTGAAGAGCGCGACCAAGTGATTCGTCCGCTGGGCGAAAGCGGAATGGAAGCGGTGGGTTCCATGGGTGATGACAAGCCGATGGCGGTTCTCTCCACTCAGGTACGCTCGCCGTACGACTACTTCCGTCAGCAGTTTGCGCAGGTGACCAACCCGCCGATTGACCCGCTGCGGGAATCGATCGTGATGTCGTTGGAGACCTGTATCGGTCGCGAACGCAACATATTTGAAGAAACACCGGAGCACGCCCGTCGCGTTATCCTGACCATGCCGGTGCTGTCTGCCAGCAAGTTCAACCGCATTCGTGACAATAAAGAACAGGGCTTTGAGCCGATCCAGTTCGATCTGAACTACGATCCGAGCAAAATGAGTCTGCGCGAAGCGATCGATAACCTGTGTGACGCCTGTGAAGCGGCGGTGCGCAACGATAAGGTTATCCTGATCCTGTCCGATGCCAAGATTCGCCAGGGCTTCCAGCCGATTCATGCCGCCATGGCAACCGGTGCGGTGCATCATCGCCTGGTGGATAAGGGGCTGCGTACCGACGCAAACATTGTGGTTGAGACCGGTACTGCTCGCGACCCGCATCACTTTGCTGTTCTGTTCGGTTTCGGTGCCACGGCGGTTTATCCGTATCTGGTATACCGGGTACTGAACGATCTTTGCCGCACCGGCGAGCTGCCGATGGATCCGCTGGACAGCCACGAAAAGTACCGCAAGGGAATCGACAAAGGTCTGTTCAAGATCCTGTCGAAGATGGGTATTTCCACCCTGGCGTCCTACCGAGGCGCCCAGCTGTTCGAGGCCGTGGGCCTGAGCTCCGAGATTGTCGATCTCTGCTTCAAGGGCGTCACCAGCCGCATTGAGGGTGCGCGATTCGAGCATTTCCAGGCGGAGCAGGCGGAACTGGCGAAAGAGGCCTGGACCGCACGCAAACCGATTCGTCCCGGCGGCTTGTTGAAGTACAAGTTTGAAGGCGAGTATCACGCCTATAACCCGGATGTGGTCAAGACCATCCACGAAGCGGTAACCACCGGTGATAAACGGGCTTACCAGCGTTACGCCGATCTGGTGAACAACCGGGGTATTGCGACACTGCGTGATATGCTGGCGCTGCGCAAGGATATCAAGCCGATCTCCCTGGATGAGGTTGAACCGGCTGAAGCCCTGTTCCCGCGTTTCGACTCGGCGGCCATGTCACTGGGTGCACTGTCGCCGGAAGCGCACGAAGCGTTGGCGATGGCAATGAACGAGCTCGGCGGTCGCTCCAACTCCGGCGAGGGGGGGGAAGACCCGGCCCGCCATGGCACGAACAAGCGCTCCAAGATCAAGCAGATCGCATCCGGTCGTTTCGGGGTGACGCCGGAGTACCTGGTTAACGCCGACGTTATGCAGATCAAGGTCGCTCAGGGTGCCAAGCCCGGCGAGGGCGGCCAGCTGCCAGGCGGCAAGGTCAATGATCTGATTGCGCGGCTGCGCTACTCGGTACCGGGTGTGACGCTGATTTCGCCGCCACCGCATCACGATATCTACTCCATCGAGGATCTGGCACAGTTGATCTTCGACCTGAAACAGGTCAATCCTGACGGTCAGGTTTCGGTGAAGCTGGTATCCCGTCCCGGTGTGGGCACCATCGCCTGTGGTGTGGCCAAGGCCTACGCGGACCTGATTACCATTTCGGGTTATGACGGTGGTACGGCGGCGTCTCCGCTGACCTCTATCCACTATGCCGGCTCTCCCTGGGAGCTGGGTCTGGTTGATGCACACCAGTCACTGCGCGCGAACCACCTGCGCGGCAAGATCCGCCTGCAGACAGACGGCGGCCTGAAGTCCGGTTTGGATGTGGTTAAAGCTGCGATTCTCGGTGCCGAGAGCTTTGGCTTCGGGACCATGCCGATGGTTGCTTTGGGTTGTAAGTACCTGCGTATCTGTCACCTGAACAACTGTGCAACCGGTGTGGCGACCCAAAACGATGAGCTGCGTCGCGATCACTTCCGCGGTACCGTGGAAATGGTCAAGAACTACTTCCGCTTTGTGGCCGAAGAGACCCGCGAATGGATGGCCAAGCTGGGCGTGCGTACGCTGGAAGAGCTGGTGGGCCGTGTTGACCTGTTGGAAGCGGTTGAAGGTAACACCGATCGTCAGCGCGGGCTGGATCTGTCTGGCCTTATCAGCGATGCCGGTATCCCTGCCGAGTATCCGCAGACCGTTCAGGAACACCGCAACGTACCTTACGATCCCGGTGCATTGAACAACCGCATGCTGGAGCTGGCCCAGGATTCCATCGATCACAAATCCGGCGGTAGCTGGGAGCTCGAAATCGGCAACTGTGACCGCTCAGTGGGTGCTCGTACTTCCGGTGCCATCGCCAAGGTGCACGGTAACCTGGGCATGATCGATACGCCGATCGAGTTCAATTTCCGCGGCCATGCAGGTCAGTCTTTCGGTGTCTGGAACGCCGGCGGTCAGAACCTGTTCCTGGAAGGGGATGCCAACGATTACGTGGGCAAAGGTATGGCCGGCGGCAAGATCGTGATCCGTCCGTTCAAAGAGGTCACCTTCAAGTCCAATGAAACCGCTATCATCGGTAACACCTGCCTCTACGGTGGTACGGGCGGCAAACTGTTCGCGGCCGGTAGCGCCGGCGAGCGTTTCGGGGTGCGTAACTCCGGTGTTCATGCCGTCATCGAAGGTGCCGGTGATCACTGCTGCGAATACATGACCGGCGGTATGGTGACGGTACTGGGTCCTACCGGCTATAACTTCGGGGCGGGTATGACCGGTGGTTTTGCCTATGTGCTGGATAAGGACCGCAGTTTTGTGGACCGTTATAACCACGAGCTGGTGGAGATCCACCGTATCCATACCGAGCAGATGGAGCAGTATAAAAACCACCTGCGTTCGGTAATCATCGAGTTTACCCGGGAAACCGGCAGTGCCTGGGGCCAGGAGATCATCGAGAACTTTATCGATTACATCGGTCTGTTCTGGCTGGTCAAGCCCAAAGCGGCGAGCCTCAATCAGCTGCTGGACAGCATCCGCAAGCGTCCTGAGTGATCGCACGCAACGAGAGCGTTTTGGTTTTCCGTATTATTGAGCGTCCGGGCTTGCCCCGGACGCCCCGAAAGAGGTGGGACTATGCCTAACCGTCTGAGTAACGATTTTCAGTTTCTCGATGTGTCCCGTGAAGGGCCGAGCAAAATCCAGGCTGAAGTGCGCAAACGCGAATTCGCCGAAATTTATGAACCGTTCCGCAATGATGATGCGGCCGAACAGGCGCATCGTTGCTTGGATTGCGGCAACCCCTATTGTTCCTGGAAATGCCCGGTTCACAACCATATCCCGAACTGGCTCAAGCTGGTGTCGGAGGGCAATATCCTTGAAGCCGCTGAGCTGAGCCATCAGACCAACACGCTGCCGGAAGTCTGTGGTCGCGTGTGTCCGCAGGACCGCCTGTGCGAGGGCGCCTGTACGCTGAATGATGGCTTTGGCGCGGTTACAATCGGCCCGGTCGAAAAATATATCAGCGATACCGCGTTCGCCATGGGCTGGAAGCCGGATATGTCCAAAGTTGTTTGGACCGATAAAAAAGTCGCGGTTATCGGCGCCGGTCCCGCCGGCCTTGGATGCGCCGATATTCTGGTGCGTAATGGCGTCAAACCGGTGGTCTTTGATCGTAATCCGGAGATCGGTGGTCTGCTGACTTTCGGTATTCCCGAGTTCAAACTCGAGAAGGAGGTCATGGTCAACCGCCGCGAGATCTTCACCGAGATGGGAATCGAGTTCCGTCTGAACACCGAGGTGGGCAAAGATATCACCATGGCGGAGTTGGACCAGGAGTTTGATGCGATCTTCATGGGTATGGGGACCTATACCTACATGAAGGGCGGTTTCCCCGGCGAAGACCTGGAGGGGGTGTATGATGCATTGCCGTTCCTGGTCTCCAACGTGAACCACTGTCGTGGCTATGAGCAGGATCCGGCTGAGTTTATCAGCGTACAGGGTAAGAAAGTGGTTGTGCTCGGTGGTGGTGACACCGCGATGGACTGTAACCGCACCTCCATTCGTCAGAATGCCGAACGCGTTACCTGTGCGTACCGTCGGGATGAAGCCAATATGCCAGGCTCCAAGCGTGAAGTGGAAAACGCGCGCGAAGAGGGCGTTCAGTTCCTGTTTAACCGTCAGCCGGTCGAAGTGGTCGGCGAAGAGGGTCGCGTCACCGGTGTGAAACTGGTCACCACTAAAATGGGCGAGCCGGATGAAAATGGTCGTCGTCGCGCGGAAGTGGTTGAAGGTTCGGAAGAGGTGATCGACGCGGACGTGGTTCTCGTCGCTTTCGGTTTCCGCCCCAGCCCGGCACCCTGGTTTGATGAGTTCAAGATTGAGCTGCACCAGGATGGTCGCGTAAAAGCGTCCAAACAGCCGGATGCCGGTCGTTTGCCCTACCAGACCAGCAACGACAAAGTCTTTGCCGGCGGTGATATGGTGCGCGGCTCCGATCTGGTGGTGACAGCGATCTACGAAGGCCGTGAGGCGGCGGAAGGCATTCTCGACTTCCTTGAAGTCTGATTCCATTAACCCTTGATAAAGGCCACCCATCGGTGGCCTTTTTACTGCCTGTATGAAGGACCTGTCATGAGGCCAGTTCTACTCTTCGTCGCCGCTTTTTACTTAAGTGCCTGCGTACCCTTTGTTCCTTTTATCTGAGACGCTCCATCAAAGGGCTTAACGCTTGATTTCGGTCTCTACAAAGGCCATGGGTGAGTCACTGGCGTTCGTTACATTGTGCTCAACACCCGCGCGCCGAAAGTAACTGACACCCGCAGTGATTGCGACCTGCCTGCGTCCTTCAGCGTCATCGATCTGCATTACACTGTCAGTCAATGGCGTGATCACGTAGTCGTATTCATGCCGGTGGTGGCCGGTCTCGGCGCCGGGCGCGAAATTCCAGCGAGTGACACGTACATCGTCATTATCCACATCGATAGTTGCTACCGCCGTTGTGTTTGCGTTTGTTTCACACATGTCTGGGCTCTCCCTTTGACCAGAATAAAAAGGCATTGTAAAGGTAAAGGGGGCGCCGATAGTTGGGCTTTTTTAAAACATCAGGTTGAGCTGAACGTGAATGGGACGGGGGTTTCGGGACGATGCTATGCGAAGGTGCGCGGGATTCAGGCGGCGTTTGGTGTACGTAAAAAAGCGCCGGAAAGCCGGCGCATCAATCGGAGGGCGTCGAAAGGAGACGCCACCGCTGCCAAACGGTGGCGAAGGGTTGTTCCCGGTTAACCGGGAATAGAGTCGGAGCTTGTTCAGTACCCAGGACCGGCAGTTGCTTCAGGCAAATGCCGGTGCCCGTTCGTTACAGCTTCTTCAGCATCTCCTCATGCTGAGCTCGGATGGACTCTTCAGGTTCTTTACCTGCCAGTGTTACGACCACAATGGCAATGGTTGCGAAGATGATGCCCGGAACAATCTCGTACAGATCAAAGATACCGCCGGAGAGCTGCTTCCAGACCACCACAGTCACCGCACCCACCACGATACCGGCCAGGGCACCGTTACGGTTCATGCGTGACCAGTACAGGCTTAGCAGCAGTGCAGGACCGAAGGCGGCGCCGAAGCCGGCCCAGGCATAGGAAACCAGGCCGAGGACGCTGGAGTCTGGATCGAAAGCGAGGAAAAGCGCGACCAAAGACAGGCCCAGCACCGCCAGCCGGCCCACCATAACAATTTCCTTGGCACTGGCGTCTGGCCGAAACAGCTTCTTGTAGAAATCTTCCGCCAGCGCAGAGGAGGACACCAACAGCTGGGAGTCCGCCGTACTCATGATTGCCGCCAGGATAGCAGCCAGCAGGATGCCGGCAATGACGGGATGGAATACGGCGTTGACCAGAACCATGAAGATCTTCTCGCCGTCGGCGATATTGCCATCCATGTGACCGTTGACGTACACGAGGCCAGCCAGCCCCACGAATACGGCACCTGCCATGGCAAGGCCGCTCCAGATGACCGCAATACGGCGAGCGGTGGGGATCTCCTCATTGGAGCGGGAGGCTTTGAAGCGTGCCAGAATGTGGGGCTGACCGAAGTAGCCCAGACCCCAGGCCGCCAGTGAAATGATGGAGATCAGTCCCAGTGTTTCGCCATCGGTGTCGCGGGCGATGGTCAGCAGCTCAGGGTTAATGTCACGCAGAGAGCTGAACATGGCGCCCCAGCCGCCATCGACCTGCATCACGATAATCGGCACGATCAACAGCGCAGCGGCCATCAGCAGGCCTTGAACCAGGTCAGTCCAGGAGACGGCGAGGAACCCGCCAAACAGAGTGTAAGAGACAACGCAGACCGTACCGATGACCACGGCGGTGGTGTAATCGAGACCGAACACGGTTTCGAACAGTTTACCGCCTGCGACCAGGCCGGAGCTGGTGTAGAACAGGAAGAACAGCAGGATGAAAAAGGCTGAGATCACCTGCAGCAGCGCCGAGCGGTCCTGAAAACGGTTGGCAAAAAACTCAGGCAGTGTCAGAGAATCTTTGGCAACAATACTGTAGGTCCGCAGACGCTTAGCGGTGATCAGCCAGTTGCCCCAGGTTCCCAGCAGCAGGCCGCCTGCAAGCCAGAGTGATTCCAGACCCGCCGCGTAGGCGTAACCTGGGAGGCCGAGCAGGAGCCAGCCGCTCATATCGGAAGCGCCGGCTGACAGGGCCGCGGGCCAGGGGCCCAGAGAACGCCCGCCCAGGAAATAATCAGATGAACTCGCCGTGCGCATGTACGCGTAGTACCCGATCGCCAGCATCAGGATCAGGTACACGATAAAGGTGCCATAGATGGCCAAATTGCTCTCAATCATCAGTCTTATTCTCGTCGTTGTTGGGTTTCGGATCGAACTTAAGCCGTGCCTCCAAGCTCAAGTAACGTGGCGTTACCGCCGACGGCGGTGGTGTTGATAGTGCGGGTTTTTTCGGTCACAAACCGATGCATATGATCGGGTTGCAGCAGCGTTGTGCAGCCCACCGGGTCGGTTTCAGGAGCCAGCTGCACCAGCAGGCCATCACGTTGGGCCAGCTTGCGCTGCAGGCCCAGCAGTTCACTCTGACGACACACGGGTGCAACCAGGGCCAGCTCAGGTAAGGCGAGAAGCTGTTCCAGAGTTTCCTGAGTACTCATGGCGAGCACCGCGCGCGGTACCCCAACCTGGTGTAGCAGCGCGACAAAGCGCTCACACCACTCCACTTCGGCTGTTGCGTGAAGGATCACGGGGTTACCACAGGCGAGGGCCGCGGTAACCTGACCGGACAGGGCCAGCGCTGAGGTCCATTCGGTGCAGGTTACAAGCACGGCGCCCCGTGCACTCAGGTAAAGCTCGTTGCTCTCACCGGTAGGGCCGGGCATCTGTTGGATCTGTCCCATATGCCGGGCTCTATCCAGTAACACCCTGATCAGGCGTATCTGCTTGTCCTGCTCGCCACTGACGGGCAGCTGCTCCAGGATCGCCTCCAGTACCCGGCAACGCTCGTCAAAGCCGCGCCGGTTCCAGGTTTCGAAAACAGCGGCAGCTTCGCTGCCGAAAAACGCGTTATCGCTCATCGGTTTAACTCCCGTTTCAGTGGTGGCTCAGCGGTGCCAGCTGGGTAAAACGCGGTAGATAGTGGGGCCCGCCCGCCTTGGGGCCGGTCCCCGAGAGCCCCTGGCCACCAAAGGGTTGAACGCCGACGACCGCGCCGATCTGGTTGCGGTTGACGTAGGTGTTACCGACGCGTGCCCGGGCCTCGATATGCGCAGCGGTGCTTTCGTTGCGGCTGTGCACGCCGAGGGTCAGCCCGTACCCGGCGTTGTTGATTTGATCGATCAGCTTATCCAGATCCCGCGCTTTGTAGCGCAGCAGGTGAATGATCGGCCCAAACTGTTCACGGCCGATCTGGTCGATGCGTTGGATCTCAATGGCGGTGGGTGGCACAAAGAAGCCTTTCGCCGTTTGTTCGGGTAACGGGGTTTGGGCCAGCACTTTGGCGTGCTCGCGCATGCGTTCGATATGACCAAGCAGACCGGACTGTGCCGTTTCATCGATGACAGGTCCCACATCGGTACTTGGCAGCGAGGGGTCGCCCAGACTTAACTCCTGCATGGCGCCGTCAAGCAGCGCGATCAGGCGCTCAGCGATATCTTCCTGCACGCAGAGAATTCGAAGCGCCGAGCAGCGCTGACCGGCGGAGGCGAAGCCGGACAGAATGGCATCCTTGATCACCTGCTCCGGAAGCGCGGTTGAGTCCACAATCATGGCGTTCTGACCGCCGGTCTCGGCAATCAGCACCGCAGGCTCGGTTTCCCGGGCTGCCAGAGAGCGGTTGATTAGCTGGGCGGTTTCCGTGGAACCGGTAAAAGCAACACCGGCGATGCGAGAGTCCGCAGTCAAAGTGGCTCCCACCGTGGCGCCATCGCCGGGTAGAAACTGTATGGCACCCGCGGGAATACCGGCTTCGAGCATCAGCTCGATAGCACGCGCGGCAATCAGGCTGGTTTGCTCCGCCGGTTTGGCAATGACACAGTTTCCGGCACAGAGTGCGGCGCTTACCTGGCCCAGGAATATAGCCAGCGGGAAGTTCCAGGGGCTGATACAGACGAAGATGCCGCGGCCCTGTCGCTGCCAGAGCGACTGCTCTCCATCCAGATTGGTCCAGGCTTCGGGCTCGGCGTAAAGTTCTTCAGCGCGGGCCGGATAATAGCGGCAGAAATCCACCGCTTCGCGCACCTCGTCGATACCGTCCTGCACCGTCTTGCCCGCTTCCTGATGACATAAGGCAACGAACTCTTCCAGGTTCTCCTCCAGCAGATCGGCCAGCCGACGGATGGCGTTGGCACGGTCCGACACGGGCGTCGATTGCCACTGAGGGAAGAAGTGATCAGCGACATCAATCGCGTGAGCAACCTGAGCTTTGCTGGCCCAGGTAACCTGGCCGACCAGATTGTCCCGGTTCCAGGGGGAGCGAACGTCACTGTGGGCGGCGTCGCCTGCGACCTTTTGGCCATCAATGATCGGATCCGCCTGCCAGCACTGGTTCAGGTGCCGGGTCACACCGTCTGCAAACGGCTGCCACTGGCTTTCGATCAGAATATTGGGGCCACTGGAGTTGACACGCTCCGCGCCGAAAATCTCCCCGGGCAGGGGAATATGGGGGTTGTGCAGTGTTTCTCGCTGGCTGAGCGTCTGCCAGGGGTGCTGCACCAGATCTGCGACGGGGCAGCGCTGATCCACCAGACGGTGGACGAAAGAACTGTTGGCGCCATTTTCCAGCAGGCGACGTACCAGGTAGGGCAGCAGATCCTTGTGGTTGCCGACCGGTGCATAGATGCGCACCGGCACGCCGGCCTGTTCCAATACCTCGTCATAGAGCGCATCGCCCATGCCGTGCAGACGTTGGAATTCAAAGTCCGCGTGTTGAGCCAGCGTCATTATCGAGGCGACAGTATGGGCGTTATGGCTGGCAAACTGGGGCCAGATCAACCCGCGGAGGTGTTCGCTTAACAAAAACCGGGCGCAGGCCAGATAGGAGACATCGGTGCCCTCCTTGCGGGTAAATACCGGGTAACCCGAGAGCCCTTTCTGCTGGCAGAGTTTGATCTCGCTGTCCCAGTACGCGCCCTTAACCAGTCGAATCGGAATCATATCGCCCACTTCGCGCGCCAGGGCCGCCAACCAGCCAAGTACCGGCAGTGCGCGCTTGGAGTAGGCTTGCACCACCAGGCCCAGGCCATCCCATCCGCGTGCGGAGTCATCGCGATAGATCTTTTCGAACAGCTTGAGCGACAGTTCCAGCCGATCCGCTTCCTCTGCATCGATGGTCAACGCCACGCCAAGCGGGCGTGCCCGGCGAACAAGTTTCAGGACCCGCTCGGCCAGCTCCTCCATCACGCGTTGCTCCTGCAACACCTCATAGCGCGGGTGCAACGCGGACAGTTTGATCGAGACGCTGGGCCGTGGCGCTCCGCCAATCTGTTTCATGGTGCCGACATGGTCGATGGCGCGGGCGTAATCATCGAAATAGGCCTGGGCGTCATCGAGAGTCAGTGCCGCTTCTCCCAGCATATCGAACGAGTATGTGTAGCCGCGCTCCCGGTATTCCCTGCCTCTTCGCGTTGCTTCGTTCATATCCTGGCCCAGCACAAACTGGTGACCCATGATTTTCATCGCCTGCTGCATCACCCGGCGGATCACCGGCTCACTGAGGCGATTGACCAGACGGTTGATGACACCGGAGGGAGAGCCATCCTCGTTCTCGTCCAGGGTGACCACTTTCCCGGTCAGCAGGAGCCCCCAGGTGGACGCATTGACAAACAGCGAGTCGGACTGGCTCAGGTGGCGCTTCCAGTCCGCGACGCTGAGTTTATCCTTGATCAACTCATCCGCTGTTTCTGAATCGGGAATGCGCATTAACGCTTCGGCCAGACACATCAGCAGGATGCCTTCGCGGGTGTCCAGGCTGTATTCGAGCAGCAGTGCGTCGATCATATGGATAGCGCCATCATTGGCGCGCACTTGTTCGATCAGACGGGTCGCTCGCGACTCGATCGCCTCCAGTTCATCGGTATCGGGTTCGGCCAGGGGCATCAGCGCCCGCAGTACACTGTCCTCGTCTGCCGCGTAGAGCGGAGAGATCAACTGCCAGATCTGGGAGAGCGGCTTATCGATAAAAGCCGGTTCGAGCACTTCGATCGCCTTGAACATAGGGGTCTCCTGAGTTTCATCTACGGACGGGGCAGGAACTGCCAGTGTTTCTTACTGTAGACTCCGTCCACTATGACTGCAGGGTATGAAGATTGAGGAGGGGGCGTCTTGTCTGGATCTACGCTGTTTTTGACGCAAACTCCGGTGGCGCGTGTAAAGGTTGCAGCGCTACACACATTGGACGTGCAATGTCTATGTGTGCCAATGAGTGGCAGCGCGTTGGAACCTGATTGGGATCAGGACTGGTTATCGCGACGGTAGCGAGCAGGGGGCAGGCCGTAGCGGCGGGTGAACGATCGGGTCAGCGCGCTTTGGCCGGCAAATCCAAAACGTGCGGAGAGCTCGGCGATGGGCAGGTCGGTTTGTACCAGAGCCTGGGCCACCGAGGTTAATCGGCGCTCGAGGATATACTGCTGGGGCGTTCGTCCGGTTTGCTCCCGGAACAGAAAATAGAACTGGCTCTCACTGAGACAAGCGCTGCCCGCCAGCTCCGAGACGCTGATGCGACGCTCCATATGCAGATCGATGTAGCTGTCTACATAGTCCAGGTTGAGTTGTCCGTTACGCCTGGCTTGTCGGTTTTGCTGATCGAACTGGCGCTGAAGCGCGCACACCAGGGTGCCCGCGCAGGCATCCTGCAGCAGTGTATCGCCAGGGCTTTGGGCCATCTCCTGCCCCAGGGTTTTGACCAGCATCTGCATGTGTGGCGTACAGTTAAAATACTCGGCACGGGAGAACAGCGCTTCGATACGAGACTGCAGCTCCCGATCCTCCTCTGTAACCGGCAGATTGACTACAACGATCCGATTGTCCCCCAGGCCGTGGAAAGCATGACCGGTGGCGGACGGCATCAGGCAACCCCAGCCGGCCGTGATCGGCCTGCAGTAGCCGGACAGGTCGAACTCCGTATCACCCTCCAGTCCGAAGACCAGCTGGTGATAGCCGTGGTCGTGCTGATCCGCGCGATCAGGCAGGGAAATAACGGAAGTTTCCTTGCGCATAGCTTGGCATACTCGATGACAGTCGTGTTGTTAAATATAACACAGGGTTGACTGGTGTTGATCCATCCACCAGCTTGAGGTGCTACGCCCCGGGCGATGAAATCGGTACAATGGCCGCCATCTTTTTTGCACCGATACAGGATAAGACCATGGCAGAGCTCAAGAACGACCGCTTCCTGCGCGCACTACTGCGCGAGCCAGTGGACCGTACCCCCGTCTGGATGATGCGCCAGGCAGGCCGCTATTTGCCGGAGTATCGGGAGACGCGAGCCCAGGCCGGGGACTTCATGAGCCTGTGCAAAAATCCCAAGCTTGCCTGTGAAGTGACTTTGCAGCCGCTGGAACGCTATGACCTGGATGCCGCTATCCTGTTCTCTGATATCCTGACCATTCCCGATGCGATGGGACTTGGGCTGTATTTCGAGACTGGTGAAGGGCCTCGCTTTAAAAAGGTCGTTCGTACTGAAGAGGATGTGGACGCGCTCCTGCAGCCGGATGTGGTGAATGACCTCGATTACGTGCTGGCGGCCGTCAGAGAGATCCGCTCTGAGCTCAAAGGACGGGTGCCTTTAATCGGCTTTTCCGGCAGTCCCTGGACGCTGGGCACCTATATGGTCGAGGGTGGTTCAAGCAAGGATTTTCGCCATATCAAGGAGATGATGTACGCCCGTCCGGAGGTGATGCATAAGCTCCTTGGCAAGCTGGCCGATGCGGTCACGCTCTATCTGAATGAACAGATTCTGGCCGGTGCCCAGGCGGTTCAGATCTTTGATACCTGGGGCGGAGCGTTGAGCGGCCCCATGTACCAGGAGTTTTCACTGGCCTATATGACCCGGATTGTTAAGGGCCTGATTCGCGAACATGACGGTCGTCGTATACCGGCTATTCTGTTTACCAAGAATGGCGGACAGTGGCTGGAAGCGATGGCGGAGTCCGGCGCCGAAGCGCTGGGGCTGGACTGGACCACGGAAATCGGTGATGCCCGCCGCCGTGTCGGGGATCGTGTGGCGCTGCAGGGGAACATGGACCCCAGCGTCCTGTACGCTCCCGCTGAGCGGATCCGCGCCGAAGTGGCCCGCATCCTGGAGAGCTTTGGCACCGGTAATGGCCATGTGTTTAACCTGGGCCATGGGATCCACCAGTTTGTAGACCCGTCTGCCGCCGGTGTGTTTGTGGATGCCGTACACGAGTTAAGCGCTGAATATCATCGCTGATATGCTACCGTCCAAGCTTTGGCCAGAACCTGAAGGATGCCATGAATAACCTGGAATCACTGTTCGAGAAAAATCGCAGCTGGTCTGAACGGATCAGTGAGCAGGACCCGGAGTTCTTTCCCACGCTCGCGTCTCAGCAAGCACCGGAATACCTGTGGATTGGTTGTTCGGACAGCCGGGTACCGGCCAACGAGATCGTTGATCTGTTGCCGGGCGAGCTGTTCGTGCATCGCAATGTGTCCAACCTGGTAGTGCACTCCGATATGAACTGTCTGTCCGTGCTGCAGTTCGCCGTGGAGGTGCTCAAGGTCAAGCATGTCATGGTGGTGGGGCATTACGGTTGTGGGGGTGTGCGTGCGGCCATGGACAGCAAGCGTCATGGCTTGATCGATAACTGGCTGAGCCATATTCGCGATGTTTACCTTCAGTATCGCCACCTGATCGGCCCCTGGCAGGATACGGTGGAACAGAATGATCTGTTGTGTGAGCTGAATGTGATCGAGCAGGCGCACAACGTCTGCAATACCACAATCGTGCAGGATGCCTGGGAGCGGGGTCAGGATCTGACCGTGCACAGCTGGGTCTATACGCTGACCAACGGTCAGCTAACCGATCTTCAGTTCTGTGCCAGCGCTCAGGACAGAATCGATGCGGAGCTGGAGCGCGCCGTATCTCGCGTTGAACAATTGGTCAGATCAAAAGCGTAAAACCGAGCCCGCCAACCAGCAGAAACAGAAACAGCAGGGCGCCGAGCAATAGCGGTGCCCAGCCTGCCTTTTTCAGTACACTAAACCGTGTTTCCAGTCCCAGAGCTGCCATCGCCATGCATAGGATGATGGTGTCCACCTGAGCGATCAGCTTGAGTTGATCCGCGTTAAACAGGCCGCTGGCGCTCACAAACGGCATCAGCAGGAACACCAGAGCAAACCAGGGGGGGCGAATCGGCTCCTCCTGACAGCCGCCATCCCGTTTGGCGAAAATGCTGCCAATGACGAAAATCACCGGGACGAGCAGCATGACGCGCACCAGTTTGGTCAACACGGCCGCTTCGCCGGCTTCCGGCTGGAGCCCGCCGGCGGCCGCTGCCACTTGAGCGACCTCATGAATTGTTGCGCCCATGTAACGGCCAAAATCCATCTCCGAGCCGTTAAACAGCGACTGTACCGGTGACAGCGTCCACAGCCAGGGGTAGAGCAGCATGGCGCAGGTGCCAAACAGAACAACGGTGCCGATGGCGACCGGAATATCCTGCTCCCGGGCGCGCAGGGCGGGCGCTGTGGCCAGAATAGCGGCTGCGCCGCAGACAGCGCTACCGGCGCCAACCAGAAGCGCGCTGCGCAGCTCCATCTTGAGCAAACGCACACCCATCCAGGCGGCCAGCGCGAACGTGCAGGTAACCACCAGAAGATCAGTCACCAACGCCGAGGGGCCGATCTGAATCAGGTCATCAATACCGATACGCAGGCCATAGAGCACTATGCCCAGACGCAACAGACGCTGACGCGCAAATGAGGTCCCGCTTTGAGTATGGGAGTGGATCGTTTCGGGCAGCCACTGACCGATCCCGAGCCCGATAAGCATCGCCAACGTCAGAGGCCCCAGTATCGAGAAACCGGGAACCGGGAGCTGAGACAGGCTTAAGGCCGCAGCAGCAAGGAGCAGACACAAGGCTACGCCGGGGATCCCTTTGGCTCGGATGCCGGGTCGGTCGGCGATCAGGGTAAGCAGGTTCTGCATCGGACTGGCCTGTTTCAGTTCGTGATAGACGCAGTGTAGGTTGGGAATTATGATTAAAAAAACAGATTAATTAGTTTGTAGTAACCTTAAAAATAGGTAAATAGGTGATTTCTCTGCGACAGGTTCAGGTTTTTCTGGCGGTGGCTGAAGTGGGTACCACGGCGCAAGCCGGTGATCAGATCGCGCTATCGCAGTCGGCGACCAGTGCAGCTTTAAGCGAGCTGGAACAGCGTCTGGATGCGCCTTTGTTCGATCGGGTGGGGCGTCGTCTGGTGTTGAATGATAACGGTCGACGTTTCTATCCGGAGGCCCGGCAGCTTCTGGCTCAGGCGGAGCGAATGACCGAGCTGTTCTCCGAGTCCGGTACACGACTCCGGCTGGGGGCGAGCACGACGATCGGGAATTACCTGTTACCGACGCTGCTGGCTCAAATGGGTGATGAGTATGGAGGGGCTCAGGTTACGATTGCCAACACACGGGAAATTGCCGAACAGGTCGCCCGCTGTGAATTGGAGCTGGGGTTGGTTGAAGGCAGCGTGCAACATCCGGATCTCAGTGTTCGTCAGTGGCTTGCCGATGAAATGGTGGTTGTAACGGCGGTCGACTCACCCTGGGCAGGGCTGGGTGATGATCTCAAGGCGTTGTCGGCGGCCCCCTGGATCATGCGGGAAGCAGGTTCAGGGACGCGCAGCGTGGTTGAGCAGCAGTTGCTGGCGGAGTTAAATCGGGTTCATATAGCCTACGAATTCGGCAGCTCGGAAGCGATTCGCAGCGCGTTGCTTTCCGGCCTGGGCGTCAGCTGCCTGTCACGGCAGGTTGTTGCGCGCCGTTTACAGGATGGCTCGTTGACCGTGATTGCACCCTCATCGAGTATCCAGCGTTGGTTTTATATCGTAGAGCATCGCCAGCGTCGGGAAAGCCCGTCGCTGGCGCGTTTTGTGGCCCGCTGTCAGGCTTTGGCCAGGGCCTGATCCAGATCGGCGATCAGGTCATCGATATGTTCGATGCCCACGGACAGGCGAACCATCTCCGGTGAAACCCCGGCGGATTTCAACTCCTCGTCATTCAACTGGCGGTGAGTTGTTTCGGCGGGAATCGCAGCCAGTGACTTGCAGTCGCCAATATTCACCAGGCGGGTAAACACTTCCAGCGCATCGTAGAAACGACGTGTGCCATCACGGCCGGAGTTGATGCCGAAGCTGAGGATGCCTGATGCTTTGCCGTTCATATATTTCTGCGCCAATGCATGGTCGGGATGGCTCTCAAGACCGGCATATTTGACCCAGGTAACGTCCGGATGCTGCTCCAGGTATTCGGCGATCTTCTGTGTGTTTTCGCAGATCCGTTCCATACGCAGGGTCAGTGTTTCCAGACCCTGAAGAATCAGGAAGACGTTCATCGGCGAAATAGCGGCACCCATGTTGCGCAGCGGGACGACCCGGGCGCGTCCGATGAAGGCCGCCGGCCCAAAGGCGTCGGTGTACACCACGCCATGGTAGGAGGGATCCGGCTCATTAAGCATGGCGAAGCGCTCTTTGTGATCGGCCCAGGGGAACTTGCCCGAATCTACAATGACGCCACCGACCGAGTTGCCGTGGCCGCCCACATACTTGGTGGCGGAAATAACGACGATATCGGCGCCGTGCTCAATCGGCCGCCAGAGCGCCGGGCTGGGTACGGTGTTATCCACAATCACCGGAACGCCGTGACGATGTGCCAGTTCGGCAACGCGCTCCATGTCGATGATACCGCCGGAGGGGTTACCCACGGTCTCACAGAATACGGCCTTGGTGCGGTCGTCGATCAATGACTCCATCTTGTCGAAGTCATCTTTATTAACAAATCGCACTTCGATGCCCTGGCGCGGCAGTGTGTGGGCAAACAGGTTGTAGGTGCCGCCATAGAGCTCGCTGGTCGAGATAATGTTGTCGCCGACTTCGCACAGCGTCTGAAGTGCGTAAGTGATAGCGGCCATCCCCGAGGCAACGGCAAGTCCGGCGATGCCTCCCTCCATGGCGGCAACGCGCTGTTCAAGCACATCGTTGGTCGGATTCATGATCCGGGTGTAGATGTTGCCGACGACTTTCAGGTCAAACAGATCAGCACCGTGCTGGGCATCATCAAATGCATAGGAGGTGGTCTGGTAGATCGGCACAGCCACAGCCTTGGTGGTGGGATCGGGGGCGTAGCCGGCGTGAACGGCGAGGGTTTCCAGTTTCATGAAGGGCATCCTGTGATTTGTTGTTTATGTTCCCGAGCAAACAGTGATTCTAGCACTCGTTGTGGCGAGTGAAAGTGCGACCTTCCGTGTACAATCGCGGATGGCAAAAGGAGGAACTATGGCCAAGGCAAAAACCGCCTATGTCTGTAACGACTGTGGCGCCGATTACAGCAAGTGGCAGGGGCAGTGCAGCGCCTGTCGTGCCTGGAATACGATCACTGAAGTACGCCTTTCGCAGGCGCCCGCCGGCGGTGCTCAGGCGGCGGTGCGGCGGTTTGAGGGTTATGCCGGTGGCGCGGGCAAAGAGCGTGTGGTCAGCCTCAGTGATGTGGCCTTGGAGGAGATGCCCCGCATCGGGACCCGTATCGGAGAGTTGGACCGGGTTCTGGGCGGTGGGCTGGTGCCCGGTTCCGCGGTATTGATCGGCGGACACCCCGGTGCCGGGAAAAGTACACTCTTGCTGCAAACGACCTGTAGCCTGGCGTCTCAATATCCGGCGCTTTACGTGACCGGGGAGGAGTCGTTGCAGCAGGTGGCGATGCGGGCCTCACGCCTGGGCCTGAAGGCCGACCAGCTGAAGATGCTCTCGGAAACATCAGTGGAAACGATTTGTGATGTTGCCGATCAGCTCAAACCGAAAATTATGGTAATCGACTCAATTCAGGTGATGCATGTCTCCGATGTGCAGTCGGCACCGGGGTCGGTATCCCAGGTGCGTGAGAGTGCCGCATTTTTAACCCGCTATGCCAAACAGACCGGCACGGTGCTGTTTCTGGTGGGGCACGTGACCAAGGATGGCAGTTTGGCGGGCCCCAAGGTCCTGGAACATATGATCGACTGCTCCTTGCAGCTCGAAGGTTCCGCCGACAGCCGCTTCCGAACGCTACGCAGTCATAAAAACCGTTTTGGCGCGGTGAATGAGCTGGGTGTGTTTGCGATGATGGAGTCAGGTCTGAAAGAGGTCAAAAACCCGAGCTCCATTTTTCTCAGCCGTGGTAGTGAGGCGAGTCCCGGTAGCGTGGTGATGGTGGTCTGGGAAGGCACCCGTCCCCTGTTGGTGGAGCTTCAGGCGCTGGTGGATCTGTCCCATATGGGCAATCCCCGCCGTGTCGCGGTGGGTCTGGAAGCCAATCGGTTGGCGATGCTGCTGGCTGTTTTGAACCGCCACGGTGGTCTGATGACCGGGGATCAGGATGTCTTCGTCAATGTGGTAGGGGGGGTGAAGGTGCTGGAGACCAGTGCTGACCTGGCCTTGCTGCTGGCGGTGGTGTCCAGCTTCCGCGACCGGCCTCTGGGGCAGGATCTCGTGGTATTTGGGGAGGTGGGGCTCTCCGGTGAGATCCGTCCGGTGCCCAATGGTCAGGAACGGATCAGGGAGGCGGCCAAGCATGGCTTCCGGCGTGCCATCGTACCCAAAGCCAATGTCCCCAAGGAGGGTGTGTCGGGTCTTGAGATTATAGCCGTCGAAACCCTGTCTCAAGCCCTGGATGCAATCTGATTCAGGGCGTGTCCGGAAACAGGGCTTCCAGCTCACGTTCGAGCTGCGTTTCATCACCCAGGTTGAGCTCGATCAGGCGGCGCAAGTGACTGACGCTCTCCAGATCCATCTCACCGGCACGGAAACCGTATTGACGGCCATCCAGGTGTTTGACGGTGCCTGGCATCTCGATCAGCACATCGTTGGCCAGGTAGATATGCAGAGACACGGATTCACCTTCGGTCAGCGACAGTGGTTTGGCTGACTCGATCAGTGCGCCGCGCAGTGATATATCGACCAGTTGAACTTCAACAGGGCCGGAGGGCGTGTGCAGTTCACAGCCCGCATCAAAAGGGATACGGCTGAAGCGGCGACGTTCGTTGGCGGGGCGCTCGGTCACGATGATTCCTCAACATTGCTTCTTAGCGGCAATCGCATCAATGGTACAGCGCTTTTGGATGCCAGCGCCAGTCCCGCATTGGTGAATGGCTCTGCTGTGCTGCGCTGATCGCTCTATGCGTCGATTCTTATATGTAGCTCAATACTTTACTACTGGCGACACCTGTATTACACAGGAACAGTTCATTGAATAAGAGATGACGCCGCGCAAAGATTGGCGTCGCAAAATCAGTTAGCTTCCCTTCTTTGGCACGGATGTTTTCAAGAGGTCGGGCTTGTTCAAGATGATGATGCTAAACATGCTGGATGTACTCTCGGTCGCGCGGCATTCGCGTTATTTTAACCAGACGCGAAGCCACCATATTTTTCAGCGCGTTCGATTGATAGCCTTCCTACTCGCCGTTTTGCAAACGGGGTGGGTATTGGTGGATCACCTGTTGTTGCCTGAGGCGGTGCAAAACCCCATAGCGATTGGGCGCGTTGTCAGCAGTGTGGCCCTGCTGGGCATCGTGGCCTGGTATAAACAGCCCTACCATCTCGGGTTTTCACTGGCGCGTTTGGCGCTGCTGATCCTGATCCTGTCCGGTTTTCAGACATTCAGTAACCTGATTTTGTTTAACAGTGGATATGAGCATTCCGTTGCAGGTTATCAGTTCTTCCCCTTTATGATTGTGGCGATGCAGGCAATTTTTCCGCTGACTGTTGTCGAGGTCCTGGCAATTACCGTGGTTGTCGCGCTGATAGAAGTTGCGACCCAGATCGCCGGTGGCCAGTTTGGCGGCATTGCGCAGATCAATGATCTCTGGCTGTTGCTCGTGCTGGCTGTTATCGCAGGTTGGGCATCCTGTAACCAGCTAAGTATGCTGCTTGGTTTGTACCGTCAGGCGACCCGTGATGCGCTGACCGGGCTTGCCAACCGTCGTCAGGTTATGGAGCAACTGGAGGGCGATGTGGAGCTCTGTCGACAGGAAAAACGTCCGTTGTCGATCCTGCTGTTCGATCTGGACAAGTTTAAGGGCTTTAACGATAACTACGGTCATGCGGCCGGGGATATCGTGCTCAAGCAGTTTGCCCGTATCCTGCGTAAACACGCCAATGGCGGCGGTAAGGAGAGTAAGGTGAATCTGGCTGGCCGTTTTGGCGGCGAGGAGTTCCTGATTATCCTGCCCGGTGCCGACGAGAAAGCCGCAGCGGAAATGGCGGGACAGATCAATGCGGCCTGTCATGTATCGCCGGTACGCATCCCTACCGGTGAGCAGGTCGGTTTCACGACCAGTATCGGGGTCGCGACACTGACCGCAGCCGAGCCGCCCTCGGATCTGCTGCGTCGTGCCGATGAGGCGCTGTACGAGGCCAAATCCACGGGTCGTGACCGGTACGTGGTTGCGGACGAAGAGGGTAAACCGATGGCGGTAGCCACGGCGGAGTAGTCAGGGGCACTCAGGAGCCCCGGTAGGTACCGGTGGGGTTTTCCGGTACCCGCCGTTGGCTTTTGCCGGGCTACACAATTCCTGTGTAGCCCGGGTGCAGAGAAGCGCAACCCGGGGGGCCCCGAGTCCAGCTTTTAGCTCATGCGGCGATACTTGATCCGCTCCGGCTGATGATCCTTGCCATAGCGGCGCTTGTAGTCCTCGGCATACTCGCTGTAGTTGCCCTCGAAGAACTCCACATTGGAGTCACCTTCATATCCGATAATATGGGTGCAGATACGGTCCAGGAACCAGCGGTCGTGCGAGATCACGACGGCGCAGCCCGGGAACGCCAGCAGGGCTTCTTCAAGTGCTCGTAGCGTTTCGATATCCAGATCGTTGGTTGGCTCGTCGAGCAGCAGGACGTTGCCACCCTCCTTGAGCAGTTTCGCCATATGCAGGCGGTTACGCTCACCACCGGACAGATCCTTCACAAACTTCTGCTGGTCTGAACCCTTGAAATTAAAGCGACCGCAGTAAGCGCGGGCCGGGGTCTGGTAGTTACCGACGGTGATGATGTCCTGACCGTCGGAGATCTCCTGAAAGACCGTGTTGTTGCCTTCCAGTTCGCGGGACTGGTTAACGTAAGAGAGCTGCACGGTGGAGCCGATCTCGATCTCGCCGGAATCGGGCTTTTCTTCCCCGGAAATCATCCGGAACAGGGTGGACTTACCGGCGCCGTTGGGGCCGATGATGCCAACAATTGCACCGGGCGGTATAGAGAAGTTCAGGTTTTCGAACAGCAGCTTGTCACCGTAGGATTTGGTGACGTCGTGGAGCTCAATCACCTTGTCGCCCAGGCGTGGGCCGGGCGGAATGTAGATCTCCTGGGTTTCGTTACGCTGCTGGAACTCGCGGGAGTTCATCTCTTCGAACTGTTTCAGGCGCGCCTTGGACTTGGTCTGGCGGCCTTTGGCACCTTGGCGAACCCACTCAAGCTCTGCCTTCATCGCCTTACGGTGAGCCGCTTCAGATTTGGCTTCCTGCTCCAGACGCTTCTCTTTCTGCTCCAGCCAGCTGGAGTAGTTGCCCTCCCAGGGGATGCCATGGCCGCGGTCCAGTTCCAGGATCCAGCCAGCGGCGTTATCGAGGAAATAACGGTCGTGGGTAATGGCCACTACAGTGCCCGGATACTCTTGCAGGAAGCGCTCGATCCAGGCGATCGACTCCGCGTCCAGGTGGTTGGTGGGCTCGTCCAGCAGCAGCATGTCCGGGTGATCGAGCAGCAGGCGACACAGGGCGACACGGCGACGTTCACCACCGGAGAGGTTTTTGACCTCGGCATCCCAGGGTGGCAGTCGCATGGCATCGGCCGCGCGCTCCAGGGCCTGGTCCAGGTTGTGGCCGTCTTTGGCAGTGATCAGGTTTTCCAGCTCGGCCTGCTTTTTCGCCAACTCATCGAAGTCCGCATCCGGGTCGGCATAGGCGGCGTAGACCTGATCCAGCTCGGCCAGGGCATCCTTGACGTCAGAGACCGCTTCTTCGACCACTTCGCGCACGGTCTTGCTGTCATCCAGCTCCGGCTCCTGCGGCAGGTAGCCCACTTTCATATTGGGCATGGGCCGGGCTTCACCGGTGTATTCGGTATCAACGCCGGCCATAATGCGCAGCAGCGTCGATTTACCCGCGCCGTTCAGACCCAGTACGCCGATCTTGGCGCCCGGGAAAAATGACAGGGAGATATCCTTGAGAATTTCACGCTTCGGCGGGACTACCTTGCCGACGCGGTTCATCGTGTAAACGTATTGAGCCATCCAGAAGAACCTCTGGTTTTGCAGTTGGACAGGGTTTTGTGATTGAGTGAATTCTACCTGTCTGCTAAATCGAAAGCCATTTTGCCCCCGGTCAATAAAGCGACTGGCGTAAGTTTCGCCCCATTTCTATATTCAGTTTGCGAGATCGGAGTGCTCATGGTGAGCGCGTCCCGTGCCTGATAATAAAATGAATAAAGGGGTGGTCTTATGAACCGTAATCTAACCCGTTTTAACAGCCTGTTTGATGATACGTTTCTCAATGATTTTTTCCGGCCGCTCAGTGTCCGGGAGGATGGTGAAAAGGTTCCGGCCATTGATGTTCACGAAAGCGACAGCGCCTACACGGTTAATGTAGATCTGCCGGGGGTTAAAAAAGAGGATATCAGCGTCAGTCTGGACAACGGTGTGCTCACTGTGCGGGGTGAAACACGCAAGGAAGACAAGGAAGAGAAGGATGGCAAGCTGATCCGTCAGGAGCGTCACGTGGGCCAGTTTATCCGCCAGCTCAGTGTCGGCTCCGATGTGGACCCGGGCTCCGTGAAAGCCAGTTTCCAGGATGGCGTGCTGGCGTTGACGCTGCCGAAAAAGGTTCCGGAAGAAAAAGAGGGCGTAAAAATCGCCGTCGAATAGCAAAACCGCGGTGCGTTGGCCGATGCCAGCGCACCCTGACCTCTGCTTGAACCCCACTCTATATCGCCTGACCTTATTTCATGTGCGCAGCGGCCAATTTTTCGACTATAATGCTCGCCTTTTCGCGGCGTGCGGGTACTTTTCCCTTTTCAGGCGAGGCCCGCAGCCGAAGACGTTGCTCAATCAGGGGACAGTAATGTTTAGCAAAGATATGTCTATCGCAGGCTTCGACAAGGATCTCTGGGACGCCATGCAGTCCGAAGTGACCCGTCAGGAGGAGCACATCGAGCTGATCGCTTCCGAAAACTACACCAGCCCACGGGTGATGGAAGCACAGGGCTCGGCTCTGACCAACAAGTATGCGGAAGGCTATCCCGGCAAACGTTACTACGGTGGCTGTGAGTATGTGGATATCGTCGAGAACCTGGCGATCGATCGTGCCTGCGAGCTGTTTGGTGCGTCCTTTGTCAACGTTCAGCCGCACTCCGGCTCTCAGGCCAATGCCGCGGTTTACATGGCGCTGTGCAAGCCCGGTGATACCGTGCTCGGTATGAGCCTGGCACATGGTGGTCACCTGACTCATGGGGCGTCCGTATCTTTCTCTGGTCGTATCTACAATGCGGTCCAGTACGGTCTGAACCCGGACACCGGTGAGATCGATTACGACGAGGTTGAGCGTCTGGCGCTGGAGCACAAGCCGAAGATGATCGTAGCGGGCTTCTCCGCCTACTCCATGATCATCGACTGGGCACGCTTCCGTGAGATCGCCGATAAAGTCGGTGCTTACCTGTTCGTTGATATGGCGCATGTCGCGGGTCTGGTGGCTGCCGGGGTTTATCCGTCACCGATGCAGTACGCCGATGTTGTGACGACCACGACCCATAAAACGCTGGGTGGTCCGCGTGGTGGTCTGATCCTCTCCGCCCGTGCTGATGAAGAGCTGCAGAAGAAGCTGAACTTCGCGGTATTCCCGGAATCTCAAGGCGGCCCGTTGATGCATATCATCGCGGCCAAGGCGGTCTGCTTCAAAGAAGCGATGGAGCCGGAGTGGAAAGAGTACCAGGCGCAGGTTGTTAAAAACGCCAAGGCGATGGTCAAGGTGTTCCTTGAGCGCGGTATCGATATCGTCTCGGGCGGTACTGAAGATCACCTGTTCCTGGTTGATCTGGTCAGCAAGGATATCACCGGTAAGGATGCGGACGCTGCCCTGGGACGCGCCAACATCACTGTGAACAAGAACGCGGTCCCCAACGATCCGCGCTCTCCGTTCGTGACCTCCGGTCTGCGTATCGGTACACCCGCCGTGACCCGTCGTGGTTTCAAGGAAGCGGAAGTGACCGAGCTGACCGGCTGGATCTGTGACGTGCTGGAAGATATCAACAACGAAGCCGTGATCGAAGCGGTTAAGGCCAAGGTCGTTGATATCTGCGCGCGTTTCCCGGTGTACAAGTAACATCCGATCGTTCGGGAGGCTGGAAACTTATCCACGGCCTCCCTAGAATACCGAGGCGGCGAAAGCCGCCTTTCTTTTCAGGCACGGAATTCAAACCGTAGTGCCGACGCTCTTTACTCGAGGCTGAGGATGCATTGTCCCTTTTGTGGCGCAGGTGATACCAAGGTTGTCGACTCCCGGCTGGTGGCTGAGGGGCAACAGGTGCGTCGTCGTCGGGAGTGTGTCAAATGCCACGAGCGTTTCACCACCTTCGAAGAAGCCGAACTGCTGATGCCGCGGGTGATCAAATCCGATGGCAGCCGCCAGCCCTTTGATGAAATCAAGCTGCGCGGTGGCATCCAGCGCGCCCTGGAAAAACGTCCTGTCAGTATTGAGTCGATAGAAGCCAGTGTAACCCGAATCAAGTTGCGTCTGCGCGCCACCGGCGAGCGTGAGCTGCCTTCCCGTGATGTGGGTGAGGTGGTCATGCAGGAGCTGCGTAAGCTTGATCAGGTGGCTTACGTTCGCTTTGCCTCGGTCTATCGCAGTTTTCAGGATATTAACGAGTTCAGGGAAGAGATCGACCGGCTATCAGCCAATGGCGAGGGACAGGACTGAACGATGACGGCTTTCTCTTCCAGTGATCACCAACATATGGGGCGAGCCATTGTCCTTGCCCGACGCGGGCTCTATACCACCGATCCCAACCCACGGGTGGGCTGCGTGCTGGTGCGTGATGCTGAAGTGGTTGGCGAGGGCTGGCATGAACGTGCCGGTGAAGGTCATGCTGAAGTGAACGCCCTGCGCGAGGCGGGAGATCGGGCTCGCGGCGCTACGGCTTATGTCACGCTGGAACCCTGCAGTCATCACGGTCGCACGCCGCCCTGCGCTGACGCGCTGGTGGCGGCAGGTGTATCGCGGGTTATAGCGGCGATGGTGGACCCCAATCCCGCCGTTGCGGGACGAGGTCTGGCCAGGCTGGAGCAGGCGGGTATCGCGGTGTCCAGTGGCTTGATGGAGTCTCAGGCGCGAGAGCTGAACCCGGGCTTTATCAAGCGCATGGAAACCGGGATGCCCTTCGTCCGGGTTAAATTGGCCATGAGCGCTGATGGCCGCACGGCGATGGCCAGTGGGGAGTCGCAGTGGATCACCGGACCTGCAGCACGCGCCGATGTTCAACGGTTAAGAGCCCGGAGTTCCGCGATTATCACCGGTGTTGATACGGTACTATACGATAACGCCGCGTTGACCGTCAGGGCGTCCGACCTGGGCTTGCCTGAGTCGCAGGCGAAACAAGTGGCCCTTCGACAGCCGTTGAGAGTGGTGCTGGATAGTGGTTTGCGGCTCTCCAGCTCGGCGAGCATCCTCAGTCAACCGGGTCTGACTCGGGTGGTGACATTGAACACTGATGCCGGGAAGTCGACCGCACTGACTCTGAATAGAGAAGGCGTGCAGGTTTGCTTGGCGCAGGCTGACAGTGAGGGGCGTATTGATCTTGAGCCCCTGTTGAAAGGCCTCGCTGCAAACGACCAATGCAATGAGGTCCTGGTGGAGTGCGGTGCAACCCTGGCGGGGAGTTTTGTCAGCCAGGGATTGGTGGATGAATTGGTGGTCTACATGGCGCCCAAACTGTTGGGCAGCAGCGCCCGGCCCCTGCTTGATCTGCCGTTAAATACGATGGCTGAACAGGTTGCTCTGGAGCTGACTGAGGTTCGCCACCTGGGCAATGATCTGGCGCTGCACTGGCGGTTACCGGTGTCGGTTGAGGAGAGACAGTAATGTTCACCGGAATTATCGAAGCGATAGGCGAGGTGGCGGAGATCCGCATGGTGGATGGCGACATGCGCCTGCGGATCCGCACCGGTACCCTGGATCTCGGTGATGTATGTCTTGGGGACAGTATTGCCACCAACGGCATTTGTTTGACGGCCGTCGAGCTGCCCGGAGATGGATTTGTGGCCGATGTCTCACGGGAGACTCTGGCCCACAGCCGCCTGCCGGAGTTCAAGGTGGGTGAGGCGGTCAACCTGGAAAAGGCGATGATGTCCACCAGCCGGTTTGGCGGCCATATCGTGACCGGGCACGTGGATGGCTTGGGACGGATTGTCGAGCGTCGCGATGATGCGCGCTCCGTGCGTCTGAGTATTGAGGTGCCGGCCGCGCTACAACGTTATATTGCAGCCAAAGGATCGATCACCGTTGATGGTGTCAGTTTGACCGTCAACAGTGTGGAAGGCTCCACCTTTGGCCTTAATATTGTGCCGCATACGGCACAGGAAACTATTATCGATGGATACCGGACCGGTCAGCAGGTTCACCTTGAGGTGGATATTATCGCGCGCTATCTGGAGCGCCTGATGACCGGTGTTGCGTCGGCTGATACGGGGCAGGAATCGTCCCGGGGGCTGACGATGGAAACCCTGGCCGCATCCGGTTTTATGCGTCGTTGAGAGGCGGAGATACCCTGCTATGCAAATGAATACCACTGAAGAGCTGATCGAAGATATCCGTCAGGGCAAGATGGTGATTCTGATGGATGATGAGGATCGCGAGAATGAGGGCGATATCATCATCGCGGCCGAAAAGGTTCGGCCTGAAGATATCAACTTTATGGCGACCCACGCCCGCGGCCTGATCTGCCTGACGTTGACCCGTGAGCGTTGTCAGCAACTGAAACTGCCGCTGATGGTTCAGAGCAACGGTGCGGCCTTCTCCACCAACTTTACGCTGTCCATTGAGGCGGCGCAGGGTGTGACAACCGGCATCTCTGCGGCGGATCGGGCACTGACGGTGCAGGCCGCTGTGAAAGCGGATGCCAAGCCGGAAGACATTGTTCAACCCGGTCATATCTTCCCATTGATGGCTCAGCCGGGTGGCGTTCTGAGCCGGGCCGGGCATACCGAGGCCGGTTGCGATCTGGCGCGTTTGGCGGGGCTGACGCCGGCGGCGGCGATCGTCGAGGTGATGAACGAAGATGGCACCATGGCGCGTCGGGAAGACCTGGAAAAGTTCGCTGCCAAGCATGGCCTGAAGATCGGTACCATCGCGGACCTGATCCACTACCGTACTATGAATGAGCACACCATTGAGCGTGATGACGAAGGGGTGCTGCAAACGGAGTATGGCGAGTTCAGTTACGCGGTTTACCGCGATGAGATTCAGAACTGCACGCATCTGGCACTGTACAAGGGTGAAATCAAGCGCGACGAGCCAACACTGGTGCGCGTACATATCCGCAGTGAAGTATTGCGTGATGTGGTGGGTGTGCTGCCGGGTGAGGAGAAAAAATGGACCATGCGCCGCGCACTTGAACGTGTCGCACAAGAGGGCAAGGGTGTGGTGCTGCTGATCGACTCCGGTCAGCGTATCGATCTGGGTGATGCGATCCGCGGGCTGACCAATAACAGCAAGACACGCTCGAAAGTGAAAGTCAGTGCGTCTGGCGCCTATCTTCAGGTCGGTACCGGTTCACAGATACTGCGCGAGCTTGGAGTCGGCAAAATGCGCCTGCTCAGCTCACCGATGAAATTTAACGCGATCTCAGGGTTTGATCTTGAGGTTGAAGAATATATCTCCTGCGAAGAGTAAAAACGGGATAAACCAATGACAGTCAAAGTCTTTGAAGGCGACTTCGTTAGCGTCGACGGCAAATATGCGATCCTGGTCGGACGCTTTAACTCCTTTGTGGTCGAGAGTCTGCTGGAAGGCGCTCTGGATGCACTCAAGCGCCACGGCGTGAAAGAGGACAATATTCGTGTGATCCGGGTTCCGGGCGCATTTGAGATCCCGCTGGCGGCCCAGAAGGTGGCAGCGCAGAAGCGGGATGATGCGATTATCGCACTGGGGGCGGTCATCAGGGGCGGGACGCCGCATTTTGAATATGTATCCGCCGAGAGTTCAAAAGGCGTGGCTCAGGTCTCGCTGGAGTATGGTATCCCCGTGGCAAACGGCATCCTGACCGTCAACAGTATTGAGCAGGCGGTGGAACGTTCCGGAACCAAGGCAGGTAACAAGGGAGCGGAAGCGGCACTGTCGGCCATGGAGATGGTCAGCCTGATGCGTCAGCTCGAGGCCTGATTACCATGAGCGACACCCCAAGCCCCAAAAAGAACCGTAAGCCTTCACTCACGGAACAGCGTCGCAATGCACGCAAGCTGGCATTGCAGGCGCTTTACCAGTGGCAGATGGCCAGGCAGCCGGTTAACGAGATCGAGGCCCAGTTTCGCGTCAATCAGGATATGGGTGATGCCGATATTCAGCTGTTCAGTCAGCTGTTACGTGGTGTGGTAGAGGCCCGTAGCGAGCTGGACCTGACCTTTTCCCCGTTTCTGGATCGTAATATCGATGATCTGGACCCGGTTGAGGTGAGCGTGCTGCGCATAGGGAGCTTTGAGCTGATGCGTCGGATCGAGGTTCCTTATCGCGTTGCGATCAACGAGAGTGTTGAACTGGCCAAGGTCTTTGGTGCCACCGACAGCCACCGTTACGTCAACGGGGTTCTCGACAAGGTAGCGCACAAGGTCCGTGCGGCCGAAGTGGCTGCGCGTCGTTAAGGACACTCTGTGGGTGAGTTTGAGCTGATTCGTCGCTATTTCGCCGGTGCCTCTCAGGCCCGAAGTGATGTGGCCCTGGGTATTGGTGACGATTGCGCGCTGCTCAATCCGCCCCGCGCCGGCTATCAGCTTGCCCTCTCCATCGATACGCTGGTGGAAGGCGTTCATTTTTTACCCGGTACCGCCCCCGAGCATTTGGCGACACGGCTGTTGGGTGCGGCGACCAGCGACTTGGCCGCGATGGGTGCCACTCCGGGCTGGCTGAGCCTGGCGCTGACCCTGCCCCAGGCTGATCCGCTCTGGCTCGAACCCTTCGCAACGGCTTTGTCTGAGCGCGCTCGTGAGCTGGGGCTGGCTCTGATCGGTGGTGATACCACGCGGGGGCCGTTAACACTGACCGCCCAGGTGCATGGCTGGGTCGAGCCCGAGCGGGCGCTTAAACGCAGTGGGGCACGGGCCGGTGATTGGGTGCTGGTCAGTGGTACCCTGGGCGACAGCCGCGGTGGCCTGGAGTTACAGCAGCGAGGCCAAACCGACTTGCCCGGCGCTGCCTACCTGCTGAATCGTTTCTTCCGGCCCGAGCCCCGCCTCACTCTGGCGCATGCACTTGCGCCCTGGCTCAGCGCAGCTATCGATATCTCTGACGGCTTACTGTCAGACCTGGGGCACCTGGCTACGGCCAGTGGTCTGGGCGCGCGTGTTGAGCTGGATCGGCTCCCCCTGTCTAACGCGCTATCCGAACTGGTCGATCAGACGACCGCGCGTCATTGGGCACTGACTGGCGGGGAAGACTTCGAGCTCTGCATGACCTGTGCGCCGGAAAATCTGAACATGTGCCAGCAAATAGCGAAGGAGCAGAGCATTCTGCTGACCGCGATTGGCATGATGACCGAAACAAACGGGATCAGCGTCTATCTCGGTGATGAGCTTCAGACACAGCAGGTCACCGGCTACGATCATTTTGGGGGTGGGGTATGAACCGGGTACCGGCCTCGGTGTGGCGCAATCCGATCCATTTTCTGGCATTCGGGCTTGGCAGTGGTGCTTCGCCCTGGGCGCCGGGTACCGTGGGAACACTGGCCGCCATACCATTGTGGTATCTGTTGATGATGGCCCCGCTGCCACTCTATCTGGTGCTGGTCGCTATTGCTTTCGTGATCGGCTGTTGGCTGTGTGATCGGACCAGCTCAGATATTGGCGTACATGACCATGGCGGCATTGTCTGGGATGAGTTTGTCGGCTTCTGGGTCACAATGATTGCAATTCCGGCGGAGCCGGTTTGGGTCGTCGCCGGCTTTGTGCTCTTTCGCTTGTTCGACATTATCAAACCCTGGCCGATACGCTGGGCGGACAAAAAAGTGCATGGCGGCCTGGGAATCATGCTGGATGATCTGATCGCCGGTGGGTTTGCCTGGGTGTTACTCTATTGCGCTTATCGTATTTGGGGCGGATAGGACGCTACGAATCGATTATACTAAGGCCCGTTTTTTCAGGCCCGTATCTTAGGGAGCTTGTCATCATCGACGAGCCGGCGCTTTTGTTGAGGCGCTTTGTTAGAGGTATCTATAAGTGACAGTTCAGTACGTTGCCGATTCCAAACTGCCGACGCCTTGGGGCGTGTTTACCATGGTGGGTTTTGAGGATCGGACCACCGGTAAGGAGCATCTGGCTTTGGTGTTCGGTGATGTAGATACCGAAGAGCCGGTGCTGGGGCGTATTCACTCCGAATGCCTGACCGGCGATGCGTTGTTCAGTCTGCGTTGCGATTGTGGATTTCAGTTGCAGGAAGCGCTCAAGCGGATCGCCGAAGAGGGCCGCGGGGTGCTGCTCTACCTGCGCCAGGAGGGGCGTGGTATCGGTTTATTGAACAAGATTCGCGCCTATCATTTGCAGGACCACGGCGCGGATACGGTGGAAGCGAACGAAAAGCTGGGGTTTGCCGCCGATATGCGTGATTACAGCATGTGTCTGCCGATGCTCAATCATCTGGGAGTACGTTCGCTGCGCCTGATGACCAATAATCCGCGCAAGGTGCAGGCACTGGAGCAATACGGGCTCAATGTGGCCGGTCGAGAACCGCTACAGGTGGGTAAAAACAGCCACAATGAGCACTACCTGCAGACTAAAATGGGTAAGCTCGGGCATATGATGACCGAGGTTCATTTCCAGGATTCTGACGAAGAGCGCTAACCGGGTCTGTCGCGCAACGGCATACTAGGATGTCTGAGTATGCCGGTTCAGGGCAGACCGAACCGCGTGTTCGATACCCGGTGCATCCAGCCCACATTCACTAAGTTGCTCTTCCCGGGATGCGTGATCGATCCAGCGATCAGGCACCCCCAGCGTCAGCACCCGGGTCTCCTCTGCTTTCCCACTCAGGTATTCAAGCACCGCCGACCCGGCACCACCGGCAGTGGCGTGGTCTTCAAGGGTTACGAGGAGCTCATGAGCGCTGGCCAACTGGTCAATCAGCGCGTTATCCAGCGGTTTCACAAAGCGCATATCGACCAGGGTCAGGTCGAGAGTCTCGGCTACTTGCTGAGCCTGTGGAAGGAGTGGTCCGAAGTTGAGTAGGGCGGCCCGCTGCCCCTGCCTTTTAATCTCACCGCGCCCCAGTGGCAGAGCGGGCAGCCTCTCATCGACATCTGTACAGCTACCACTGCCTCGGGGGTAGCGTACTGCAGCCGGTCCCGGGTGTTCATAGCCGGTCTTGAGTAGCTGATAGAGCTCCTGCTCATCGGAAGGGGTCATAATCACCAGCCCCGGCAGGCAGCGCATAAAGGCGATATCGAAAAGGCCCGCGTGGGTCGCACCGTCTTCGCCGACCAGTCCTGCCCTGTCTACGGCAAGCAGTATGTCCAGCTCCTGTATCGCGATGTCATGCACCAGCTGGTCATATGCACGCTGTAGAAATGTGGAGTAGATGGCCAGTACCGGTTTCATGTCGCGACAGGCAAAGCCTGCAGCCAGCGTCGCGGCATGCTGCTCGGCGATGGCGACATCGAAATAACGTTCCGGAAACCGCTCGGAAAACTGGATCAGATCCGAACCTTCGCGCATGGCCGGGGTTATGCCGACCAGGCGTTTATCGTCAGCGGCGGTTTGAGTTAACCAGCGGCCAAAGATATTGCAAAACTTGGCACGTTTGGCTTTGGGTTTGGCGTCCAGCGGCTCAATCTTGGTGATCGCGTGATAGCCCACCGGGTCGCTTTCCGCCGGCACGAAGCCTTTACCCTTCTGCGTGGTGATATGCAGAAATTGCGGGCCCGGAGTACTCAGCGAGTGCTGCAGTGCGGGCAGCAGACGGTCGAAGTCATGACCATCCACGGGGCCCTGATATTCAAAGGTCAGAGCACCGAAAAGGGCCCCCGTTGTCGCGCCATCCAGGTTGGGCGCTGCGGAGTTCTGGCGCAGCTGCTGGGCCAGATAGGTCGCCAGGCCGCCTTCATTGGGTGAGATCGACATCTCGTTATCGTTCAGGATAACCAGTAGATCAGCGCGGGTGTGGGCGGCATGGCTCAGCGCTTCAAACGCCATGCCGGCGCTCATGGCTCCATCGCCAATCACGGCGACCGATTTGTTGTTGAGGCCGCGCAGCTGGTTCGCCAGCGCCATACCCAACGCGGCACTGATCGAGGTGCTGGAATGACCGGTACCAAAACAGTCATATCGGCTTTCCGCCCGCTTCGGAAAAGGCGCCAGCCCGCCGGGCTGGCGCATAGTCAACATCGCTTCCCGACGCTCGGTCAGGATCTTGTGCGGATAGCTTTGGTGGCCTACGTCCCAGATCAGCGAGTCCTCCGGCGTCTCCATCAGGTAGTGGAGTGCAATGGTTAACTCCACCACACCGAGGCCGGCACCAAAATGGCCGCCGGTGACCCCAACGCTGTAGAGCAGAAACGCGCGTAACTCCCGGGCCAGCGCAGGCAGCTCCCGGGCAGAGAGTTGGCGTAACGCCTGCGGCGAGGTAATACGGTCAAGTAGCGGCGTGGAGGGCCGCTCAGTGGGTATCTGTGTGAACATCAGTGGTCGCGGGTGACGATATAATCGGCCAGCGCGATCAGAGGCTGTGCCGCGCTGCCAAAGGGCGCGAGACAAGCCACCGCTTCGCGATGGAGTTCATTAAGCTTTTCATGAGCACCTTCCAAGCCTAGCAGAGCCGGATAGGTGGGTTTGGACTGAGCCTGATCGGATCCCTGAGGTTTGCCCAGTGTAACCGTGTCGCCCTCCACATCAAGCAGGTCATCCTGCACCTGAAAGGCGAGGCCGATCAGCTGGCCATACAGCGCCAGTCTATCGAGCGTTTGTGTATCGGCATCGGCGGCCTCGGCACCGAGCAACAGGGCCGCTTCAATCAGACGACCGGTTTTGTGGCGGTGCATCTGCTCCAGTTGGGCCAGTGTCAGTGCGTCACCGACGTGCGTCAGATCGTAGGCCTGGCCTGCGACCATACCGTGCATGCCGCTGGCGTTGGCAAGTACCCGCATCATGCGCAGGGCGCGCCGCGCGCCCGCCGCATCGCTCAGATCCGCTTCATTGCTGAGCAGTTCAAACGCGAAACACTGTAGTGCATCCCCGGCGAGAATCGCCGTGGCTTCATCAAAGGCGATATGGCAGGTTGGCTTACCGCGACGCAGGTCGTCATCATCCATCGCCGGCAGGTCGTCATGAACCAGTGAATAGCAGTGGATCGCTTCGATTGCAGCGGCCGCCCGGTCGGTTTGCTCAGGTGTCGCTCCGCAGAGCTCTCCGCTCATATAGACCAGTGCCGGACGGATGCGTTTGCCACCGTTGAAAAGCGCGTATCGCATGGCATCCGCCAGGCGTGGTTCAAGACCGCTGTTCTGGCCCAGAAAATGTTCCAGCTTATGTTCGACGCGCGTTGCCCAAGCCTTTAGCTGAATGGATACAGGGTCGTTCACTCCGCATCAGCCTCATCGAAGGGACGGGTCTTGAGTTCGCCCTGCTGTTCGATCAGCACCTGCACTTTTTGCTCGGTCTGGTCCAATATAGTCTGACATTCGCGGGTCAGCTTGACCCCCTCTTCGAACGCCTTCAGCGCGTCTTCAATGGGCAGGTCACCCTGCTCCATGCGTTCAACAACGGCTTCGAGCTGGGCCAGTGAGTTTTCAAAATCCGGTGTTTTACGAGTGCGCGGCATGGTCGGTTCGGTGTCTATCGATAGGGGGTCTCAAGTTAACCAACTGGTGTGGCCCGGGTCAATTCGTGAGGTGCTATAAACTGCGCGTCATCCCAAAGTTCCCCATGATCAGTGCGTGTACAGGAAACGATTTCTGGTATCATCCTCATACAGCTGTATAAACCTGGTCCATCAGTCAGGGGTAAAGGAGCTATTCAGTGGATCTGGCGACTCTCGTAGGCCTACTCGGTGCCCTGGGCATCGTAATCGCTGCCATGGTATTGGGTGGCGATGTCGGTATTTTTGTTAACGTACCTTCAATTTTGATCGTTATTGGCGGTTCACTCTTCGTGGTTCTGATCAAGTTCACGCTGGGTCAGTTTCTGGCGGCGGGGAAAGTGGCAGCCAAGGCGTTTATGTTCAAGTCGCTGGCACCCGAAGAGATCATTGCGGAAACCGTTGAGCTGGCCGATGCGGCCCGTAAAGGTGGCTTGCTCTCTCTGGAAGAGAAAGAGGTTGCCAGTCCCTTCATGCAGCGCGGTATTCAGCTGCTTGTGGATGGCCATGACCCGGAAGTGGTCAAAGGTCTTCTTCACAAGGAAGCAGACATGGCAACGGAGCGCCATGAGTTCGGCGCCAAGATATTCAAGGCGCTGGGGGATGTGGGCCCGGCCATGGGGATGATCGGGACGCTGGTAGGTCTGGTGCAGATGCTCTCCAACATGTCTGACCCCAAATCGATCGGTCCGGCGATGGCGGTCGCGCTGCTGACGACACTGTATGGTGCGATGTTGGCGACCATCGTTGCGCTTCCGATCGCCGACAAGCTGGAGAACCGCAAGGATGAAGAGGCGCTGAATCAAGCGCTGATTATCGATGGATTACTGGCGATTCAGGCCGGTCAGAACCCCCGTGTGATCGAGCAGATGTTACGTAATTACCTGCCGGAGAAGAAACGCGAACAGGCCGCCGCGGAAGGCGAGGGCTAAAGGGGTAGCGCGATGAGCGAAGGGCAGAAAAAGTGTAAATGTCCACCGCCGGGGGCTCCGGCATGGATGGCGACCTTCTCCGACCTGATGTCGCTGCTGATGTGCTTTTTCGTACTGCTGCTCTCATTCTCCGAAATGGACGTGCTCAAGTTCAAGCAGCTTGCGGGCTCCATGCGTGAAGCCTTTGGCGTTCAGAACCAGATCAAGGTTGAGGATATCCCCAAGGGGACCTCCATCATCGCCCAGGAGTTCAGTCCTGGACGGCCGGAGCCCACGCCGCTGAATGAAGTGCGGCAGATGACCATCAATAACGATATGAGCACACTGGATATTCGCTCTCAGGAGGGTGAAGCCACCATCAAGGATAAGCTTGAGGGGCTACAGGAGCTGATTAAGCAACAGGAGCAGCAGGCTCAGCAGGATGCGGTTCAATTTGCCCAGGCGTTGGCTCAGGAGATCGGTGATGGTGCCGTGGAAGTGGAAACCGAAGGAACCAAACTGATTATCCGGGTTAAGGAGCAGGGGTCTTTCGACTCAGGTTCAGCCGAGCTGAAATTTGCCTATATTCCCGTCATTGCCAAGATTCGTGACGTGCTGCTGGATGTCAGTGGCCGGGTGGCGATCGAGGGGCACTCCGATAATATCCCCTATTCCGGGGCCCGTTTTGAATCCAACTGGGACCTCTCTTCAGCGCGTGCGTTGGCGGTGGCCCATGAGCTGTTCTCCGACCCCCGGATCGATGAGTCACGTTTTCAGGTGGCTGGGTATGCGGACAGTAAACCGCTGGTGCCCAATAACTCCCCGGAAAACCGTTCTCGCAATCGGCGGGTTGAGATCGTGATCCAGAAAGGTAACGACCAGGAAATGCTGGAACGTCTTCAGTCCCGTCCTGAGGGTGATACGGAAGGTCAGCGCCTGAATCCTGGCGAGATTTTCTAACTCGCCGGGCTAGGGTTACGTTGTAGCCTGGCTGGAGCGACGCGCAACTCGGGAACGGCTTTCCAAAAGCAAGCACAAAAAAACGCCGCCAGGCGCAAGCCGGGCGGCGTTTTTACATTGTATCGAACGCTTACTTGGAGTTGTCGATCATGTACTGGATAGAGGCCTTCAGCTCAGCATCAGAGCAGTCGACACAGGTGCCCATCGGCGGCATGGCGTTGATGCCGGATTTGGCCGTGGCCAGCAGCGCGTCAATGCCTTTTTCGGCACGCGGTGCCCAGGCAGCGGCGTCACCGAAAACCGGTGCGCCTGCTACGCCAGCTGCGTGGCAGACGGAACATTTGGTGTTGTAGATTTCTTCGCCGGTACGTTCCGCCATGGCGGCAGCGGGGGCCAGCAGTGCAGCAGCGGCTGCAAGAACAAGCGCTTTTTTCATCGTTATTTCCTTTGACAGTGCTTTTGGGTGTCGGGCTTGTTCCCGAAACCCAGGTAAAAACTCATGCGCCCACAGTTTAGGAGCGGCCTGTAAATGAGTAAATACAGCTTAAGTGGTGAACACTGCCTGAACGAAGCACTTTAGTGATTAACCGGAAAGTACAATTCAGCGGCGCTGCAGGCGCATGGCGTAGGTGGCCTGGCTGTGAAGCTTGCGATCATGCTGGCGCTGTTGGATCTCTTCCCGGTACTGCAGTACAGCCCGGTCAACCAGATCAGCCGGTGCGCTCAATACGGTTCTCAGATCATCAGCGGAGTAGCCGCGCTTGAGCAGTTGTTGCAGGTCATTTGTGAAATGATGTTCTGTATTCATTGTCATTATCCTCTTTCATCCACAGGCGATTAAACGCTGATCAGATTGCAGCTATATGTCATTTCTGTGCGGATCCGGTTAAACCCCCTCTGTCGTCGGATTGGTCAACCTATGCGCCTGGGTCTATGTTTTTAAGCTAAACGCTGAAAATACTTTCGTTTTCAGCTGAGATTGTTCATATTCGCCTTTATGTCGGCACCCCGCCGCGACAGGGGTCGCGTTGGGTTTTCAGGGATCACCGCAGGAGAAACAGTGCGATGAAACGTGCAGTCACCAGTGTTACCAGTCTTGCTCTCGCTCTCTCCATGGGCATTCACGCCCAGGCTGAAGAGCTCCATGTCTACAATTGGTCCGATTACATTGCGGAAGACACGGTCGCTAACTTCGAGGCCGCCACCGGTATCGATGTGGTCTATGATGTCTACGACTCCAACGAAGTAGCGGAGGCCAAGCTGCTGGCCGGCCAAAGCGGCTATGATCTGCTGTTCCCCACCGCGCGTCCCTTTGCAGACCGGCATATACAGGCCGGGCTCTATCAAAAGCTCGATAAGTCGAAGCTGGATCGATGGGACAACCTGGACTCGGTGATCATGGAATCACTGACCGATATAGACCCCGGCAACCAGTATTTAGTTCCCTACATGTGGGGAACAACCGGAATCGGCTACAACGTGGACAAGGTCAAGGCGATCCTGGGCGATGACATGCCTTTGGATACCTGGCGTTTGGTGTTCGACCCGGAGATCTCCGGTAAGCTGGCGCAGTGTGGTGTCACGCTGATGGATGATGCCACCGAAGTATTGACTGCGGCGCGCGCCTACCTGGGTAAGCCGGTGGACGATTTCAGCCGTGAGGCGATCGATGAGGCCGCCGAAGTTGTCGCGGCGGTACGCCCTAATATTCGCTACTTCCACAGTTCGCAGTACATCAATGACCTGGCTAATGGTGATATCTGTGTAGCTCACGGCTACTCCGGTGATGTGTTGCAGGCCCGTGATCGCGCCGCCGAAGCCGGGAACGGTGTGAACGTGGCCTACGCGGTTCCCTCCGAGGGCGCGGTGGTCTGGACCGACGTGATGGTGATTCCTACCGATGCACCAAACCCGGACGCCGCGCACAAATTTATTAACTATCTGCTTGATCCGCAGGTGATTGCGCCGGTGACCGATTACGTGGCCTACGCCAATGCGAACGCCGCAGCTGAAGATCTGATTGATCCGGAGATCCGCGCCGATGCCGGCATCTACCCGCCGGCTGAAACACGGGAGAAACTTTTTGTGTTGAAAACGCCGGGTGAACGCGAGATTCGCAATATGAACCGCGCCTGGACCCGCGTTAAAACCGGCCAGTAACCGAGCTTCCTTTCTCTGTTATCCCCAACCTCCCCGACCGGGGAGGTTGGGCGTTTAGCGACGCCGATTAATGCCTAGTACACGACAGTTCACACCCGACAGCGCCTGGCAGGCCCCGGAAGGGGAGCCGATCATCCGTATCGATCAGGTCAGTAAACGCTTTGGCGACTTCTATGCCGTTGATGATGTCAGCCTGCAGATCCACGCCGGTGAGTTTTTCTCGCTGCTTGGGCCCTCCGGCTGCGGTAAAACCACGCTGCTGCGGATGCTGGCCGGTTTTGAAATCCCCAGCGAAGGCCGGATACTGATCGACGGTCAGGATATGACGGCGGTGCCGCCCTACGAGCGCCCCGTTAATATGATGTTTCAGTCCTATGCGCTGTTTCCGCATATGAACGTGGCTGACAATATCGCCTTTGGACTCAAGCAGGAGGGGATGGCGAAGTCCGAGCGGCAAAGTCGCGTTGCCGAGATGCTCTCCCTGGTGCAGATCGAAAAGTTGGCCACACGTAAACCGCACCAGCTCTCCGGGGGGCAGCGTCAGCGGGTAGCGTTGGCGCGTGCGCTGGCTAAACATCCCAAGATCTTACTGCTGGACGAGCCGCTGGGTGCGCTGGATAAAAAGCTGCGTGAGCAGACCCAGTTCGAGCTGGTTAACATTCAGGAGCGTTTGGGGATCACCTTTATTGTTGTGACCCACGATCAGGAGGAGGCGATGACCATGTCCAGCCGGATCGCATTGATGCGTGATGGTCGTGTGGAGCAGGTCGATCCGCCCCGGCGACTCTACGAGTATCCCAATTCAAGGTATGCCGCGGATTTTATAGGCTCGGTAAACCTGCTCGAGGGTTTTGTACTGGCGCAGGAGGAGGATCGCGTCACCATACGCAGCGAGGAGGCCGGAACCGACCTGGAGGTTACGCACGGACAGCCACTGATACCCGGAACCCCGGTTACGCTGGCGGTCCGGCCAGAGAAAGTACGTCTGCAAACGACGGAAAACCGTCTGCCTAACGCCCTGTCCGGTGTGATCAAGGAGATCGCCTACCTGGGTGATGTGTCGATCTATCATGTGGAGCTGCCCACCGGTAAACGGGTTCAGTTTACCCAGTCCAATATCCAGGCGCTCGCGGAGCAACCGCTGACCTGGGAAGATTCGGTGGAGCTTGGCTGGCAGGCAAACAGCTGCGGAGTGCTTGAGCGATGAGGTGGCGTCTGCCCCGGGGCAGAAGTTTGATCATCGGCGTGCCCTGGCTTTGGCTCGGGCTGTTTTTCCTGCTGCCGTTTCTGTTTGTCTTGAAAATCAGCCTGGCAGAACCGGCCCTGGCCCAGCCTCCCTACACGGAGCTGTTCAGTGCGCTGGGGGATGGACTGGTCTCGGTTACGCTTAACTTCGGTAACTACCTGTTACTGCTGGATGATCCGCTTTATCGCGCGGCCCTGTTCGGTTCGTTGAAGATTGCGGCGATCTCAACGTTGATCTGCCTGCTACTGGGATATCCGATGGCGTATGCCATCGCGCGGTCTCCCGGGCACTGGCGTCTGCCCCTTTTGATGTTGGTGATTCTGCCGTTCTGGACCTCGTTCCTGATTCGAGTCTATGCCTGGATCGGTATCCTCAAGGGCAATGGTCTGCTGAACAATCTGCTGCTCTGGAGCGGACTTATCGACCAACCGCTGGAGATCTTGCATACACCCATCGCGGTCTATATCGGCATTGTTTACAGCTATCTGCCATTTGTTGTGTTACCGCTTTATGCGACCTTGATCCGGCTGGATCTGACCTTATTGGAAGCGGCGGCTGATCTGGGATGTCCCCCCTGGAAACAGTTTCTGCAGATCACCTTACCGCTTTCGCTGCCCGGTTTGATCGCCGGTGGCATGCTGGTTTTTATACCGGCGGTGGGCGAGTTTGTGATTCCGGATCTGTTGGGCGGCCCCAACACGCTGATGATCGGCAAACTGATGTGGACCGAGTTTTTCAGTAACAAGGACTGGCCCCTGGCCTCATCATTGGCGGCGGTACTCCTGGTGGTGCTGATTGTGCCCTTTGTGGCCATGCGACACTTTGAGCAGAAAGCGGGGGAAGAGACATGAGCAAGAAAGGCGTGCTGAAACGCCGGTTTCCGCTGTTGTTGACCCTGCTCGTTTTTGGTTATGCCTTTCTCTACGGTCCGATTTTGAGCTTGATCGTCTACTCCTTCAACGAGAGTCGGCTGGTAACAGTCTGGGCCGGATTCAGTACCCGCTGGTATGGTGAACTGCTACAGAATGATCAGTTACTCAGTGCCGCCTGGTTGAGTGTGAAAATAGCCGCAACCACGGCCTCGGGAGCGGTCATCCTGGGTACTCTGGCGGCCATGGCGCTGGTCCGGTTCCGTCGCTTTCGCGGGCGTGCCAGTCTCCAGGTCATGGTGACGGCTCCCTTGGTGATGCCCGAGGTGATTATCGGTCTCTCTTTGCTGCTGCTGTTTGTGGCGATGCAGGAAACCATCGGCTGGCCTTCCGGCCGTGGCCAGACGACGATTACCATCGCGCATATGACCTTTGCCATGGCTTACGTGACGGTGATTGTGCAGAGCCGGCTGGCGCATATGGATCGTTCGCTGGAGGAGGCGGCACTGGATCTGGGCGCGAGACCGGTCAAGGTGTTCTTCACCATAACCCTGCCCCTGATAGCACCGGCCCTGATGGCGGGTTGGCTGCTGGCCTTTACCCTGTCACTGGATGATCTGGTGGTAGCCAGCTTTGTCTCGGGCCCCGGTGCTACCACCTTACCGATGGTGGTCTACTCCAGTGTCCGGCTCGGCGTGAGCCCCGAGATCAATGCGCTGGCGACTATTGTCGTTCTGCTGGTGAGTGTGGCGGTGCTGGTGGCCGGCGTATTGCTCTATCGACAGGAAAAGCGTGCACAGATGGAGATGCAACTGACGCAGGCTAACAATCAGGCTACTAAATAATCGTCAGTGATCAAGAAGAGGTCACTGACCTCAACAGCACTGATCCTCGGATGAGGGCAGTTGCTCTGTTCGGAGATCTTCTGACCAAAAAGCGCGGCGCCGGTGTCGATGTAGATGCCGTTGCCGCGCTTTTGAATCTGCGGCAGGATCACATGACCGTGGACGGTCAGGTCTATCTCCTCAACGGTGTGTTTAAACTTGGGGTCTTTCACCGGCCGGCCCCAGATCAGGGCTTCACGCAGTGCCGGTTCGTTGGGCAGCCGCAGTTTCAAATCCAGCCAGTTATCCACCGGAACCGTGGTATGAGTTATTCCCACGGCTCGTCCATCGGCAAGCTCAAGTTCAATCGCCCAGGGCATTTCGACGGCAAGCTTCTCGGCGAACTGGCGCATGCCTGAATGGCGCCAGAAATAGTGCTCCGGCCCTTCGCCCAGCCAGGCTTTACCGCCATAGCGCATCCAGTCTTCGGTATTGATACTGGTTGGATCGTTCAGCCAGTTGAATAGAATTTGCTCGTGATTGCCGCGCACGGCGAAAAACCAGGGTTCTTTGACCAGCTCCAGGCATTGCTCGGAGTCCGGACCCCGGTCGATCAGGTCCCCCACCGAGAACAGCCGGTCCACGGCCGTATCGAAGCACACCGCTTCAAGCTCGGCCTGCAAAGGCCCCAGCCAGCCATGAATATCGCCGACGACAAAATCGCGCCCTTTGAGGTTAGGGCCCACGGTCTGCACAAATACCGACACTCAGCTACTCCCTTTTCCTGATGTCACTTTTAGCATATGCCACAACGCATTGATCTGAACAGTACCAACGGGTTATACAGAGTTGCGGCACCGTTTTATGATTGAGGTAACGCACGGTATAGAGGGCTAGGCCGATGAAAAAGCGGGACGATCTTCGCCTGTTGCTGTTACAGATCCGCGAAGGCGAGCATGTCCGCGTGGAAGAGCATCAGAGCTTTGCTCGCTACTGTGAGCTCAAACCTGAGCAGATCCGGATTTTAAATGTCTTTGATACACCCCGCTTCGAGCCTTCTGTGGTGGACGGTTATGACGCCGTTCTCGTCGGTGGTGCCAGCGAAGCGAACGTGCTGGAGCCTGAGCGCTATACCTTTGTTTCTGACGCTAAGCGGCTACTGAGACGTTGTGCTGAGCTGGATATGCCGGTCTTTGCGTCCTGTTTCGGGTTTCAGTTAGCGGTACTGGCGCTCGGCGGCGAAATCAAACACCGGGACGTAGGCTTCGAGATGGGAACAATCCCTATCTCACTCACGGAGTTGGCAGCCGGGGATCCGCTGTTCCGGGATCGACCGGACCCGTTTATGGCGGTATCGGTTCATCGGCAGTATGCCGACCAACTGCCCGACGCCTGTGAGCTGCTGGCCTATACCGAACAGTGCGCCCATGCTTTTAAACTGCGTGGAAAACGTTTCTGGGCGTTTCAGTTCCACCCGGAGGTCGATAAGCGGATTCTGGTAGAGCGGCTGACCCACTACAAAGCCCACTATACCGACGGTGATGGGCATCTGGATGCCGTGCTTTCCAGCGCTGTGGAAACGCCCCATTCCAACCACCTGATGACGGCGTTTGTGGACCGTATAGTGCTGGGGGCCGGTTCTCAGTAGGGCTGTTGGACCGATCGATAGCCGGTGTTCGCGGGAGGCGTTGTGCAGTACAGGGTCTCGTCCAACGCGGTACGGATCAGGTGCTTCTCACGCTCTTCAATCTGCCGGAGCGACTCGCTGACATGCCGTACATGGGCCATAGCCGCTTTTCTGGCCCAGTGCGCCTGACGGCTGATGACAGCGTGATAGATTTGCCGGTGATGTTTGTCGATCTGCTGTTTGAAAGAGCGACGGTGGTTCAGGTTCGCCACTGATGCCTGAACCGAATTCAGCATCAACCCCTTTAGACTGCTCAGCACGTGAACAAGCACCGGGTTGTGAGAGGCTTCGACGATGGCGCGATGAAACGCGTGGTCGAGCTCCGCGTTGGTTAATGGGTCCGCCGCCTCCATCGCTGCGAAGGCCTGCTGAATCCGATACTGATCTTTCTCGTTGGCGCGTTCCGCCGCCAGCGCTGCCGCCTGTCCTTCCAGTTGCTCGCGCACCTCAAACAGGTCGTAGAGCGTACGTGCGTTATCGGAAAACGCCAGCATTAACGGACTGGATTCCTCCACCGGGGGGACGACACAGGCAACGAATGAGCCTTTGCCATGACGGGTTTCGATCATTCCTCGACCGTGCAGCTCGTGCAGGGCTTCACGGACGATAGCGCGTGATACGCCCAGCCGGGCAGCAAGCTGCCTTTCCGAAGGCATTTTTTTTTCCGGTGCCAGACTGCCATCCAGAATCATCTGTTCCAGATGTGTGGCGATCGATTGAGCGGTCGAGAGAGGCTGCTGTTTTTTCATTTTATCCACTGGTTGGACCAGCTGTTCTTATTTTGGGTGTTCGCTCGCGGCATATTAGCGGCGGCTGAATAAATATCGGCTATTTCTACCAAAGCGTCCACCAAGGGCAACAAAAAACTGGTCCGACCAGTTACCGGTTTGCTGGACGCCCTATTCGTTCTGGACAACGCTTCTTGCGCACAACGCTCGGAGTGCCGCTTAGGTCGGTGCGCCGTGCAGTACTGACTCAGCGTTCCAGTCCCGACCCAGAAAAATAAAAAGTGTGGAGAATGAATATGAACAACGATGACATGCGCAATCCAACCGTGGGCAAAAAGCCACGGCGCGCGTTTCTCAAGTCCGTTGCTCTGGCCAGTGCCGCTGTGGCCGGCACCTCGATGCTGGCCGCTACGCCTGCGCAGGCGGCTCAAACATGGAAAATCCAATCCGTCTGGGATGCCGGTACGGTGGGTTACCGGTTGTTCGAGCAGTGGTGTAACGAGATGGAGGAGAAAACCAACGGTGAATTGATTTTCAAGCCGTTCCCGGCGAAGTCGGTAGCGGCGGACAATAATGCGCTGTTCGATGCGGTGCGCAACGGCGTACTCCAGGGCATGAATCCCTTCACCCTCTACTGGTCCGGTAAGATTCCGGCGACTGTTTTCCTCTCTTCCTATCCGGCCGGTCCTGACCAGCCCCATCAGTGGGATACCATGTTTTACTCCATGGGGATGCTGGAAAAAACCCGTGAAATCTATAAGAAATTCGGTCTTTTTTACGTCGGTCCCATTCAGCATGACGCCAACATTATTCATTCCAAACAGCCGGTTAACAGCCTGGATGACCTCAAGGGAATGAAAATTCGCTTGCCTGGCGGCATGGTGGCCGAGGTGTTCCAACAGTTCGGTGTATCCACCGTCAGCTTGCCGGGTTCCGATATTTTCCCGGCACTGGAGAAAGGCACTATTGATGCCGCGGACTACGTGGGCCCGGCTGTGAACTGGGAACTGGGTTTTTCTCAGGTCACCGACTACATCCTGTTCGGACCGCCGGGGGTTATGTCGATCTATCAACCGGTGGATCTGATGGACCTGACCGTCAATATGCGGGCCTGGAACAGCCTGGATCCGAAGTTGCAGAATATCGTTGAAGAGCAGGTGCGCAATTACTCTCAGCGCCACTACCTGACGATCCAGCAGCGCAACATCGAGGCCATGGAGAAGTTCAAGGAAGCGGGGGACACCGTCTCTCGACTGAGTCAGGATGATCTGATGCGCTTCCGTAAGGCGGCGATACCGGTCTGGTACAAGTGGGCGAACAAGGATGAAGATGCGCGTGCCATCTTTGATCTGCAGCTTAAGTACATGATGAACGACACCGTGGGGTACATCTCGGAAGAGGATATCAAGGGTATGGAGTAGCCCCCAGCCCAAGCTATCCACAGGGGGAGGCGGGCCTCCCCCGCAGTTGTGAACAGTCTTCTACGAGGTAACCTACATGTCTGATCTTGAAGGCTTTGGTTTTGTAATGCCGCACTGGCTCTATTGGGGCTGGCTGGCGGTAATGCCGTTGATCATGATGGCCCTGAGCCGGCGGGCGGCTCGAAAGGGCGCTGAGGTCGCCGAATCCCATCCGATCATGGGGGAGGTGCAGGCGGATGAAGATCCGATCATCCACCAGCATTTTGAGGGTAACGCCGTTACCCGCGTGATCGACTGGATCAGTGAAAAGTCTGGGGTATTCGTCGCCTTCTGGACGGTCAACGCGGTCTGCTTCTACTTCTATGAAGTGATCATGCGTTATTTCTTCAACATGCCCACCATCTGGGTACATGAGTCCAGCTTTCTGCTCCTGGGTATGCAATATCTGCTGGCAGGGGCTTATGCCATGTTGCATGGCGCCCATGTTCGAGTGGATGTGCTCTATAACCTGCTACCGGAGCGTGGCCGGGTTGGCATGGATATTTTTACCTCCATGTTCTTTTTCATCTTCACGCTGGCGCTGGCGGGCACCTCCTGGACCTTCTTTATCGATGCCTATCGCATGGGGGAGACCACGGTGGAGACCTGGGGTATTCAGTATTGGCCGGTTAAGGGAATGATGCTGCTCGGTGCCTTACTGATCCTGCTGGCGGGGGTATCGAAACTGATCAAGGATATCGCGCTGTTCGTGCGCATGGGACGGGAGGGCGCGCAATGACGACACATACGTCCGATATGCCGATAGTGAGCCATCGTGGCTCTCTGGTGGGAAAACTCGGCACCTGGTTGATGATCATCGCAACCGTAGGGCTTGGGTTCATTATCCTGGTGGAGACGATCAACACCGTTTTCTATGACCCCTACGGCGACGAATACTTCCTGTTCCGGCTGGCCGGATCCTTGTCCAGTGTATCGATCGGGCCCCTGACCTACCTGATGTTCGGGTCCCTTCTGGTGGCGTTGATGATGGGGTTACCGCTGGCCTTCGTGACCGGGGGCCTCGGTGTCACCTTTATCTACCTGGTGGGTGATGGGTTGATGCTGAATATCATCCCGGGCCGCATCTTCCCGATGATGACCAACTCTGATTTGGCAGCGATACCGCTGTTTATCTTCATGGCATCGATGCTTGAACGGGCCGGTTTGATCGAAGAGATGTTCAATGTGGTCTACAAGTGGATGGGGGGCTTAAGCGGTGGGCTTGCGACAGCGACTATTATCGCATCGACCATCCTGGCCGCCATGGTCGGTGTAATCGGCGCCGCCGTGGTGACCATGGGGATTATCGCTCTGCCGGCCATGCTGAAGCGCAACTACGACCACCAGATTGCCCTCGGTTCAATTATGGCCGGCGGTACATTGGGGATACTGATTCCGCCCTCAATACTGGCCATCCTCTATGCGGTGGTTGCTCAGCAGTCGGTGGGTGAACTCTACCTGGGTGCGGTGGTGCCAGGCCTGTTGCTCTCGGGTATGTATATCGCCTACGTGCTGATCCGCACCATGCTGAATCCCAAACTGGGACCGCCGGTGCCGATGGAAGAGCGTATTTCGCTGAAAGAGAAGTTGCTGCTGCTGAAAGACCTGGTGGCACCTATCATCCTGGTGATGCTGGTGCTCGGGTTATTGTTCGGTGGTGTCGCCACCCCGGTGGAGGCTGCCGGTATCGGCTCCTTCGGCGCGATCCTGGTGGCCTGGAAGCACGGCGCTTTTTCGGTGCAGACTCTGCGTGAGGCCTCAATTACCACGGCCAAGGCGTCCGCCATGGTGCTGTGGATCATGTTCGGTGCATCAGTGTTTGTCGGCTTCTACATCCTTCAGGGGGGGCAGAACTTTATTACCGAGACTATTCTGGGCACAGGACTTTCTGCCTACGGCATTCTGTTCCTGTTGATGGTGCTGCTGGTCATTCTCGGTATGTTCCTGGATTGGGTGGGGATCCTGCTGCTGGCCGTGCCGATCTTCATCCCCATTGTGCAGGCGCTCGAATTCGATGGCCTGTTCGGGCTTCCGGCTGTGCCGGGTGACGACGTGGTGCTCTGGTTCGGTGTGCTTTATCTGGTGAATATGCAGATGTCTTTCCTGAGCCCACCGTTCGGCTATGCGCTGTTCTATATCCGCGGTGTCTGTCCGCCGGAAATCTCCATGGGCACGATCTTCCGTTCATCGCTGGTGTTCCTGGCGCTGCAGGCCACAGGTCTGGTGCTCTGCATCCTGTTCCCGGCGCTGATTACCTGGCTGCCGGATTTGGTCTACGGCTAAACGTTATTAAAGCGAGATTCAGATATGAGTAATCGAATTCAGGAAGCTGGCCTGCAGATAGATGCTGCCCTTTACCGGCTGATTGAGCAGGACATTGCCCCGGGAACCGGCGTGGAACCGGCCGATTTCTGGGCCTCGTTTGACGCCATTCTCAAAGATCTGGGGCCAAAAAACCGGGCGTTGCTGGCAAAAAGGGATGCGCTTCAGGCTCAGCTCGATGAATGGCATCGCCAACACAAACATGTGTCCTTCGATGCGCAGGCGTACATGCAGTTTCTGCGCGAGATCGGTTATCTGGTACCGGAAGGTAAACCGTTCTCGGTGGCCACAAAGAATGTGGATGTGGAGATTGCCCAGGTGGCCGGTCCGCAGCTTGTTGTGCCCTGCAGCAATGCTCGCTTTGCTTTGAATGCGGCTAATGCCCGCTGGGGTAGCCTCTACGATGCGCTCTACGGTACCGACGTGATTGCGGAAAGTGACGGCTGTGAAAAGGGCAAAGCGTTTAACCCGCAAAGAGGCAAAAGAGTCATCGAGTGGGCGGCACGCTTTCTGGATAGTGTGGCCCCTCTGAATGAGGGATCTCACGCCCGGGTGAGTGAATACCGTGTGCATCCCGATGGCGGGCGGATGACTCTCTCGATCGAACTCGACAGTGGTCAGGTCACCGGTCTGTCGGATCCGACCCGGTTTGCCGGTTATCACGAGGAGGGTGCGTCCCGCGGTGTACTGCTGCGCAATCACGGGCTGCATGTGGAGCTGCAGATCGATCCGGAGCACCCCATCGGCCAACTCTCCTCGGCCGGGGTGAAAGATATTCTGATGGAGTCGGCCATGAGCACCATCATCGACTGCGAGGACTCCGTCGCAGCGGTGGACGCGGAGGATAAGGTGGGCGTTTATCGGAACTGGCTGGGTCTGATGATGGGTACACTGGAGGATACCTTCGACAAGGGGGGGCGGCAGCTGACCCGTCGGCTCCACGCTGATCGCACCTACTCGGCTCCTGATGGCAGCACATTGACGTTGCATGGTCGCAGCCTGCTGCTGGTGCGCAACGTGGGGCATCTGATGACCACCGATGCGGTATTGGATGCGAACGGTGATGAGGTACCCGAGGGGTTCCTCGACGCCATGGTGACCACGCTCTGTGCCGTACACGATCTGAAAGGTCAGGGCCGTTACCGTAACAGTCGGACCGGTAGCATCTATATCGTCAAACCGAAGATGCATGGGCCTGAGGAAGCGGCGCTGACCAACGAGCTGTTCACGCGCGTTGAACAGGCGCTTTCGTTGCCGGCCAATACCCTGAAGGTGGGCGTGATGGATGAGGAGCGCCGTACCTCAGCCAACCTGAAAGAGACCATGCGTGCCGTCCGTGAGCGACTGTTTTTCATCAACACCGGCTTCCTGGACCGTACCGGTGACGAGATCCATACCTGCATGGAAGCGGGGCCTGTCTTGCCTAAGGAGGCGATCAAGGCGGAGCCCTGGATAAAGGCTTATGAAGATCGCAATGTGGACATCGGCCTTGCCTGTGGCCTGGAAGGCGTTGCTCAGATCGGTAAAGGTATGTGGCCGATGCCCGACGAGATGGCCCGGATGATGGAGGCTAAGCTGGCGCATCCGCAGGCCGGTGCCAACTGCGCCTGGGTACCTTCGCCTACCGCCGCAACCTTGCATGCCACTCACTACCACCAGGTCGATGTTCAGGCGCGTCAACATGAGATCGCGGGTCGCGCCGCCACCCCCATCGAACAACTTCTGACCCCGCCTTTACTGGGTGATACCCCGCTGACGCCGGAGCAGATCCAGAACGAGCTGGATAACAATGTGCAGGGGATCCTGGGCTACGTGGTGCGCTGGGTCGGGCAGGGGATCGGCTGCTCCAAGGTGCCGGATATCCACAACGTGGGATTGATGGAGGATCGTGCCACGCTGCGTATCTCCAGTCAGCACCTGGCTAACTGGCTGCAACATGGCATCTGCACTGACGATCAGGTCAGTGACACGCTGAAACGCATGGCTGAGGTGGTGGATAACCAGAATGCGGGCGACCCCGCCTATCAGCCGATGGCGCCTGATCTGGCCTCGAGTATTCCGTTCCAGGCCGCTCGGGACCTGATTTTCAAAGGATGTGATCAACCTAACGGTTATACCGAGCCGCTGCTGCACGCCCATCGCCGAACGCAGAAAAACCAGTACTCAAACTAATTGTCTACTTAAAGAAAGGACGGGTGTGCGTATGTTAACGATTACTCGACTGGATCAGCAGGATGCCCGGCTTCTGATTGCAGGAGCAGCCAACAAGGCGCAGGAAATCGGCGTGCCCATGTGTATCGCCGTGGTGGATGAGTCCGGCAACCTGGTTGCTTTCGAGCGCATGGATGGCGGCAAAATCACCAGTGTCACCATCGCTCAGGACAAAGCGTTTACCGCGGCAGCGGCGAAAAAAGCGACCCACGAGTATAACGAAAAGTGTGTGCCGGGCAGTCTGGTGTTCGGGATTCATACGGCTCTTGGTGGACGACTCTGCGTGGTGGGCGGTGGACTGCCGGTGAGTATCGATGGCGAGGTTGTGGGTGGCATCGGTTTGAGCTCTGGGACACCACAGCAGGATATGGAATGTGCCCAGGCGGGCATCGATCATTTTCTTGCCACCAGAGGCTGAGCTTTTGAGCCGCAGCAAAGGGGAGAGTCATGAGTGACAGGCAGGATGTGCATCCGGGAGTATCCCGAGAGGTACTGGCGCAGAAGTTCAGGGCGTTTATCGACCCGGAATATGTGATCAGTGACGATGAGACCCTAAAGCCCTACGAGTGCGATGGTCTCTCGGTGTACAGTGAGATGCCGATGCTGGTGGTGCTGCCGGAGACCGTGGAGCAGGCCCAGCAGGTTTTGCGGATCTGCCATGAAGAGCGGGTGCCGGTGGTCGCCCGTGGCGCCGGTACCGGCCTTTGCGCTGGTGCTATGCCCCACCGGGAAGGGGTAGTGCTCTCCATGGCCAAGTTCAACCGGATTCTGGAGATCAACCCGGTGGCCCGCGCCGCCCGGGTACAGCCCGGCGTGCGTAACCTGGCGATCAGTGAGGCGGCCGGCAAGTATGGGCTGTATTACGGACCGGACCCCTCCTCACAGATAGCCTGCACCATTGGCGGCAATGTGGCGGAAAACTCCGGCGGCGTGCATTGCCTTAAATACGGTTTGACGGTGCACAACCTGCTCAGTGTGGATCTGCTCACCGTGGAAGGGGAGAGAATTACCTTGGGGAGCGAAGGGCTGGACAGCTGCGGCATGGACCTGCTGGCGCTGATGACCGGCTCCGAGGGGTTGCTTGGGATCGTGACCGAAGTGCGAGTCAAGCTGCTGCCCAAGCCGGAGGTGGCTCAGGTGGTGATGGCCGGCTTCGATTCGGTGCAGACCGCCGGTGACGCAGTGGGAGCGATCATCGCTGAGGGTATCATTCCCGGTGGCCTGGAGATGATGGACAGCCATGCCATTGTCGCCGCCGAAGCCTTTGCCAAAGCAGGTTACCCGACCGAGGCGAAGGCTCTGTTGCTGTGTGAAGTGGACGGAACCGAAGAGGAGGTCCACGAGCATATCGACGCGGTGGAAAGCCTGTTCAAGCGCCTTGGTGCTACTTCCGTACGGACCTCGCATAACGAGGAGGAGCGGGCGCGGCTCTGGCAGGGGCGTAAATCGGCATTTCCCGCAGTGGGTCGAATATCCCCGGATTACTACTGCATGGATGGCACCATTCCCCGGGGACAGCTTGCTCACGTGCTGACCGAGATGGAGCGTATGTCCGAGGCGTGTGGCCTGCGTGTGGCCAATGTTTTCCACGCCGGTGACGGCAACCTGCATCCGTTGATTCTGTTCGATGCCAACGTTCCGGGCGAGCTGGAGAAAACCGAGGATTTCGGCGGCCGAATCCTGGAGCTTTGTGTCGCGGTGGGCGGTTGTATCACCGGTGAACATGGTGTGGGCGTAGAGAAGATCCGGCAGATGCCTGCCCAGTTCAACGATCTTGATATTGCTCAGTTTCACCGTATCAAAGCGGCGTTCGATCCGGCCGGTACGCTGAATCCCGGAAAAGGGATCCCGACCCTGCGTCAGTGCCAGGAGTACCGCTCCCTGGAGATGAGCATCGAGCCCAATAGTGGTGCCGAAAATCAGCTGCACAGGGAGGGTGGTCATGAGTGATAAACAGGTACAGCTAGTCGATCAGGTACTGGCGGCCCGCGAGCGGCGACAGCCGGTGCGAATCGTGGGGGGTGACACCAAAGCATTTATGGGGCGTAGCACCGATAGTGCGCTGCCGGTGCTGGATCTCAGTGGCCATACCGGCATTCTGACCTACCATCCGGTGGAGCTGGTGCTGACAGCCCGGGCAGGAACCACGCTGGCTGAGCTCGATGCGGCACTGAGCGAGCATAACCAGATGCTGTCGTTCGAGCCGCCCCGGTTCGGTAAGAACTCGACTTTGGGCGGCACGTTGGCCTGTCATTTATCTGGTCCCGGCCGTCCCTGGTGGGGCTCGGTGCGTGATCAGGTATTGGGTGTGCGCTTGATTAACGGTCAGGGAGAGGCGTTACGTTTTGGTGGTCAGGTGATGAAAAACGTGGCGGGTTACGATGTCTCGCGGTTACAGGCCGGTGCAATGGGGACGCTTGGAGTGATGACCGAGATAAGCCTCAAGGTACTACCCCGGCCTGCCTCCACGCGGACGCTGGTTTTCGACTGTGAGATGGACGAAGCGGTGTCGATCATGAACCGCAGGAGCGTGGAGGCCAAGCCGCTGAGCGCGGCCTGCTGGCTCGATAACAAGCTCTACCTGAGGCTCTCGGGTGCTCACTCTGCGGTAGATGCCACCCTGTCCCACTGGGGTGGCAGTGAGCTGATGGATGCTGAGCATTTCTGGCACAGGTTACGTGACCATCAGCTGGATTTCTTCTGCACCAGTCTGCCGCTGTGGCGCTTTTCGGTGAATCCCACAGCCCGTATGCCAGGCTTGTCCGGACAGTGGCTGGTGGACTGGGGTGGCGCCCAGCGCTGGTACCTGGGTAATGCTGAGCTCAGCGAGATGGAACGAATCGCCGTCGAAGCCGGGGGGCAGGTGAGCCTGTTCCGTGGTGGTGATCGCAGCGCTGAAGTGATGCATACGCCGCCACAAGCCGTCAAAGCCTTGCAGCAGCGCTTGAAGCACGCTTTTGATCCAGACGGCTTGTTCAACCCGGGCCGCCTCTATAGCTGGATGTAGATCGATATGAAAACCGAGATTCTTCAAATCTATCAGTCCACCCCAGAGGGTCAGGAAGCCGAAGAGATACTGCGCAGTTGTGTGCACTGCGGGTTCTGCACCGCCACCTGTCCCACCTACCAGGAGCTCAGTGATGAGCGTGATGGCCCTCGCGGGCGGATCTATCTGATCAAACAGTTGCTGGAAACCGGCGAGGTCACGGAAAAAACGCGGACTCATCTGGATCGCTGCCTGACCTGTCGCAGCTGTGAAACCACCTGCCCGTCAGGTGTGCAGTATGGACGGCTGGTGGATATTGGCCGGGGCCTGGTGGAGCAGAAGCTGGACCGGCCGCTCAAGGAAAAGCTGATGCGTTGGGGGCTGCGCAAGGTGCTGCCGTATCCCGAGCGCTTTGGTCCGATGATGAAACTGGGCCAGACGTTCCGTCCTGTCCTGCCCGCCGCGCTTAAAGCCAAGGTGCCACCCAAGCGGGTTGCATCCCCCTGGCCTGCGAAGCGCCACGCCCGGGTGATGCTGGCGCTCGCCGGGTGCGCTCAATCGGCTGCCGCACCCACCACCAACGCAGCCGCTGCGCGGGTGCTTGATCGGCTGGGCATTACTCTGGTTGAGGCCCCGGAGGCAGGCTGCTGCGGCGCGGTGAGTTACCACCTGTCAGCCCATGAGGAAGGGCTCGATTTTATGCGTCGTAATATCGATGCCTGGTGGCCGGCCATAGAGTCGGGCTGCGAGGCGATCGTTATGACAGCGTCGGGCTGTGGTGCGATGGTGCAGGAATATGGGCATTTGCTGCGTCATGATCCCCGGTATGCCGACAAAGCAAAACGGGTCAGCGAACTGACCCGGGATCTGGCCGAAGTTCTGCTGGAGGAGGATTTGAGCCTACTCAAAGCGGAGCGTCCGTCAGGCAAGGTGGCTGTGCACTGTCCCTGTACGCTGCAGCACGCCATGAAGCAGGGCGGTTGTGTAGATGCGGTGCTTAAACAGGCCGGCTTCGATCTGGCAAAAACCGAGAATAATCACCTCTGTTGCGGCTCGGCGGGCACCTACTCTGTATTACAGCCGGTGTTGAGCCAGCGTCTGCTCAACAACAAAATTCAGGCACTCACCGGAGAGTCCCCGGCGCGTATTGTTACCTCCAACATCGGCTGCCAACTGCATCTGGAGAGCAAGGCAAGCGTACCGGTGCAACACTGGATTGAGCTGCTGGATCAATAAACGTTCTGTTGAGCTTTTCTACTCATCCCGGCTATGCGTCGACTCGAAGATCTTGTCGGCGTTGCCCTCGATAAACCCGGCAAAGAGTTTGCCCGGCGACTCCTCGTAACGCAGGGCAAACTCGTAGTAGCAGCTGGGTACCCGGTGGGTTTCACCCTCTCCAAATTCGACCGCGATATGGTCGGCCAGGGTCGAAGACTGCTCCAGTAACAGGCCGGGCGAGCCCTTGATCTCGCCCCCCTGTACGTTGAGCGCATAACCATTGTCCTTGAGCAGTTGGTTTACTGCTTTAAGGTCCGGCAGCGTTTCCAGGTGATTAACACTGACGGTGAAGTGGTTGGCTCTGAGCCCCAATACGGACAGCCAGGCCGCATATTCGCTCTCTTTCAGTAATGCCTCGTATGCCTCCCAGGTGGGTATTGCCCAGTGCCGCCCGCTCCAGAAAACGCTTACATCACTGGCCGCATCCTCAGGAACTTGGGCGAGCAGAGTGTGGATAATCGCCTGTACCTTGTCCGACAGGTGTTCGAATTCGAGCTCGCTGAGGAAAATCTTTGGCGCGGTTGCATCCACCTCATGAGCAAAGGCGCGGGCCCGAAGCTTCTTGGTCGCAAAGTGATATTGGCCGAACGCACGATAGCCAAGTTGTTCCAGTAGCGGCTGTAGTCGCTCTAACGAGATTGGGCTGTGAGCCAGGGTGCGAAAGGCCACATGGTCATTGACGATCGTTTCTCCCCGTTCGATGAACAGGCGCTGGATCGCTTCCGCCTGTGGTGTGATCCCAACGTAATCCTGCCAAAGCTGTTGAAAGAACCGGTAGTGGTTCACGACTCACCTCCTCCCTCACAAACAGGGAATTTGTCTGTAGTGGTTCAATGATTCCGGACACCCAGATAGGTGGTAACCTTGCCACCCTAGAGGTGTTCAATGAAAAAACAACGTCGTTCCTTTACGCCCGAGTTCAAGCTGGAAGCCGCTAGTCTTGTACTGGATCAGGGCTATTCCATCGCTGAGGCCTGCCGGTCACTTGGTATCGGTGATACCGCACTGCGTCGGTGGGTGGATCAGTTACGTGCCGAACGTGACGGGGAAACGCCCGCAAGCAAAGCTATGACGCCCGAGCAGAAGCGCATCCAGGAACTGGAAGCCAGGGTTAAACGCTTGGAGCAAGAAAAGGACATATTAAAAAAGGCTTCCGCTCTCTTA
>NZ_AUAZ01000008.1 GCF_000428985.1 Marinobacterium litorale DSM 23545 | reverse complement strand
AGCAGACCTCCCAGGGTAAGACACGTGACCTTCACACTTATACCTGCCGCATCTACGACCGCTGCTCCGTGCAAGTACCGGGCTTTGAAGATATTCGACTCCTCACCCGCAGCCGTCGCCTCGTATGCGATTTCTGTTCGTCAGGCCAGTGCTTTGCCTTCGGCTTCCTTCAGATTCCACCTCGCGATGGACACCCTTGCCGTTCGGCTAGTGGTTCCCCTTGCCGGGCCCACAGAGGACTTGCACCTCCAAGTCATCCGACCGCCACCACGCGCGTCGGAACAGCGCCCGTCAAGGCGCTACGCGCCATGCCTGGCGCACAAAGCAAAAAGGCGCACCCGGGGGCACGCCTTTCTTTCAACCATCGAGCGATTAGCCGATAGTTTCGACGCCGCCCATGTACGGGCGAAGTGCCTCCGGCACTGTCACCGAGCCATCTTCGTTCTGGTAGTTCTCAAGCACTGCCACCAGGGTACGGCCCACTGCAAGACCCGAACCGTTCAGCGTGTGTACCAGCTCCGGCTTACCGGTTTCCGGATTGCGCCAGCGCGCCATCATCCGGCGGGCCTGGAAGTCGAGCATATTGGAGCAGGAGGAGATCTCACGGTATTTGGCCTGACCCGGTAACCAGACCTCAATGTCATAGGTCTTGGCCGCGCTGAAGCCCAGATCACCGCCACAGAGTACGACGACGCGGTACGGTAGATTGAGCTTCTGCAGAATCGTTTCCGCATGGCCGGTCAGCGCTTCCAGCGCGTCCCAGGATTTGGAGGGCTCGACAATGTGAACCAGCTCCACTTTTTCGAACTGGTGCTGACGAATCATACCGCGGGTATCTTTACCGGCGGAACCGGCCTCAGAGCGGAAACACGGCGTATGCGCAGTAAACTGCATCGGCAGTTGATCGGCATCGACGATCTCGTCACGCACCATATTGGTAACCGGCACCTCGGCGGTGGGGATCATATAGTAGTAACGGTCACCAAACGGCAGCTTGAACAAGTCTTCTTCAAACTTGGGTAACTGACCGGTTCCCTGCAGAGAGTCCGCGTTGACCATGTAAGGCACATAGACTTCGGTGTAGCCGTGTTCGGCGGTGTGGGTGTCGAGCATGAACTGGGTCAGTGCGCGATGAAGCCGCGCAATCGTACCTTTCATCACGGCAAAGCGTGAGCCGGTCAGCTTTGCGGCAGTTTCGAAGTCCAGCTCCAGGTTACGCTCACCCAAGGCCACATGGTCCTGCGGTTCGAACGAAAACTCACGCGGCGTACCCCACTGACGCACCTCCACGTTATCGTCTTCCGACTCGCCTTCGGGCACGGAATCATGAGGGATGTTGGGCACACCCATGAGGATATCGTCCAGCTCGGCCTGGATATCGCTGAGTTTGGCCTTGGCCGCATCCAGCTTATCGCCCAGGTTTTTTACTTCATCGAGCAAAGGCTGGATATCTTCACCTGCCGCTTTTGCCTTACCGATACTTTTCGAGCGGGTATTGCGCTCGTTCTGCAGCGACTCGGTTTCCACCTGAATCGACTTGCGCTCATTGTCCAGTTCGACAAAACGTGCCACCGGGAAATCAAATCCCTTTTTCTTCAATGACGCAGCCAACGCTTCAGGGTTGGCACGAACCAGTTTCGGATCAAGCATGGAGGACAGGTACCTTGTATTGAAAAACTGTCAGATCATTCGGGTTAAAACCAGGCCCGCATAAAGCGCGACCAAGCATAAAGCGAGGCTCAATGATATATAAATCAGGGCGGACATTATATGCCCCTCCTGAATCAAGGCCACCGTTTCCAGCGAGAATGTGGAGAAGGTGGTAAATGCCCCCATAAAACCGGTCATCAGCAGGGGCCGCATTTCCGGCGACAGGCGCGCCTTTTCCAGAATCAGGACGAAGCAGACCCCCATCAGAAAGGAGCCCACGACGTTCACGGCCAACGTGCCGACGGGCAGTCGATAATCAGCGTTGTTAAGAAACCCACTGACCCAATAACGCGCCATGGCCCCCAGCGCTCCGCCCAAGGCTATCGATAACCAGTGCATCAGCCTTCCCCCCCTCCATTGCCACTGTCGGTTCTGCCGTAGCGCTGTCGATCACTTTGCAGATCCCACTGACGCAAGCGCTCCATTTTCTCGCCCAGCTTGATCTCAAGGCCTCGCGGCTCCGGCTGATAATAGCCACGCCCGGCAATCGCTTCCGGCAGGTAACATTCTCCGGCAGCGTACGCATTCGGCTCATCATGGGCGTATCGGTATTGAGCACCGTACCCCATATCCTTCATCAATTCGGTGGGCGCGTTGCGCAGATGCTCGGGCACCTCGTAACTGGGATCAGCTCGCACATCCGCTAAACACTGATTAAAAGCCCGGTACAAGGCATTACTCTTTGGTGCCAACGCGCAATACACAGCCGCCTGAGCAATAGCGCGCTCCCCCTCGGCGGGGCCGACACGCTCAAACGCATCCCAGGCCGAAAGCGCGACCTGCATGGCTCGGGGGTCGGCGTTGCCGATATCCTCGGAGGCGATCGCCACCAAGCGCCGCGCCACGTAAAGCGGATCACAACCACCATCCAGCATGCGGCAATACCAATACAGCGCGCCATCGGGCGAGGAGCCACGTACGGACTTATGGAACGCGGATATCTGATCGTAGAAGAGATCACCGCCTTTGTCATAACGCCGCCCGCCGGCCTGCATCACTTCCTGCAAAACCTCGCTGTCCACCCGCTCCTTATCACCATCAGGACGGGCCAGATCAGCCGCAATCTCCAGCAGGTTCAGCGCACGGCGTGCATCCCCATCCGCGGCTTTGGCCAGCTTCGCAATCACATCGTCCCCCAGCTCCAGAGGACGTTTTCCCAATCCGCGCTCCGGGTCAGTTAATGCATGGGAGAGGATCCGCTCCAGCGCCGAGTCATCCAGGGAACGAAGCAGATAAACGCGGGCACGGGATAGAAGCGCATTATTCAGTTCGAAGGAGGGGTTCTCAGTGGTGGCGCCCACAAAGATGACCGTGCCATCTTCCACGTAAGGTAGAAAAGCATCCTGCTGAGACTTGTTGAAACGATGCACCTCATCCACGAACAGGATTGTTTTCCGACCGCTTTGTGCCTTGATCTGCTGCGCCTGATCCACCGCCTGACGGATATCTTTCACGCCGCTGAGTACAGCGGAAATGGTCAGAAAATGGGCGTCGACCTGATGGGCAATCAACCGGGCCAGCGTGGTTTTGCCGACACCGGGCGGCCCCCAGAAGATCATCGAGTGGATCAGCCCCTGTTCAAGTGCCTGACGCAGCGGCTTATGCGCCCCAAACAGGTGCTCCTGGCCCATATACTCATCCAGTGAGCGGGGCCGCATTCGTGCCGCCAACGGCTCATAACTGGGTGTTTGATCAGCAAACAGGTCCTGCATCAGACCCCCGGATCCAGAATAACGTCGACCCCGGCGGGCGGTTCAAAACTGAAACGGGATGGGTCAATCGCGCCATCCAGTTCAATATTGCTGAGAACAATTGCAGTGCGTTGTCCCAGACTGTCTTCCAACATCAGTTCGGACAGTATCTGGTTTTCGAACAGTAAACGAATCCTTACGAAGCTGCTGTTCTGAGGCTCTTTGGGCAGAAGCTCGTAAACCGCCCGGCTATCGGTCTGCTCCAACGCGGAGATGTCATAAGCCCGCTCCAGCGCATCAACCTCTCCGTTAAGAATCTGGGCCGGTGCACTGTCGTTTTGATTGCCAGCCGGCTTGCGCGTCACCTGCTCCAGATCCGGATCGAAAACCCAGATGTAATCGCCATCGCTGACAATACGCTGGGGAAAGGGTGTCTCCGTGCGCCAGTCAAACCGGCCCGGACGATCGATCGCAAAATCTCCGCTGGAGTGCTCCTGTCGACGTCCCCCTTCCGACACCGTGTACTGATCGAATTCGGCCTCAATCCGGTCGTGCCCCATCAGCAAGGCTTCCAGGTCATCACTGGCATCGGCATAAGCCAGAGAAACAGAAGCAGCCGCAAGTAAACAGGCTGCCAAGAACGGCTTTTTCATGGTCTAGTCCCTTGGTGGTGGCGGTGCCAGAACTTCACGCTGGCCATTGCTACCCGCTTCAGTTATGACACCGGCGGCTTCCATCGATTCAATCATTCGAGCAGCACGGTTGTAGCCGATCTTGAGCTTGCGCTGTACCGAGGAGATCGAGGCTTTGCGTGACTCGGTCACAAAGGCCACCGCCTCGTCATACAGCGGGTCCGCCTCATCATCAAACAGGTTGCCGCTGGAACCTCCACCCTCACCACCGGGCTCAGTCAGGATTTCGTCGATATAGACCGGAGACCCTACTGCCCTCCAGGCCTCCACGGTCCGGTGAACCTCATCATCACTGACGAAGGCACCATGCACACGGTTGGGAACGCTGGTTCCTGCCGGCAGGTAAAGCATATCGCCATAGCCCAGCAGGTTTTCCGCGCCGGACTGATCAAGAATGGTCCGTGAGTCGATTTTCGAGGACACCTGGAACGCAATACGGGTCGGCACGTTAGCCTTGATCAGACCGGTGATTACGTCCACGGAGGGACGCTGTGTGGCCAAAATCAGGTGAATACCGGCCGCCCTCGCCTTCTGTGCGATCCGCGCAATCAACTCCTCAACCTTCTTGCCCACCATCATCATCATGTCGGCGAACTCGTCCACCACCACGACGATATAGGGTAGCGATTCCAGGTAGGGTGCCGGCTCATCCGGGTCAAGCCCCTGCTCCTGCGGATTCCACAGCGGATCGCGCAGCGGCTCACCGGCAGCCTGGGCCTTGGCCAGCTTCTCGTTGAAACCGGCGATATTGCGCACGCCCATCTTCGCCATCAGCCGGTAACGGCGCTCCATTTCAGCGACACACCAGCGCAAGCCACCGGCCGCTTCTTTCATATCCGTGATAACCGGTGTTAGCAGATGCGGAATACCGTCATAGATCGACAGCTCCAGCATCTTCGGATCCACCAGCATCAGGCGCACCTCATCCGGCGTGGCCTTGAACAGCAGACTCAATAGCATGGCGTTGACGCCCACCGACTTACCGGAGCCCGTGGTACCGGCTACCAGTAGGTGGGGCATCTTGGCCAGGTTGGCGACCACCGGGTTACCGGCGATATCGTTGCCCAATGCCAGCGTCAGGCGCGAACTGGCTTCCAGATATGGTTTGGCGTTAAGCACCTCGCTGAGGCGAACAGTTTGGCGAGAGGAGTTGGGAATCTCGATACCGACCACCGATTTGCCCGGAATCACCTCCACCACACGCACACTCATCACCGCCATGGAGCGCGCCAGATCCCGCGCCAGGTTGGAGATTTTGCTGGCCTTGACCCCGGGTGCGGGCTGAATTTCGAACCGGGTAATCACGGGCCCCGGGTTGACCTCAACCACCTCAGCAATGACGCCGAAGTCTTTCAGCTTCTCCTCGAGAAGCCGCGACATGTCCTCAAGCTCCTCTTCGGTGAAGCCGGTATCGGTCTGAAGCTCGGGCGGGTCGAGCAGGTCCAGTGAAGGTATAACGGGCGCCGCTTTGCGACTGGTGGCACCCGCTTTGCTATCGCCGGGATGATCCTCATCCTCCACCAACGGCTTATGCGACTCGGAAAGCGGCACAATCTTCACGCTGCGCCGACTACTACCGACCGGTGACTCAGACTCAGCCGGCACTGATTCCGTCCGCGGAGCGTCAGGTTCCGCCCGCACCGCGTCGTCATTGCTTGCCCAGGGTGGCTCAGGGTCCCCTTCGTCTTGATCCAAGCCATCCAGGGAGAATGAGGGCTCCACCCGCGCATCATCGTCTTCGTCTTTGAACGCCCCGGCAAATGGCTCAGTGCGCGCACGAATCACCGCTTCCGATTCCGGCGCTGCCCGGCTCGGCTGCGGCTCAGTGCGTTTCTGTTCAGCTGAGGCAGTTCCCGTTGATTCCGGCTCGACGCGCCGGGCAACAGGCTGAGGGGTTGAACGCGAGGATTGCGGTCGCGTCTCCCGGGCTTGGGATTCCCCCTCATTGTGAGAGGAACCACCCCGCCGAGAGGCGCTCGCCAGGCCGGAAATTTTTCCAGACGCTTTTAAGATTAACCCCCCACAGCTCTCCAGCGCGGTACGCCAGGAGACCTCTGCGTAGAGCGTTAAACCAAACAGAAACAGTGTCCAATGGATGACCGAGCCACCGACCATGTTCAGCCATATTACCGTCAGGTCTGACAGAGCCTGGCCAACGAGCCCACCGGCGGTGAATGGATACTGAAGCGCTTCATTGGAGAGATGGAGCGACGCCAGAGAAGCAAAACTTACCAGCATCAGCGCCGCCCCGGTCGTGCGAAGCATCACAAAAGGGATTGCATCAAGCAGGCCGGCACCGCGACGGCGAATAAAACGCACCGCTGGCAAAATCACTAAGAACGGCAGCAGATACGCTGCAAGCCCGAACAGAGAAATGGCAAAGTCCGCCACCCAGGCACCCGAAATCCCGGTCAGGTTATTGACCTTGCTCTGGTAACCCAAATGCGACCAGCCAGGATCGCGTGGGTCGTAACTGACCAGTGCCAGTAGCAAAAACAGGTTGATGCCGATGGCCAGAATCAAGCCCGACTCTTTGGCCACGCGGGCCAGATGGGCGCCCATCGCCCTCGGGGAATTAATGCGCTTTTCGCTCAAGCTGGATCCCTTAACTGCAACTCTCGATCAAAGTGGGCAAAAATAACATACCGCCCGTTGCGATAGTAATTTGCCGACAATTTTATCGACTAAGTCAGGCTCGCTTCAGCCCCTCTATCATCGCTGTCCATGGACATTGAGAGGCGGTAAAGGTAAATTTCTCGGCATTGTATTGCCGCTTTTTGGCCCCAATTAACTGGGTCTAGCCGTACCGGCCTTCCTCAATCTTTTCAGTAAACAGTTGGATCATCATGAGCGAAACCAAGCATCACCGCCTGATTATTCTGGGTTCCGGCCCTGCCGGTTATACCGCTGCCGTTTATGCAGCCCGCGCCAACCTGAACCCGGTTGTGATTACCGGCATGCAGGCCGGCGGCCAGCTGACCACCACCACTGAAGTGGACAACTGGCCCGGCGATGTGGACGGGGTTCAGGGTCCGGAGCTGATGCAGCGCATGCAGGCTCATGCGGAACGCTTCAATACCGAAGTTATCTTCGACCATATTAACGAAACCGACCTGCAGAACCGCCCCTTCCGCCTGAAAGGCGATATGGGCGAGTACACCTGTGATGCGCTGATCATTGCCACCGGGGCCTCCGCCCAGTACCTGGGGCTCGAGTCGGAAGAAGCATTCAAGGGTAAAGGCGTTAGCGCCTGCGCCACCTGCGACGGTTTCTTCTACCGGGGCCAGAAAGTCGCTGTCATCGGCGGTGGCAACACGGCGGTTGAAGAGGCGCTGTACCTCTCCAACATCGCGGCCGAGGTCACCCTGATTCACCGCCGCGACAGCCTGCGCAGTGAAAAAATTCTGCAGGACCAGCTGTTTGAAAAAGCCAAGAACGGTAACGTCAAGATCCTCTGGAACCATCAGCTCGACGAAGTGCTGGGTGATGACTCCGGCGTGACCGGTCTGCGTGCCAAAAGCACCGAGGATGGATCAACTCAGGAGCTGGAGCTGCAGGGCGTTTTTATCGCCATCGGTCACCGTCCAAACACCGAGCTGTTCGAAGGGCAGCTGGATATGAACAACGGCTACCTGAAGATCCGTTCCGGCCTGGAAGGCAATGCGACTCAGACCAATGTAGAGGGCGTCTTCGCCGCCGGTGACGTATGCGATCATATTTATCGTCAGGCAGTCACCTCTGCAGGCTTCGGCTGCATGGCCGCGCTGGATGCAGAGCGTTACCTCGACAGCCTGGGCAAATAAAGACGGCCAACTCAGGATGATCCCCTGGCTTCACCCTATCCAGCTCGAGTTTCCTCCCGTCGAGCTGGCCCTGGCCGACCCGGACGGCCTGCTGGCAGCGGGGGGTGATCTGCGCCCGGAACGGATTCTAAGCGCCTACCGACAGGGGATTTTTCCGTGGTACAACCCGGGCGAACCGATACTTTGGTGGAGCCCGGACCCGCGCTGTGTTTTACATCCGCAAGACCTCCATATCTCCCGCAGCCTGCGCAAAAAGCTGCGTAAAATGGACTACCGTGTAACTTTCGACCAGGCATTCGATGACGTTATCCAGGCGTGCGCTGAACCGCGCAACTACAGTGCGGGCACCTGGATCAGCCCTGACATGATGGCCGCCTATAGCCGCCTCCACTGGCTTGGCCATGGGCACTCGGTGGAAGTGTGGCAGGGTGATACATTAATCGGCGGGCTTTACGGTCTGGCACTGGGGCGGGTCTTTTTCGGTGAGTCGATGTTCAGCCGCCGCACCGATGCCTCGAAAATCGCGTTTGTTTACCTGGTCGAACATCTTGAAAAATGGGGCTATGCTTTAGTCGATTGCCAGGTGTATAACGATCATCTGGCCAGCCTCGGTGCCTCAGAGGTACCACGCCGTCGGTTCGTTGCCGAACTCGAAGAGCTGGTCAGTCAGACGCTGTCTCATTCCTGGCAAGTAACGCCGTTGTACCAGCGCGAGAGCGAAGCGGAATGAGCAACCTGCAAACCCTGCGTTTCTACGCAACACCCCCACACGACTGCAGCTACCTTCCCGGACGCAAGGCTAAAACCCTGTTTGTGGACCCACAGGCCTCAATCACTCCTGAGATTTACAGTGAACTCAGTGATCTGGGTTTCCGCCGCAGCGGCTCACACATCTACCGCCCCCATTGCGACAACTGCAATGCCTGTGTGTCGGTGCGTATACCAACGCGCTTTTTCGCCCCCTCAAAGACTCAGCGCCGAATCTGGCGGCGCAACGACGACCTAAAGGTCAAACGGGTCCCTGCACAACTAACGATCGAATATTACCGGCTGTACGACCGATACATCACCGAACGCCATGCAGACGGGGACATGTATCCACCCTCCCCCAGCCAGTTCATGAGCTTTCTGGTCGAGGGAAAGCAGCCCAGCTGCTTTTACGAGTTTCGTGACCCGGACAACCAGTTGATCTGCATCGCCGTTACTGACATGTTGGATCAGGGACTGTCTGCCCTCTACACATTTTACGCGCCAGACCAGGAAAAACGCAGTCTGGGTACCTATGCCATTCTTTGGCAAGTGGAGGAGGCCAAACGGCAGGGGCTTGATTATCTGTACCTGGGGTACTGGGTCAGGGACTGCCGAAAAATGAACTACAAGACCGCTTACCGTCCGCTGGATATGCTGATCGCCGACCGCTGGGTACGGGTCTAAACACGCCTTAAACGCCTTCGAACAGCAACGCCTACCTTATTTCTCTTTGATATAGCACGCCAGTTCAGGCAAAATAATGCGCTTTCCGACCGGCGTGACTCCGATTGTTCGTATTGCCGGGATTAAAAACAGCCCAGAGGTAATGTGTGAATGGCCAAAGAAGACTCAATTGAAATGGAAGGCACCGTCGTCGACACCCTGCCCAACACCATGTTCCGCGTGGAGTTGGAAAATGGGCACGTCGTCACTGCCCACATTTCGGGTAAGATGCGTAAGAACTACATCCGTATTCTGACCGGTGACAAGGTCAAGGTAGAACTGACGCCTTACGACCTGAGCAAAGGCCGTATCGTATACCGCGCCCGCTGATCCTTCAGCCGCGCGGTATCCTAACGGTGGGCAGCTTATGCTGCCACCGTGGCCAACTCCAGCTTCAGCTCCCCATCCTCATTCACGACGATATCCACATCGCCGCCGTTTTCAGCAAGCTCCCCGAATAGAATCATTTCAGCCAGCGGCTTCTTGATCTTTTCCTGGATCAGGCGCTGCATGGGACGGGCGCCCATCAGTTCATCGTAACCATGCTCGGCCAGCCAGTTTCGAGCGTCATCATCAACGTGGAGTACAACGCGCTTCTCATCAAGCTGCGCCTGCAGCTCGGTCAGGAACTTGTCGACCACACCTTTAACAATGTTGAGCGTCAACGGCTTGAACTGGATTACCGCGTCCAGACGGTTGCGGAACTCCGGTGTAAACAGTTTTTTAATCGCCTCCATGCCATCGGTACTGTGATCCTGCTGCGTAAAGCCGATGGACGGGCGACTCATCTGCTCTGCACCGGCGTTGGTGGTCATTACCAGAATCACATTGCGGAAGTCCGCCTTGCGCCCGTTGTTATCGGTAAGCGTACCGTTGTCCATTACCTGCAGCAGGAGGTTGAACACTTCCGGATGTGCCTTCTCGATCTCATCGAGCAGCAACACGCAGTGCGGCGACTTGGTGATCGCCTCAGTCAGCAACCCGCCCTGATCAAAGCCCACATAACCCGGGGGCGCACCGATCAGGCGCGATACCGTATGACGCTCCATATACTCCGACATATCGAAGCGCACCAGCTCAATACCCAGGATACGAGCCAGCTGGGTGGTGACCTCGGTTTTACCCACCCCGGTAGGACCGGAGAACAGGAAGGAGCCGACCGGCTTGTTCGGCGTATTAAGCCCGGCACGGGAGAGCTTGATCGCGGCGGAGAGCGTGGTAATCGCCTCGTCCTGTCCCAGCACCACCATTTTGAGGTTGCTTTCCAGCTTGGCCAGCTGCTCTTTGTCGGAGACGGAAACGCTCTTCGGCGGGATACGCGCAATCTTGGCGACAACGGCCTCCACCTCGGTGACATCCACGACCGACTTGCGTTGATCTTCCGGCAGCAGTCGCTGGTAGGCACCCGCTTCATCAATGACATCGATCGCCTTGTCCGGCATATGCTTGTCATTGATGTAACGATCCGCCAGCTCTGCCGCTGCCTTCAGCGCCTCATCAGTGTATTTGAGCTCATGATGCTCTTCGAACCGGGACTTGAGCCCGCGCAGAATCTGATAGGTATCACTGACACTGGGCTCAAGCACATCCACTTTCTGGAAGCGGCGCGCCAGCGCCCGGTCTTTCTCGAAAATACCCCGGAATTCCTGGAATGTGGTAGAACCGATGCAACGAATCTCACCGGAGCTCAGCAATGGCTTAAGCAGGTTGGACGCATCCATCGATCCACCGGAAGCTGCACCGGCACCGATGATAGTATGGATCTCATCAATAAAGAGAATCGCATGGGGTTGCTTTTTGATCTCGGCCAGCAATCCCTTGAGACGCTTCTCGAAATCACCGCGGTATTTAGTCCCGGCCAGCAACGCCCCCAGATCCAGCGCATAGACCACGCTGTCAGCGATAATATCCGGCACCTTCTCTTCAATAATCAATTTGGCCAGACCTTCCGCGATGGCGGTTTTACCCACCCCGGCCTCGCCCACCAACAGTGGGTTATTCTTGCGCCGACGCGAGAGGATCTGAACTACGCGCTCCACTTCGGAGTCACGCCCCACCAGCGGGTCGATCTGACCCAGTGCCGCCTGCTGGTTCAAGTTGACAGCATACTGGCTGAGCTGACTCTTGCCGGATTCACCGCCCTCCTCTTCGGTGATCGACTCGCTTTCCTGAGCGTCCTGGTCGCCGACCTTGGATATCCCGTGGGAGATGTAATTGACTACATCAATGCGCTCAATGCCCTGCTGCTGCAGCACGTACACGGCATGGCTTTCCTGCTCGCTGTAGATCGCTACCAGCACGTTGGCTCCGCTGACTTCAGCCTTGCCGGAGGACTGGACATGAAATACGGCGCGCTGAAGTACACGCTGGAACCCCAGGGTCGGCTGGGTTTCAAGGTTGGGAACATTCTGCGGCAGAAGCGGCGTTGTCTCGTCGATAAATACGGAAAGCTGCTGACGCAACCGATCGAAATCAGCACCACAGGCGTGTAAGACTTCCGCCGCCTGGCGGTTGTCCAACAGCGCCAGCAACAGGTGCTCGACGGTCATAAACTCATGATGCTTGTCCCGGGCTGCCTTGAAGGCTGCACTGAGGGTTTCTTCAAGCTCGCGATTCAACATGTTTGCAGCCTCCTGTCAGACTGTCTCTACTTCACACAGCAACGGGTGCTTGTTCTCTCTGGAATATTGATTCACCTGCGCCGCTTTAGTTTCAGCCACATCTCGAGTGTAGACGCCACAGACGCCCTTACCCTGAGTATGGACCGACAACATCACTTGTGTCGCCTTTTCCTGATTCATATTGAAAAAAATCATCAGAACTTCAACCACGAAATCCATGGGGGTGTAGTCGTCATTCATCAATACCACCCGATACATCGGGGGGCGTTTGAGCTCCGGTTTGGTCTTCTCCGTAGCGACGGAACCGGTGCCGTCCTGTTGGTCGTCATGGTCCGGATCGTCCCCGGAAAAACGGATAATACTGTTCGAGTAAACCGACATAAGTAACTGTTTTCTTTGCATTCCGATAATGTGTGTTAATCAGGCCTAGTGTCACGCCGACCAAATGTTATACTGCCCGCAGCAGGAGTGTTCTCCCCAGTATCTGTAGTCCCTGCAATGATGTAAAGGAGTACCTTCCACGGAATTAATCCCGTGGAGGTTCGCGTTTCAGGCACCACCCCCAGGTGGCGTGCCTTTAGTAAAGCGAAATCAATGGGAGCGACATATGCAGACAGGGAAAGTGAAGTGGTTCAACAACGCCAAGGGATACGGCTTTATCCTCTCGGAAGCATACGACGAGGAGTTGTTCGCCCACTTCTCTGCCATTCTGGCTGAGGGCTACAAGAGCCTGAAAGCCGGGCAGACCGTCCAGTTTGAGACCAAGGCAGGCCCCAAGGGAATCCACGCTATCAATATCCGCGCGCTGGATTGACCCGACCCGGTTTCGGGTTTGGCTATAACGAAATCCAGCACTCTCATGCCTTTCATGGGGGTGTAGATTTCACTCATCCTGGGTTACGGGATAATCGATATTTTCTACGTACAGCAGGCCGCTCACCACCCGCCATGGCACGCATCTTTTTGGTCAACAAGCCCTTTCAGGTACTCTGCCAGTTCACTGATTCAGAAGGGCGCCAAACACTGGCCGATTTCATCGACGAATCCGGTGTTTATCCAGCAGGCCGGCTCGACTACGACTCCGAAGGGCTACTGATACTGACCGATGACGGTCAGCTCCAGCATCGTCTGGCCAACCCTCGATTCAAACTGGAAAAGACATACTGGGTACAAGTCGAAGGGGAGATGGATGAGGCGGCTATGGACAGGTTACGCCGGGGCGTCACACTTAAGGATGGCCCCACTCGGCCAGCACGGGTTCGCAAAATAACAGCTCCTGACATCTGGCCCAGGAATCCACCTATTCGCCAGCGCGCCAACCAGGCCACCAGCTGGATAGAGATCATCATCAGTGAAGGCCGCAACCGCCAGGTACGGCGCATGACCGCCGCTGTCGGCTTCCCTACCCTGCGCCTGATACGCTACGCCATCGGCAACTGGACACTGGATGATCTATCGCCGGGCGAATACCGCCCGGAGCAGGTCAACCTGCCGGTTACGACGCCCCGTCCCCGTCGCCCTGGCGCCAAGCGTCGGCCGCGTTGAGATCAGAGTCTTTCTGATCAACCCAGCGCTCTCCATCTAACGCCACCTCTTTCTTCCACAAGGGCGCATCACGTTTGAGGTAATCCATGATAAAACGCGCCGCCTCGAAAGCAGCCTCCCGATGAGCGCTTGCCACGCCGACAAAGACAATGGGATCCCCCGGCTCAAGACGCCCCACACGATGAACCACCACCACCGACCCAAGTGACCAGCGCGCTCTGGCCTGCTCCACTATTTTAGCTAGAGCGCGCTCCGTCATTCCGGGGTAGTGCTCCAGCTCCAGCGCCCTGAGCTCTGCGTTATCGAGGTCACGCACACGGCCGGTAAAGGTCACTACCGCACCACACCGGGCACCATCGGTTTGCAGCAACTGATCCAGCGCAAGCAGGTCAAACGTCTCTCGCTGCACCCGTACTTCGGTCTGCCCCATGGAAGAACTCCCCCAAATAAATCGATTACCGGCATAGCCCGTTATTCGTCGCCAACCGGCCAAACTGGTATTATCTCTGTAGCGAAGACAAAATTCATCCTCGAGACGCTCGAGTTACACGGAACACTGAATGCGCTGGACACCTCACGCCACCGTGGCAACGATTGTGGAACAGGATGGCCGCTTTTTGCTGGTCGAGGAACACGCCGAGGGCGCGCTGGTAATCAACCAGCCCGCAGGGCACCTTGAAGAGGGTGAACGGTTCAGCGAAGCGGCCTGTCGCGAAACATTGGAGGAAACCGGCTGGGAAGTCACGCCCGAGCATCTGTTGGGCCTCTACGTTTACCGCTCTCCGCGTAACGGTGTGACCTATCACCGCTGCTGTTTTATTGCCCGCGCGCTGAAACATCACACGGAACGCGAGCTGGATGAAGGCATTGTGGGTGCGCTCTGGCTTACCCGGGACGAGATCGTAGCGCGCCGGGCGCAGTTGCGCAGTGAGCTGGTGCTTGAGTGTATCGACGATTATCTGGCCGGGATCCGCTACCCGCTTTCACTGATCCATGAACCTGAAGAGATCTGATTCAAACCCATGAGTGACACTGGTGCCATCAAAGTGATCGTCGGTATGTCCGGCGGCGTCGACTCCTCTGTATCCGCCCTCCTCCTGCAACAACAAGGCTATCAGGTCGAAGGCCTATTCATGAAGAACTGGGAGGAAGATGACGGAACCGAATACTGTACGGCCAAGGAGGACCTGGCCGACGCTCAGGCGGTCTGCGACCGGCTTGGTATCAAGCTGCACACAGCCAACTTTGCCGCCGAGTACTGGGACAACGTGTTTGAACACTTCCTCGAAGAGTACCGCGCCGGCCGTACGCCCAACCCCGATATCCTCTGCAACCGGGAGATTAAGTTCAAGGCGTTTCTGGAATATGCCCAGATGCTCGGTGCCGATCTCATTGCGACGGGTCATTACGTGCGCCGCGGCGAGCGTGAGGGCCGTACCCGACTGTTAAAAGGGCTGGATCCAAATAAGGATCAAAGTTATTTTCTGCATCAGGTCGGAGAAGCTGAGTTGGCTATGACGCTCTTTCCAGTGGGTGAACTGGAAAAACCGGCAGTCCGGGCTCTGGCCGAAGAACACGACCTGATTACCCACAACAAAAAGGACAGTACCGGTATCTGCTTTATCGGCGAGCGCCGATTCAGCGACTTCCTCAAGCAGTATCTACCGGCCCAACCCGGCACCATCGAAACGCCTGATGGTGATGTGATCGGCGAACACCAAGGCCTGATGTATTACACCATCGGCCAACGCCAAGGACTGGGTATTGGAGGGCTGGCCAACTACCCGGAAGAACCCTGGTTTGTGGCGGATAAGGACCTGGAGCGCAACGTTTTGATCGCCGTACAGGGAACGGATCACCCTTTACTGTTCTCAGACAGCCTGACATGTTCCGAAATTTTCTGGATCAGCGGCGAACAACCAAAGCTGCCGCTGCGCTGCAAAGCAAAAGTTCGATACCGCCAGGCAGACCAATCCTGCACATTGGTCCCAGACCACAATGGCTACCGCGTGGAGTTCGATCAGCCTCAACGGGCTGTTACACCGGGCCAGTCAGTGGTTTTCTATCAGGACGACGTCTGCCTTGGGGGCGGCGTCATAGAAGCCCGGGCACGAGCCGGTCAATAAGGGAGTTTAACGGATGTCTCGATCCCACGATGAGCAGGCGATAGCGCTGGCCGGCATGTTACAGGCGGCAAGCCTTGTGGAACAGATTGCCCGCCGGGGCATGGTGGCTCAGAACAGCTTCGAGAGCAGTATTGCCAGCCTGTTCGTATCCAATCCGGCGATCACCGAAGATGTCTATGGTGGCACCGAGGATCTGCCGTTCAACCTGGGGCTGGGCCTCAAGCAACTGCAGGAGATCGTCGAGAAGCGCGGCGGAAAGTTTAACCCGGATGTGATGCGCTACACCCTGTCGATGATTCAGCTGGAGCAAAAATTAAAGGCCCGTCCGGATATGCTCGAGGAGATAGGAACCCGACTCGATCAGATCGAGTCCAAGGCGCGCTATTTTGCCCAGGATGGTGACTCCGATAGCGAGCAGCCCCGGTTTGATCCATCGATCTACACGCATTCCAACGTGATCGCAGCGATCGCGGCGCTCTACCAGGATACGCTCAGTACCTTCTCTGTACGCATCCAGGTGGGCGGCGACCCGCGTTACCTTCAAAACAGCGAGAATGCGGCGCGTATTCGAGCGCTGCTGCTGGCAGGTATCCGCGCTACCATCCTGTGGCGTCAGGTGGGCGGTAAGCGCTGGCACTTCCTGTTTTTCCGCTCCCGGGTACGCCCCTCACTGGCAAAATTTCGCTCGCCCGGACACTGATCCGGGCGCCCCGGCCCAGGTTTCGCCCGTCACTGACCTCGGCCACATTTTCCGGTATAATTTTTCGCCTTTCCCGTATAAACCGCCCAACTAGTGAGACTGTGTGACATGGAGCTTTCTGCCCTCACCGCTATTTCCCCGGTCGATGGACGTTATGGCAGCAAAACTGCCGACCTGCGCAACGTATTCAGCGAATACGGTCTGATCCGCTTTCGTGTAGAAGTCGAAATTCGCTGGCTGCAGCAGCTTGCCGCTCACCCCCAGATCACCGAGGTTCCCGCCCTGAGCGAGAACGCCAACGCGCGCCTGAACAGCATCGTCAGTGATTTCGACCTCAAGGACGCCGAGCGCATCAAAGAGATCGAGCGGACCACCAATCACGACGTCAAGGCGGTGGAATACTTCATCAAGCAGGAGATCGCAGAAAACGACGAACTGGTCGCGATCAGCGAGTTTGTTCACTTTGCCTGCACCTCTGAAGACATCAACAACCTGTCTCATGCCCTGATGCTCAAGAACGGCGTAGCCGAGCTAAGGCAACCCATGCAGAGGGTCGCTGACGAAATCGCGGAACTGGCCCGCAAACATGCCGACCAGCCGATGCTGTCACGTACCCATGGCCAAACCGCCTCGCCGTCCACTCTTGGTAAAGAGATGGCGAACGTGGCATACCGGCTGCAGCGCCAGCTCAAGCAGCTGGACCAGATCGAGTTTCTGGGCAAGATTAACGGTGCCGTGGGTAACTACAATGCTCACCTGTCGGCATACCCTGAAATAGATTGGGAAGCCAATGCCAAAGAGTTCATTGCCAGCCTGGGCCTGGACTGGAACCCCTACACCACACAGATCGAGCCGCATGATTACATTGCCGAGCTGTTCGACTGCGTCTGCCGCTTCAACACCATTCTGATCGATTTTGACCGTGACGTCTGGGGTTATATCTCCCTGGGTTACTTCAAGCAGCGCACCATCGCGGGCGAAGTTGGCTCTTCAACCATGCCGCACAAGGTCAACCCGATCGACTTCGAAAACTCCGAAGGTAATCTGGGTATCGCTAACGCCGTGATGCAGCATCTGGCCGCCAAGCTGCCGATCTCTCGCTGGCAGCGCGACCTGACCGACTCCACCGTACTGCGCAACATGGGGGTTGGCTTCGGCTACAGCCTCATCGCCTACCAGGCCAGTCTGAAGGGCATCTCCAAACTGGAAATGAACGCCGAGCGTTTAAACGCGGACCTGGATAACGCCTGGGAAGTTCTGGCTGAGCCGATTCAGACCGTGATGCGTCGCTACGGTATCGAGGCACCCTATGAGAAGCTCAAGGAGCTGACCCGCGGCAAGGCGATGACCAAAGCGACGCTGATGGAATTCATCGATACGCTGGAAATACCGGAGCAGGCCAAAGCCGAGCTCAAGGCACTGAGCCCCTCGACCTATATCGGTAACGCCGCCGACCAGGCAAAGCGGATCTGATCAATACACAGATTCACCCGAGCCGGCATCAGCCGGCTCTTTTATGTCCGGCGCCCGGTTCTGCGCTGTAAACTGAACTCTCAATCACGAACATCCAATGCTCTCCAATATTCGAATCGTACTGGTGCAAACCTTCCATCCCGGCAATATCGGTGCAGCCGCTCGCGCCATGAAAAACATGGGATTGTCGCAGCTATATTTGGTTGACCCACGGGTTTTTCCCGATGACGAGGCCGAATCCAGAGCCGCGGGCGCCAAAGATCTGCTGGCCCAGGCGGTGGTAGTCGACAGCGTTGAGGCCGCCATCGCTGACTGTCAGTTAGTGATCGGCACCAGCGCTCGCGAACGCAGCTATGATCTCCCCCTGCTTGACTTGGAAACCACCGCAGGCCAGGTGGTACAGGAAGCCAGCAGCGGCCAGATCGCCATCCTGTTTGGGCGCGAGACAATGGGCCTGAACAATGCGGAAATGTTGTTGTGTAATCGCCACCTCTATATTGACGCCAACCCGGACTATCCGGTGCTGAACGTCGCCCAGGCGATTCAGCTGGTCTGCTACGAGCTGAGACGGGCTGCCCGTAAAGCCGAGCGCAAAACTCTGGAGCCGGCACCCTACCCACGCCAGAAAGAGATGGTGCTGTTCTACGAGCATCTGGAGCGCGTATTACGGGTTACCAACTTTATTATTCCCCAGCATGAGGGACGGGTGATGGATAAACTCAAGCGTTACTTCAATCGCTCGCGCCCGGAAAAAACCGAACTTGGCATGCTGCGCGGCATCTTGGCATCGGTTGAAGAGACCGTCGAGCGGCTGACCCGGGACTAATATCGAATTACCTCAACCCCGGCAGGCTGATAAAGTAATGCGGTCTAGTGTTTAAGGAGATCAACATGAGTCAAACCCTTCACCAGCTGGCCGCTCAGGCAGGCCAGCTCCATGAAGCATTGCAGGACGCTGCCAGCAGCATGGAGCAGTACGAATATAACCTGACCGGCATTCAGCGCTGTGCGGACCAGATCGCCAAGTGCGTACGGATGGTTGGCAACAACCGGACTGCTGCACTCTCCGCCCGGGATACGCGCAAGGTCATGGGAGAGCTGGAAGACGCACTCGAAGAGATGATGGAGCTACTTGCCAAGTGAATATGGACGCGCCGCTAGGCTCAATCTCGGTCGAGACCTTTCTCAAGGACTATTGGCAAAAAAAGCCGCTGCTGATTCGCCAGGCGATACCTGACTTTTCGCCCCCGGTGACCGCTGATGAGCTGGCCGGTCTGGCCTGCGAACCCGATGTGGAGTCACGCCTGATCCGCTTCGACGCGAATGAGGATCACTGGTCGCTGGAACAGGGGCCCTTTCCGGAATCGCGGTTCGCGGAACTGCCTGACTCGCAATGGACGCTGCTGGTTCAGGCCGTGGACCACTGGATCCCGGAAGCGGCCGACCTGGTAGAGCGGTTCCGTTTCATACCCAGCTGGCGGGTGGATGATCTGATGATCAGCTATGCCGCCCCCGGGGGCGGCGTAGGCCCCCACTATGACAATTACGACGTTTTCCTGTTGCAGGCCAGTGGTACACGACGCTGGGAGCTCGGGGGCGTCTGTACCGAAGATTCTCCGCGCCGGCCGGATGCGCCGGTGATGATTCTCCCCGAGTGGAAACCGGATCAGAGTTATGATCTGGAACCTGGAGACATGCTCTATCTGCCACCTCAGATCGCCCATAATGGCTACGCTGTCGGCGACGACTGCATGACCTATTCCATCGGCTTTCGGGCACCCGCCCACAATGAGATTTTGCGCAGTTTCAGTGATTTCGTGGGTGAAAAACTGGGGCGAGAGATACGCTATGCCGATCCGGATCTGAGCCTTCAGACCAACCCGGGACAGATCGGGCAGGACGCCCTGAACCGCGTCCAGGCGATTCTGGCCAGTTACTTAAAAGATGAAGCGCAGATAGCGCGATGGTTTGGGCGGTATATGACCGAGCCCAAATACCCGGAGCTGGAAGAGGTGCAGGAACCGCCCTCGATCGAAGAGCTACAGCAGTGGCTTGCGCAAGACATACCCTTACGTCGCAACGAAGGCGCCCGGTTCGCCTACCTGGACAAGGCTGGTGAGGCATCGTTGTTCGCGAACGGGGAACGCTATCCATTAACCTGCGAGACACTTCCCCTGGCTGAAGCACTATGCCTGCGCAACGATTACACGCCGGCGCAGTTACCGAACTTAAACCGTGATGCGCTCGACCTGCTCTGCCGCCTGATTGGCGCCGGCGCGCTCTACCCCGTTCTTGACTGACGTCAGCTCCCGGACGTTACGACGGCCCACTCCCTAACCGCGAGACCGCAATACCCGGTCTCGCCCTCTGTTTTACCCATCACCACCTACCCAGCCAAGCGCCATAGACACACATTTTATAGGGACTATATCGACTTTGGTAATAGGCATGACACTTTTGGTGCCGAAAAAGCAACTGAAATGAACAGTTTGTAGTTAACTTTTTATAGACCTTTTAGATTTAAAAATAATATTTATTATTCCTTATCGTTTATGTAAATCGCGCATTTCATAGCCTCGACCAAAGTATTTCATACAAAAGAAATAGACCTTCCATCCCGCGTCGTCACTGCATTTTTCGCATTGCACAACAAATTTGATCGGGTAGTAAAACTACAGTGCCCGATTTCCGGGGCTTGTAGTCCTAATACAAACCTTGCTGCTATGCACAAAACCGCTTTGACAGCTCTCCGGCCAGCACACATTATTCGCTGCATAAGCGTTGCGGCTCCCCCAACAAGTCGCAGCAAATATAAAACGTGAAGCTTTTAATTCACCGAACAGCAAGACTGTAGAGGAAAAGCCATGTCAGAGTACAAGAAAGCAATCGACGCAGTTGCCAGCCTGAAAGCGGTCAATGGCGCACCCTGGGAAGGTATCAACCCGGAGTTCGCTGCTCGCATGAAGGTGCAGAACCGTTTCAAGACCGGTCTGGACATCGCACGCTACACCGCCAAGCTGATGCGCCAGGACATGGCCGAGTATGACGCGGATACCTCTCAGTACACTCAATCTCTGGGTTGCTGGCACGGCTTCATCGGTCAGCAGAAGCTGATCTCGATCAAGAAGCACTTCGGCAATACCAACAAGCGCTACCTGTACCTGTCCGGCTGGATGATCGCCGCGCTGCGCTCCGAGTTTGGTCCGCTGCCCGACCAGTCCATGCACGAGAAGACCTCTGTTCCGGCCCTGATCGAAGAGCTGTATACCTTCCTGCGCCAGGCAGATGCACGTGAGCTGGGTGGCCTGTTCCGCGAGCTGGATAATGCACGTGAAGCTGGCGATGCCGCTAAAGAAGCTGACATCCAGGCTAAGATCGACAACTTCGAGACTCATGTTGTGCCGATCATCGCTGACATCGACGCAGGTTTCGGTAACGAAGAAGCCACCTACCTGCTGGCCAAGAAAATGATCGAAGCGGGCGCCTGCGCCATCCAGATCGAAAACCAGGTCTCTGACGAGAAGCAGTGCGGTCACCAGGACGGTAAAGTAACCGTTCCTCATGCCGACTTCCTCGCCAAGATCCGTGCTGTTCGCTACGCATTCCTGGAACTGGGTGTCGACGACGGTGTTATCGTGGCACGTACCGACTCCCTGGGTGCAGGCCTGACCAAACAGATCGCCGTCACCAACGAGCCGGGCGACCTGGGCGACAAGTACAACAGCTTCCTGGACGGCGACTACATTGATAGCGCCGCTGATATCGATAACGGTGATGTGGTTGTTAAGGCTAACGGCAAGCTGCTCAAGCCGAAGCGTCTCGCATCCGGCCTGTTCCAGTTCAAGAAGGGCTCCGGTGAAGACCGCGTGGTTCTGGACTGCATCACTTCACTGCAGAACGGCGCAGACCTGCTCTGGATCGAGACCGAGAAGCCGCACGTTGGTCAGATCGCCAACATGGTTAACCGCATCCGTGAAGCGGTACCGAATGCCAAGCTGGTTTACAACAACAGCCCGTCCTTCAACTGGACCCTGAACTTCCGTCAGCAGGTGTTCGATGCCATGGTTGAAGCCGGCCAGGACGTTTCCGCCTACGACCGCGCAAACTTGATGAGCGTCGAATACGACGACACCGAACTGGCTGCTGCAGCCGATGAGAAGATCCGCACCTTCCAGCGTGATGCATCCCGCGAAGCCGGTATCTTCCACCACCTGATCACGCTGCCGACCTACCACACCGCGGCCCTGTCCACCGACAACCTGGCCAAAGAGTACTTCGGTGATGCCGGTATGCTGGGCTACGTCGAAGGTGTGCAGCGCAAGGAGATCCGTCAGAGCATCGCCTGCGTTAAGCACCAGAACATGGCCGGTTCCGACATGGGCGACGATCACAAAGAGTACTTCTCCGGTGACGCGGCTCTGAAGGCTTCTGGTAAAGATAACACCATGAACCAGTTCTAAACGTTAGTCTCCGCGGATCGCCGGTCCATCCCCAGTGTGACCGGCACTCGCTGAGAGCCACCCGCTCTCTGATCCGTTGGCAAGCTCCCGCCCACAAGGCGGGAGCTTTTTTCGTTATCGCCCGCACTCGATTGCGCGGGTACACTAGACGCCCTGCTAAGGACGCGAGGCGAAACTGATGGATACCGGCTGGCTTTCACTTTTTCCAACCCTACAGGCCGTGGATTCCCCCGGCTGGCGTAAAGCGCTTGCTCAATCTCGGGTTGTTGAAATTCCTGCTGAGACCGAAGTGTTTCATCCGGGTGATCGCTGCAAACAGTTTTTACTGGTTATCAGCGGCTCCGTTCGAGTGCAAAAGCTGTCTTCCAGCGGCCGCGAAATCGTACTTTACCGAGTAGAAAGCGGACAGTCCTGCATCCTCACCACCGCCTGCCTGATAGGGGGTGGCCCTTATCAAGCGGAAGCGATCACCGAAACACCGGTTACCGCCGTGGTTATTCCCGCCCCAGCCTTCGAAACAGCGCTGGATGACAGCAAAGCATTACGCGCATTTGTCTTTGACGGCTATGGTGAACGATTAACCGAACTGTTAATGCTGATAGATGCCATATCCTTTGGACGCTTGGACAGCAGACTCGCCGACTGGCTTTTGGCCCGACCTGAAGACGCCATTCGGACCACGCACCAGCAATTGGCGCGAGAGTTGGGCACAGCGCGGGAAGTGATTAGTCGCACGCTGAAAGAGTTCGAGCGGCGAGGATGGCTTCAGCTATCACGCGGCAGCGTTACCCTGACCAACCGTGAAGAGCTGAAAAAACTCGCGGCTATGTGATTAAGTCACTGAACACCGTAGCTGCCTGAACTATGCTGAAGCTATCAAAATATCCTTAATAAGGAGATCTCGGATGAAAGCAAATGTTGGTGGCATCGACAGAATTTTGCGTATTGTTGTGGGTCTGGCGCTGATCGCGGCGACACTGGCTGGCGCGCTGCCGGTCTGGGGCTGGATTGGTGTGGTTCCACTACTGACAGGGCTGGTTAGCTTCTGCCCTGTGTACAGCCTGATTGGCGTGTGCACTAAAAAAGACGGGAATGCGTGAAAGGTTAATCAGGCGCCCCCCGACAGTGGGAACCATCACAAATGGGGGGCGTACCGGTTTCCTTGCAGGTATAAAGCAACACTTCGCTGTCGCGTTCCGCTTCGAACACCAGCGGGTCGATACCCGTGCCCACATGACTACCACCGTCACAGAAGGGCTGCTGACTGGAGCGGCCACAAGCACACCAGGTATAGAGCTCGCCTTTCGTCAGGGAAACCCGAACCGGCTCGTCACCGGCCCGGCGTACAGGTGCACGGCTCATGATTAGACCTCCCACTGACGCCATTGCTGATCAAAAACTAGGCGAGTTTCCCGGGAAGGTCAAACGCGTGGTTTAGTCCTCGTCTTCCCGGTTCAGGCGACGGATCTTCTCTGCCAGACGTCCACCGTGACGGGTCCCTCGACGACCGGCTTCGGCATCACGTTCAACCCGGGACTGGGTAGCCTGCGCCTTTTCGTAGACAGACTTGTGTTTTTTCCGCTCACGCAGCGCCTTTTGCCGGCGAGCTTCCTTACTCGTGGGATCCGCCAACCGTTCCTGCTTGCGCGGAGCTCGCTCCAGTACCGTCATCAACTTACCGGTTGAGCGCTCTTTCTTCTTGCGTGTCATGATGATTGCTCCTGCTCAGCTTCCAGAGCGGCCCGCTCTGCTTCTAAACGTTTACGTTCCCACTCTTCCGGGGTTTCGAATGTAATTCGACCTATCTTTCCAGCGCGTAACTCGGTCAATAAAATATCGGCGGCTTTATACAGATCAACCACACCTCCTGGACGCAGACACCCTCTTTTTCGACCGATCTGATCGAGCAGCTCATCCGCGGATGACGGCACCGCTTTAAGCTTGAAACGTTCGATCAGGCACTGAGGGTAGTCGGCCAAGAGAAAGGCAGCCGCATAACCTGCAACCAACTCATACTCGATCGCGGTATCTTTGATCGCACCACTGGCGGCCAAACGATACCCGGCGTCTTCATCTTCGATTTTGGGCCAGAGAATACCCGGCGTATCGGACAGTGCCATGCCCTGATATTCACTGTAGCGCTTCTGCCCCTTGGTGACGGCGGGCTCGTTACCCACTTTAGCGATTCGCCGTCCCAGCAGTGCATTGATTAAAGTCGATTTACCAACATTGGGAATTCCCATGATCATTGCACGCACCGGCCGGCCTGCACTTGTCCGTGCGGGTACCGCCTCTTTACACAATGCAGGAATACGCTGCACCTGCTTCTTCTGCGCCGTATCAAGCGCTATGGCCGTAACACCCGCCTGCGCGTTGAACCATCGCAACCATTCCCCGGTGCGATCCGGGTCAGCCAGGTCCTGCTTATTCAACAGCTTGATCACCGGCTTGTCCTTACGCAGGGCATCCACCAACGGATTCTCGCTGGAAAGCGGCAAACGGGCATCCAGAACCTCAATCACCACATCCACTTCGTCCATCGTCTGCGCGATCTCTTTGCGCGCCTTATGCATATGACCCGGAAACCAGTTGATACGTGTCATCGTTTACTCAATATTTTTTGTCGGCCGCATAGTATACTCGCTGCTCGCATTGTCATCAGCCCGCACTTCTACTTATCCGAGGATATTTGGTTTAGTGCTTGCTCCTGAAAACCTGTAAAATCCTAAGCTGATACAAGGGAAGGACAGACCGCCCATGGCACACGAGATCGATCCCGGTCAGGTATTGATCGCCCGTCATCCGATTTTCGATAGTCAGCAACGCGTTATCGCCTATGAGCTGAACTATCACCGGGATACCAGCCTCAATGACATGCTGGCTGCCGATCCGGATGCCAGCTCCAGCTCTGAGATGATTCTGAGCACCTACACCAGCATTTCGGATCAGGGCGAAGTTAAACGCGTGCCCGCGTTCCTGCCCGTCCCGGTTTCCATGGTAGCTGACGGCTCCATGCCCGCCCTACCCACCAAACAGGTTGTACTGCAACTGAGCGTGCCTACCAAGGTCGGAGCCGAATTTGCCAAGGCCCTCAAGCAGCTCGCCGCAGACGGCTATAGAATCGCGCTGGAGGTTCGTGGTTTTGACGAACGCCTGTTGCCGCTCTATAAAATGGCCAAGATTATCAAGCTTGATGTGAGCCTGATGTCGGTGGATGAACTTCACGAGCAGGCAAAAGCCTTTGCCCAGTGCAAAACCACCCTGCTGGCGGCCGACATCCAGTCTGTTGAGCAACTGGAGCTCTGTATCAGCGCTGGCTTTAAGCTGTTTGAAGGTTCCTTCCTAAGCCGTCCCAAGGTGGTTAAGGGACGTCGTGTCAGTGCCAACCAGGTCGCCCTCATGCAGTTAATCCAGGAGCTGCAGAAACCGAACGCGAAACCGGAAGCTCTGGAGCATATGATCATCCGTGACCCGGTGCTGACCTATAAGCTGCTTAGAATCGTCAACTCCGCGGCCTATTCTCTGGTTCGTAAAGTGGAGTCGGTTGCCGAAGCCGTCGTATTACTGGGTATCGATCAGGTTCGCAAATGGGCCACACTCATCGCGATGACCAACCACCAGGATAAGCCGGAAGAGCTTGCTCGGGCACTACTGATCCGTGGCCGGATGTGTGAATTGATCGCAGAGGGACAAAAACGCACCAATGCGGGCTCCTATTTTATGGCCGGCATGATGTCCGGACTCCATGTAATGCTGGATGTGGACCAGCAAACCATGCTGCAGGAAGTCCCTCTCGGTGACGATATCAAATCAGCGATCTCGAGCTATGAGGGTCCCATTGGAGAAACGCTTGAGCAGACAATCGCTTATGAAAGCGGCGATTGGGAGAAATTGCCCCCGGATTTCAATATCACACTGTTCGAGGGCGCCTACCGCAAAAGCCTGAACTGGGCCAAAGAATCGATGCAGGCGATGTACGAATAAACCGGAGACCCGCCAAAAAAAAGCGACCCGATGGTCGCTTTTTTTATGACTGCCACTCTTAATCCTGCGGCGCGGCTTTGGACTGCTCCTGATTCTCGTAAATCAGGATCGGCTCGGACGTCCCTTCGATAACCCCTTCGTCGATCACCACCTTGCTAACCCCCTCCATGGAGGGAAGCTCGTACATGGTTTCAAGCAGCGATGCTTCAAGGATTGATCGCAGACCACGGGCACCCGTGCGGCGCTCAAGCGCGTTATGGGCTACAGCTTTCAGACCATCCTCACGGAAGTCGACTTCAACCCCTTCCATCTCGAACAGCGCCTGATACTGTTTCACCAAACTGTGCTTGGGTTCGGTCAGGATCTGAATCAATGCTTCTTCATCCAACTCGGATAGAGTCGCAACCATGGGTAGACGCCCGACAAACTCGGGAATCAGGCCAAATTTGACCAGATCCTCGGCCTCCACGTCGTGCAGCACCTCGGTAAGACGAATCTCTTCTTTGCTCTTCACGGTAGCGTTAAACCCGATAGAGCTGCGCTCACTCCGGTCACGGATAATCTTCTCAAGCCCCGCAAAAGCGCCGCCACAGATAAACAGGATATTGGACGTATCCACCTGCAGGAACTCCTGCTGGGGGTGTTTACGGCCACCCTGCGGCGGCACAGACGCCACGGTTCCCTCGATCAGTTTCAGCAATGCCTGCTGAACACCCTCGCCCGAAACGTCACGGGTGATTGACGGGTTATCCGATTTGCGGGAGACCTTATCGATTTCATCGATATAGACAATACCCAGCTGCGCCTTCTCGACATCGTAGTCACATTTCTGAAGCAGCTTTTGAATAATATTCTCGACATCCTCGCCCACATACCCCGCTTCTGTCAGCGTGGTTGCATCGGCGATCGTAAACGGCACGTTGAGCAGGCGCGCCATAGTCTGTGCCAAAAGCGTTTTACCACTACCGGTGGGGCCGATCAGCAGGATGTTACTCTTTCCCAACTCCACATCGGCCTTGCCCTTCCCTTGGAAGCGCAACCGTTTGTAGTGGTTGTAGACGGCGACGGACAGCACCTTTTTGGCGCGATCCTGGCCAATGACATAATCATCCAGTGTCTGCTTGATTTCGGCCGGCGTCGGCAGCTTCTCATTCGGCTCCTGCTCTTCGGTGTCCTGAATCTCTTCACTGATAATATCGTTGCAGAGATCGACGCACTCATCGCAGATAAACACAGACGGGCCTGCGATCAGCTTCCGCACTTCATCCTGGCTTTTGCCACAGAAAGAGCAGAACAGCTTGCTGCCACTTCCGCCTTTACCGCTGATCTCATCCGACATTCTGATACCTCAAAAAAAGCATTTCTTCTATATATGCGGCTCCCCGCCACAATTTCAAGGGTAACGGGGAGGCGCCAACCCTCACTCGGGTACTGTACGGCTCTCAAGAACCGAATCGATCAGGCCATACTCTTTGGCCGTTTTCGCATCCATGAAATTATCACGGTCAGTATCGCGAGCGATGGTATCCACATCCTGCCCGGTATGCTCAGCCAGGATATTATTCAGTTTATTACGGATCCCGATAATTTCACGGGTATGGATCTCGATATCACTGGCCTGCCCCTGATAGCCGCCCAGCGGCTGATGAATCATCATCCGGGAGTTAGGCAGTGAGTAACGCTTGCCCGGGGCACCGCCAGTGAGCAACAGGGCCCCCATGGAAGCGGCCTGGCCAACACACATGGTGCTGACATCAGGCTTGATAAACTGCATGGTGTCATAGATCGCCAGGCCTGCTGTCACTGAGCCACCGGGCGAGTTGATGTAAAGGTGGATATCCTTGTCAGGATTCTCCGCCTCAAGAAACAGCAACTGAGCAACGATCAGGTTGGCCATATGGTCTTCAACCTGACCGACCATGAAGATCACGCGCTCTTTAAGCAGACGTGAGTAGATATCGTACGCACGCTCACCACGTGAACTTTGCTCAACCACCATCGGCACCATGCCGCTATTAGTGATCACATCGGAACGCCCATTCAGAATGTCCGTCATTTACACTTCTCCTTCGAGCCTTTGAAAGCAAAAACGACAGTTAGCTTTAGCCAACTGTCGTTTTCGAGATTCCGGCGCTCCTCCGGGGTGGACGTTTGAGCGCTTTTTTCGCGATGGCTTACTCGCCAGCCTGCTCGGCGTTGGCCTGCTCAGCTGGTTTGATAGCCTCTTCGTAGCTGACTTCCTTCTCCACGACTTTAGCAGATGCGAGAAGCTGATCAACCACTTGATCCTCAAGAACCATGCTCTTGATCTGATTCAGGATCTGTTCATTGCCGTTGTACCACTCAATAACCTGCTGCGGCTCCTGATAGGTTTCAGCCATTTCAGCGATGGTTTCCTGCACACGGGCATCATCAGCCTTCAGGTCCTGAGACTTGACAACTTCCTGGACCAACAAGCCCACAGTCACGCGGCGCTTGGCCTGCTCGGAGAACATCTCCTTGGGCAGAGTTTCAGGATCCAGCTGAGAGTCCGGACCACCGAACTGCTGCACGGCCTGGCGACGCAGATTATCGATCTCATCATCGATCAGAGCCGCCGGTACATCGATAGCGTTGAGCTCGACCAGTTTGTTAAACACCTGATCTTTCAGCTTCATTTTCAGGGAGTGCTTGAGTTCGCGCTCCATGTTTTTGCGTACTTCAGCTTTAAATCCTTCCAGTTCGCTCTCTTCGATACCGAACTTAGCGAAGAACTCCGGGTTCAACTCAGGCAGCTCGGAGGCCGATACGCTCTGAACCTTAACTTTGAACTTGGCCGGCTTGCCCTTCAGGTTTTCAGCGTGGTACTCCTCAGGGAAATTAACATCCAGCTCCAGCTCGTCGCCAGGCTTGGCGCCGATCAGACCGGCTTCAAAGCCCGGAATCATGGAGTTGGAGCCCAACACCAGGTCGTGACCTTCAGCCTTACCGCCTTCAAAAGCTTCACCGTCGATAAAACCTTCGAAATCGATTTTAACGCGATCGCCATCTTCGGCAGCGCGATCCACTTCGGCCCAGCTTGCCTGCTGCTTACGCAGGGTATCGATCATCTGATCAATATCTTCGTCCTTGACCGTAGCGCTCTGCTTCTCGATCTCAGCACCGGAGAAATCAGCCAATTCGACCTGCGGATAAACCTCAAAGGTGGCGACGAACTGCAGATCTTCGCCTTCCTTGTCGTTTTTCAGATCGATGCTCGGACCGCCGGCAGGCTGGAGCTCTTCCTGCTGCACAGCTTTGTAGAAGCTTTCCTGCACGACCCGATTGAGCACATCATAACGGATCGCATCACCGTACATGCGCTTGATCACCTTGGGCGGAACCTTACCGGGACGGAAGCCATCCATGCGGCGGGTCTTGGCCTGCTGCTGAACCAGCTTGTCAACGTCCTGATCAATCTGTTCAGCCGGGACCGTGATGGTCATCTGACGCTCAAGGCCGGTAGTCGTTTCGACAGAAACTTGCATGAAATTCCTCACAAATACATTGCAGCGTTTATTGCGACCTGGGATCACGCCTGGGTTTTATCCAACACGACGCTGAAGCGAGCGCTCCAGAGACTTGTCGAACCACCAGACCTCTGACCCTCAGAGCCTGAATTCGAAGCGCAAAATTGTCCGGCAATCAAGGGTATTAGTCAAGCAAACTAGGGGGCGCGGCCCATGAAGGATTCGTAACCGGGTGACAACGCGGATTACCGACAGGACGGATCTTTAACTACGAGGTGAATTTTTAATCAGGGGAATGGGGTGGATGATGGGGCTTGAACCCACGACCGCCGGAATCACAATCCGGAGCTCTGCCAACTGAGCTACATCCACCACAGATGGAAATGGTGCGGAAGGAGAGACTCGAACTCTCACGCCTTGCGGCACCGGAACCTAAATCCGGCGTGTATACCAATTTCACCACTTCCGCGAGTTATCGGCATCCTGGCCGTTAGCTGAAAATGGGGTGGATGATGGGGCTTGAACCCACGACCGCCGGAATCACAATCCGGAGCTCTGCCAACTGAGCTACATCCACCATATTTTCAAACCGGACCGATCGGCTTCATGCCTTTGCAAGTGGCGCGCCCGGCAGGGCTCGAACCTGCAACCTACGGCTTAGAAGGCCGTTGCTCTATCCGGTTGAGCTACGGGCGCCTCTTGCAGCCCGACCTTCGCGATGAAAGCCTGACAGGCACCCGCCGCGAAGTGGTGCGTATCCTAAGGGAGCCATCCCTGGCCGTCAATACCGAAACGCAATTTTTTCAGCATAAACAACGCACTGTGCACTATTCACTCAATACGATCAGATCCGGACAACGGGAATCATCCTTCCCGGTACCAGCTGGTACCTTCGCGGCTATCTTTCAGCACAACCCCCTGCTCCGCCAGCGTGTCCCGGATTCGGTCCGCCTCGGCAAAATCCTTATCCCGGCGCGCCTGATTACGGGCCTCGATCTGAGCCTCAATCTGCTCGGCGGTAATCTCGCCATCGCGATCTTCACCCTGCAGGAAAGCAGCAGGATCCTGCTGAAGCAGCCCCAGCACTCCACCGAGGCGCTTAAGCAAAGCGGCCAGAGAGGCCGCGTCGGCACGTTTGTCCCGGGTTGCCTTGTTCAGCTCGCTAACCAGGTCAAACAGAACGGCCATCGCCCGGGGCGTATTAAAGTCGTCATCCATGGCCTCCTGGAATCGCTCTTCCCAGGCACCCAGGCCCCCATCCTCAATACCCTCAGGCGCATCACGCAACGCCTGATAAAAACGCTCCAGCGCTTGGCGCGCCTCACGCAGACTCTCCTCAGAGTAGTCGATATAACTGCGATAATGCACCGAAGACAGGAAGTAACGCACTACCTCCGGGTTATAGACCTGAAGCACATCACGGATCGTAAAGAAGTTCCCCAACGATTTGGACATCTTCTCTTCGTTCACCCGCACGGGCCCGGCATGCATCCAATAGTTCACATAGGTGCAACCGTTTGCGGCCTCGGACTGAGCGATCTCGTTCTCGTGGTGCGGAAACGGCAGGTCAGGCCCCCCACCGTGAATATCAAAGGTTTCACCCAGGCAGCACTTGGACATGGCCGAGCACTCGATATGCCATCCCGGACGGCCGGGGCCCCAGGGGGAGTCCCAGCTCACCTCGCCGGGTTTGGCTGTCTTCCAGAGGACGAAATCCACCGGACTCTCCTTGGCATCCCCCACTTCGATGCGGGCGCCCGCTTTTAACTCATCCACCACTTTGTTGGTGAGCCTGCCATAGGTTTCAAATTTTTCGACCCGATAGTAGACATCGCCATTATCCGCACAGTAGGCGTAACCCTTGTCGATCAGCGTGCTGACCAGTGCGATGATGTCATCGATATGCGCTGTAGCACGAGGCTCCATGTCGGGCCTCAGGACCGAAAGGCGCCCCTCATCTTCATGCATGGCATCGATCATACGCTCGGTCAGCGCATCTACCGACTCACCATTTTCCGCCGCCCGCTTGATGATTTTGTCATCCACATCCGTGATGTTACGGACATAGGTTACATCCCAGCCCCGATAACGCAGGTAGCGCGTAATCACATCGAAACAGACCATGACCCGGGCGTGACCGATATGGCAGTAGTCATACACCGTCACCCCGCACACATACATACGGATTTTGCCCTTTTCCAGGGGCGTAAACGGTGACTTGGATTTTGTCAGTGTGTTGTGAATCTGTAGCATCTGTTTCTGCCAATCCTTTAATTCGTTTGTCGCGCCCAACTTCGGCCTGCCTATTCGAACGTGAGGCGGCCTAACCTTGTTTCGCCCAGCACACTGGTTTCGCGGGTCAGTAGCAGCTGATCACCCCACCAGACCACCGCTTCCCACTGGCCGGAGGGCGACAAAGGGTGACGGCGCGCCTGAGACCACTGGGGCTCATTCTGACGGACAGGTATCCGCCAGATAAAAGCCTCACTCCCAAGCACACCCAATGTATACCCAAGCAGCACCAACTCATTCCGGCGCGCACTGTAATCAGCTCCCGTGATCAGACCGCGCACGGGCCAGCTCGCCCGAGACTCGACCTGCTGAGCCTGCGATCCGGGTGCAAAGCGATAGACTCGGCTTGTCTGCGTTTGCCACCCCTTGGTAAACACCCAGAAGTGACCGCCGATCCAGGCCGCGGCTTCACAATCATTATCATGTTGCTGACGTCCGGGTACCGGCGCAGGATCCGCAAACTCAAACTCAGTGAGACGACCTCTGACCTCACCCGACTCGTCAGCGCGTTCCAGCTCCACCGGGTCGACTGTATAGAGCTGAAAGCGATTGCGCTGACCGCTATTATTGCCGCAGTCAAAAATTGCGACGTCCGTGCCGGACGCATCCATCGCCTCCCAGTCGACATTCGCAGCACCGGAGACACGCACTCGTTTGACAACGTCCCCGGAGGCCGAGAGCTGATAGAGCCAGGGACCGTTACCGCTATCGTTGAGCGTCCAGAGTTTTCCATCCAGCTGTGCCAAGCCAGAGGTTTCGCTGATGTCCGCCGGGAGCGTCGCCAATGTCTCTATCGTCAAGCGCTCGCCGTCCACGCGCGCCGAAAGCGCTGAACAGCCGGCCAGCGAAATAGCACAAACGGCGGCCAGGAGCGCCCTGTACACTTACTGTCCCTTGATCTTGGCCCAGGAATCACGCAGCCCGACAGTCCGGTTAAATACCATTCGCGCTTCCGTTGTGTCCGGATCGACACAGAAGTAACCCTGTCGCTCGAACTGATACCGGCTCTCAATCGAGGCATTTTTCAAGCCGATTTCAGCCCGCGCATCGGGGTAAACCACCAGTGATTCAGGGTTAATAAAGTCGTGGAAGTCACGCTCTTTATCACCATCCGGGTTCGGCTCTGTAAAGAGGCGGTCGTATACGCGCACTTCACAGGGCTGAGAGTTATCCGCTGATACCCAGTGAATCACCCCCTTGGGTTTGTAGTCGATGGGGTTGGCACCTTTGGTGTCCGGATCATAGCTCGCCTTGATCTCTACCACCTCTCCGCTTGCGTCCTTGATCACCTCGTCACAACGGATCACATAGGCGCCACGCAGACGCACCGCTTCGCCCGGCGAGAGACGCTTCCATTTGCGCGGCGGGACTTCAGCGAAATCTTCACGATCAATCAGCAGATTACGCGTAAAGGGAACCTTGCGCAGACCCATCGATTCATCCTTGGGATGCGCCGGCAGTTCGAACCATTCCTGCTCTCCATCCGGCAGGTTGGTGATGGTCAGCTTGAGCGGTTGCAGAACACACATGGCTCGGGGTGCATTGGCATCCAGGTCTTCGCGAATCGCCGCTTCCAGCATCCCCATATCCACAATACCGTTGGAACGGGTCACACCAATCATGTCGCAGAAATGACGGATCGAAGCCGGGGTATACCCGCGACGCCGCAGACCCGAGATCGTCGGCATGCGCGGATCGTTCCAGCCATCAACCTTGGCCTCGTCCACAAGCAGCTTCAGTTTACGTTTGCTGGTCACGGTGTAGTTCAGGTTGAGCCGGGCAAATTCATACTGCCTGGGTTGTGCCGGTACGGGCAGATTCTCGATAAACCACTCATACAACGGGCGGTGATCTTCGAACTCCAGTGTACAGATGGAATGCGTTACACCCTCAATCGCATCGGACTGGCCATGAGTAAAGTCATAGGAGGGGTAGATACACCACTTGTCGCCGCTCTGGTGATGGTGCGCCTTGCGAATACGGTAGATCACCGGATCTCGCAGATTCATGTTCGGTGCAGCCATATCGATTTTGGCTCGCAATGCACATTCACCCTCGTCGAAATCACCCTGGCGCATCTTTTCAAACAGCTCCAGGTTTTCCTCGACGCTACGTTCACGATAAGGGCTGTTGCGGCCCGGCTCGGTCAGCGTACCGCGGTATTCACGGATTTCGTGGGGGCTCAAGCTGTCCACGTAAGCTTTGCCCTCACGAATCAGGTGAAGGGCCCACTGGTACAACTGGTCGAAGTAGTCAGAGCTGTAACGGATATCACCGGCCCATTCGAAACCCAGCCAGCGAACATCCGAGATAATCGAGTCAATATACTCCTGGCTCTCTTTCTCCGGATTGGTATCGTCGAAACGAAGATGGCAGGCACCGCCGTACTTGAGTGCGGTACCGAAGTTCAGGCAAATCGATTTGGCATGCCCGATATGGAGATAGCCGTTGGGCTCTGGCGGGAAACGGGTGACAACCTGCCCACCATGGGTCCCCTTATCCAGGTCTTCCTCGATGATCTGATGAATAAAATTGGTCGGCTTGCTGCTTTCGTTGTTGGTCATATCCGCGTCTTGTAGAAACTTGTGGGACGCAGCCACTGCCCGGCATTCGGGGCGGCTGAAACCTGAGCGCCGCATTATAACCGGAGATAGGGTCTCAACGCACTGCCGCAGGGGGATCGACTTTGTCGCGGATGGGATGCACCATCGTACGACTTGAGTATAATAAATGCTTCTACACGAGGAGGCCCAAAGGGCGTAACCTGGCCTCCCGAATAACTAAAACCAAGATGGGACCCGCATCGATGATTACCCTGCACACCAATCACGGCGATATCACTCTGGAGCTGGACTACGACAAGGCTCCAAATACCGCGGCTAACTTTGAGCAATATGTCCGCGAGGGATTCTACGACGGGGTTATCTTCCACCGAGTGATCGATGGTTTCATGATTCAGGGTGGCGGTTTCGAACCGGGCATGGTAAGCCGAAAGACCCGCGAACCGATCGAAAATGAGGCCAATAACGGCCTTTCAAACAAAGCGGGTACTCTAGCCATGGCGCGCACCATGGATCCCCATTCCGCATCAGCGCAGTTTTTCATCAACGTGTCGGACAACCTGTTCCTGGACCATACTGCAAAAACCACCGAAGGTTGGGGCTACGCTGTCTTTGGCAAGGTGGTCGAAGGTATGGATGTGGTTAATCGTATCAAGGCGGTACGCACGACCATGCGCGCAGGCCACCAAGATGTACCGGCCGAAGACGTTATTATCGAGCGTGCCGTCGTTACGGAAGAAAGCGAGGCGTAATGCGCCATCTGTTCATTGCCGATCTACATCTGCAACCGGAGCGCCCGGAGATTAGCCGGGCGTTCCACTACCTGCTCGATCATATCGTAAAGCCATCTGATCACCTTTACCTGATGGGCGATATTTTCGAGTACTGGATTGGTGACGATGCCCCCCTTCCAGGCCTTGAGTCACTCTTCGACAAGTTAAGGGCCCTCAACGACCGGGGCTGCCGGCTTTTTTTCCAGCACGGTAACCGGGACTTTCTGGTGGGACAATCGCTGCTGGAACAATGGGGTGCAACACTACTCCCTGAAGTGACTGTCATTAACTTACCGCAAGAGCCCGCGGTCGTTCTGCACGGAGATCAGCTTTGCCTGGATGACCGGGAATATCAGCAGTTTCGCACACTGGTGAGAGACCCCGACTGGCAGGCCCAATTTCTCGCCCAACCGATCGAGGCGCGGATCGAGACCGCCCGGCAGATGCGTGCTGAAAGCAGTGCCAGAGGCTCAATGACGACGGACGCGATCAGTGACGTCAGCCCGGATGCTGTGCGACGCACACTGCAGGAATCCAACGCAAACCTAATGATCCATGGTCACACCCACCGCCCGGATGTCCACCACGACCAGATCGGGCCCGGACGGGGTACACGCATTGTACTGGGAGACTGGAGCTCAGACGGCTGGTACCTGCTGATCGACGAGACAGGCGGCCGAAGCCTGACCCGCTTCACCCCGCCAGCCAGTTACTCCCCCGCTTAGGCTGCCTGCTCGGCAGGCACTCCGCTGTGGAAGCGAAACTCCGCGTCCGGCGACTCAATCAGTTCCTTCTCTACGCCACGGAAGAATGCTATCCGTTCATCGATGGGCTCACCCGCATAGTCCCGGGCCAGGGACAGGTAATCCTGATAATGCCGCCCCTCGGACTTGAGCAGCGAACGATAGAACTTGGCAAGCTCATCATCCAGATAAGGCGCCAGAGCGGCAAAGCGTTCACAGGAGCGCGCTTCAATAAACGCTCCGATGATCAGAAGATCCACCAGCCGACCCGGCTCTGATGTTCTCACCGGTTCGCGCAGGCCTGCTGCATAGCGGGCCGCTCCCAGGTGGGTATACTCAATATCACGCGCCTCCATCAACGCCAGACACTGTTCAAAATGAATCAGCTCCTCACGGGCGAGACGTGACATTTTGTTAAGCAGATCGGTACGATCAACATAACGAAACATCAGATTCATGGCGGTCGACGCCGCTTTTTTCTCACAGTTGGCGTGATCAATCAGCAACACTGGCAAGGAATCCGACTTGGCTGCACGCTCAATCCAACCCGAAGGTGTCGCACAACCCAAAAACTGTTGAATCTCTGTCAGAGCATCCATAAAACCACCTGAACCACAGCCATAAAAAAGGGGCGCATAGTATACACCATGCGCCCCGGCATTCATGGCGTCAGTCAATCAGTGTATCAATCAGATCGATCATAAACTCGGTCTGTTCAACGCTCATTGACTCCCACCCCTGAAGCCCCATGCTCTCAAGCACGCCGAGGCCTTTTTCATCCTCTTTCATACTGATCAGGGCCTCACTGAGTTCGCCAAAACGATCCTGCATGGACGGCCCGACCAATAACGCGTGATGAACAACGCTAATCTGACTGCTGACGATCACGCGCATCTGCTTTTTGATCAGATCCGACAGCTCATCGTACCCCTGCTTAAGGAAAAAGCCTGCATCAGCCTGCCCCCGCATCAGTGCCTTGGCTATGAGGATGTAGCTGTCATATTCTCGCTGCTCGGTGTTCCCGGCGTCCAGATCCGCCGGCTCGAGCATGATCATGCCTATCGTATGCACATCGGGATCAGCCGTCGTGGCTATACGTATCCCCTCAGCCAGATCCTCAACCTGCTGAACAGCGCTGTCCGCAGGAACAACGATCACCGCCTCATCCCGCTTCCCCGCGGGCCTCGCAACCGCCTTGAAGCCCATTTCCCGCACCAGCATGGATGCATCGTAGGGATTGGCATAAATCAAGTCGATCTTGCCTGCACGAATATCGGCGCGCTGGCTATCAAACCCGTCGTAGAGCTCAAGATGAATATCCGTACCCAGCTTGCGCTGAAGCCAGGTGTTGAAATAGAACCAACCCGACATATGATCCGGCGCAAAGTCAGGGCTGACGGTAAAGTTAAATGGCATTCCCCTCTCCCCTATTTCAACGTTTCATACAGCGCTTCGCTTTCACGAATTTTGCTGCGAGACGGTTTCCGACGCACTGACGTATAGCCCACCAGCTTGCCATTACGGATGTTGGGAATAACAGTGGCTTTTACCCAGTAATATTTGCCATCCTTACGCAGGTTTTTTACGTAACCCTGCCACTTTTTACCGCTCTCGATCGTCTCCCACAGCCCCTGAAACGCCACGGCCGGCATATCCGGATGGCGCAGGATGTAGTGGTTGGTGCCGATCAGCTCCTCCCGGGTATAAGCCGACATATCGACAAACGCCTGGTTGGCATGGGTAATAATTCCCTGTGGATCGGTTCTGGACACAATCAGTTTGCCGTCGGGATAGGGTACTTCCTCATCGACAATCGTGGCCGTACGTTCAGTGCCGTCGTAATACTTGATCAACACATCGGAGACCGACCCGGTATCCTGTTCGGACATACCACTCCTCCTGTTTGCAACTAGGATTTGGCGCTATCAGTGCAGTTAAAGTACCTTGCCAATCGCTTCCGCGGCACGTTTGACGTCGAGGAAGATCAACCCCAGACGCGCGTTAGGCTTGGCCACGACTGTCAGCACAGACTCATCATTGGCATGCGTCATCAGGATGTAGCCCTCGGCCCCTTTAATCAGAACCTGCTCGAGCTCGCCTCGCGCCAGCTCCCGCGCGGTACGCTCACCCAGCGACAGGATCGCTGCACTCATAGCCCCGACTCGATCCTCATCCATACCCGCCGGAAGCAGAGCATCGATCACCAGACCGTCGGTTGAAATAACGGCACACGCCTCGATCTCGGTCGATGTACCACTGAGGTCACGCAAAATTGAATTCAACATTTCGGCGCGCATGAAAATCTCCTTTTCCACTGCAAGTCTTAATGATCCAGATAGCGCCGGATCAGTACGGAAGCCAAATCAACAAAGGGCTGGCGGTTCAGATACGGCATCCCCTCGATAATCAGCAAGAACTTTTCCCGACCGATGGTCAGGACCCAAAAACCCAAATCACTCTGCCCTACCGCATTTACCAACGCCCACGAGCAGCCAAACAGCTCCAGCTGATCCTTGATCAGGCGTTCGTGCCGCTCAGTCAGCATCATCACATCGGCGGCGAGACCGGCAACAGCTTCCTCCTCATCGCGCTCGAAACCCTTGTGAGCCAGAGAAAACCCCTGTTCATCAGCTAGCAGGACTTTGCCCTCGCCCAAAGGCGCGATCAGATCCGGCAGGATCTGCTCAAGTGCGCCACTGGCAATTTCCAGAGGCTCCCCCACTAACTCAATAAAGTTGCGGTTCTGCATTTCATCGAGCAGGCGCTGCGCACCCTCGGTATCCAGTCCGGTCAGTTTTTCCAGCAGCGACGGAATATAGGGAACCGGCGTATCGGAGCTCAGCAGCTGCAATAACAGAGCTCGCATATCCTCCGGCTCACGGCTAAACGTCGCGTAGTAGGCACCAGCCGGCAATACCTGGAAATAAAGCGTCTCCCCGCCATCTTCAAAAGGCGCATTGGATTGAGCGCTCATGCGTAATCTCCTTATGTACGCTCGAACAGGTCAGCCGCATCGGCGGCAACCATAAATGAAAACACATAGTTCTGCGGCACTTTCAGTGCCTGCATCACTTCGGTAGGCGTATAACGTGCGGTGCTCCAGAAATCGGCAATCCGCTCTGCCTGGGGCGTCAGCAGAGCGTGCGGCATCCCCTTGACAGGCTTCAACTGGCGGGAGACACGCGGGTCTAGGGTATCGGGTATACGCCCACGGGTACTCATCAGCCCTAACAGCCACAACACCTCATCACGGGGTGCCACCGCGCCCCCCTCGGGCGCTTGCTCCAGCGCTTCACAGCCGAGCTCCCCCGGACCAAATCGGCTGGTCGCCATCTGAATCAGAAAATCGGCATCCAAATCGTAACTAAACTGATCGCTGACCGGATCGTAGACGAAAACCCCGGGCACACCGGTCAACTTTACCGGAACTGACTGATCTCGCCCCTGATCAACGGCCCGGCGAACCCAGTCCAGAAACTGACCGTCCAGCGATACCATCAGCCGCTTGCGCTGCGCATCATCTTCAACATCGAGTTCCGGCAAAGCACCGGTAGCCTGCCGTACAAGCTGGCGCTTTTGCTCTTCGCTCCAATCCAGCAACGGTGCCGGTCCCACATTTTTGGCGGGAATTGCCGCCGGAGGCGTGGTCGATGCCTCTCTCCTGGCCGGTACGCCTGATTGTGCGAGCAGCTCCTTGAACGCGCCCGGTGCCATCTTGAGACCGGAGCTCGCGGCTCTCGCTTCCACAGACTCCGCTTCGCGCGCCAGACGATCACGTCTTAAATCACGCGCCAGCGTACGTAAACATTGTCGCAACGAGGCGATCGAAAGAGGCCGACGCAATTCGTAGGCACCTTCCGGTGGTTCGACATCCGCCACCACGGCCACTACGGCGCAGCGTCGACGGGAAGAGAGCCAATCCAGGAAGCGGCGCCGTTCGGTGTCGGAACTACAGTTAAATAGAATCGAATCAGCCCGTTCCGGCGAATCCAGCACAAGCCCCGGGTTATCGGAGCTGTCCAGAAACACCTCAAGCAAATTGCGCTCGCGCTCATCGAAACCGATCAGGCCGATACTATCCTGACCGTGGTGGCTCATTGCAGCGGCGCCACGGCAGGCACACCACCGTTACCCAGAACAGATTCGCCCTGCGATAAAGCTCTCAAGGGCTCCGGATCGCCGGTTTCGCTAGCCTGTCGCATCAGATCAAGGGTCGTGGGGGTCAGCAGCGGCTCGGACTGCTCCAGCATGCGCTTGATCAGATGACGCCCCTTGCCGCGCAGCACCAGCATCAGATCCACCAGCGCCCCCGTCAGATGGCCTGCCTCTCGGCTTTGAATCGACAGATAGACACGGCGGATATGGTTACGCAGCTGTTTAGGCCGGGCCGCCACGCGACGCTGCAGATACCGCAGGACAATAACCGGCTCGCCCCCGCGGTAAATGAGGTGGGGGTCTTCCTGAATTCTGAACAGTTCAAGCTGTCGGTTTACCTGATACTGACGAACAGCTGTGCTCATATCGGGCTCGGCCGAATCGACCAATGGCAAGTTCATGGATTCCCTCCCTTCAATACGCCAAACGGGTGTTCGGCTAAGTTATACCGGGCTTGGCACCTTCGGCGCAAACCCGACAGCGCCTTTCTTTGACCCGAATCAACGGCATTGGCCAAGCAGTCAACTCCGGCAGCTATGCCCAAAGTCTAACGCCTGAAATTGTCGACAAACTTAACTTTAACCGGCCCTTCCTATAAAATTCGCGACGCCAAACACCAATCGATACCTAATCGATAACCCGCCGCACCCAGCGCGTGAAGGCATACGGCTAGCTTGCGGCGGTGACAACAGATGAGGGCCATGTCGTGCTTGAAGCTTATCGTAAACATGTAGAAGAACGCGCCGCAGAAGGCGTGCCGCCGAAACCGCTGGAACCGGAACAGACTGCTGAACTGGTTGAGCTGCTGAAGAATCCGCCGGCCGGTGAAGAAGAGTTCCTGATGGAGCTGCTGAGCAACCGTGTTCCCGCCGGTGTTGACCAGGCCGCTTATGTGAAAGCCGGTTTCCTGGCTGCCATCGCTAAAGGCGAAGCGTCTTCACCGCTGATCGACAAGGTCAAGGCGGTAGAACTGCTCGGCACCATGCTCGGCGGATACAACATTGCACCGCTGGTTGAGGCGCTGGATGACGAATCCCTGGCACCAACCGCAGCCAAAGCGCTGTCCCATACCCTGCTGATGTTCGATGCGTTCCATGACGTCAAGGAAAAAATGGACGCCGGCAACGCATTTGCCAAGCAGGTTGTTGAATCCTGGGCCAACGGTGAATGGTTCACCAGCAAGCCGAAACTGGAAGAAAAGATCACCGTAACCGTCTTCAAGGTACCGGGTGAGACTAACACCGATGACCTATCTCCGGCTCCGGATGCCTGGTCACGCCCTGACATCCCGCTGCACGCTAACGCCATGCTGAAGATGGAGCGTGAAGGGATCAACCCGGAAGAACCCGGTGTTAAAGGCCCTCTCGCCCAGATCGAAGAAGTTAAAGCCAAAGGCTTCCCGGTTGCTTATGTGGGTGACGTAGTGGGTACCGGTTCTTCCCGTAAGTCCGCCACCAACTCCGTACTTTGGTTCTTCGGCGACGATATCCCGCATGTACCGAACAAGCGCGCAGGCGGCTACTGCTTCGGCGGCAAGATCGCTCCGATCTTCTACAACACCATGGAAGATGCGGGCGCCCTGCCGATCGAAATGCCGGTCGACGACCTGAACATGGGCGACGTTATCGACGTTTACCCCTATGAAGGCAAGGTCTGCAAGCACGGTACCGATGAAGTCATCTGCACCTTCGGTCTGAAGACTCAGGTTCTGCTGGACGAAGTCCGTGCCGGCGGTCGTATCCCACTAATCATCGGTCGTGGCCTCACCGAGAAAGCCCGCGAAGCACTGGGCCTCGACGGTTCCGACCTGTTCCGCAAGCCGGAACAGCCAGCAGACACCGGCAAGGGTTACACCCTGGCACAGAAGATGGTCGGCAAGGCCTGTGGCATGGACGGCGTACGTCCGGGCATGTACTGCGAACCGAAGATGACTACTGTCGGTTCTCAGGATACCACCGGCCCGATGACCCGCGACGAACTGAAAGACCTGGCATGTCTTGGCTTCTCCGCCGATCTGACAATGCAGTCTTTCTGTCACACCGCGGCTTACCCGAAACCGGTTGACGTTAATACCCATCACACCCTGCCGGACTTCATCATGAACCGCGGCGGTGTTTCCCTGCGCCCAGGCGACGGTGTTATCCACTCCTGGCTGAACCGCATGCTGCTGCCGGATACTGTTGGTACCGGTGGTGACTCCCACACCCGCTTCCCGCTGGGTATCTCCTTCCCGGCAGGTTCCGGTCTGGTCGCATTCGCAGCAGCCACCGGCGTTATGCCGCTGGATATGCCGGAATCTGTACTGGTTCGCTTCAAGGGTAAGCGCAACCCAGGCATCACGCTGCGTGATCTGGTACACGCGATTCCGCTGTATGCGATCAAGCAGGGCCTGCTGACCGTCGAGAAAGCCGGTAAGAAGAACGCTTTCTCTGGCCGCGTACTGGAGATCGAAGGTCTGGAAGAGCTGACTGTCGAGCAGGCGTTCGAATTGTCTGACGCCTCCGCTGAACGCTCCGCGGCGGGCTGCACCATTACACTGTCTGAAGACTCTGTTGCCGAGTACCTGCGCTCTAACATCGTCATGCTCAAGTGGATGATCTCTGAAGGCTACGGCGATGTTCGCACCATTTCTCGCCGCATCCAGGCCATGGAAGAGTGGCTGGCTAACCCGAGCCTGATGCGTGCGGACGCTGATGCCGAGTACGCTGAAGTGATCGAGATCGACCTGTCCGAAATCAAGGAGCCGATCCTGTGTGCTCCGAACGACCCGGACGACGCTCGCCTGCTGTCCGACGTGGCTGGCGAAAAGATCGACGAAGTGTTTATCGGTTCCTGCATGACCAACATCGGTCACTTCCGCGCAGCCGGTAAACTGCTTGAGTCTTCCGGCAAGTCGATTCCGACTCGCATGTGGATCGCTCCGCCGACCAAGATGGACCAGGCTCAGCTGTCCGACGAAGGCTACTACAGCATCTTCGGCAAGGCCGGCGCTCGCATGGAGATGCCGGGCTGCTCACTGTGCATGGGTAACCAGGCACGTGTAGCCGCCAAGTCCACTGTGGTTTCCACCTCTACCCGTAACTTCCCGAACCGTCTTGGCGACGGCGCAAACGTCTACCTGGCGTCAGCGGAACTGGCGGCGGTTGCGGCTCTGGAAGGCAAGCTGCCGACTCCGGCGGAGTACATGGAGTACGCCAACAAGATCGACAGCATGTCCGGTGAGATCTACCGTTACCTGAACTTCGATCAGATGGACAACTACGTGCAGAAGGCCTCTACTGTGATCCCGACAGTCGAAGCCTGATCGCTGAGTTGATCTGAAAAGCCCCGGCCTGATGCCGGGGCTTTTTCGTTTAAGCGGTCCCTTCGAAGCGATACCGATAACCGATACAATACGCGTCGCTAACCCGTAACCGAGGAGTCACCCATGCGCCGCCCAGAGATTGATCAACCGCTTCCCGAGGATGCCGACACCAACCAAACCAAAAACGGATTTCTCGCGCTGGTCTCCCGCCTGGTATTTGAAGAAACCCTGCCGGTACGTTTCATGTACAAAACCGTACCCGAACACCTGAACGATACCGGCTGGCGTATGTTCACCGGCTACGAAACCGAAGAGTTTCTGGAGAATGAGCAGATCAACCTGGTCCCCATGCCGGTAGAGAAAATGGTCGAGCTCGACCCGTCACTGACCGAGCTGGTGACCTATAACGCGGGTACCGTTTGGGAGCGTACACCGGATGCCGAGGGCTGGGAGCGGGTCTATGACTTCGAGATCCCGGCACCCAAAGTCGACGTTGAGATTACCAACGACGTGGATACGTTCATCAAGAACTATCGCGATGAATAAAATTGCACAGCCGTTCTTGAAATGCGTTCAGGCTGACCTTATCTAAGCAATTAGACGGCGGCGCTCCCGGGAGGCCCCGTCATCGCCAGGCCTGCGGGCTGGCCCTTTAAAACCCATATTGCTTGATGAGGATATGACTATGCGTAATTATGACCTGTCTCCGCTCTACCGCTCTGCTATTGGTTTTGACCGTCTTGCGTCCATGCTGGACGCCGCCAACCGGAGTAACGAACAGCAGCCCAGCTTCCCGCCCTACAACATCGAACTGCGCGGCGAAAACGAATACCGGATCACCATGGCTGTGGCCGGGTTCAACCAGTCTGAGCTGGATATTCAAACAGAGAACGGCAATCTGACCATTACCGGGCGCAAGGAATCGGACGATCAGGAACATCAGTACCTGTATCAGGGAATCGCTGCGCGTAATTTCGAGCGCCGCTTCCAGCTGGCTGATCACGTGCGGGTCATCAAGGCGTCCATGGAAAACGGGCTCTTGCATGTAGACCTGATCCGCGAGATTCCAGAGGCGATGAAATCACGGAAAATCGCCATCGAACACTAACCATAATTCGAGGCAGCGCCCATCGCGCTGCCTCATTCCATCAGTGGTCCGCGCATGTGCGCAGTCTCATATCGGTAACAGCGCATATTCGGTGACCAAAACCCCGGCCTCCAACCTGCTTTTCGTTGTAGTGCCGCCACAAACCTCTCCGCCTCAGGGAGTTGCGCCCAAACCGAAGGAAGAAAAGTCGCTCGCCGACCCTCGCACGCCATCACGAGGCCGTCGACTCCCGGGCGCAGCTGCCTCACAAGATCATCCAGAGACCTTACATCCATGGGCTCCTGCGGCGACAGTAGCGATACTTCAACCTCAAGGCTCTCCAGCTCCCTCTCCTGCAATGCGGGAAAGCGCGGATCATCAAATGCGGCGTGACGGGCGTTTTCAACGATATCGGCCCCCAGGCTTTGGCGGGGCTCCAAAGAACCGATACAGCCTCGCAATGTACCGCCGGTCATCAACGTCACGAAACAGGCCCCATCCACACTGAGTGACGCCGGGACATGGGGCGCATCAGCGCGATTAAAAGCCGCAAGCAGAACCGCTCTGGCCAACGAGAGCGCCTCCGTAAGCATCGACTCAGAAAACGGCATAGCTACCATAACCGACAACCTGATCCCGACTGCCCGCTGTATCACCGGAGTTGCATCGCCCCAGACACTCGACAGACAAACCGCGACGTTGCGCAGCCAGTAACAGACCATTAAGTGCATAGGCACCGCAAGCTTGTTCCGGTAAGACCCGGGGAGAAAGCGCGCGAATCAACTCATCGGTTTCAGCATCGATGGCGCAAGCCTCGTCGTACGCGTGATAATGACTGAGATCGGTACTGACGACCACCAGCACATCCCCTTGATTCCACGCCCAATCCACCAGATCTGCGACGCGCTCCGGGCTTTCCTGCCCAACAACCAGAGGAATCAACCTGGCCGAGGGAAGTAACTTAATCAAGAAAGGCAGCTGAACCTCAAGACAATGCTCCAGGGCGTGCACATCAGGTCTGAGCTGGACATCATAATTCTGCTCAAGCGCTTCAATAGCCTGTCGGTCAATGGCCATCGATCCCGCCGGGGTCGCAAACATATCCGCCTCAGGGGCTGCGATACCTCTGAGTGGCACCCGATGATTGGGACCCAGGAGAAGAATACGACGCCAGTGACACCCCGCCTGAATCGCATCGCTCAGCAGGTTGTAGCTGCGGGCAGCGGTGCCGCCCGAATACACCAGCCCCGCATGCGGCACCACCAGTGCACGCGGCGGCGCGGTATGGGGCTCCGCAACCGGGTTGTGACTCAACAGCTGATCAACCATATGGCGCAATGACGCCGCCTGGCCGGGATAAAACAGCCCGGCAACAGCGGCAGGTCGAATCTGGTTCATGTTGACCTCGCATCGAATCGATCATTGATAGCGCCACCCGACAGTGCCGGTAACGCCACTTGTTTTCTACAATTATAGACATCCAGACAGGCTTCAGGAGTTGAATTATGGACCCGAACAGGCCTCCCGTCAGCGTCCCCACACAATGGTGGCACAGGCTCTCGGAGAATAAGATCCAGTGCGATCTGTGCCCCCGTTTTTGCCACCTGAGCGATGGACAGCGCGGCCTCTGTTTTGTCAGGGGGGCGGAACAGGGCGAAGTGCGCCTATACAGCTACGGCCGTTCCAGCGGGTTCTGCATCGACCCGATTGAAAAGAAACCGCTCAACCACTTCCTGCCGGGAACGCCAGTACTCTCGTTCGGCACCGCGGGCTGCAACCTGGCCTGCCGGTTTTGCCAGAACTGGGATATGAGTAAATCAAGGGAGATGGATACCCTGACCCAGAGCGCCATGCCTGAGACTATCGCCCGCAGCGCGCGGAAGCAGGGATGTCGCAGCATCGCTTTCACCTATAACGACCCGGTGATATTCCACGAATACGCCATTGATGCAGCAATAGCAGCCCGCGAATACGGTGTGCGCTCGGTAGCCGTCTCCGCGGGCTATGTCTGCCCCGAGCCGTGCGCCGAGTTCTATCAACATATGGATGCCGCCAACATCGACCTCAAAGCCTTCACAGAGCGCTTTTACAAACGTATTTGCGGCGGGTCGCTGGCGCCGGTACTGGAAACGCTGAAATACCTGCGGCACAAGACCGATGTCTGGCTTGAGCTAACAACCCTATTGATTCCCGGCGAGAACGACAGCGACAGCGAACTTCACGCGCTTTCGGCCTGGGTTCGTGAGCATCTGGGCAAGGATGTCCCCCTTCACTTCAGTGCGTTTCACCCAGACTGGAAAATGCGTGATATCCCGGCCACCCCCGCTTCCACCCTTTCTCGAGCACGAAAGATTGCCATGGATGAGGGGTTGCAGTTTGTTTATACCGGCAACGTCCATGACAAAGCCGGCGGTTCCACTTGGTGCCCTGAATGCGCCGCACGGCTTATCGAAAGGGATTGGTACGAGCTGGGGCACTGGGGCCTGAATGATCAGGGCTGCTGTGCACACTGCGGGTATAAGCTTCCCGGTATTTTCGAAGCCGAAGCCGGAAGCTGGGGCGCACGTAGAAAGCCGATAAGGTTGGTGTAAGACTCGCTTCCGTAGCCCGGCAGGAGCCAACGACGGATGCCGGGACTATACCGGAGCGACAGATGAGTTGAGAAATACAACAGGTCACTGGCCCAGCCCGGTGGAAATCACAGGCGTATGCCGAGAAGCTGGAGCAGGCACCACCGCATCATTCAGAACAGCCATTAGTTTCTCAGGATCACGTTCGGTTCTAATCTTCTGAAACAGCACCCTGGCTTCATCAAAATGCCAGCTGAGCATCTGCAGCCACTGCTTTAAGCGTCCATGCACATAGCGCGAAGCCAGGTCCTCCTGATTATCGGCATGAAAGGCGATCAGCATCCGCGTGACACCGGGCCAGGCAGTGGCAACATCAAAATTTTCATCCTTGATTACACGGGCCAGGTAAGGGTTTGCGACCAAGCCTCTGCCGATCATGACATCATCACACCCGCTGACCTCCCGGCAACGATGATAGTCCGACACATTCCAGACCTCACCATTGGCAATCACCGGCAGCGCTACCGCTTCGCGAATCCTGGCAATCCACTCCCAGTGGGCCGGCGGTTTATAACCTTCCACCTTGGTTCGAGCATGGACAGCGAGACTCTGCACCCCTGCAGCTTCAATCGCCCGGGCATTTTCCAGGGCCAGCGATTTATCCCGAAAACCCAGGCGCATCTTGACACTGACCGGAACACAGTCGGGAACCGCGGCACGAACTGCACAGAGTATACGGTGGATAGTATCCGGCTCATCCAACAGCACGGCACCACCGCGACTCTTGTTTACCGTTTTGGCCGGGCAGCCGAAATTAAGATCAATACCCGGCGCGCCCAGCTCAACGGCTCGCGCGGCGTTTTCCGCAATCGCATTGGGATCACTGCCCAAAAGCTGTACGATCACCGGTATGCCGGATTCGGTCTTGCCACCGGTCTTGAGTTCAGGCGCCAGTCGGTAGAAGACGGATGGGGGCAGTAATCGATCCGAGACCCGAATAAACTCGGTCACACATTGGTCGATACCACCGACAGCGCTGAGCAGCGCTCTCAAACGGTAGTCGACAACGCCCTCCATCGGCGCTAGAACTATTCGCATATCTCTATCTACTCCAGGGCCTCGAAATGTCGGACCAGTCCACTTCACTACGCCTGTTTATCGCTATTGATCTACCGGAAAGCCTGCAAGACCGGATTGGAGAACAATTGCCCCATATTCCGGAGGTCCGCTGGAGCCCACCTGAACAGCTGCATATGACGCTGGCGTTTATTGGCAAGCTGGAGGCACACAGAATGCCTGCGCTGGACCAGGCGCTGTCTCTGATTCAGTTCGAACCTTTCACATTATCACTGGATCGAATCGGTACCTTCGGCGACCACATACTCTGGATCGGTTCCGCCAACACCGAGGCTCTAGAACACCTGCAGCGAGAAGTGGTTGAAGCATTGACGCAGGCTCAGGTTGAATACGACGACACCCATCCCTTCACGCCCCATGTCACGATAGGACGAAGCAAGGAGCCATGGAGCGCAACCACGCTGTCTCAGGTGGAAACCTGCTTACTGGACTCACCAGCGAGTCTTCTGGTGGACCAGTTGGTATTAAAGAACAGCGTGAGAAGCGCTCACGGAGCGATTCATCAGGTTGTGCGGCTGTATGATGCTCAGAGTTGAGCCAGTCCCAGTGACAGATCCTGTTTTAGATCATCCAGGTCTTCCAACCCGACTGAAACACGAATCAGGTTGTCACGAATACCGGCACGAGCACGATCCTCCGGCGTCATCCGACCGTGGGTCGTAGTTGCCGGATGGGTAATCGTGGTTTTCGCATCACCCAGATTCCCCGTAATGGAGATCATCCGGGTCGCATCTATAAACCGCCACGCGGCATCCCGACCACCTTTGACCTCAAACGAGAGAACACCGCCAAATCCGTTTTGCTGGCGGCATGCCAGTGAATGCTGGGGATGACTTTCCAGACCGGTATAAAAGACACGTTCAACACCCGCCTGCTGCTCCAGCCATTGCGCAAGAATCTGCGCACTCTCACTGTGTCCGCGCATCCGCAGTGGGAGCGTTTCCAACCCTTTCAGGAATACCCAGGCATTGAACGGACTCATGCAGGTACCGCCGGTACGGATGAAGCCGAACACCTCTTCCATTTCAGCCTGACGACCCACCACAACACCGCCCACACAGCGGCCCTGACCGTCGATATATTTGGTCGCCGAATGCATCACAATATCCGCCCCCAACGCCAGCGGCTTCTGAAGTACCGGCGTCAGGAAGCAGTTATCGACCACAAGCAATGCATCGTTGGCATGGGCGATCTCCGCCACGGCAGCGATATCGGTGAGCTCGCCCAGGGGGTTAGACGGAGTTTCCAGAAACAACATCCTGGTTGCCGGCCCTATCGCCGCTCGCCAATCATCAAGGTCTGTCGGGTCCACATAGGTTGTGGTGATCCCGGCCCGGCTGAGGTACTTGTCGAACAGCGAGACTGTAGAGCCAAAAACACTGCGCGAGCACACCACATGATCGCCCTGCTTCAGCAGGGCCAGGCCCAGGCTTAAAATCGCGGCCATACCTGAGGACGTCGCAACCGCACGCTCACCGCCCTCCATTGCCGCGATTCTCTCCTCGAAGGCGCGCACCGTTGGATTGGTAAAGCGAGAGTAGATATTACCCGCCTCTTCTCCCCCGAAACGCGCTGCAGCTTCCCGCGCTGACGAAAAAACGAAACTGGATGTCGGATAGATCGGATCCGAATGCTCACCTTCCGGCGTGCGCGACTGCCCCGCTCTCAACGCCAGCGTATCAGTGGCATACCCATCGGGGTCAAATTGCACGCGGGAGGGGTTTTCAAAGCCTTTGCTCATCCGAGGATCCTTTACTCTATGCGGCTGAGCAGATCAGCCGACTCATTATCGCCAACCTGCTTGCCATCTGCCGCTGACTTCGCGCCGTCGTTGCGCTTCTCTTCAAGGCGGCGCAGATAGCCTGGCGAGACCGTTCCGGTCACGTAGAGGCCGTCAAATACACAGGTATCAAACTCGGTGATCACCGGATTGTACTTGGTGACAGAGTCTTTCAGGTCATCCAGATCCTGGTACAGCATCCAGTCACACCCGATATATTTGCCAATTTCGTCGGCGGTGCGGCCATGGGCTACCAGCTCGCTGGCCGAGGGCATATCGATACCATACACATTGGGATAACGCACTTCAGGCGCTGCCGAGGCAAAGTAGACCTTACGCGCACCGGCTTCCCGCGCCATCTGGACGATCTGCTTGGACGTAGTCCCCCGCACAATGGAGTCGTCCACCAGCATCACAACCTTGTCCTTGAACTCGCCCTGAATCGGGTTTAGTTTCTGGCGCACCGACTTCTTCCGCTGGGTCTGTCCCGGCATAATAAACGTACGGCCAATATAGCGGTTCTTGATAAACCCTTCGCGGAACTTCACACCGAGGCTGTTAGCCATCTCCAACGCGGCGGTACGGCTGGTATCGGGAATCGGAATAATCACGTCGATATCATGCTCGGGCATCTCCCGACGCACTTTGTCCGCCAGCTTAATCCCCATCTCCATCCGCGCCTCATGCACTGAAATACCGTCGATAATCGAGTCGGGGCGTGCCAGGTAAACATATTCAAACAGACAGGGTGCCAGCTTGGTCTTTTCAGCACAGTTCTGTGTGAAAACCTGACCGTGCGTATCGATAAAAATCGCCTCGCCCGGCTCGATATCACGCTCCAGCAGGAACCCCGAGGTATCCAGCGCAACGCTCTCGGAGGCGACCATATACTCAACACCGGCCTCAGTCTCACGCTTGCCATACACCAGCGGACGAATACCGCAGGGGTCGCGGAACGCGACAATGCCGTAGCCGGTAATGATAGCAACAACAGCGTAGCCACCCTGGCAACGCTCATGCACCCGCTTCACCGCCTTGAAAATATCCTCCGGACTCGGGCGCAGCTTGCCCATGGCCTGCAGCTCGTGGGCAAAGATATTCAACAGCACCTCAGAATCGGACGTGGTGTTGATATGACGCAAATCGGAACGGAAGATTTCATCGGCCAACTGTTCGGTGTTGGTCAGGTTGCCGTTATGGGCCAGTGCGATTCCGTAGGGTGAATTCACATAGAACGGCTGAGCTTCAGCAGAACTCGAACTCCCGGCCGTCGGGTAACGGACATGCCCGATCCCCATGTTGCCTTCGAGCCGCTTCATGTGACGGGTGCGAAACACCTCGTTGACCAGGCCATTATCCTTACGCAGAAAAAAGCGATTCCCCTCGCAGGTGACCATACCCGCCGCATCCTGCCCCCGGTGCTGAAGCACCGTCAGCGCATCGAAGATGGTCTGATTAACATAGGATTTGGCAACGATGCCGACGATACCGCACATTCAGTTCACCTCAGAAGGAACATTGTGGTTTTGCGAAGAGATTAGCGCCCGACATTCCAGATCATCTGACCGACGTCCGATGCCACGGCGCGAGTCCAGCCCTCAAGCAGAACAAAGTGGGGGATCAGGCTGGAATCCAACCACCAGTGATCCTGCACGGCCGGAGTCATGCCCAACAGTGCAACGATAACAACGACAACCAAACCGCCCCGGACCGCGCCAAAGCCCATGCCCAGAACGCGGTCGGTGGCACTGAGGCCGGTTGCGGAAACCAGAGCGCTGAACAGCATACCGACCAGCGCCCCCACTATCAGCGTAATAACAAACAGGATAGCAAAGGCGGCCAGCAGCCGGAGCGAGACTGTTTCGATATAGGGCTCGAGAATCACCGCCAGGGAGGCGGAGAACAGCCGGGCGACAATGAAGGCGGCCACCCAGGAGGCCAGAGACACGGCTTCTTTGACAAAACCGCGCTTCAAGCTCAGAAGACTCGAGATAGCGATAATCGCAATAATGACCCAGTCGGCCCAGTTCATCTGTCGTAACTACCCTTTGAAACAGCGCGCATTCTAGCAGAGCGCCAGACAGAACCCAACGACAGCGGCATCATTGCGTGGTAAAACGCACGACTATGCCGTCCAGGGAATACTCCTCTTTCAGCGCCGCCTGCAGGCTTTCGAGACGGGTACGCTGCAGCTCAGGACCTACAAAAACTTTAACCAGCCCGGAGATATGACGGATGTAAACCTTATAGCCGGCATCCAGCAGTTCGGTGCGCAACGCCTTGGCGTTAGCTTCGTCACGAAAGCTTGCCAGCTGAAGCGTCCAGGCCACAGGAACGTTTTCCTGATCCAGCTGGGGAGTGTCCTCGGTTGGCTCGATATCTGGCTTGGCTCGCTCGACAACCTCCTGAACCGGCTCCACCGGCACTGACACCACCGGTGCGCCTGCTGGCTCCGCCGGCATCCGGGTATCAGGCAGCTCACGACTGGTCGGCTCGACATCGACCCATTCGGCCGTATCGGGTCCAGGCGGAATACGGCTCTCAAGATGACGCTCCCGGTACCCCGCTCCGTCGAACACCAGCGGCAGCACGGCTGCACCGATAACCAAAAGCGCAAAGGCACCCAGCAAACGTTTCTTCATCTCCGGCTGCATGGCTCAGCCTCTCAACTCAAGCGCATCGAGCGCCTCGCTAACAGTAAAGAATGACCCAGCGACGACAACCCGATCCCCTTTTTGCATTGATGCGCGGGCGTGCGCGAGCGCCTGAGCAACCGAGTCATGGGCCTCACCGATAACCGATGCTTCGCGCCGGGCGATCTCAGCCAGAGCTGCCCCCTCAGTCCCCCGGGCACCCGGAAGCGAGGCGAAATACCAGCTCGATATCTGCGCTGACAGTGCTGCTATGACCGACGCCATATCCTTGTCCTTGAGCATTCCCAAAACCATATGCGTCTGCCCCTCGGCCGGGTTCGCCTCCAGATAACCCGCAAGGTAAGCCGCCGCTTCAGGATTGTGCGCGACATCGAGTATTGCCGCCCCTTCAGGCAGCGTAATCCTTTGCATCCGCCCCGTCATCTGAGCGCGGCGCAAACCGGAATGAATCGCCTGAGAACCTATGGTAAATCCCAGCAGTTGCAGCGCCTGCAACGCAGTAACGGCATTGACCAGGGGCAAAGAGGGTTTGGGCAGCCCACGGATAGCGAAACGTTCACCCAGCTGATCGACACCCTCCCAGTCCCAGCTATCCGGTAACGATTTACCCAGGTAATCACGCCCACGACAGAGGACTTTGGCGCCGGTCTTATCGGCAATATCAAACAGTGCCTGGGGCGGATCGGAGTCGCTGATAAGCGCCGGTTTACCGGCACGCATGATGCCCGCCTTCTCCCTGGCTATGGAATCGCGATCCGGCCCCAACCAGTCGGTATGGTCCAGTGCGATCGTGGTGATAATCGCCAAGTCGCCATCAACGATATTGACCGCATCCAGACGACCGCCAAGCCCAACCTCCAGCAAAAGCAGCTCCGGCTGCGCCTCTTCGAAACAGAGCAACGCCGCCAGCGTACCGTACTCAAAATAGGTGAGCTCAATATCGCCCCGCGCCTGTTCTATCTTTTCAAACTGACGACACAGAAGCGCATCATCCACTTCCTCACCGTTGATACGTACGCGCTCGTTGTAACGCAAAAAATGAGGCGAGGTATAAACTCCGGTGGTCACCCCGGCACAACGAGCAATCGACTCCATCATCGTCAGTGTGGATCCCTTCCCATTAGTGCCGGCCACAACCACGCGGCGACTGTTGGCAAGCTCGATCCCCAACCGATCATAGACAGCTTTAACGCGATCCAGCCCAAGCTCAATCTCTTCAGGATGACAGGCTTCGATCCGCTCCAGCCATTGGGCCAGACTTTTCGGATAATCACTCAACATCTGTTTTCCAGGGGCTTGTTGCACCGGCCAGGAGCCGGTGCAAATATCGGTGGGCACTCAGGCGGCGGGCTCATGCATCAGCTTGCGCAGGATCGACGCCAGACGCGGCTTCATTTCACGGCGGGTGATGATCATATCGACCTGGCCGTGTTCAAGCAGAAATTCGCTGCGCTGGAAGCCTTCCGGCAGTTTTTCACGCACCGTCTGCTCGATAACACGGGGACCGGCAAAGCCAACCAACGCCGCCGGCTCAGCCACGTTCAGATCGCCCAGCATGGCAAGACTGGCGGATACACCACCGTAAACCGGGTCAGTCAAAACGGAGATAAACGGGATACCTTCACGACGCAAACGTTCGAGCGCTGCACTGGTTTTCGCCATCTGCATTAATGAGATCAGTGCCTCCTGCATACGAGCACCGCCGGATGCGGAAAAGCAGATCAGAGGCCTCCGCTCCTCCAGCGCCAGAGTGGCGGCACGCACAAAACGCTCTCCTACCACCGCGCCCATAGAACCACCCATGAAGCGAAATTCGAACGCGACCGCAGCTACAGGCATCCCCTCGAGCTCACCGCGCATGGCGATCAGCGCATCCTTCTCACCGGTATCACGTTGCGCGGCGGCCAGGCGATCCTTATATTTTTTACTATCGCGAAATTTCAACCGATCGACCGGTTCCACATCAGCTGCGAGTTCCTGTCCGGTTCCCTCATCCAGAAAAAGCTCAAGACGGCGACGCGCCATCAGCCTCATGTGATGATCGCATTTAGGGCAAACGTTCAGGTTTTTCTCAAGCTCCGGACGGTAAAGCACGGCCTCACATTTGGGGCACTTATCCCACAATCCCTCGGGAATACTGCTACGCTTCTTTTCACTGCGCACGAGAGACGGTACGATTTTTTCAAGCCAGTTGCTCATTGCTACCCTTTCCTGATTCTTTCATTCTCACCGGCCGCAACCGGAAATAGATCTCTGGTCGTTATCACCGGGTATTATCGGTGACGTTCGCTATCACCCAGACGCACACCACTCATAAAGGCACTGATACACTCTGCATCCTTAATACCCTTTGACTGCTCCACCCCACCACTGACGTCAACCGCGTAGGGCTGTACCTGTTTGACAGCCTGAGCCACATTGTCCGGCGTCAGGCCTCCGGCGAGGATTATCTTCGACCGCATATGCGCCGGGATCCGTTCCCAATCAAAGGTTTCTCCGGTCCCCCCCGGCACACCCGGACGATAGGCATCAAGCAGGATGCCCCGGCCCAGCGCATACTGCGCCGCTAGACCGGCAATATCGACACCCTCTTTCATCCGTAGAGCCTTGATCCAGGGGCGGCCAAAACTTTCGCAAAACCCGGCCTGCTCATCCCCATGGAACTGAATAAGATCGATCCCGGCCGTCAACGCGTGCTCAACCAGCTCCGGCTCCGGGTTCACGAATAACCCGGTGGTCGTTACAAACGCCGGCAAGCGTGCAATTATGTCCCGCGCCTGCTCTGGCGTGACTGCGCGTGGACTCGCCTCGTAAAAGACAAAGCCGATCGCATCAGCGCCCGCCTCAACAGCCACCTGGGCGTCTTCCAGACGGCTAATGCCACAGATCTTAACCCGCGTCACAAACGCTCTCCAGCCTTAGGTAGAAAGGATTCAATTCTATCAAAGCATGGTGGAAGCGTCAGTCTGACCGGCAGATAAAAAATAGGGCCCCAATGACGATCGCGGCAGGTCAAATACTTCCGGGTAGCCCACATCCACAAAGTAGAGCCCCCAGGGCGGCGCAGTCACACCGCCTTTTCGGCGATCCCGGGCCTCCAGCACTTCACGCGCCCAATCGGGATCCGCTTCACCGCAGCCAATTTTCATCAGTACGCCCGCAATATTACGCACCATGTGGTGCAAAAATGCGTTGGCACGGATGTCGATCACGATAAGCGCACCGCTCGCATACACATTCAGCTCTTTCACCTCTCGCACCGGACTGTGAGCCTGACAGGCAACCGCCCGGTAGGAGGTAAAATCATGCTCGCCTACCAGATGATTTGCAGCGGCCTGCATCCGCTCCAACTCCAGACGCTTGTAGGTCCAGGTTACACCGCGGGATAAAAGCGCAGGCTTCACCGGGGCGCTATAAATCAAATACCGATAGCGCCGCTCCCGTGCCGAAAACCGCGCGTGAAACTGGTCATCCACCCTGCGAATCCAAAGCAAGGCGATATCATCCGGCAAATAGGTGTTACCGCCCATCAACCAGGCCCGATCCGGACGTTCGACCCGGGCGTCAAAATGAATAACCTGATGACTGGCGCTAACCCCCGCATCGGTGCGCCCCGCACAGATGACCGTTACCGGATGGTTAGCCACCCGGGATAGCGCTCGCTCGACTTCAAGCTGAACACAACGCACATTATCGCCGCTTTGCGCCTGCCATCCATTATAATTGGCGCCGGCATACTCAACCGCGGCCGCATAACGAAAGAGGGCGACCTCTGTCGCCCTCTGGTCTGACTCATGACTGATCATCGATTCAGTTCATATCCTCTAGTAACCGCTGCGCTTCCCGGCGCTGGAAGTGATTGCCCTCCTCCATGATTTCATTGAGGATATCTTTAGCCCCATCAGTGTCATCCATTTCAATGTATGCACGGGCCAGATCAAGTTTGGTCTCAATCTCGTCAGCGCCTTCCAGCAGGTTAAGTGCATCCATCGGGTCGTCTTCCTTGTCACTGGATTCCTCTGAACTCTCTTCCTCGAGAGCGATATCATCGTCCGTGGAGCCTAGCAGATCGTCGATCTCGGAATCCAGATCCGATTCCAGATCGTGGGCGATGTTGGCTGTAAGCTCCTCTTCGACACGCTCACCCGGCGAAGGCTTACGCTCCACTGGAGCCTCATCATCGTCCGGCTGAAACGAAGCTAACAGCGCATCGAGATCATCTTGATCACCCACTTCCTCTGACTGCTGTGCCGCCTCCTCGGGCTCCTCTTCATCCTCATCCGGTGCGCTCTGGAGCATCGCTTCCAGATCGTCATCCATTTCAAAGCTGTCATCTTCGCTGGTAGAAACCTGATCCAGACCGGTGTATTTGTCGTCCGTATCGACCTCAACGCTCTCCTCGGTCAGCGGCTCCACCTCTTCGTCACTGACTTCATCAAGCGGCGCGAATTCATCTTCGGTATCCACTGCCTCTTCGGCGAAAAAGTCATCGAGCATGCCATCATCTTCGGCTTCCTGGACCTGCTTGATCTCCTCTTTCGGTTCATCGACCGCAAAATCCAGACCCGCCAGTTCATCATCCTCAGACTCGTCCGATTGGTCGGCAATGTCCTGTGCCGGAGTCTCGGCTTCAGGCTTATTGACTGCAAACTCAAGGTCATCGGGAAGATCCAGGCGATCCTCTTCGGCGTCATCTTCTTCGCCAAAGCTATCGACAGCAAACTCCAGATCATCTCCTTCCGCTGTCTCTTGCTCACCCGTTTCATCAGCAGAGTCAGTTTCAGCCAGCAGGTCATCCAGCCCGGAATCCACATCCTCGGAGTCCTGCCCGGTCTCCTCGCCCAGGATATCATCCAACCCGGAATCCAAGTCTTCTTCCCCGGGCTGCTCATCCAGTGCAGGCTCTGCAGTCGCTCCAGCGCGATTGGCAGCCATCTGTGACAACGGCATATGGCCCGAAGTCAGATCGTCGTCGACTCCCAGATCGAATTCATCATCTTCGATTCGAGGGATATCCTCATCCTCGGCTAACGAATCATCTACCTCTTCAGGCCCCGGCTCGCCAGTTGCCGCACTCTCATCCAGATCCAGGTCCATATCCATGTCCAGATCCAGGTCATCGAGTTCATCGTCTGCCAGATCATCTGCGACTTGCGCTTCCGCTTCGGGAACCGGAGCCGGTTGTTCGATTTCTTCGGCGTCCTTCTCCTGCTCAGCCTCGGCAGCGGCCACACCCGCGGCAGCCGTTGCCGCAGCGGCTACGGCAACGTCCGGAATGGCGTCAGAGTCTTTGCTCTCCTTGGGCGCAGGCGCGGCCTCCGCGACGGGAGCATCATCCCCTTTCTTGCGACGACGCAGGGCGAACAATAACCCAACCAGAAGACCAAGAACCGCGCCACCTGCACCGTATAAATATCCGGGCGATTTCATCAGGCCTTCAAGCAGGCTTCCTTTTTCCGGCTCACTCTCCTGGTTCAGGCGCTGCTGCATCATCGCCAGCTCCTGATCCTTGAGTTCGATCAGACGCTGAAGCTTGTCGAGCTGTGAGCTGATTGAATCGATTTTGCCGTTAAGCTCGGTGTTTTCCTGCTCGATCTTGGCAACCGATTCCTGGGTCAGCAACAACCGGTTTTCCAGCTCTTCGTTGCGCGCAGCCAGCGCAGCCCGATCTTCCTCTGAAGCCATCTGGGCTCCCTCGGCTGAATCGGCTGTAGCTTCGGCATCAGCCTGTGTGCCTGCCTCTGCTCCATCAGCGGGTTGAGCCTGCTGTTCGCCGTCCTCTTGAGCCGCTTTATCACCCGCAGCCTCAGCGTCCGCGGTCACAACTTTAAGCTGACTATCCGGCTCAGTCGTTTCAGGCGTGGCGGCATCACCGCCCGCCTCGCCGCTATCCGGGGCCGCTGCAGTATCAGCAGCCGGTGCCTGACTGGGTGTTGTACGCCCTTCACGCCAGGCACGTGTCTGACGAGCCGCTTCCTGACGAGCCTGAGCCGGCGTCAAACGATTAATTTCCTCAAGGGACGGCAAGCGCATGACCGTACCGGCACGCATGACATTAATGTTTGCGGTGGGGAAAGAGCCGGGGTTCGTACGCACCAGCGCCAGCATCATCTGTTCCGGCGTCACCGAGCGGTTGGGACGGTTGGCCACGGCCAGTTCGTACAGGGTGTCATCGACGTCCACATACACTTCACTGCCCGGCTCTACCCGAGTACGGATATTGGACACATTCTCGGGCCTGGCGCCGGTATCAAATCTTGCCTGCTCAGCAGGCTGTGGCGACGGCGCGGACTCGGAAGCAGATGTCGACTGGGCGGTTTGAATACGGGAGGGAACCGGAGAGGGATCAAACATGGGCGGATCAAGAAGCAGCGTATACTCCCGAACCAGGCGACCACTTGGCCAGTTTACCTCTACCAGGAAGTTAAGAAACGGCTCTTTGATCGGCGTGGAGGAGCGTAACTGAATCGTTCCCGTTCCATCCGGTTGGACCTGAACATCAAATTTAACGTCAGTCAAAAAACGCGATTTACTGATACCCGCCAGCGAAAACTCGTCTATATCCGCCATTCGCGGCTGAATCTGCAGTGGTGACAGATCCCGGACCTGAAGCAGCCTGATTTCGGCGTCCAGGGGTTCGTTCAGCGCCGAGTTTACTCGGATTTCGCCAAGCCCCAGGGCATGAGCCTGGGTAGCGCTGATAGCCCCAGCGACAGCGAGGCTTAAGGCAAGTTTGCGCAGCATCGATTAATTCCCTCTTAATGGCCCGCGCCCTCCGATGAATATGCCACAAAAATCAGAGAGTTGCGTTTTCCAGCGTCAATGCCAAGTATTATTGATAACCTTGGCACGGGTCAAGAACACACTAAACGTATGTTTACGGCATAACACGGACACTCTTTACGGTTTTATTGACCAACCTGCGCTTTTTGCCACTGTTCGGCGATCTGCACCGCATTCAGGGCGCTCCCCTTACGCAGATTATCGGTCATGGCATACACGCCAAATCCGCTTGCATTCTCCGGATCCAGACGCAATCCACTGAGATGAACCCAGTCATTACCAACGGCGGTACCGACAGGGGTCGCCACCTTACCGGCGGGTATCAGCCTTAGCCCGTCCGCACGGGTCAGCAATCGTCCAGCGGCTTCCAGATCCACATCCTGCTGAGTTTCAGCCTGCAGTGTCACCATTACACCATAGAAGATTGGCGCCTGAATAACATTGACTACGATCTCAATCTGCTCATCACAAAGCAGCTCCCGTAGCTCGATAACGAACCGCGCTTCAGCCGCACTGCCCCCCCCCAGATCCTTATCCCCCGGTTGCGGCACCAGGTTAAACGCATACTGATCCTGGAACAGCTTCGCCTCGGCATCCCGGCCATTCAGCAGACGGGCCGTTTCTCCGGCCAATGCTTCCACGCCTGCATGCTCAAGCGCTGTCGCAGACTGAACTACAAAGGCGTTGAGACGTAACACCTGGTACTCGGCCTGCAACGGAGCCAGCGCCAGCGCTGCTGCTACAGAAGCCGGTGCCGGCGAACCGACAACCTCACCGCGTCCCACATCCGCCAGCACAGCGCCGTTAACCTCGGGGACGACCAGTACGGCACCAGACTGCCGCGCCGGAAACAGATCAATAACCAGTGCACCACTGCCCTGTGCTGCCTTGAGAACCGCCTCAGGCAGCTCCAAGTCTGCGAGGAATAGAATATCTGCATCCTGCCCAAGCTCAGTCTCCTCATAGGAGGCGACCTTCGTCGACTTACCCCGGAACATCAGAGTCCGACCGGCCTCATCGGTCTTATCGAACAAACGCAGGCGATCTACAGTGAGATCACGCTCATCCAGAATCTGCAGAAGATTTTCACCACTGAGGGTACTGACACCGATAATTGTTACATTCACAGTTTTTAACCTTCTCGCTAAACTCGCCGCTAGAGAAAACAAATCTCCGCGGCTCGTCAAATACGCTCTACAAAAACAAAAACAGCCCGGCCGGTTTATAACCGGGCCGGGCTGAATATCAGATCAAACGAGGTGATCAGCCTTCGATCAAAATGCGCAGCATACGGCGTAGCGGCTCAGCAGCCCCCCACAGGAGCTGATCTCCGACGCTGAACGCATTCAGGTAGTCCGGCCCCATGCGCATCTTACGCAGACGACCAACAGGAATACCCAGTGTACCGGTGATCTTGGCCGGTGACAGGTCGGTCATGGTGACATCGCGCTCGTTGGGCACGACGCTGACCCAGTCATTCGCTTCGGCGATCATCGACTCGATCTCATCCATCGGCACATCACGCTTGAGCTTGACGGTAAACGCCTGGCTGTGACAGCGCATAGCACCGATGCGCACACAGGTGCCATCGATCGGAACCGGGTTATCGGAAAGACCGAGGATCTTGTTGGTTTCCACGTAACCTTTCCACTCCTCCTTGCTTTGCCCCAGGTCTACGGCCTTATCGATCCACGGGATCAGAGAACCGGCCAGTGGCACACCGAAGTTATCGGTGGCAAATTCGCCAGAGCGCATGGTTTCAGCAACTTGACGATCGATATCGAGAATCGCTGAAGAGGGGTCCGCCAGCAGTGCTTCGGAGCCTGCATGGATCTGACCCATCTGTTTGATCAATTCACGCATATTCTGCGCGCCGGCACCGGATGCCGCCTGGTAGGTCATGGAGCTGATCCATTCCACCAGATCCGCCTTAAACAGACCACCAAGCCCCATCAGCATCAGAGAGACGGTGCAGTTACCGCCCACGTAGTTCTTGATACCCTTGCTCAGACCGTCTTTGATCACATCCAGGTTAACCGGATCCAGCACGATCAGGCTGTCATCAGCCATACGCAGCGTGGAGGCTGCATCGATCCAGTAGCCATCCCAGCCGGACTCGCGCAGCTTGGCGAACACCTCAGTTGTGTAGTCACCACCCTGGCAGGAGACGATTGCGTCCATCTGCTTGAGCTCTTCAATGTCGCGTGCGTCCTTGAGCGCCGGGATATCCTTGCCGATATCCGGGCCAGCCGCGCCGACCTGAGAGGTGGTAAAAAACACCGGCTCAGCAATATGATCAAAGTCCTTCTCTTCCAGCATTCGCTGCATAAGAACCGAACCGACCATGCCACGCCAGCCTACAAAACCTACACGTTTCATTCGTGCCCCCAAATATTGAGTTGCTTTAAGCTTGATTACCCGCGACCAAAAGCCAGATACGCAAACGGGCCAGACCTCAGCCTGACCCGTGTGGGCCTGAAGCCGCGCAAGGGATCAACGGCTTAGTGTTTAACCAAGCGCCGCGACCACTGCATCACCCATTTCGGATGTGCTGACCTCACGCATGCCTTCGGACAGAATATCAGGGGTTCGCAGCCCCTGATCCAGCACCTTGCTGACGGCCTGCTCAATCGCATCGGCCGCTTCGCCCTGATCGAGCGAGTAACGTAACATCATAGCGGCTGAGAGGATCGTTGCCAACGGGTTGGCCTTACCCTGCCCTGCGATATCAGGCGCAGATCCGTGACAGGGTTCATACATACCCTTGCCATTTTTATCCAGCGAAGCGGACGGCAACATACCGATGGAACCGGTCAGCATGGCGGCCGCGTCGGACAGGATATCGCCGAACATATTGCCCGTTACAATAACGTCAAACTGCTTCGGCGCACGCACCAGCTGCATCGCGGCGTTATCCACGTACATATGGCTCAACTCGACATCCGGGTATTCGCTCTTGAGCTCTTCCATGACCTCGCGCCAGAGTACAGTCACTTCCAGTACGTTAGCCTTGTCCACCGAGCAGAGTTTTTTGTTGCGTGCGCGCGCTGCTTCGAACGCCACCCGACCGATTCGGCGAATCTCGTTTTCATCGTAAACGTACGTGTTGAAGCCTTCGCGGATACCACCCTCTTTCTCACGCACACCACGGGGCTTACCGAAGTAGATACCGCCGGTCAGCTCACGCACGATCAGAATATCCAGCCCCGAGACCACTTCCTCTTTAAGCGTGGAGGCATGTGCCAGCTGCGGGTAAAGAATTGCCGGGCGCAGGTTACCGAACAGCTCAAGCTCGGTACGAATACCCAGCAGACCCTTTTCCGGACGGATCTGAAAATCGGGGATAGTGTCCCACTTGGGGCCACCTACGGCACCAAGCAGGATCGCGTCGGCGGCTTTCGCTGCGGCCAGCGAGTCTTCGGGCAGCGGCTTACCGGTCGCATCGATCGCAGCCCCCCCCAGGAGCGCCTCGCTCATCTCGAGACCCAGGCTGAATTTCGTATTGACGGTTTCGAGCACTTTGCGCGCTTCGGCGACGATTTCCGGGCCAATACCATCACCCGGGAACAGCAGAACATTTTTACTCATAATCCAATCCTGAATGCGTAATTCGTTGTGACACGTTTAGTTGTGAATGGCATCGAACAGCCAGGGAGCGTCCTGACGGCGGCGCTCTTCGTAGGCCTTGATCGAATCCGCGTGCTGAAGTGTGAGGCCGATATCATCGAGCCCCTCCAACAGACAGTGCTTACGGAAACCATCCACCTCAAAAGCGAACTCTTCACCACTGGGCGTAATCACCACCTGGCGCTCGAGATCGACCGTCAACTGGTAACCCTCAACGGACTCAACTTCGCGGAACAGCTGATCTACCTGAGCATCGCTCAACACAATCGGCAGCAAACCATTCTTGAAGCAGTTGTTGTAGAAAATATCGGCAAAACTCGGCGCAATAACCGCACGAAATCCGTAGTCATCCAACGCCCAGGGCGCGTGCTCACGGCTGGAGCCACAACCGAAATTTTTACGGGCCAGCAGCACGCTGGAGCCAGCATAGCGCGCCTGATTGAGCACAAAATCGGGGTTCAGCGGACGACCACTGCAATCCTGATCCGGTTGGCCTTCATCCAGGTAGCGCAGTTCATCGAACAGGTTCGGTCCGAAGCCGGCCCGCTTGATCGATTTCAAAAACTGCTTCGGGATAATCATATCGGTATCGACATTGGCGCGATCCAGCGGAGCGACAATACCGGTGTGCTTGGTAAATTTTCTCATCTGCAGGGCTCCTGTTACTGGTTCATCATCTCACGCACATCGACAAAGTGACCGGCAATTGCGGCCGCCGCTGCCATGGCAGGGCTCACCAGATGGGTACGCCCACCAAAGCCCTGCCGGCCTTCAAAATTACGGTTGGAAGTAGAGGCGCAATGCTCGCCCTGTCCCAGCTTGTCAGGGTTCATAGCCAGGCACATGGAACAACCTGGCTCACGCCATTCAAGGCCGGCTTCGATAAAGATCTTGTCGAGCCCCTCTTTTTGCGCCTGCTCTTTCACCAGACCGGACCCAGGCACCACCAGCGCCTGTTTCAGCGTCGTGGCGACCTTGCGGCCCTTAACCACTTCTGCGGCTGCGCGCAGGTCCTCAATGCGAGAATTGGTGCAGGAACCGATAAAAACACGATCCAGCTGGATATCGGTGATCTTCTGATCAGCACGCAAGCCCATATACTGAAGTGCGCGACGAATGCCATCGGCCTTGACCGAATCAGACTCCGCCTCCGGGTTGGGCACGTTCGCATCCACCGGCAAAACCATCTCCGGTGACGTTCCCCAGGTCACCTGCGGTTTGATCTCTTCGGCGCGAATCTCGACCACATGATCGAACTGAGCATCGGCATCGGAGACCAGGTCTTTCCAGGCCTCTACTGCACGAGTCCACTGCTCACCTTTGGGTGAGAACGGCCGGCCTTTAAAGTACTCGATGGTCTTGTCATCCACCGCCACCAGCCCCACTCGGGCACCCGCCTCGATCGCCATATTACAGACGGTCATGCGGCCCTCTACCGACAAGCTTTGAATGCCGCTGCCACCAAATTCGATCGCACAGCCCGTACCGCCAGCCGTGCCGATCACGCCAATGATATGGAGCACAACATCCTTGGCGGTCACACCCGCGCCGAGTTCACCATCAACCCGTACCAGCATGTTTTTCATCTTTTTGGCGATCAGACACTGAGTCGCCAGCACATGCTCCACCTCAGAGGTGCCGATACCATGAGCCAGGGCGCCAAACGCGCCATGAGTGGAGGTGTGCGAGTCACCGCAGACCACGGTGGAACCCGGCAGCGTCATCCCCTGCTCGGGACCGACCACATGAACAATCCCCTGGCGAGCATCGTTCATCTTGAACTCGACAATGCCGAAATCATCACAGTTGGAATCCAGGGTCTTAACCTGAATACGGGACACCGGATCCACGATTTTATCGACGCCACCGGCGCGCTCAGTGGTGGGCACGTTGTGATCGGGCGTTGCCAGGTTGGCATCGATCCGCCAGGGCTTGCGTCCGGCCAGACGCAGACCTTCAAACGCCTGGGGTGAAGTCACTTCGTGCAGAATCTGGCGATCGATATAGATCAGCGCGCTGCCATCTTCATTTTCGCGCACCAAATGCGCGTCCCAGAGTTTATCGTAAAGGGTTTTACCGGCCATCAGCTGTGTCCCCATGTTCAGTATGCTTTGACAGTGGGGCCATGCTATTGCAGTTGCCTGCTGTAGACAAATTCATTATTTTCCTTTTAATCATTCCAAACAGGAATAGCAATGAATCCTCAACTCGACAGCGCGACACTACACGCATTTGTCCAGGTCGCCGACAGCGGCTCGTTCTCGGTGGCCGCCGAAAAACTCTTTCTGACTCAGTCTGCAATCAGCAAACGCATAGCGCACCTCGAGCAACAGGTCGATTGCAGGCTGTTCGACCGGATCGGTCGCAGCATAAGCCTCACCGAAGCAGGCAAGACCCTCCTTCCTCAGGCCAGGGAGATTTTGCACGCGCTGCAGGATGCAGCTCGCAGCCTGCAAAACCTGTCTGGGGAGGTAAGCGGACGCCTCTCCCTGGCCGCAAGTCACCATATTAGTCTGCACCGGCTGCCGCCTATATTGCGCGAGTACGCCCGTCGTTACCCGGGCGTCGCGCTGGACCTGCGCTTCGATGAATCGGAAGTTGCCTACGAAAATGTAATTCAGGGCGAACTGGAGCTCGCGCTCATCACGCTGGCTCCGGAAGCCGATCCAAGGATCCATGCCGAAACGCTCTGGGTCGACGCCCTGCAATATGTGGTGGGTAACGACCATCCGCTAGCCAGAGAGCCGGATCCCAGCCTGGAGCTGCTTAACCGCTATCCCGCCCTCTTACCCGCTCCCAACACCTTTACCCATCAACTAGTGCTGGAGCAGTTGTCGCAGCTTGGTCTGAAGCCTAATCTGGGCCTCAGCACCAACTACCTGGATACGATACGAATGATGGTCCGGGTAGGACTGGGCTGGAGCCTGCTTCCCGAAACCATGATCGATGAAGGACTGGCCCGAATACCGCTTAGCCGGGAGCCGATTTTGCGCCCGCTGGGGCTGATCTATCACCGCGACCGAACCCTGTCTAACGCCGCAAGCGAGCTGGTACGCATGCTGCGTATCGCTGGCGGCGAATGAAAACTGGCTTGCCTCCGTTTGGCACTGTAAGATCGCGGGTAATCCCACATTAACGGAGCTGATGGTGGCCGAGGACCTGCTGAAATTCATGCAGCAGTGGATGCAACACATTGAAAAGGATAAAGAAACCGGTAGCGCAGAAAGCGCCGGATACGGTTCTTTTTCAGCATTCACCTCCGGGCCGGAAATACCGGTCAGCGATCAGCATGCATCACTGGTCGCACTGCTCACTGAACAGTCGGTGGAGTTCACCCGTTTTGCCCAACAGGTTATCGGTTACCTGGAGCTTCACGGCCGGCAGGCAGAGCTCAGCGCGCTCATTAATGTCTTCCACGATCACCTGCGCCGCCTGACTCAGGAGTGGATTCTTAATCGCTGGCAGCTTCCGGAACAGCTCGGGGCCCTGTTCAAGACCCACAGTTTTCAGGATGACCTGCTCCTGGACAACCCGTTTATCCATGGACTCAAAAGCCTGCTCAGCGCCCCCTCCCAAATCGGCCTCAGTCACCAGCTCCAGACCCAGTTACGTCAGGGCGTAGAACTCCTCCTCGAATATGAACAGGCGCTGAGAGACTACAACACGCTCTACAGTGGCATAAACCAGCAGGCCACATCGCGTTTTCTTGAGCAGATCGAGCACTGCGATCCACCCGTCAACACGCTCGGGTCGCTGCATGATCTTTGGGTAGACACCTATGAGCATGCGTACAGCAAAACCATCGTGACCACCGAGTATCGCCAGGCTCACGGAAGAATCAGCAACGCTGTTATGGGACTGCGTCAAGCTCTGCAGCAATTCCGTAACGCACAGCTACGTCAGTTCGGGATCCCCAGTGAAGATCAGATGACACTGATCTATCAGCGCCTGAATGAGCAACGCCGCCAGATACGCCAGCTGCGCAGGGACATGGGCGACATACAGGCTTTGCGCGAAGAGGTTGAGCACCTCAGGGCCACACTGCGCGATCAAATATCGGCTGCCGGGACCAAGAAGTCATGAAAGGACTGAACCTCGACCCGGGCCGGATTCGCGAGGAACTGGCCACATTCAACGACCGACTTGAGCAGAGCTATCAAACGCTGCGCGCCATTGAAGGCGTTGATGTGGGCACGACGCCCCGCGAGGAGATTGGACACTACGACAGGGTACGCCTCTACCGCTACCAGCCTGCCACTGCACCGTCAGTACAAACCCCGGTATTAATCTGCTATGCGCTGGTCAACCGCCCTTATATCGCCGACCTGCAGCCGGACCGCTCCCTGATCGCCGCCCTGATTGCACTGGGTGTACCCGTCTATCTGATCGACTGGGGCTATCCCGAAGATGCGGATTGCTTCCTGGACCTGGATGACTATATCGAGGACTACCTGGACAGCTGCGTCCGAAAGGTGTGCGCGGAGTCGCCCAGCGGCCGGATAACCCTGCTGGGTATCTGTCAGGGCGGCACGTTCAGCCTTTGCTATACAGCCCTGCATCCCGAACGTATTCAAAACCTGATCACCATGGTTACTCCGGTGGATTTTCACACGCCCGACTTCACCCTCAGCCATCTGGCCAGAGATGTTGACGTGGACCTGGCCGTGAATACCTACGGCAACATCCCGGGCGAGCTGCTGAACGATACCTACAATTCACTGATGCCGATGCGACTGGGCGTGCAAAAAAATCTGGGCCTGCCCACTCAATTGAGCGACCGCGACAGAGCGCTTAACTTTTTACGCATGGAGCAATGGATCAATGATGGGCCAGATCAGGCAGGAGAGGCGTTCCGAAACTTTATTCGTCAGTTCTTTCACGAGAACCGGCTAGTCAACGGAACAGTGTTAATCGGCCAAAAAAGAGTTGACCTGAACCAGATCCAGCAGCCCATTCTTAATATTCTGGGCCGACACGATCATCTGGTGCCCCCGTCTTCTTCACGGGCACTGGAGCACGCGACAGCTAGCAGCGATTATCGCGAGCTAAGCGTAAGCGCAGGACACATCGGTGTCTTCGTCAGCAGCAAAGCGTTAAAGCAGGTGCCGCTGACGATCCATGACTGGTTGCAAGAGCGTGACGCATAAACCGACAGCGATAGCCACCATCACGCCTTGTCCGACCCGTCCTTGGTTTCACTTTCTTCGTTTTTCTCAGCAGAAGCCGCGCCAGGATCCGCGCCCTCACTCTCTTCTCCACGCGGCGCAAACATATTCCACACCGCCATATTCTGGTCGGCAAAGCGGTTCATCATGGTCAGCGGGTTAGCCGCCCCCATCATCGTTTGCATCTGCTCACGAATCCGATCCTGGTGCTCAAGAAAAGCCGCGATACTCTGCTCCAGATACTGACTCATCATGCCCTGCATACTATCCCCATAGAAGCGGATCAGCTGCTGTAATACCTGGTTAGTCAGGAGCGTCCCATGCCCCTCCGCCTCCTGCTCACTGATAATCTGAAGCAGGATGTTGCGAGTCAGGTCATTGCCGGTTTTGGAGTCCTGCACCTGAAACTGCTCGCCATTGAGTACCAGCTGCTTGACGTCCTCCAGAGTGACATAGCAACTGCGGGAGGTATCGTACAGCCGACGATTAGTGTACTTCCTGAGAATACGCACGTCTGTCTCCTTCATTGACTCACTATCACCCTCGGATCTGGATCAGCCTTTACTGTCATCGTCATTGCGACCGTACTGACTCATCATCGTGAATAACATTTTCTGAAACGCTTCCATAGAGCCCAGACCGGAGCTCATATAGGGCTTGAGCAGCGTCATCGGATCGTACCCTTCGGCACCGGCATCCATTCGCTCATGAATGCGGCGCACCATATCATCTTGCAGTGCACTGACATCCGGCAATCCCAGAGTGCGTCGCAGCTCCTCGGGTGTCATGTCGATATTGATCGTAAACTTCATACCGGACTCCCCTCGCCTACCTGCCAAACCACACGGACCGCCCGGTTGCTGCGGCAGCGTTAACAGCAACTATCAACCTATAGTATATAACCACCAGCACAAAACAATGTTATGACTGATTTTGCTGCGCTTTTTCCGGGTAAATCCAGACTGATGTCAACACTATTGCCAGCAGACACCCGACCGCCGCCGCCAGAAACGCAGCCTCGCTACCTGCCACATTCCAGATCAGACCGGCCGCAAATGCACCGGCCATACCGCCGGCCCCGAACCCAAGACTGGAAAACAACGCCTGCCCCCGCCCCTGGGTGGATGGCGGAAAATAGTGCTGCACCAGCGTGATCCCAACGATATGCAGGCTGCCAAATGTTGCAGCATGGAGAAGCTGTGCCAGCAGCATGGGCACCGGGTACTCGGGAAGATACGCAGTCACAACCCAACGCAGCACGCTCAACCATAAGCTCGCCAGCATAATCGTTCTTAATGACCAGCGCTCAAGTACACGGTGCATCCAGATAAACAGCACCACCTCGGCCAGAACACCCAGCGACCACATCAGACCAATCATACTTCGGCTATAGCCAAGCGATTCCATCATCGGACTGAAGAAGCTGTAATAGGGACCGTGCCCAAACTGAACCAGAAAGCAGATCAGGAAAAAGGCGACCACCTGCCCCTGCATCAGCACTTCTTTCAGGGAGGCTGTCTTACCGACCGGCTCATGTTCAACCGAGCCCTCGTGCTGATTAACCAGCAGCGTATTTATCCAGATCAGCACCAGAAGCCCCAGCAGCATGAACGGTAAGGCCCGAATCGATAGAGAATCCAGCAGATACCCGATAACGCCGACGGCGGCGATAAATCCCACCGAGCCCCAGACCCGTATGCGACTGTAGCGATGCTTTTGCTCGCCCAGATAGCGCAGGGTCACCACTTCAAATTGAGGCAGGATGGCGTTCCAGAAAAAGCTGAAACCGACAGTAACCAGCGCAATGTAGAGAGGTGTTTCGGCCCAGAAAATAAGCCCAAAGATCAGCCAGGCGCAGCACGAGCCCAGGCGAACAATCCAGATCCGCCGCCCGGTACGGTCAGCTATCCAACCCCAAAGGGACGGCGCGAAAATTCTCGTAGCATGAAGCAGCCCCATCAACAGCCCGATCACCTCCGGACCAAAGCCGAACGACTGAAGATACAGACTCCAGTAAGGCACCAACGCGCCCAGAAACGCAAAATAGAACAGGTAGAAGCCTGACAACCGAACCCGGGGAATCGGACGCGGAGGGACCTCAGAGACCATCAAGCAAGTCGAGCAGATAAGCCGGCAGCGCGAAGCTGGCTTGATGAACAGCAGGCGTGTAATAGCGGGTCTTAATCGCGGCTTGCGCAAAGCGACGGGTCAACTGATCCAAAGGTACCGTCCGCAAACGGACATCATCACTGGCCCAGGCAAATGCCATGGAACCACCGGCGTAACTGGGTACAGCAGCCGTGTAAAAGCTTTGATCAGCAAACAGTGGCCCCAAACGCCCCCGGGTATCCACCAGTTCATCCGGTTGCATAAAACCAACCCCGTTCTGGGCGACAAATACGCCCCCGGGATTCAAACACCGCTTACAACCCTGATAAAACGGCGAGGAAAATAAAACCTCACCGGGACCAACCGGGTCAGTGCAATCAGAGATCACAAGGTCGAACCGCTCACCAGTCGCCTGAACAAACTCCACACCATCAGCAATCTCTATCTGAACGCGCGGATCATCAAATGCACCGGCAGAGTGGTTTGGTAAATAGGTGGTACAGAGATCGATCACCGCCTGATCAATCTCAACCTGAACAACCTGTTCCACTCCGGAATGACGCAACACTTCACGCAGCATACCGCCATCACCACCACCGATGATCAGCACACGGCGCACTGAACCATGGGCGAATATCGGCACGTGGGCCAGCATCTCGTGGTAGATAAATTCGTCGCGCTCGGTGGTCTGGACGATACCATCCAGCGTCAGCACGCGTCCGAAGGTGGCATTACGGAAAATCATCAGCTCCTGATGAGCCGTTTTTGACTCAAACAGCAGCTCATCGATACTCAACGACTGACTGTAACCGGCGTGCAGCTTTTCAACGAACCAGGGTGTCTTCATCAATCGCGACCTTCCCTCTTAATAGCTCTTGAACGTGCACCTCCCGTGGCTGAAAGCGATCTTCCAGCACCGGTACGGTCATATCCGGATTGGCAGCGCCACACATAAACACATCGAACGCTGCGTAATCGCGCTCCGGCCAGGTATGCACACTGATGTGGGACTCTGCCAGAACCGCTACACCGGAGATCCCTCCGTTGGGGGTGAAATGATGGAGGTGCAGGTGCAATAGTGTGGCGCCGGCAGCCTCGACCGCCTCGCGCAGCGCCAGCTCCATGCGGTCGATGTCATCGAGATCCGCGGCACCGTAGAGGTCAATAATCAGATGCGTTCCGGCAAACCGATAGCCATCGCGCTGGACAAAATAATCCTTGCGCGCCTGGGAGGGATCGCCATAGGCCGGCCAGTCACCACGGGCCGATACAGCACTCAGCGTGTCGCTTTTGCTTTCGGACATTAAGCCCTCCTGCACCACATTGGCGTAATCAGAGCATCGGTACGGGCGGTGTTACCTCGGCATTCTGGGCGCGATGACGCATCAGATGATCCAACAGCACAAGCGCCATCATCGCCTCGGCGATAGGCGTTGCCCGAATACCGACGCAGGGGTCGTGACGTCCCTTGGTGACCACCTCAATCGCCTCGCCCTGAATGTTGATGCTGCGCCCGGGCAGCCTAAGACTTGAGGTGGGCTTGAGCGCGATACTGGCCGTAATCGTCTGCCCCGTGGAGATTCCACCGAGGATGCCACCGGCATGATTGGAGAGAAAGCCTTCCGGCGTCATCTCGTCACGATGCTCAGTACCCTTTTGCTCGACCACGGCAAAGCCATCACCGATCTCAACGCCTTTTACGGCATTAATGCTCATCAGCGCATGTGCCAGGTCTGCGTCCAGCCGGTCAAAGATCGGCTCACCCAAACCAACGGGCACACCTTCAGCAACGACCTCGATGCGCGCTCCAACCGAATTGCCCTCTTTGCGCAACGTATCCATGTAGGCTTCCATATCGGCTACGGCTTCCGCATCCGGGGAGAAGAATGGATTCTGATCGACCACGGCCCAGTCGAAGCGGCTCGCATCAATACGGATCGGCCCCAACTGGGAGAGATAACCACGCACCTGGACACCAAAGCCAGCCAGCACTTTTTTCGCCACGGCACCGGCAGCGACTCGCATCGCAGTCTCCCGCGCCGAAGAGCGGCCGCCCCCGCGATAATCGCGCAGGCCATATTTCTGGGTGTAGGTGTAGTCGGCATGCGCGGGACGGAATGTATCCTTGATATCGCCGTAGTCCTTGGAGCGCTGATCGGTATTCTCGATCAACATTCCGATCGAGGTCCCCGTCGTCTTACCCTCGAACACGCCAGACAAAATCCTAACCTGATCGGGTTCTCGCCGCTGGGTTGTATGACGTGACGTACCGGGCTTACGACGGTCCAGCTCGAGCTGCAGGTCCGCCTCACTGATTTCGATCCCCGGCGGGCAGCCGTCAATAATGCAGCCCAACGCCGGGCCATGACTTTCGCCAAAGGTGGTCAGGGTAAAAAGTTTGCCGATAGTGTTTCCGGACATAATCTATTCTCAAACCTGTCTCATAAGCGCCCCATACGCGGGACTTTCAGATACTGTCAGCGTGGGCGCGCAAATCCTGGGCGGTAATCACAAACACGCCGTTGCCACCCGCCTCCAGCTCGACCCATACCAAGGGCAGCTCGGGGTACTGCTCCATCAAGTGAACCTCAGAGTTGCCAACCTCGACCACCAGCAGGCCGTCATCAGCCAGGTAGCGCCCCGCTTTGCGCAGAATCTGCCGGGTCACATCCAGCCCATCCTGCCCCGAACCCAGGGCAAGCGCAGGTTCGTGCCGGTACTCATCCGGCATGCCCGCCAGATCCGATGCATCCACATACGGCGGGTTACTGACAATCAGATCGTAGGGCTGGGAGGGATCCAGAGCCGCAAAAAGATCACTTTCGATTGCATGCACGCGGTCGGTAAGCTCGTAGCGAGCCACGTTGGTGCGCGCCACTTCCACGGCATCCGGCGAAATATCAACCAGATCCACCTCGGCCTCGACAAAGGTCAGCGCGGTGGCAATTCCGATGCAACCGCTGCCTGTACAGAGATCCAGCACCCGGTGAACGGGCCCCGGCCTCAGCCAGGGCTCAAAATCTTGTTCTATTAGCTGCGCAATCGGTGAGCGCGGGATGATCACCCGCTCATCAACGGAAAAAGCCAACCCCATAAACCAAGCTTCGCCGGTGATATATGGCAGTGGTTTTCGATCTGCCACCCGCTGACGCAGATATTCAAGAACCCGGCGCTTTTCACTGCGCGTCAGTCGCGCATCAAGCACCTCCGGGCGCGCATCCCAGGGCAGATGGACCGCATTAAGCACGAGCTGCACCGCCTCATCCCAGGCGTTGTCAGTTCCATGACCGAAATAGAGACGCTGCTCATGGAAAGCGCTCATGGCAAAGCGCACGAAGTCACGAATAGTTTCGAGTTCATCGAGCAGTGATGCTTGATCCAGATTCATTGCACGTCCGATAATGGAAGGATTTCTCAGGCCGCACATGTTAATGAAATCGTGTTACAAACGCCATGACAGATGACAGCAAATCGGAGCGCAGCCAGTTCCTGGAGGCGATGGCCGGCGTCAAGCGCCTGCGCCAGGATCGCGCCCGATTAACCAAAAAAGCACCACGACCGGCCCGCGACAGCGTGCAATATCGTCGCGAAGCGGCCGAGAAGGAACATGAGCGGGTGGTCGATGGACTGTCCACGGCGGCGGTGGAGATCATTGAATCCGAACAAGAGCTGCTGTTTGCCAGCCCCGGGGTACAGATACGCCAGATGCAGAAGCTGCGCCGAGGCCATATCCCCTGGCAGGCGGGGCTGGATCTGCACGGCTACACACTGGATCAGGCACGGGAGGAGCTGTATCGCTTTATTAATGACTCCGCCAATGGGAAACTACGCTGCGTGCTTGTGGTGCACGGTAAAGCCAGCGGCAGCGATGCAGGTAGTCCGGCGCTGATCAAGTCCCATGTTAACGACTGGCTGCGACAGTTGCCCCAGGTACTCGCTTTCTGTTCCTGTGCGCCTCAGGATGGCGGAACCGGTGCACTGTATGTTCTGTTGCGACAAAAACCCAGTCGCTGACCCGGACTCTCTTTACGTACTTGACGCAATCACGTAACTTACGCGCTTTTTGGCGGCGCACTCCGATCTGCGCCAACCACAGACCCAGACTGAGCATGTGCTGATGGAGCCGCAGATGGAAAAAGCCTACGCCACCATTATCGAATCTCTTGGTGAAGACCTGACACGGGAAGGCCTTAAAGACACCCCGAAACGCGCCGCCAAAGCGATGCAGTTTCTGACCCGTGGATACCACCAGTCCCTGGAGGAGGTGGTTAATGGTGCCCTCTTCCCATCCGACAACAGCGAGATGGTACTGGTCAAGAATATCGAGCTCTACTCCATGTGTGAGCACCACCTGCTACCCTTTATCGGCAAAGCGCACGTTGCGTACATCCCTTCCGGACGCGTGGTAGGCCTGTCCAAGATCGCTCGCATTGTCGATATGTTTGCACGCCGACTGCAGATCCAGGAAAACATGACCAAAGAGATCGCTGAGGCTATCCAACAGGTGACCGGCGCTCAGGGTGTGGGCGTGATCATTGAAGCTCAACACATGTGCATGATGATGCGCGGCGTGGAGAAGCAGAATGCCGAGATGAAAACATCGATGATGCTGGGCACTTTCCGCTCCAATCCCGCCACCCGCAATGAATTTCTGTCACTGGTCGGTTGACTCTGCCTGGCGCAGCCGCAGCCGCCCCTCGAAGGCATCCAGCTGCCGGCGCGCCAGTTCCCGACCCGCTGCAATGAGCTCAGTGGCACGATGAAACTCATGAAACCCACCCACCCCTTTGGGCACACGAACCACTAAATCGGGACTGTAACCCGCGATCTTGTACTTGGTCAGCGCCGTCTGCATCACCTCCATCGACGTTAGCAACAACCCCAACCGGCCCAACTTCTCGATATCGGCAGAGGCGCTGTAACGATACTCATCGCGCTCCAAGTGTAATTCAACAGCCGAGCGCGGACAGTTCACATCCACCGCTATAATGTAATCTGCATGGGCAGCCACGGTCGGAATAATCGGTAACGGATTGAGAACACCGCCATCCACCAGCATGCGCTGCCCGGTGATAAACGGCTCTACAACGCCAGGAACGGCGATCGAGGCCCTGATGGCATCCATCAGACTGCCCCGTTGAAACCACACCTCCTTGTTGGACTGCAGATCAGTGGCCACCGCCGTATAAGGGATGCGAAGCGATTCGATCAGCGGGTCACCGGCAATCTCTCGCAGCTTGGCAAACACCTTGTCGCCACGAAATGTGCCTTTACCAAAGCTCAAATCGAGCAAACGAACGACGTTTACCCAACCCAGCGTCTCGACCCATTCACGATAGCGTTGCAGCGCATCAGCCGCATATAAACCACCAACCAGAGCCCCCATAGAGCTTCCCGCGACGCAGATCACCTCGTAGCCGCGCTGCTCCAGCTCCTCAATCACTCCGATATGGGCGTAGCCCCGGGCACCACCCGCCCCCAACACCAGCGAGACTGTCGGCATTACTCCTCCCGGTTCAAAATCAGAACGCCCAGTTGATCACGATCCCCCAACACGCTCGGCACCAAAGCCCCCACACCATGGGCCTCAACCCGAGACGGCGCGACACCTTCCGCAATGACCAAGTCGCGCAGACGCTTCGCCAGCTCACGCGTCTGACGTATGCTGAGCTCCACATCACGATCAGCCTGATGCATCACCAGTAACACCCGGCTGGCAGGGTCCTGCTCAAGCACCCCCAATATTCTCTGTACCGTGCGGTCAGGCGACTCGGGCCACTCCGGAAGAACCGCATACCCTTGCTGGAGCAGGCGTGCCTGCCAGTCATCCCCGCCGGCCCCAGACGAGGAGTCCCTGACCCAGTCCACATTCAGGAACACACGGCCATTGCCGCGACGAATGGTGTACACCATCAAATAACTGTCAGCACGCCGCGCAGCCAGGTAAAACTGACTCTCGTCCACGCCATAAAGGCGGGCAGTTTCGAAGAGATCGTTGGCCCAGATATTACTGGCACCGCACTGGCGACCACTGCACTCAAACAGGATATCGGCCCCGGCGCGCTGCAGTTGATCTCTGATAAAACGGTACCCCTCTTCCGGCCCCTGCCCGACAGGCAGTTGCCAGGTAGTACGCTGCAACTCACCCGAAAGGCGCAACTCCCGATCGGAGCGAATCAGGCCATTAATTTTCAGCACCCGTCCCAGCATCACCCGATAATCGGGTGCCGCCTGCACCTCTTCCTGGATCTGCCGACTGCGGGGAAACGACTCCAGCCACTCCGGCAACGCCGCCTGCACCGACAACGGCAACAAACAGCACAGCAGTACCCCGAGCCGAATACGCGTATAGGTTTCCATCGCTTCTATCCCTCTGGTCAAATTGCCAGTCCTGAGTAAAACCTCTCTATACAGTGTACGACAGCCGGTAGATTTTCGACCTCAAGGTGCGGATGGTGACCGCCTGGAATACTCACCACAGTTGCATTGGGGAGCTGTTTTACCCGCTCACGACCGGACTCAGTGGCGATACCCTGCTCAGCCAGACAAACCAACGTTGGTGCCTCAACAGCCTGAAAAAAAGAGCTGACGTGGGATTCGGTCATGCGTACCACCGAGGGTGCCAGCAAGCGTGGATCGTGACGCCAAAGCCATCCATCTTCCACTTTCATCGCCGCCCGTTCTACCAACACCCGGGCGGATTCAAGCGGTATGGGGAAACGTCCACGGGCACGCGCCTGCGCCATTCGTTCGCGCTCCTCATAGGCCACGGCCTCCGGCCTGGGCTCGCGCTCCCATGCCAGGGCGCTGCGAAACCGCGCCACGGATTCTTCGGCCTCAAACGTGAGTGGGCCCAGGCCATCGAGCATGACCAGCGAGTGAACACGCTCCGGCATCACTGCCGCTACCAACGAGGCGACAGCGGCACCAAGCGAGTGACCCAACAGATGAATCGGCGCGGCTCCAAGCTGATCCAGTACACGCACCACATCACGCACGTAGTCCCAGATCGCGTACCATTCTCCATCGGGGCGCCAGTCCGACAACCCATGCCCGGCAAAATCGAGCGCCAGTAACGGCCTTTTTTCAGATAAAACCGGACCCAAGCGATGAAAGCTGGCCGCATTATCAAGCCAGCCGTGAAGCGCCACCACCAGGCCACGATCATCATTGCACGCTCCGAACTGCAGCGCCGCCAGACGGCGACCGCCCACCATAAATGAGCGCTCCCTGGCATTCATTCCATCCATTGTTATTCCTTAAAGTTCACGACATCCCGCCCGGCTTCGCACACAGCGCGCGTGAGCAAGTAACGAATCGCGACTCACTCAGAATGACGGAAAATGGCTAAATTTGATACCAACGTCGCAGCCGGGCGAGACCGGCGGCGGGCCACTCCAGCTCCAGGTCCGCCGCTTCACCGGGCGAAGGCGACAAAGCGACGGCGGATGGTCCATCCAGGAGCTGAGAAATAAAGCGCCCGATTAACGGCTGATGCCCAACCAGAAGCACAGAGTGATCGAAATAAGATTCAAGCAGGGCCATAAGGGGATCAATACCACCGCCGGGCAGCAGCAAGTCGGTGGTTTCAACAGCGGCCGCCTGAGTAAACGGCCGCAGCAGCTCAGCCGTGTCACGGGCCCGACGCCAGGGGCTGCTAACGACATAGGTAACCGAGGACAGCCTGGCCTCAAATTCTATTGAAACCTGCTGTAAACGCGTCCGGGAGCGCTCCAGCAACATGCGCTGCGGATCATCATCAGCACCCGGCTGAGCAGGCGCATGACGCATCACCAACACCTGCATGCGTTCAATCCCGAGGTAACACAAATTCCACGTCGCTCGCCTGCTCATTGAGCATCATACGACGCGCTACCTCCTCGACCGGCGCATTGTTGAAAACCACCTCATAGAGACCGGCAACCAGGGGCATGTAAACTCCCATCTCCTCGGCTTTTTCACGCACCAGTTTCAAGGTATTGACCCCTTCGGCGACCTCGCCCAGCGCTTCAACTGCCTGCGCCAGAGTACGCCCTTCACCCAACGCATAACCAACGCGGTAATTTCGGCTCAAGGGTGACGTACAGGTCACAATCAAATCTCCGACCCCGGCCAAACCCAGGAAGGTCAGCGGATTGGCGCCCATGCTAACGGCAAAACGGCTCATCTCGGCCAGACTGCGGGTTAACAACATGCTTTTGGTATTTTCACCCATGCCAAATGCAGCGCTAAGCCCGGCTGCAATGGCATAGATGTTCTTCAGCGTGCCGCCAAGCTCAACACCGAAGGTATCGCTGCTGGCGTATACGCGAAAATAGGCGCTGTGCAACAGGCCCTGAATCCGCTCCCGCAGCGCCTCATCCGGACTGGCAATAACGGTACCGGTCAACTCGCGACGCGCCACCTCCTTGGCCAGGTTGGGGCCACTGAGTACACCAACGCGCAGCTCCGGCAGCAGACCGCGAATAATCTCGCTCATCAAGCTGAACGTGCCGGCTTCAATCCCCTTCGTGGTGCTGACCACCATCTGCTTTTCGTGCAGGTAAGGCCGAGCCTGCTCGACCACGGATCTCACCGCACTACTGGGCACCGACACAAAGACAATCGAGACATCCGCCAACGCCTCCGCCAGATCGGCGGTAGCGGTCAATGTAGGCGCCAGATGATAACCCGGCACATAGCGCTTATTCTCACGATCAGCGTTAATCGTCCGAGCGGCCTCGGCATTACGCATCCAAAGCCGGACCTCCAGCCCTTTTTCCGCCACCATATTGGCGATCACAGTTCCGAAGCTACCTCCGCCAAGTACCGCCACCGGCGTCGAATGGGTCATGATTCCCTCCAATTAGGTGCAACCCGGCTACTCGATCTTGTCGAGCAGCCGGTTGATACCGAAAAAGGCCAGTTTGACAATACCAAACGCCACTGCCGCCAGCGCGATGAACAAGAGAAGCTGGCGCATATCGCCCGTGCGCTGGAAGCCGGCCACACCCACAGCCGCAAAGAAGGCACTGATAATAATCGCCAGCAGATTACTGATGCGACGCGTGCGATGTTTATCCAACTCTATCCCCCCGTCACTCCGGACGGCCGGCAGGCGCGTCCTGCGACTGTGCGATCCGCTCCTTCGGTGCATGATCGGAATCTGATTCAACCGCCTGCTGATCATCCGGAGCAGCCTTATCAGTCGGTTCCTCGTCCTGCTGCTCGACGGCTGCTTCGTCAGACGTTTCTGCTGTCGCCTGAGAGTCAACCGGCTCTGCTACCGGCTCGGCACCGGCCTCAGGCGCGGACGCCTCAGCGCTTTCGCCCGTCGTGCTCTCGGTATCGGTTTGATCTGCGGATTCAACGTTTACCTGTTTGGCCGGGGCTTCACTGACCGGAGACTCTTCGCCACTCTGTGCTGCCACGTTCTCGGCAGGCGCATCGGTGACCGATTCTGTGGAGTCGGCATTATCGACATCTGAACCCTGTACTTCTGAAGCACTATCGCCGTATTCCGCCGCATCCGGGCTATCCTTGGCTGAAGAATCGTTGGCAGCGTCTGGCTCAACCAGCAGCTCCGCATCGGGATGAATACACTCCAGTTTGACGCCCGTCTCCTCCTCGACCTGCGGTATCATGAAGGAGTCATTTTCACAGGCAAAACAGATCGAGGTGCCGGTTGCTCCGGCGCGCCCGGTACGGCCGATGCGGTGGACATAATCGTCCGGATCATCCGGCAGCTGGTAGTTGATAACATGGGTCACGCCATCGATATGGATGCCTCGCCCGGCCACATCTGTCGCCACCAGCACCTGTATCTTACCGCTGCGGAAATCCTCCAGCGTTTTTACACGCTTGTTCTGCGGAATCTCGCCCGACATCAGTGCGGCACGCATACCATCCTTGCGCAGGCGCTCGGCCAGCGAACGTGTCTCATGACGGCGGTTACAGAACACGATCGCCCGATCAATATTGTTAACGCGCAGGTAGTTTCGCAGCAGGTTGTATTTTTCGTTACTGGAAACGAGGAAGACCTTTTGCGCCACGTTATCAGTGGTCTTGTGTTCGGACTCAATCTCGATGCGCACCGGATCCACGGTCCACTGCTCGGCCAGACGCAGGATATCCTCGGTAAAGGTGGCACTGTACAGCAGCGTCTGGCGTTCCGGCCCCTTGCGCGGCGTCTGGCGGATAATCGTACGAACATCAGGGATGAAGCCCATGCTCAGCATGCGATCCGCTTCATCAAGCACCAACACCTCAACATGGAAGAGGTCGACCTCTTTACCGCGTACAAAGTCGATCAAGCGCCCCGGCGTTGCCACCAGAATATCGACCGGCCCCCGTGCCAGCTCCTTGCGCTGACGGTCGTAGTCCATGCCGCCAACCAGCGTAACCACGTTCAACCGTGCAAAGCGAGACAGGTTTTCCGCATCGGAGGCGATCTGCATTGCCAATTCACGGGTTGGCGCGATGATCAAAGCACGCGGCTCCGCCAGTTTACGCTCACCCTCGAGCGGGAAGTCGAGCAGGTCGGTAATAATACCGACCAGGAAGGCTGCGGTTTTTCCAGTCCCGGTCTGCGCCTTGCCGATAATATCCTTACCGGCCAGCGCAGGCTCGATGGTTTCCGCCTGAATCGGAGTACAGTACTCAAACCCTTGGTCAGCGATGGCATGCATCAGCACGTCCGGCAGATTAAAATCGTGGAAACGCTTCTTACCCTCCACCACCGGCACCTGAAACTGAGCCGGCGTCCAACGCTTGGGCGCATCGTTGCGCGGCCGGCGTGAACGGCGGCGACGGCGTGGTTTACGATTCTGATCGGACTGCTGTGTGTCTGTAGCCTTGGCGTTCTCTTCTGTACTCAACTGATTAACCTTTTGAATTATCTAAACGTTCAGCTAGCGATCTGACGCCGAAACGGCGGCAGCGCATCCAGCAATTGCCGCCCGTAGCGCCGGGTTACGACCCGTCGATCAAGCAAGGTGACCTGCCCCGAGTCCTGTTCTGTACGCAGCAGTCTACCCACCGCCTGTGTCAGCCGCATTGATGCCGCCGGTACCGCCCAGTCGGAAAATGCATTGCCGCCGCGCTGCTCAATCCACTCCGCCATCGTGGCGTCCACCGGATCGTCAGGTACACTGAATGGCAACTTGGTGATCACCACGTCGGTCAGGTAGCCACCGGGCAAGTCCACCCCTTCGGCAAAGGAGGCCAGACCGAAAATAATACTGCGCTCCCCGGCATCAATCCGTGCCCGGTGACGCTTCAATATCTCCTGGCGACTGTAAGCCCCCTGGGCCAGCACACTATTCTTAATGGATTCAGTCTGGCGTTCAAGAGTTGCCAGCATCTGACGCCAACTCGTAAAGAGTACCAGCACCGCCTCCATAGCGGGCAGATTCTGCGCCAGATAGTCGGCGACCTCTTCAGTATGAGACTGAGGATCGCTGGGATCGGTGCGCATGGCCGGAACAGCCAGCACCCCATGGTTATAGTGATCAAAAGGGCTTTCCAGGCGGACACAGGCGGTTTCAGCAGGCAGCCCCAGCTGTTCGAGCAGCTGATCGAATCGGCCCAGGGCGGTCAGCGTTGCGGAAGTGACCACTGCACCGAAGCAGACCTCCCAGAGGTGCTCACGCAGCGTATCCGCCGCCGATACCGGTGTACTGCGCAGTTCCAGGTCACGCGACAGGTCAAGCTCGATGCGATTGATCCAGCGCGCAGTCGGACTGCGGCCCTCCTCATCTGGGGTGGCATAGCTGCGCGCCAGCCAACTCATCTGCTGCACACGCCCCCACAGCGATCCTATCTGTGGATACCAGCGCTCGGCTACGGCTCGTTCGATCTCGGACTGTTCACCTTCCATCGCTTCGCGTAACACCGCAACCAGCTGTTCCAGCTGCATCTGCAACCGTTCGCAGGCCCGGGTCAGGTCGAGACACAGCGGGATCAACACCTCCGGCACCCGACCGCCGGGAAAACGCAAACGCTCAGGCGGCGAATCGCCGCTCATCAGCCCCTCGACTGCCGGACCCAGCTGCTCCAGTATCAACTCCAAGTCGCGAATGGGACCGGCCATCCGCTCGACAGGATCCTTGAGAACCAATGCGCCCGCCGCGTCATCCAACAAGCCGTTCAGGCGCTTGGTCAAGCCCGCCGCCATCTTCTGACTGCTACCCAAACGCATGGCGAACGCAAAATGACCGTTGGCCTTATCGGCGAGATGATGTCCTTCATCAAATACGTAGATCGTATCGCCGGGCTCCGGCAGGATCGCTCCCCCGCCCAGCGCAAGATCCGCCAGCACCAGATCATGGTTGGCAACAACAAGATCAACCGACTCCAGCTGCTCCCGGGCCCGATAAAACGGACAGCTGGAAAAATTCAGGCAGCGTCGATTACTGCATTGCATATGATCACTGGTCAAAGGCCGCCAGACCTCATCATCCAGCGGTTCCGCCAGATTGTCTCGGTCGCCATCCCAGCGTCCGGAGGCGAACTTATCGATCAGGGTCCGGTAGAGATCCAGCGTTCGCGGATCGATTACTTCTGCAACCTCATCCTCGTACAGCGCCATCTGGCCAAGCTCGCCCTGGCGCTCCATACGCTGTTCAATCTTATTGACACAGAGGTAGCGCCCCCGGCCTTTCGCCAGTTGATAGCGCACCGGCAGCTGGGCGTGTTTAACGACTTCAGGCAGGTCTTTATTGACTAATTGCTCCTGCAGCGACACCGTCGCGGTGGACAGAACCAGTTTTTTCTTGCGCGCCTGAGCAATAGGCAGGGTCGCGAGCAGATAAGCAATCGTTTTGCCGGTCCCCGTACCTGCCTCAACGGCGGTCACATGGGACTCACCGAGCCTTTCACCCTTTTCTCCCAGACCGATACCCGCGAGCGTACGCGCAATCTGCGCGATCATCAGCTTCTGTGCCGGACGGGCTTTTAACCCTCGGCTTTTCAAAAACTGACTGTAGGCCCCCTGTATCCCCTCTTTGAGTGTCGACTCCAACAAAACTCGCTCTCCGCCCGATATTGGCGCGCATCATAGCAAGAGAGCGAGGTGTTAAACAGCGCTTGCTTGACGGGCCAAGAATACTGTATAAAACTACATATACTGTATAAATAGACATGCCGCCATGAAACTGACAAAACGACAAAGTGAAGTACTTGACTGCATTCGTAACCATATCGACGCCACCGGCTACCCGCCGACCCGCGCCGATATAGCCCGTGAACTGGGCTTTCGTTCAGCCAATGCAGCCGAAGAGCATCTGAAAGCTCTGGCCCGCAAGGGAGCCATTGAGATCATTCCCGGCACATCCCGGGGTATCAGGCTACCGGAAGAGCCGGAAAGCGCGCCTTCAGGGCTGCCGATCGTCGGTCAGGTGGCTGCCGGTGAACCTATCCTTGCCCAGCAGCATATTGATGAATACTGCACGATTGGCTCGGAGTTCTTTCACCCCAAAGCGGACTACCTGCTCAGAGTGCGCGGCATGAGCATGAAGAATATAGGCATACTGGACGGCGACCTGCTTGCCGTTCACCAGACGCCGGAAGCCCGCGAAGGCCAGATCGTCGTAGCCCGGATTGGCGATGATGTCACGGTCAAACGCTTTCACCGTGAAGGAAGCATGGTGTATCTGATTGCCGAAAACGAAGAGTTTTCGCCGATTGAAATTGACCTCTCCGAACAGGAACTTCAGATAGAGGGTCTCGGTGTTGGAGTCATCCGACAAAGAGCAGATTTGTAAGTAGAGGCTACCATCATGCTTTCCACCGCAGAATCGATGAATGCAGGTCCGCTGGAGAATACCGGAACGCCACAAGGGGGGATTACTGAGATCATTCAGCACAGTGCTGAGACCCCTCTGACTCCGCTGTTGTTACCGATGCTCGCCCACCTGAGCCGTGGGCAGAACTGGGTTGCGCTGGTGGCACCGCCCGGCGAGCTGGACCGCGTAACCCTGCAGGCCGCAGGGGTCGATCTGGAGAAGGTCTGGGTTCTGCGTCCGAACCGAGAGCATGATGCGGTGGATTTAACGGCACGCGCGATGCTAAGCACCACCTGTGAAACGGTAATCTGCTGGCATCGCGCCGGCGAGGACCGGGCACTGGAAAGCTTATACACTCTCGCCAGCCAGAGCACCGGGCAATGCATTTTATTGCGGGGACGCTAGCCTGTTACCGGGCTACATTATCGATCGCAGCCCGGATGTGACGAAGTGCAATCCGGGTGCGACAACGCTCCCTGAATAGCTACCACTCCTGCATCCCGGCACGCAGTCGTTCAATCAGCCGGTTAAGCTCGGCAAACCAATCGCGATACTCGGCCAGCAAATCGGCATCCTGAGCGTGGTCCGGATTGATCTGCACCACGTGAATTTCGGATACACTCTGACCCTGCTGAGGCCCGGCCTGCTTGTCGCTGGCTTGCCAACAAGCCGCATAAGCACGCTCCAGCTTAGCCAGCCATCCGTTTGGTTGGCCGGCAAGCAACACCAGTTCATTGAGTTCTGGCGATTCCTGACCGGTTGCCTCCAGCTGGGACTGAAGCTCAACTGGCGTATGGATCGCTTCCAACGCCAGGTCATACCGCTCGCCGACCTCGCGGATGAACGCCTCTAACGCACCTTTCAAATGAAACAGCACCGACTCGTTGTAGGATTCTATCAGCCCATGCTTATTCCAGCTGTTGGAGTTGTGCGCCTGGGACAGGGCATCGAGATGCAGCCGGACGAAGCTAAGCTTCTGATTCGTGCGTGCCAGATAGATATCGCTCATACTGCCCCTCCCGGGCTCACTTCTTTTTCCGCGCGTGTTCCTCACGCCATTTGCCGTCGGCAAAATAGGCGCGCCAGCCGGTGGCTTTTCCTTCCACCTCGGACATCACGTACTGCTCTTTGGTCTTGCGACTGTAGCGTATGATCGCCGGATTACCCTCTCCATCCTGTTGAGGTGCGTCAAGGAGATAGTGATATTTAGGATCAATCTCATCGCGATGCGGAATCAACTCCGAGACCAAAGGTGCACGGGTTTCCCGATTCTTGGGAAACTGACTGGCAGCCAGGAACAAGCCACTGGCACCATCACGCAACACATAGGTGTCATCCACTTTCTGACACTGCAATTCAGGCATGGGTACAGGGTCGATCTTGGGCGGTGCGACTTCGCCATTTTTCAGCAGTTTGCGGGTATTCTTACATTCGCTGTTGGTACAGCCGAAGAACTTGCCGAAACGCCCGGTTTTTAGCTGCATCTCGGAACCGCACTTGTCGCACTCGATCACAGGGCCATCGTACCCTTTGATCTTGAAGCTACCCTTCTCCACTTCATAGCCCGGACAATCCGGGTTATTACCACAGACGTGCAACTTACGCTGTGCATCCACCAGGTAAGAATCCATCGCCGCTTCGCAGAGCTGGCAACGATGTTTGCTGCGCAGAATTCGGGACTCCTCCTCGTCATCGCCATCGACACTGACCACTTCATCACCCGGGATCAGGTTAATGGTCGCCTTACAGCGCTCCTTAGGCGGCAGGTTATAACCGGAGCAACCCAGAAAAACGCCCGTACTGCCGGTGCGTATCATCATCTTGCGGCCACACTCGGGGCAGTCGATATCGGTTTCGGTGGGCGTATTGGGACGCATACCGTCTTCGGGGCTCTGCGCCTGCTCCAACTTGTCTACAAAGTCGGCATAGAAGCGATCCAGCAGCTTGTGCCAGTCCACATCGCCCTGGGCGACTTCATCGAGTTGCTCCTCCATCCGTGCGGTGAAGCTGTAATCCATCAGGTCGGAAAAGTTTTCGTTCAAACGTTCGGTGACGATATCGCCCATTTTACGGGCATAAAAACGCCGCCCCTGTACCTCAACATAACCGCGATCCTGAATCGTGGAGATAATTGATGCGTAGGTCGAAGGCCGCCCGATTCCGCGTTTTTCAAGCTCTTTTACCAGGCTCGCTTCGGAATAACGTGGCGCCGGCTTGGTGAAATGCTGTTTGGGGTCCAGAGCCTTGAGATTCAGGCTATCACCCTTGTTCACATCAGGCAGAACCTGGTCTTCATCGTTCTTGGATTTGCTCGGCAGCACTCGCGTGTAGCCGTCAAACTTCAAAATACGCCCTTTGGTGGTCAGCTCGAAATCCCCCGCCTCCACCTGCAAACGGGTGCTCAGATAGCGCGCAGGCATCATCTGGCAGGCGAGAAACTGGCGTCGAATCAGATCGTAAAGGCGTACCGCATCCGGGTCCATCCCGACCAGGTTCTGGCTCTCCATTGTCACATCGGAGGGACGAATCGCCTCGTGCGCTTCCTGAGCGCCCTCTTTCGAGGAGTAGCGAACCGGGTCCTTGGGCAGATATTCCTCGCCGTAAGACGAGAGGATATGGTCGCGGCAGGACTCCACCGCTTCCGCACTGAGATTGGTTGAGTCGGTTCGCATGTAGGTAATATAACCGGCCTCATACAACCGCTGCGCCAGTGTCATGGTTTTCTTAACACCAAACCCTAGGCGCGTACTCGCCGCCTGCTGCAGCGTAGAGGTGATAAAGGGTGCTGATGGCTTGCTGCTCGTAGGCCGATCTTCCCGGCTCACCACCGTGTAGCTTGCCTTCTCAAGCAGGGCCAGCGCCGCCTTGGTCTGCGCTTCGTCGTTCGGACGGAAGTTTGCACCGGCCTGCTTGACCACCTGGAGACGCAGAGCTTCCTGAGCCGGAGTCAGCGCGTCGGCATGCACCTCCCAGTATTCCTCGGGAATAAATGCACGGATTTCACGTTCACGCTCTACGATCAGACGCACCGCAACGGATTGCACGCGACCGGCCGAGAGCCCACGGGCCACTTTCTCCCAGAGCAAGGGCGAAAGCATGTAACCGACGATCCGATCAAGAAACCGGCGTGCCTGCTGGGCGTTAACCCGGTTCAGGTCGAGCGTGCCCGGCTCTTCGAATGCATCCTTGATCGCCTTTTTGGTAATTTCGTTAAACACCACGCGACGAAAGCGACTGTCATCACCACCAATCGATTCACGCAGGTGCCAGGCGATCGCCTCCCCCTCACGGTCCAAATCCGTTGCGAGATAGATTTCATCGGCGGAGCGGGCCAGCTTTCTCAGCTCATCCACCACCTTTTCCTTGCCGGGCAGGATCTCATAGTGCGCCTCCCAGCCCTGCTCGGGATTAACGCCCATGCGCGCAATCAACTGCTCCCGAGCTTTGTTTTTCTTGTATTCGGCCTTTTCTTCCGGCGACATTTTTCGTGTACGCGCCGCCTGTTTGGCCCTCTCCTTCGGATCGCTCTTAGTGGCACTACCGCTGGTCGGCAGATCGCGAATATGACCAACACTCGACTTCACCACGTACTGACTGCCGAGATATTTGTTGATCGTTTTCGCCTTGGCCGGCGATTCCACAATTACGAGCGTTTTACCCATCAAGCGTTTCCTTCACTGCTGGTGGCATCCCAGAATCTGCGAGCATATATAAGGGTTGCCGGTACCCGGGTCAAGCAAGGGTGCTGGCAATCAACCCACCTTTAGCCACTGTCGGCGAGCATCTCCGGCACAGGTTTGCCACCTTGAACTTAGCAAAAAAGGCCGGGGAACTTTATACTTGGGAGGATTGATCCTCTTTTTTCAGAGTGCCAAAGTTGATGCTGTCAGACAATCTGATCTATGTCCTGCTTATCGCCGGTGTCGGTTTGGCGGCGCTGGCCGTTAACTACGTCGTCACCACACGGGAAGCGCACAACAAGTTTCGTAGTGATCGCCTGAAATGGCTGCGACAGCAATCGGAGCATACCCTGAACGCCTTGGCCATACTCAAGGAAGTCGGCTGTCGCGCTGATATCGTCGACAAACTCAATCAGCACGCCATGTCACTCATCGAAGAGATTAGCGCATTAGCGCCGGATTCGGACCTGATGGCCGAAATCGCCCGCAACAAAGAGAGCACCGATCGTATTCAAAAGCGCAGCCAGGGCCTGGAAAGCGACCGTGCTGTGCGCCGTGCCCAGATCTATCTCAATTACGCAGAAAAACTCCTGCTGGAGATGGGAAACAAAGGACGCCTGACACCTCAGCTCGCACGCAGTTATCAACAAGAGCTGTACTGGCTCAATGTTTCCATGGTTACCGAAGCGCATATGACCCAGGCCGAACGCCTGCTCAAATCCGGCGAAAAACACGGCGCCCTGGCTCACTACAAACATGCCAAAGCCGTACTGGTGAGAGCGACCGTTCCGCAGCAGCAGAAAAAACCGCTGCAGGATCGCCTGCAAGCCGAGATCGACAAGCTACAACCGCGCCGCGATTACGGCGCCGGTGCCCTGGCCGACTCTATTGATGATTATCTGGGTGGCCAGTAATCGCCTCAAAACGTGCCACAGAGCGACCATCGGCAAGCGTAACCTGTTCGACAAACATGGCATAGGGTCTGACCCACACACCACGATCACCGTACAGCGGGCGATAGATGACCATCCACTCTTCCGTTTCGGAATGACGCCCCAGCATCAGCACTTCGTACTCTCCACCTTTGTAATGACGATATCGCCCGATGGTGAGCTCCGGCATCTCTGAAACGGTCATACTCGTGCCTCCAGCAAGGGTTCCGATGCGCGTTTTATCTGCTCCAACGCCTGACCTTCGCCCTCGTTCCAGAAGACACTCAGGTGAATCGGCGTGGACTCCATTGCAACCACATCGTCAGGCAGCTCCGAGATCGCTTTCGCGATCGATTCGAGCGCTGCCGGACTCAGTCGCCCCTCTCCTCTAATCCAGCTCCACCCCTCGGGTAAACCGGCCGTTGCCAGTGTGGCAACCCGGCAAATAGTCCAGGGCACCCAGTGCTCTTTCTGCTCCCGACTCAGATTATGGCGCGGCAGACGATAAACCGGAACGCTGATGGATTCCCCCTCCATCTCACCGGTAGCTCGCGGCAGTTCCAGCTTCACCAACTGGACCTGAAATCCAAGCTGGCGGGCCCGCAGACGGAGCTGAGCCTGGAAGCGCTGACGTGGTGTCGGCATGACCCACATCACGGAGCCAATCAATGACATCATGACTACACTAATAATTAACCATTTCATGGTGTTATCCTGTAAGTGGAAAATCTGTTCGCGACCGACATTACCCGTTGGCGCACCAGTCAAAAGGAGCCTTTATCATGGCCCGTTACACCCGCATTCTTCTCGCTGTAGACCTTTCAGACGAGTCCGTTCAACTGTCCGACCGCGCCGTTGAGATCGCACGTCAGAATCAGGCACAGCTGAGCCTGATCCATGTCGTGGAACCGCTAAGCTTTGCCTATGGCGGCGATGTTCCGATGGACCTGTCCACAATCCAGGAGCAACTGGACGAACACGCCCGTGCCAAACTGTCGACCTACGCCCAGCAGCTGGACTACCCGGTCGACAAGAAGTTTGTTGTCACCGGCAATACCGAGACTGAGATACATCGCATCGCCAGTAACGAAGAAACCGACCTGATTATCGTCGGTAGCCATGGCCGCCACGGCCTCGCCCTTCTGCTCGGCTCAACGGCTAACGGCGTACTGCATGGCGCTCCATGCGATGTCCTGGCTGTTCGCGTGCACAAGGAGAAAAAAGAGGAAGAGGAGTAACCACCTCTCGCAGCTCTGCCGGGGCCGGCTTAACCGCCGGCCTGCATCTCCTCCAACTCAACCCAACGCTCCATCAGGCCCTCAACGACAGCTTCCTGAGCATGCAGCGCCTCAAGCCGCTGTTCCACGTGGGCGTGATCCTGAGAATAGAAATCTGGTGCTGACGTCTCTTGCTGCAGCGTCTCCAGTTCAGCCTCGGCGGATTCCAGCTGAGCCGGTAGCGCATCGAGTTCGCGCTGGAGCTTGTAGCTCAGCTTTTTATTACCGCCGGAGCGGCTCTCTTTCCCCGCCACCGCTTTCTGATCGCTCGCACCGGCGCCCTCCTGAGCGATCGCCGCCTCCTGCTCGCGTTTAGCGGTAGGCCGTTGACGCAGCCAGTCCTGATAACCTCCCACGTACTCGGCAACCCGCCCATCACCTTCGAACGCCAATGTAGACGTCACCACGTTGTCAAGGAACCGGCGGTCATGGCTCACCAGCAGCAGGGTACCCTCATAGTTGAGGAGAATCTCCTCAAGTAGCTCGAGGGTTTCGATATCCAGGTCGTTGGTGGGCTCATCGAGCACCAGCATATTGGCAGGCTGGCTAAAAAGCCGCGCCAGCAACACGCGGTTACACTCGCCACCGGACAACGCCTTGACCGGCGTTCGGGCACGCTCGGGACTGAACAGAAAGTCCTGAAGGTAACTGATGATGTGCCGGTCACGGCCATTGATCGTGATACTTTCACGACCGCCGGACACATTATCGATAATGGTTTTCTCGGGATCGAGCTGGCCGCGTAGCTGATCGAAGTAGGCAACCTCAAGTTTGGTGCCCATACGCACCCGCCCCTGCTCCGGCTTTAACTCGCCGAGCATGATTTTCAACAGCGTACTTTTCCCCACACCATTGGGACCGATCAGCCCGACGCGATCGCCACGCTGAATGGTCAGCGTCAGGTCTCGGATAACTACCTTGTCCTGATACGACTGGGACACATGCTCAAGTTCCACCACCAGCTTGCCCGAGCGCGCCGCGTCATCCAGGTTGAACTGGGCAGAGCCTTGGCGTTCACGTCGCTCGCTACGCTCCACACGCATCTTTTTAAGTGCCCTGACCCGACCTTCGTTACGGGTGCGGCGCGCCTTGATTCCCTGTCGAATCCAGCGCTCCTCCTGGGCCAGCTTTTTGTCGAACTCGGCGTTGGCTCGCTCCTCCTCCTGAAGAAGCGCCTCTTTCTGCTCCAGGTAGCGACTGTAATTTCCCGGAAAAGAGACCAGGCGCCCTCGATCCAGCTCGACGATACGCGTCGCCAGCCGATCTACCAGAGCCCGGTCATGGGAAATAAAGAGCACGCCACCGCGGAACGCCAGAATCTGCTCCTCCAGCCATTCGATGGTTTCGATATCGAGGTGGTTGGTGGGCTCATCAAGCAGCAACAGGTCAGGCTTCTGAACCAGCGCAGCGCCCAGTGCGGCACGCCTGCGCCAGCCACCGGAAAGCTCGGCCATCCGGCGCTCTCCAGGCAGGCTCAGGCGATCCAATACCGCTTCCACGCTCTGTTCCAGATGCCAGCCATCACGCGCTTCCAGTTCATGCTGAAGCCTTTCCAGCTCCTGCATGGATGCGTGTTGATGAACCAGCTCATCGTATCGCTCACGAAGCGCGACCACGTCACTCAGCCCGGACATGACCACATCACGGACCAGACGGTCATCCGCCGCCGGCAGCATCTGGGGCAGTTCCGCGATCCGAATCGCCGGATCTTTCCAATAAAGCCCGGAATCAGCCTGCTGATGACCCGCGACCACTTTAAGCAGGGTCGACTTCCCGGTTCCATTCAACCCCACCAGTGCCACCCGCTCGCCCGGTTCAATCTGCAGATTGACCTCATCCAGCAACGCACGACTGCCGAAGCTTAAACTGAGCTGATCAAACTTGATTAGAGACATCCGCCACCATCTGAGTAATCGATATTTGCGAAAACGCGCTAGTCTACCTCAACCACCCCAATAAGATGAAAAGAAGCACTAAAAAACCGGCCTCAAGCAGAGTAGACTGAACTTAGTCACAGACTTTTCCGGCCGATGCGTCGGTGTCCCAACCAAAGGATATAGAGCGATGAGACAGCACCTGCACCGCGCTTTCATCACCCTCCTGATGCTTACCCCCGCCACCTCCGTCAATGCGGCCCTGAATGAACAGCAAACCCTGTTCAAGGCAACGCTGACCGCCGCCGAAAACGGCGATCAAAGTGCAGTCGATGAAGGCCTGGAAAAACTGGGGGATTACCCGCTGCGTCCCTACATTGAATACGCCGAACTGCGCAGCAAGCTGGACACTTTGAGTCTGTCCGACGTGCAGCAGTTCTCCAACACCTATCCCGACATTCCGCTGGAAGGCCGTCTGCGCTGGGCATTTACTGAAGTGCTGGGCAAGCGAGGCCAATGGACGCAGTTTGATCAGCTATATGCGACGCTCGACCGCCCGAGCACCGAACACGAATGTTACGCCGCCCTTAGCCAACTGGCACAAGGCAATCGCAAAACCGCCTTTAACGAGGCTGCCAGACTCTGGAGCGTTGGTTACTCTCAGCCGGATGCCTGTGACCCCCTGTTCAATGCCTGGATGAAAGCGGGCGAGTTAAAAGATGAGCACGCTTTCAAGCGCGTCATAGCGGCCCTGAGCAACGGCCGCCCATCTCTGGCGCGTTACGCCGAACGTAAAGCCCAGCACGAAAGCACCCAAAAGCGAATTGCACTGGCTTTTAAGCTGTACCGGGAACCTGGCGCACTGGCAACCAATCCGCAACTACTGACGCTAAGCGAGCCGGCCCACCGTGACCTGCTGATCCTGGCCGTTAACCGCTTACGTCGCGCCGACCTGGACCGCGCCATCGAACTCTGGATTCGGGACCGGGAGCGTTTACAGCTTCCGTTTGAAGAACAGGCCCACCTGACAACCCGTTTGGGGCTGTACAAAGCGAAGCGTTTCTCTGAAGCCTCTGAGGCACAGCTGGCCCGACTCGACCCGGACTACCGGCTCGGCGAGCTGACCGAATGGCGGGCACGCCTGGCGTTAACGCGTCTCGACTGGCCCGCCGTGGAAGCACTGATCGGCAAACTCCCCCCCGAACGGGCCGGCCATGAGCGCTGGCAGTACTGGCTCAGCGTGTCGCTTCAGCGCCAGGGGCAGGACGTATCAGAGCGTCTTCAGCAGATCAGCCAGGACCGCACGTTTTACGGTTTTCTGGCCGCCGAGCTCGGTCAGCACCCGTTCACCCTGGCCCATGAACCGGCGGTTTTCGATGCCGGTGCACTGGAGCGTCTGGCCGCGGAACCGGCATTTCGCCGTATGAAAGAACTGTATGAGCTCGATGAACTCTACGATGCGCGCTCCGAGTGGAATCTCGCCACACGCGGGCTTCCTCTGGACCAGCAACAGCTCGCATCGCACTTGGTCAATAGCTGGGGCTGGCACACTCAGGGTATACGCGGCGCGATACAGAGTGAGCGCTGGAACGACCTGGATATTCGCTTTCCGGACCCCTACCGGTCGCTCTTTGAAGAGCACGCCCAAAAAAATGGCATCACCACAACCTGGGCCACCGCTATCGCCCGTCAGGAGAGCGCTTTCTGGGTCAACGCACGCTCCCATGCCGGCGCGTTGGGCCTTATGCAGCTGATGCCGGCAACAGCACGTGGCACAGCAAGGCGTCACGGACTGCCGTTGAACAACCTCAGCGCCCTGTACGATCCGGCGACGAATATCGCGATCGGCAGCGCCTATCTGGGTGAGATGTATCAACGTTTCGATGGCAACCGGGTCTATGCGACAGCCGCCTACAATGCCGGCCCTCACCGCGTAAAACGCTGGCTGGAAGCACGTCAGGACCTGCCACTGGATATCTGGATCGAAACGATCCCCTTTGACGAAACCCGCAACTACGTTCAGAACGTACTGGCATTTGGCGTAATCTATGATGAGCGCGCCGGCCGTAGCGCCCGCTTACTGTCCAACCAGGAACGCGCGCTACTGGCGTTCTACAAAGCAGGAGACAAGGAAACGCTCTAACGTTCTGTCAACGCCCATCGAGGAACGCTTCGAGCTCCTCCGGCCCGAAAGGCCATCCCAGCTCCCGCCCGGATGCCGGTTCGCGTAACACCGGTATCCGGGTGGCATAGGCATCCATCAGCGCATCATCAAATGCGATATCCACCAGATCAACCTCAAACACCTCGGAGCTGAGCCCCGCCTGGAGCACAACGATCGCATTTTCACAGAGGTGACATCCCTCTGTCGTCATCAACTCCAGAAACCGCATGACCACCTACCTGAACAGTTCTTAACCAGCCGATTCGGCAAATCGATACCGAACCGATACAAATTCCCGTATAATACGCGCCGTTTCGATCCAGACACCCTCTGACCGGAGAGAACATGAAGAACCGAGTCACCCCAAACAACAATGAAGTACGCCTGCGCGATGACGAATTTATCGTCAGCAAAACCGACACGCGCGGTATTATCACCTATGTGAATCGTATTTTCATGCAGATCTCCGGCTATAACGAAAAGGAACTGCTGGGGGTGCAACACAACCTGATTCGTCATCCTGATATGCCGCGCGGCGCGTTTAAGCTGATGTGGGATACATTGAACGCCGGCGAGGAGTTCTTTGCTTACGTAAAAAACCTTTGCAAGGATGGCGGGTACTATTGGGTATTGGCCAACGTCACCCCCGATATCAATGCAGACGGCAAGGTTGTGGGCTTTTATTCGGTACGGCGCAAGCCAACTGATGACGCCATTCGGGCAGTAACCCCGCTCTACCGTGACATGCTGGAAATCGAGCAACGGGAGGGTGCCAAATCCGGCCCACAACGCTCCATTGAGTACTTGCAAGAATTCTGTGAGCGTAACAACACACGCTATGAAGAGCTGATCTGGTCGTTGGACAACCCCTGACTCGGCCCCTTGAAGACACCATCGAGAGCGCGTTCATAGCTTGCAGTGCAGAAAGGAGTAGAAAGTTGGTAGCCTCAAACAGATCCGGATCGGCCCATGAGAATGGTCGCCCCTTCCTGAAAAAGCGACTACTGTTTTCAGCGGCCGCAGTGCCTCTCCTGTGCCTCGTACCGGTTATCTATTTTGCGGTCGTGGGCGAATTGATGCTCTCGGCGGTCATGACGCTACTGCCGATCCTCACCGGCCTCCTGTCGCTGTTTCTGTATCGCAGTATCCGCCGCTCCTTTATGACTCTGGAGCAGGTACGGGATACGTTGGCCGAAGCCAATCGCGGCGGTTTCGACAGCCGGATCAGCCGTACAGTCGAACTCGGCGAAGCGGGCCTGGTTGCCTGGGAGCTCAACGATTTCTTCGACAAGATCGAAACCTACTTCAAAGAGGTCGACACCTGTTTCCGTCACGTCAGTCAGGGGCGTTATGACCGTTATGCGCTGTATAAAGGCCTGCCCGGACAGCTCAGAGAGTCGCTCAAGCGCATCAATACGTCCCTGGATGTGATGCGCAAAGGAGCCGAATTTGTCGCCGGCAACGAGCTCAACTCAGAGCTACACAGCCTCAATACCAAACACCTGATCCAGAACCTCAAGCAGAACCAAGCCGACCTGGTCAGTATCAGTCAGGAGATGGAGCAGATCGAGGGTATTGCCGATCGCAGCCAAACCGAAGCAATGGCGAGTCGTAATTCCGTGGAACGGATGGTCGTTGCCTTGCGCCGAATCCACGAGACCATCGACTCTGTGGTTACCGTGATCGAGCAACTGGGCCAGGACAGCCATAAAGTGGCTGAATCCCTGTCGATCATCACCGATATAGCCGATCAGACCAATTTGCTGGCTCTCAACGCCGCGATCGAAGCCGCCCGTGCCGGTGAGCAGGGTCGAGGATTTGCGGTGGTCGCCGATGAAGTAAAAGCGCTGTCGCGGCGCACCAAAGATGCCGCCGTGGACGTCACCCACACCATCGAGAGTTTCAACGTTCGCGTCGATCAGATGGTTGAACAGGCCCGCGAGTCCAACCGCGAATCGGCCGAAGTCAGCGAGCTTGTCGAACAGTTCAGCGCCCAATTCGACGCCATCGCCGACGGCGCCAACCAAACCAAGCGCTATCTCAGCCATGCCAAGGACCGCACTTTCGGATCCCTGACCAAAGCGGATCACGTTATTTTCAAACAGTATGGCTACCTGCTATTCGATGACAGCCAGTCCTGGCCCGAAGAGGAAGACGCGGTACAACGCGATCACACCGAATGCCGTCTTGGACATTGGTATTACGACGGCCTCGGTGCGGAAAGCTTCTCCAACACCCGCGCCTACGGTCAACTGGAAGCCCCTCACGCGGCCGTGCACCGCCTGGTGCAGGATGCCGTCTCGCTGCGAGGCGAGAACTGGCGCGGCGATGCGGCCATCCGCAAGCAAATTGTGAACACCATGGCCGATGCTGAAGAGGAGAGTTACAAGATACTGCAACACATCGATGCCATGATTGAGGAGAAGCATCGCACCTGACCGAAGCAGTCGCCACACTAAAACGAGGGTTGTCCTCGTTTCCGGCTGGGTCTATGCTCAAAAATCAGCCGGAAATGCCTACCCGCAGATCCGGCCGCTCACACTTTTATATGTTTTGGAGTCGGTAGTTCTATGGATAAAGCAACAGAGAGCGGCAACTACATCAACGATCCCCAGGAATTTATCAACTTCGTCAACCGAGAAACCAATAAGGTGCTGGAGATGTTCTCCGCATCCGGTGGCGATGATATTTTCCGTCAGTTCACCCAGTCATGGACGGAGCTGGCGACCCGCTCCCTGGAAGACCCCACCGTTTGGATCCGCGCCATCACCGACTATCAGCAAGCCCAGTTCAACCTCTGGCGCAACCTGCTCAGCGGTACAAGTGCCGAGCAGCCCGTGGTCCAGCCCGAGCCGGGTGATCGCCGCTTCAAGGGCGAAGAGTGGTCGGCCAACCCGGTTTACGATTACATCAAGCAGTCCTACCTGCTAACCTCCAAGATGCTGGTGGACATGGCTCACAACGCGAAGCTTTCCAACGGCGAGCAAAGCAAACTTGAGTTTTACACCAAGCAATACGTGGATGCCTTCTCCCCCACCAACTTCGCCATAACCAACCCTGAAGTGATGCAGCAGGCCCTGGAGACCAAGGGCCAAAGCCTGGTGGACGGTCTGAAAAACCTGCTGAGCGATGTGGAGAAAGGCCGGATCTCGATGACCGACGAAAATGCCTTCGAGCTGGGTAAAAACCTGGCTACCACCGAAGGTGCCGTGGTTTTTCAGAATGACCTCTTCCAGCTGATCCATTACAAGCCGAAAACCGAGCAGGTATACGAGCGCCCGACCCTGATCGTGCCGCCAAGCATCAACAAGTTTTATATTCTTGACCTGCAGGAGCATAACTCATTTGTGCGCTGGTGCCTGGAACAGGGCCAGAACGTGTTCCTGGTATCCTGGGCCAACCCGACACCGGAACAGCGCGACCTGAGCTGGGATGATTACGTTGAGCGGGGTATTTTCAAAGCGATCGAAGTCACCAAAGAGATCACGGACAGCCCGAAAGTAAATGCCGTAGCCTGGTGTGTAGGCGGAACCCTGATGGCAACCGCCTTGGGTGTCATGGCTAACCGAAAAGATGATAGCGTCGGTTCGTGCACCTTCCTCACGACTCTCACCGATTTCGAGGAACCGGGTGACCTGGGTGTCTTTATCGACGAATATCAGGTTAAACAGCTGGAAAGCAAGGTTAATTCCCAGGGCGTACTCAACGGCCGCGAGCTGGCCACATCGTTCAATATGCTACGTGCCAACGACCTGATCTGGTCTTATGTCGTCAACAATTATCTGAAGGGTCAGACACCACCGCCGTTCGACATCCTCTACTGGAACAGTGACTCCACCAACCTGCCGGCAAAGATGTACTCCTTCTATCTGAACAAGATGTATCTGGAGAACTGCCTGGCCAAACCCGAAGGACTCACCATTTGCGGCGAGAAGATTGATCTGGGCAAGATCAAGATCCCCTGCTACTTCCTCTCCGCCATTGAAGATCACATCGCGCCCTGGAAGGGTACTTTCAAGGCTACCGAAACCTTTGGCAGCAATATTGAGTTCGTTCTCGGCGGCAGTGGCCATGTCGCCGGCGTAATCAACCCGGCCTGGAAAAACCGCCGTAATTACTGGACCAAAGGAGAACAGGGCAAAGGGCCCGATCACTGGCTAGAAACCGCCGAAAACAACGAAGGCTCTTGGTGGACGCATTGGGCAGACTGGGTGCGCCGTCGTGCAGGCAAGAAGATTGATGCGCCAGCCGAATACGGCGATAAAGATCATCCCGTTATTGAAGCGGCCCCGGGCTCCTACGTCCGTCGCCGTATCGACTGACCCCACCTCGGACAACAGGGGCGCCCAGGCGGCGCCCTTTTTTCATCCATCGCCCGATAATAGCCGGTCTGGCCGAAATCATCCGGCTCGGGAACTGATCACACGACACCGATCTGACGTAAGCTTACAGATACGATTTAGAGACGTGAGAGTGATGTTGATTTTACGCGGCCTTTTACTCGTTACGCTGGGATTGCTGACGGGCTGCTCCCAACAATCCGAGGTCCACGCGTTACTGGACAATTATGCGGACCGAGTCGGAAACGCCATCGAGCATGAAGTGGACCTGAATCTGGATCTAGCCTCTGGCCGGATTCCCCCTCTTCCGCCCACTCGCGCTCGCTCACTGGACGTTACCGCGCTCAGCGAAGGACTGGTCGATGTGCTGGATTTTCGCCACTGCGGCCTGCTGCACACCATAGCAGAGCGTAACTCGTCACTGGGAAAACTCGCCCCCGGCTCACAGCGCCTGATCTATGAGATAAAACTGCTGCCTGCCCTGCGCCAGTGCCGGGAAGATCTGGCGGAAGATAACGCCCCCGATCTGGCGAGATTGAAAGCACGCCTTGATGAAGTCATTGACGCCAAAGCGGATAATCTCGGGGGCGTGCTCTGGAACAGCCTCTACCTGAGCCCGGAGATGGAACAGCATTTTGCCCTGACAGGCCAACCCCTGCCTTTGACAGCCTCATCCGTCTTTTCATCATTACAACCCGCGCTGGTGCACTTCGAACAGCTTGCGACGCTGACTGACAGGCACCATTGGCAAGCCCCCCACTTTATCGATGACCTGGAGCAGGACTTCGAGTCTTTGTATCGCTCCGACTTTGGCGCCGCCTGGCTGCAAAGTCTGGCACTGATCACGGCCACGCTTGACAGCACGGCGGATGCGCTGGAGCAGCGTCTGGCAGAACGTCCAGTCTGCTTTCAACAAAAACCCAACAATCAGGCTCGAATCATTCGCAACGTTTTCCAGACCTACTACGCCGGTGAACTCCAACCCTATTTATCGCTGGTACACCGCCAGGGAGAGCGGTGGCGCTACTACCAGCTCTCTATCACTAACGCCCTGCCGGCACCCCAACCGGCAGCGGATTACCTGAAGAAACTCTTCGGAGACAGCGAACAAAGCCTATGGGGCCGCTACATAGCGGCGCGGGACCGGCATACGCGCGCCTGGCAAACCCTGCTGTCCCAGTGCGGCATGATGCCCGGCGGATAAGGGGCCCCGCCGGACGCAAAGCTTGTCCCCTTGGGCAAGATTACTCATCATATGCGCTCAGGATAAGGGGCAGTGCAGTTGAAACCACGGGACACAGCGAACTCCACCAGGAAGCAGCGTTACCGAGTGCTGAATCTATCGGTCGTGCTGTCTCTGATTTTGGCGTTGGCTAGCATCGCTTCAGATGGCGTCCGTTTAAGCGCTGAACAGATCGCCGAGTATGGACGTCTTTATGGCGATCAGGCTCAGCGTCGCCTGACCGCCTGGCAAAAGCTGATGTCGGATCTCGCGGATGCACCCGAGACCGAGAAACTGGAGCGTGTAAACGCATTTTTCAATCAAGTGCGCTTTCTGGATGATATCGACCACTGGCGACAAGAGGACTACTGGGCGACACCGGTTGAGTTTTTGATATCCAACGGCGGCGACTGCGAGGACTTCAGCATCGCCAAGTACTACACACTTAATGAGCTGGGCGTGGATGTGAGTAAAATGAGCCTGGCCTATGTCAAGGCGCTGGAGTTGAATCAGGCGCACATGGTACTGACTTATTACCCATCTGAAGATGCGGTCCCCCTGGTGCTCGACAACCTGATTGGCGAGATCAAGACCGCGGATCAGCGCCCCGATCTTCTCCACGTATATACTTTCAACGGGGATAATCTGTGGCTTACAAAGCGGGGCCGCCGTTCCCAGCTGGTGGGAAGTGCCGACCGACTCAAACCCTGGGTCCAGGTTCAATCACGCATCGATACCAACAATGTTAATGTGCAATAAGGGGTCGCAAGGAATCGCTATGTCTCTAGTCAACCAACTCATAGCCGCCATGTTTGCCGTACTCGTCGGGCTTGCATCGGGCACCCTGTATATCATCTCCGACAGCGGCAAACAGATGTTGATGCGCCAGCTCGAATCACATGCCCAGGACAGCGCCACCCACCTCGGCCTATACATCGCCCCCTACATGGCAGCCAAGGATGCCGCGGCCATTGAGACGGCCGTCAACGCAATCTTCGACAGCGGATTTTACCAACGGATTGAGGTGACCAGTCCCAACGGTGACACCCTGTTCGTTAAAGATACCCCACCTGAAATCAGCGAATCTGTTCCCACATGGTTTGTCGACCTGATTCACCTTACACCACCGGAGATGGAACGCAGCGTCGCCCATCAATGGCGTCAGGTTGGTACCATTCATGTCCAGAGCCGGGCAGGCTATGCCTACGAACGCTACTGGGAGGCGGCTCAACGCACACTGGTCCTGTTCATAGCACTTGCACTGGCATCGGGCCTGGCCATCAGTCTGCTGCTCCGGTATCTGCTAAAACCGCTTAAAACAGTTGAGGAACAGGCAAACGCACTGGCTCGCAAGCAATATATCGAGCAGCCTGAACTTCCCCATACCCGCGAACTACGCACCGTGGTGCACGCGATGAATGAGATGGTCGGCCAGGTCCGTCACATGTTTGAGGAGCAAGCTAAAAATATCGAAGAGTTGCGCGGAATTGCCTATCAGGATGCGCTGACCGGGCTTTACAATGAGCGTGCAACCCTCGCCCAACTGCGTGAGCGCGTCGAGTATGATCGAGATTTTGGCCCTTCTTCGTTACTGCTGATTCAGCTTCCGGAACTGGGCAGGCTTAACAGCGAGTGCGGCGAAGACGCAACCAATCATTACCTCAAACAGGTGGCCGACGAGCTTAGCGTGCTGACCCAAACCGCACGACGCCCACTGTGTGGCCGCATTGGCGGCGGCCTTTTCCTTGTTCTGCTGCCTCAGCAGCCCCTGCAGACGCTGCGCGCGCCGCTTGATCTTATATACGATCACCTCGCCAATCGGCTTGCCAGTCTCTATGAGAACAGGACACCGCCACTTCCCGCGGTGGTGGGGCTCAGTCACAGCGGTGACCACAGCTCCGCGGACGAGTTAATTTCCCAGGCTCGCCTGGCCCTCAAGCAGGCACTGGATCGCGACCAGCGTTACGCGGAGTACAGATCGATCCGCGGCCAGGAGGAGACCACAGACGGCTGGCATCATCATGTGGCGGCGGCGATCAATAATGGGCAGGTGTTTCTGCAGTATCAGCAGCTACTGGACCCCGACGGCCAGCAAATTCATGGCGAGCTACTGGCCCGAATTCTTGATGAACAGAACGAACCCTGCCCCGCCGGCCGATTTATTGGTGTCGCCCGCGAGCTTGGCCTGCTGGACGCCATGGACCGCGCGGTACTTGTGAACGCCATCAATTATCTGAAACGGGAACCCAGGGGAATCCGGATCAGTGTCAACCTGGGTCAGGATGCGCTGCTCAGTGACGGGTTTATCCAGTGGCTGGACGCCAGGCTCAAAGATCTAAATACACCGGACCGGCTGCAACTGGAGATCAATGAAACGACGATACTCAACAACCCGGAGGCCGTTCGCAGCCTGCGCGAAGCCTCGAGGCACTGGGGTATCGGGTTTGGCGTTGACAACTTCGGCATACACCCAAGCGGGTTCAGCTATCTGTACGCGGTAAAGCCGGACTACCTGAAAATTGACGGTTCACTGATCCGGGAGATCGATCATAGCGATGAAGACCGGTTCTTCGTGCGAAGCCTGGTGGGCGTCGCGCACAACATCCATATCAAGGCTTACGCCGAGCACGTCGAGCGCGAGACTCAGCGCAGTACGCTAATCACCATGGGCATCGATGGCGTCCAGGGCTTCCTGCATGGCCAACCGGCGCCACTGACCTGAGTAGCCAGCCAAACCTGGCTACTTAGAGAAACTCGCCGACCCAGCGCTCCAGGGCGGAGCGATCCAACGCACCCGCCTGGCGCCCCACCTCGCGACCATCACGAAATACGATCAAGGTAGGTATACTTCGAATCCCGTAGCGCGCAGACAAACCCGGCGCCTGTTCAGTGTCTACCTTCACAAAGCGACACCGGGGCTCAAAGCTGCGCGCAGCCTGCTCAAAGATCGGGGCCATCATTTTGCAGGGGCCACACCAGTCGGCCCAGAAATCAACCACAACCGGTAACTCGGTATTAGCGATCAGTTTCTCGAACTGCGCTTCATTTGTTGCAACAGGACGTCCCTGGAACAAGGGAGCTCCACAACGGCCACATACCGGAGCCTGGGCAAGGCGATCAACCGGCACCCGATTGGTCACGAAACAGCTGGGACAGCTCAACGTCAGCGCATTCGACATCATTCCACTCCCCTATCAAGTCAAGGCACGCGTTAGCGCGCCTTCCTGTTCAACTCTAGCAACTGATCCAGCTTGTTGCTCAAGCGCTCTTCCTTCTCCTGCTCCGCCCGCTGGCGGGCCTGCTGACGCTCCTGCTTCTGGCGCTCACGCCGCTCCTGCTTGATCTGATCAAGCTTTTCTGTCGCGTGCGCAGCCTCCTCTTCAGTGACACTGCCCGATGCTTGACCGTCAATTCCAACGCGTTCAGCCCCCACAACCAGCGCCTTCAGGTAGGCGGGGTTGCGGACATAACTGGCCAAAGCACGTTTGATGCGGTTGCGAGCCAGTTTCTCATCCGCTATCAGGTCCTCCTGGATGCCGATTTTCAGCGGACGCACGTTGTCGCGATTAAAAACCTCCGGGTAGGCTTCGCACAGCTGCTGCAGCGCAGCCTGGTTAGCGGCGCGGTTTTTGGCGCGGTTGCGATTCTTCGCCTCCGGCGATTTCTCATTATCAGTCACTGGCTTGCTCTCACTTGTCACACTATGCGCCCGGCTTCCTTCTAAAGCCTGCAGGCGCTTCTCACAATCAAGCAGCATCGCCTCAAAGCGCTGCTGCAACGTTTCAATGTCGGACACTTTCAGGTGGAACCTTTGCGTATGTAATAGACGAACACACTACCCGATTCTTCTGCCGTAGCGACCAGTTCATGGCCAAGAAACTGGCAGAACCGCGGGATGTCACGCTGAGTCGACGGGTCTGTAGCCCGAACACACAATACCTGACCCGGCTCCAGTTCACCCACTCGAGAGTGAAGCAGCATGACCGGTTCAGGGCAAAAAAGGCCACATGCATCCATCTCCTGATCTGGCTTTATATCGTCCATCGTGGATCCTGTTGTGAATGGAGGAGCGTATTGTCGCAAAAAGCCTCAGGCGTAGGAACCGCTTCAGGTATTTGCCAAGCGTTCGCAAGCGATTATCCTTTTAGTCATAGGGAAGCTGGAGGATACGACTATGATCAAAGTCATGATTGAACGCCATGTGGCGGCGGATCTGGGGCCTCATTACGACCGCCTCTCCCGGGAGACACTGCAACGAGCCATGCAAGCGCCGGGTTTCATATCCGGTGAGATATTGCATAACGTTGCCGACCCAAACCATCGACTGGTTCAGGCCACCTACCGCTCCGTTGCCGACTGGGAGCGCTGGCACAACAGCCCGGAGCGGCGCGAGATGATGGAAACCCTGGGGCCACTGCTCGAAACAGAGGAAAAGATCACCATTTTTGAGCATTGAACCGGCATGCGTGACGGTTTCAACGTATTTCAGGGGCAGCCAGCCAGCAGGTCACCTCCTCCCGGTCGTGATAAAGCTGGCGCGCTTCAAGCCGCCAACCACCCTGATCAGCCAGAGCGCTCTCGATTCGCTCGAGACACTGGCGCACTTCGGGATAGCGCTGTTTCATCGGCAGTTTCAAGTTAAAGACCATCTGACGCGCCCATCCATTCAGCGCCCACTCGATAACCAATGCGGTTGTGCGGGCCGGCTTCTCAACCACATCACACACCATCCAGTCCACCGGCTTTGCCGGGGCATACACAAAGGCATCCTCCCGAAGGTGCTCCACCTGACCGGTTTCCATCAGATCTTCATTCATGGGGCCATTATCGATGGCAGTGACAAACATACCTCGCTCAACCAGCTGCCAGGTCCAACCACCCGGCGCCGCCCCGAGATCCACCGCTCGCATACCCGGAGCGATCAGCCGATCCCATTGATGTTTAGGAATAAACCAATGCCAGGCCTCCTCCAGCTTCAGTGTGGAACGGCTCGGCGCCCGGGCCGGGAATTTCAGGCGCAGAATCCCCCCCTCCCAGGCCGAACTGTTTTTTACCGGAGCCACTCCGAGCCAGATCTCACGACCACTGAGAACAAACAGATGCATGCGCCAGGCCGATTTTTCCTTGCGCGGCAACAATACCCCTTCCTTGCGCAGATGAGGGGCAAGCGCCGACACAAACTTGCGACAGAACCCGCGCAGCTCACGGCCCTCTGTGGTATCCGCGGTATCGGCGACAACTTCAGCACAGGCCGGTAAGTGGGCTGCCGCCTCCGCTACAGGTGTCAATCGGTCCTTCGCCGGCAGATCTTCAAGCTTAGGCAGACAAGCCAGCCATTGACGCGTGAAAATAAGAGAGCGAAAACGTACTGTCTCCATCAGCTCCAGCGCAGTAGCGGGCGGATGAACGTAAAATGTGACATACCCCTCCCCCTGATCCAGCCTGGGATAACCATAAAAGCCCGCCGCGGCAGCGACTTCGCTGATCTCGGATGCGCATTCAGGTTCAAAACCGGGGCGGCAGAGCAAAACCAGTGTATCAAGCCCGGACATCGGCTATTTACCTCTCAACGGTGTGGACGGTTGACGCCGTCAGGGGAATGAAAAGCGACGCACTATAGAGACCCTGTCTCCCATTCACAACGTCAAAAAAACATCACCCATTGTTAAAAAGTCGAAAACCTCATACTAAAGGCTTAGAGCTGACCTAAAATAGCGCCGTTGATCCATATCAAGCAAAGTTTTGTTTGTTTTTAACAGTGCGGCATCAAACGCCACCCAAAACCCCACAAGCAACAGGGCATACGTTCTGATAGAGCCCCCTAAAAAACAGAAATTCCTTTAATTAACAAAAGATTAACTAAACCCCCAATAAATCCCAATCAATTTACTTGGATATTATCCCGATGGCTTTTGCGGTGCGACAATAAACCACAGATAAATGAATCATCGCGTTGAAATGGTGGGGGTATTACCAGATAATTGGCGGCGGAACTCTTCTTACTATTCTAGCTTGTTGATGAGAGCCTGACATGAGCACTGCAACTGAACACCCGACTTACAATTACAAAGTCGTGCGCCAGTTCGCCATCATGACGGTGGTCTGGGGTATCGTCGGTATGGCCGTCGGCGTCCTGATCGCCGCACAGCTGGTGTGGCCTGCACTGAACTTTGACCTTCCTTGGTTAAGCTACGGACGTATCCGTCCGTTACACACCAACGCGGTAATTTTCGCGTTCGGTGGATGCGCCCTGTTCGCGACGTCCTACTACGTCGTGCAGCGCACCTGTCAGACCCGTCTGATCTCGGATGCGTTGGCCTCCTTCACATTCTGGGGATGGCAGCTGGTTATTCTGTCGGCAGCAATCACTTTGCCGCTGGGCTTCACCTCCGCCAAGGAGTATGCCGAGCTTGAGTGGCCGATCGACCTGCTGATCACCGCCGTATGGGTGGCTTACGCGGTTGTATTTCTGGGTACCGTCAAGATGCGCAAGACCTCGCACATCTATGTCGGTAACTGGTTCTACATGGCGTTCATCATCACCGTGGCAGTGCTGCATATCGTCAACAGCATGGCTATGCCGGTTACCTTCCTGAAGTCCTACTCCATGTACCCCGGTACAGTGGATGCAATGGTTCAGTGGTGGTACGGCCACAACGCGGTAGGTTTCTTCCTGACCGCCGGCTTCCTGGGCATGATGTACTACTTCGTACCCAAGCAGGCCGAGCGTCCGATCTTCTCCTACCGTCTGTCTATCGTGCACTTCTGGGCACTGATCGCTACCTACATGTGGGCCGGTGGTCACCACCTGCACTACTCCGCACTGCCTGACTGGACCCAGTCTCTGGGTATGGTTATGTCCCTGATCCTGCTGGCACCCTCCTGGGGCGGTATGATCAACGGCATGATGACCCTGTCTGGCGCGTGGCACAAACTGCGTACCGACCCGATCCTGCGCTTCCTGGTGGTTTCCCTGTCGTTCTACGGCATGTCCACTTTCGAAGGCCCGATGATGTCGATCAAGACCGTAAACGCCCTGTCTCACAACACTGACTGGACCGTTGGCCACGTTCATGCCGGCGCCCTGGGCTGGGTTGCGATGATCTCCATCGGTGCGGTCTACCACATGATCCCGAAACTGTTCGGCAAGGCCCAGATGTACTCTGTAGGCCTGATCAACACCCACTTCTGGCTGGCGACTATCGGTACCGTCCTCTACATCTGCTCTATGTGGGTTAACGGTATCCTGCAGGGCCTGATGTGGCGCGCAGTTAACGCTGACGGCACGCTGACCTACAGCTTCGTAGAAGCACTGGAAGCGAGCCACCCGGGTTACTTCGTCCGCTGGTTGGGCGGCGCGTTCTTCCTGACCGGTATGCTGCTGATGGCATACAACGTCTGGCAGACCGTTCGTGCCGGCAGCTCTGTTAAAGCGGCTGAGCCCAGCGCCCAGACTGCTTGATTGAGACGAGGAGCAGATAGCAATGATCAAACATGAAACGATAGAAAAGAACATCGGCCTGATGATCCTGTTGATCATCATCGTCATCAGCGGTGGCGGCCTGGCCGAAATCGTACCTCTGTTCTTCCAGAGCTCAACCACCAAGCCGATCGATGGTCTTCGGACCTACACCGCGCTGGAACTGGAAGGCCGTGATGTCTACATCAAGGAAGGCTGCCACGTCTGTCATACTCAGATGATTCGCCCCTTCCGTGCTGAGACGGAGCGCTACGGTCACTACTCCACTGCAAACGAGCACGTATGGGAGCATCCGTTCCTGTGGGGCTCCAAGCGTACCGGTCCTGACCTGGCCCGTGTCGGTGGTCGCTACTCGGATGACTGGCAGCGTGCGCACCTGTACAACCCGCGCGACGTAGTTCCGGAATCCAAAATGCCGTCCTACCCCTGGCTGTTTGAAAACAAGCTGACCGGCGCGGACACTCAGGCAAAGATGGAAACACTGCGCAAGCTGGGCGTCCCGTATACGGATGAGCAGATTGCAGGTGCCCGCGAAGAAGTGGCCGGCAAGTACGAAATCGATGCTCTGGTTGCGTACCTGCAGTCCCTGGGCAAACTGCACACTGTTTACACCAACAAACGGTAACCTACTCAGTGAGTTACGAAGTTTATGGCCCTTTCCTGCCACTGATAATGCTGATCACGTTCGTTGCCCTGTTTATCTGGGTGGCGAACCCCAAGAACAGCAAAAAATTCGATGAAGCGGCTCAGGCTCCCTTCGCAGACGAGGAAGACGAGCAAACGAACAAGAGCCGCGACACCGAACAGAAAACGGCTGAGCCCCAGCCTGATCAGCAGGATGATGGCGCCAATAACGGGAGAGATGAGAAATGAGTGCTTTCTGGAGCGCATGGGTAAGTGTGATTGCCCTGGCTGTGATTCTCGGCTGCACCTGGTTGCTGTTTGCGACCCGCAAGAGCGAGAAACACAAGGAAACAACCGAAGAGACCCTCGGACACGCGTTCGATGGTATCGAGGAGTACGACAACCCGCTGCCGAAGTGGTGGTTCCAGATGTTTCTGGTTACCGTCGTATTCGGTCTGGGTTACCTGGTGCTTTACCCGGGCCTGGGTAACTTCCAGGGCCTGCTGGGCTGGAGCTCCCACGGTCAGTGGGAAGAGGAGATGAAACACGCGGAAGAGCAGTATCGCCCGGTGTTTGAGAAGTATGCCAGCCTGTCAATCGAGCAACTGCAGGGTGAAGAAGCCGGCCTGAAAATGGGTCAGCGAATGTTCGCCAACAACTGCTCGGTCTGCCACGGCTCTGCCGGCACCGGCGCATACGGTTTCCCCAACCTGACCGATAACGACTGGCTTTACGGCGGCAACCCGGATGCAATCAAGGCTTCTATTGCTAACGGTCGTAACGGCGCAATGCCGGCCTGGGGCGCAGTTCTGGGTGAAGATGGTGTTCGCGACGTAACCAGCTATGTACTGTCACTGAGCGATCGCGAAGGTGTCGATGCAGAAGCGGCGGAGCGCGGCAAGAGCCAGTTCCAGGCACTGTGCGCGGCCTGCCACACCCCTGAGGGTACCGGCATGCAAGCACTGGGCGCTCCGAACCTGACTGATGACACCTGGCTTTACGGCGGCAGCTTTGAACAGGTTGCTCACACTATCCGTAATGGCCGTGCAGGTGTAATGCCCGCACACAGCAACCTGCTGTCAGACGACAAGATCCACCTGATCGCTGCGTACGTCTACAGCCTCTCCAACCAGTAAGCCTTCAGGCAATACCGGTTTAAAAAGGCGGCATGATAAAAGACTGACACCAATGAATCGTTTCAGGCAGTTTTAACCCTCCCCCGTTCCCGCAACCGCCGGAACAGAGCGTTGCAGCGGTGTCGATAATAACGAAGATCAGGTATGTTCCCGAGACTGGAAGTAAGCTTCACAACCCCTGTAATATTCGCAGGACCTAATACAAAGACAGCATTCAAACACTGTCAGCATTACTTGACTTGTGGTGGTAAGGCATGAACCAGATACCGGTGAAAGATGTAACTCCCAAGAAAGGGAACGGCGACAAGGAGACGTTCGATCTCTACGCCAAACGTGAACACATCTACGTCAAATATTACAAAGGCTTCTTCAAGAATTTCCGCATCATTTCCGGCGCCATAATGCTGTTGATGTTTTACGGATTCCCCTGGTTGCAGTGGGATGGTCGGCAGGCGGTCCTGTTCGACCTGCCGGAACGGCAGTTCCACGTCTTTGGGATGACATTCTGGCCTCAGGATTTTATGTTGCTTTCATGGCTGCTTATTATCCTGGCCTTCACACTGTTCTTCGTTACTGTATTCGCCGGCCGCCTCTGGTGCGGCTATGCATGCCCCCAGTTTGTCTGGACTTGGCTATTCATCTGGGCCGAGCGTGTTACCGAGGGTGATCGCAATAAGCGGATCCGGCTCGACAAAAGCACCATGAGCAAGGACAAAGCGGTGCGCAAAGGCGCCAAGCATCTGCTCTGGCTGCTTATCGCCGCCGCCTCAGCAATCGCATTTGTAGGCTACTTTTCACCGATTCGTGAATTGGTGCCCAACCTGTTCAGTTTTGAGCTTGGCCCCTGGGAGATGTGGTGGCTGGCTTTCTTTACCGTAGCGACCTATGGGAACGCAGGCTGGCTGCGCGAACAGGTATGTATCTACATGTGCCCGTACGCACGTTTCCAGAGCGTTATGTTCGACCAGGACACGCTGATCATCTCTTACGATGAAAAGCGCGGTGAAAAGCGCGGCAGCCGCAAAAAAGGTGCGGACTATAAAGCACAGGGACTGGGCGATTGCATCGACTGTGGCAACTGTGTTCATGTCTGCCCGGTGGGCATCGATATTCGTGATGGCTTGCAGTATGAATGTGTGGCCTGCGGCGCCTGTGTCGATGCCTGTGACGACATCATGGATCGTATGGGATACCCCCGCGGCTTGGTGCGCTACACCACGGAGCACCAGTTGGAAGGTAAGAAAACCCACCTGTTGCGGCCACGACTGATCGGTTACTTCGTGGCATTGATCGCCATGTTCTCAGCCTTCGCCTACACCCTGTACAGCCGGGTTCCGCTGGAGGTCGATATCATTCGTGACCGTGGACAACTCTACACCACAACACCGTCCGGGCTGATTGAGAACGTTTACACGCTGAAGATCGCGAACAAAGAACAGAACGATCACACATATCGAATTTCGGTCAGCGGCATCGACGGCATGACACTTGTGTCGGAGCCTGTCGTTGATATTGCTGCGGGCGAGCTTCTGGATTACCCGATTCGACTGCACGTACCACCCAGTGATCTGGAAAAACCGAACTATGACATCCAGTTCACTGTCGAAGCTGTCGATGCGACCTCGATCCGCGTGACCGAGGAAAACCGCTTTATCGGACCGGCCCCTTCCCGATAGGCGCGAACGTCCATTTTAGTTTAAAATAGCGGCCGGGCTTTCACCCGGCCGCTCCGTTTTTGAGGTAGTCCATGAGTCAAGAAAATCACGCCCCCTGGTACAAACAAACCTGGCTTTGGTTTGTACTGGCCCCTCTTATCGCTGTCATGATTTATGCGCCGGTTTTTATCTATCTGGCGGTGACGACCAGTGACGGCATTGTTAAGGAGGACTATTACAAAGTCGCTCGTGGCTTAAACATCGATCACAGCCGTGAACAGCATGCGGCCGAGATGGGCATTAATGGCGAGCTCATGATGGACAGCCTGACCGGCGATATCCAACTGCGCCTCAACTCAGCAACCCAGCTGCCGGAAGAGCTGCAGCTCAGCCTGGTCCACCCCACGCATCAAAAATACGATCAGGTACTGCGCCTACGGTCGCTTGATGGCCAGGGACTTTATAGCGGCTCGCTTCAGGACAAACTGGAGAGCAAGCGCTACTTGATTCTGGAACCGATGGATCAGAGCTGGCAGCTACGGCTGGAAACCACTCCGCCATACGATCATGTTACTTACACCCTGGGCCGCAACGGCTGAATAGCGCATCGATGAATTCCCATGTGGACGGGGTGACCCGGGAAGCGTGTTACCACTGCGGCCTTCCCGTACCGCCCGGCAGCCAGTTTCGCACACTCATTGACGGCGAGCAGCGCGCCATGTGTTGCCCGGGCTGCCAGGCCGTTTCGCAGACCATCGTAGACGGTGGTCTGGATACGTTCTACCGACACCGGGACAAGCAGAACCAGAAAAATGATCGGATCACCGGCAATTCGGAGCAGCGGGCGCTTGAGCTTAGCCTGTTCGACGATCCCGACGTACAACACAGTTTTGTCCGAAAAACGGCCCAGGGAGAACGGGAAGCGCTGCTGGTGATAGAGGGCATCACCTGTGCCGCCTGCGTCTGGTTACTCGAGCACCACCTTGCCAAACAACCCGGGGTCGTTCGGGCCAGCGTTAACCTGACGACCCACCGTGCACGCCTGGTTTGGAATGAGTCGGAAACCCGCTTAAGCGCATTGCTCGGCGAGGTGGACCGGATCGGCTATCAGGCGCACCCCTATCAGCCCAATCAGGAAGAAGCCCTGCTTGAGCAGGAAAAGAAGCGTGCGATCCGCCGCATCGGTGTCGCCGGTTTAGGCATGATGCAGGTGATGATGCTCGCCGCCGCTTTATATGCCGGTGATATAGCGAGTATGGAAAGCCAAATCGTAACCTTTATTCGCTGGGCGTCCCTGGTGCTCGCCACACCCGTTGCACTCTACTCCGCCAGACCCTTTTACACGGCGGCACTGCGCGATATCAAGACCCGACAGCTAAGCATGGATGTACCGGTATCGCTGGCAATCCTGCTTGCCTACAGCGCCAGTGTCTGGGCCACATTCGCCGGGAGCGGCGAGGTCTATTTTGACTCCGTCACGATGTTTACATTCTTCCTGCTGATCGGACGTTTTATGGAGATGCAGGCGCGCCACAGAACCGGCCGAGCTGGAAACGCGCTACTGAATCTGCTGCCCGCCAGTGCGTTGCGCCTGGAGGGTGAACAGGAAGTACTTGTTCCCGCCACCCGCCTGCGGGTGGGCGACCGGGTACTGGTTAAACCCGGCCATACCCTGCCCGCCGATGGTCGCATCGTCTCCGGGCACACCTCGGTGGATGAATCAGCCCTGACCGGCGAATATATGCCCCTGTCCAAGGCCCCGGGTGACCTGGTCGTAGGCGGTACACAGAATGTTGAACACCCGGTTGTCATAGAGATTACCGAGACCGGGAGCGACTCGCGCCTTTCGACTATTGTTCGCATGCTGGATCGCGCGCAAGCCGAGAAGCCTACGGTGGCACGTATTGCTGACCAGGTGGCACGCTACTTTGTCGCCTGCACCCTGATCACCGCCGCCGCTGTCGCAACGAGCTGGTGGCTGATTGAGCCCCAAAACGCGTTCTGGATCACGCTGTCCGTGCTTGTAGTAACCTGCCCATGCGCGCTGTCCCTGGCGACGCCCACAGCACTGACAGCAGCTACAGGCACCCTGCGCCAGGCGGGTGTACTGATCAGTCGCGGCCATGTTCTGGAGAGCCTGGCAACCGCCACGCATGTGGTATTTGACAAAACCGGCACCCTCACCGAAGGCAACCTGCAGATTCAGGATATCCGGCCGCTGGGCGGATCGGATACGGATGAGTTGTTGAGGTTGTCGGCCGCCCTGGAAGCGGGGTCCGAACACCCGATCGCCCAAGCCTTTACCCCCTACTTCCAGGTCCGCGCCGAGCACATTCGTAACCACCTGGGCGAGGGGCTCGAAGGCGAGCTTGATGGACGAAAGATGCGAATCGGCACTCCCTTGTTTGCCGCGCAACTGGCCGGGATTACTCCGCCACCGGCGCCTGATGAAAGTGGGCTTTGGCTGCTTCTCTGTGATACCGACCGGCCTCTGGGCTGGTTCAGGCTCGACGACCAGATCCGTCCCGAGTCGGCCCAGACTATCGCCCTGCTTAACCGCCTGGGTCTGACTACTGTCATGCTGACCGGTGACGGCTCTAGCGCTGCTGACGATGTGGCCCGCAGGCTCGGGATCTCCGAGGTTCAGAAAGGCATGGCCCCGGAGCAGAAGCTCAGCTTCCTGAAGGCGCTCTCCGATACAGGGGCCGAGGTTGTCATGATCGGTGACGGTATTAATGACATCCCGGCGCTGGCCGGGGCCCGTACTTCAATCGCGATGGCGGGCGCTACCGACCTGGCCAAAACCAACGCCGATGCGGTTCTGATCGCAAACGATCTGATGCGTCTCACCGATGCGATTCGACTGGCTCGCAAGACTCGCGCTATCATTCGCGAAAATCTGGCATGGGCTCTGCTTTATAACGTGCTGGCGTTACCGCTGGCCGCCACCGGTTTTATCGCTCCCTATATGGCCGCTATCGGCATGTCCGCCAGTTCGCTGGTGGTTGTTGGCAACGCCCTACGATTGAGCCGCCGTCCCAAACGCGACCGCTAGAGCGCTCGGAGGTCCTATGAGCATTATTTATCTGTTGATTCCTATCGCCATTATTCTGGCGGGCATCGCTATCGCCGCGTTCTTCTGGAGCGTCAATTCGGGCCAGTTCGACGATCTGGATTCTCCGGCTCACAGCATTCTCTATGAAGATGATGAAGAGCTCATCCCGGAAGATGTCCGGCCGGAAAAGCGCGTTAAAGGCCCTGACACCGACACAAAGCATGACTGAAGCACTCACCTATTCCACCGCTGTTCTATTGGGACTATTGGGCGCAACCCACTGCGTCGGCATGTGCGGCGGCATCGCGGCAACGGTGGGTGTCAGCCAGAGCCACGGCCGCACCGGTCGTGGGCTCTGGCTAACGTTGTGTTACAACCTGGGCCGAGTGGCCAGCTATACACTCGCCGGTGCCCTCATCGGACTGGCCGGGCACCAACTGAGCGGCGGTGCGACCGGCGCTGTCATTCTGCGCACCCTGGCCGGACTGCTTTTGATCGGCATGGGGCTCTATGTCGCTCAGTGGTGGCAGATTATCAACTGGCTTGAACGGGGTGGCGGCCTGCTCTGGCGTCACCTTCGCCCCCTGGCGGCCCGGCTGCTCCCCGCTGATACGACACCCCGTGCTCTGGCGCTGGGATTAGTGTGGGGGTGGCTGCCCTGCGGACTTGTGTACAGCACCCTACTCTGGGCAAGCGCAGCCGGTAGCTGGCACAAGAGCGCACTGCTGATGACAGCATTTGGCGTGGGAACGTTGCCGGCCATGATCACCACCGGCTTACTCGCTCAGCAGGTCAGAACACTGATGCAGCGCCAGGGCGTTCGCCAAGCCGCCGGGCTGATGATTATAGGTTTTGGCATATATACCCTTCCGATCACGGCATGGATTGGCCATGGCCATTGAACACAGTTCGCCCAAGATCCGTATCCCAAACAACGCTATACTGGCCGGGCGCCACCGCTAAACAGAGGAAATAGATTGTGACAACTGCAGAACGTATCCAATGGGATATAGACCTGATCCGCCGCTACGACCTGTCGGGGCCTCGCTACACCTCTTACCCAACGGCTCTGCAGTTCGATCCATCCCTGTCCGCCAACTCATTGGTTGACACTGCGCAGCGCACAGCGGATGTCGAGGCCCCCCTGTCACTCTATGTTCATATCCCGTTTTGCGCGCACGTCTGTTATTACTGCGCCTGCAACAAAGTCATTACACGCCGGCGGGACAAGGCGCAACCCTACCTGGACACGCTGTACCGGGAGATGAAGCAGCTATCCCAGTGGTATAGCCAGGAACGTACGGTAAACCAGCTGCACTGGGGTGGCGGTACACCGACTTTTATATCGGACGAGCAGATGCGCGAGCTGATGGGTCAGCTGCGCCAGAACTTCCGGCTCCGAGACGATGACCAGGGCGACTATTCCATAGAGATCGACCCCAGAGAGGCGCAGGATAGCACGCTGCAAGTGCTGAGAGAGATCGGCTTTAACCGTGTCAGCCTCGGTGTCCAGGACCTGGACCCCAAGGTACAGGAGGCGGTTAACCGGGTTCAGCCTACCGAGATGACACGCCGTGTCCTTGACCGCTCTCGCGAGCTGGGTTTCAAGTCGATCAATATGGATCTGATCTACGGCCTGCCTCATCAAAGCCTGGCCGGTTTCCAAGCCACGCTTGAGTCCGTGATCGACATGTCGCCGGATCGCCTGTCGGTGTTTAACTACGCCCACCTGCCGGATCGCTTTCGGTCTCAGCGTCATATCAATGCTGATGACCTGCCCAGCCCTCAAACGAAGCTCGATATTCTGCAGTCTACGATCGAAAGATTGCTCGATGCCGGCTATGTTTATATCGGCATGGATCACTTTGCGAAACCTGATGACGAACTCGCCATTGCACAACGCGAGGGCCATCTGCACCGCAATTTTCAGGGTTACACCACCCACGCGGATTGTGACCTGGTGGCCATGGGCGTCTCGGCGATCAGCCAGATCGGCGATGTCTATTATCAGAACGAGCACGATATCACGGCCTATACTGACGCAGTGAACAGCCACAGCCACGCCATCAAACGGGGCGTTACACTGAACCGCGACGATCATATCCGGCGCGCGGCAATCACGGAGCTTATCTGTCATTTTGAGCTGGATATGGCGCGCTTTGAGCAGACTTGGTCGATCGACTTCGCCCACTACTTTGAGCGTGAGCTGGCCGATCTTGATCAATTCACCGAAGATGGTTTGGTGAGCCTGGAGCGAGACGCGATCCGCGTGACTCCAGCCGGACGACTGCTGATCCGTCGGATCTGTATGGCTTTCGATGCCTATATTCCGCGGGACAGCGCAACGAAAAGCTACTCTCGTATCATTTGATCAGTCCTTCAACCGATCGATCAAATGTTACATAATGCCGTAAGCACACGAAAAAAAGGGACAGCCCCATGGGTGAACAGAAATGTGAAGGCAAACTGCGCAGTCTGCAACAGGTGCACTGCAGCACCTGTAGCTTGAGCTCTCTCTGCCTGCCGGTTTCGCTCAACATGACGGAGATGGAACGGCTTGACGATATCATCGAGAAAAGTCGGCCGCTGAAAAAGGGCGAGCACCTGTTCAACCAGGGGGAGGCTTTTACCTCCGTCTATGCGATACGGGCGGGTACAATCAAGAGCTACACACTCACCAACGAAGGCGAAGAGCAGATCACCGGGTTCTACTTCCCGGGCGAGCTGGTCGGCATGAGTGGTGTTGACGGGATCACTTACCCCGTCTCAGCCAAGGTACTGGAAACCACAACCGTCTGTGAAATACCGTTCGAGCGTCTGGATGACCTGGCCGGCCAGATGCCTGAGCTTCGACGGCAGATGCTGCGCACCATGAGCAAGGAACTGCGGGACGATCAGCAGATGATGATGTTGCTGTCTAAGAAAAACGCCGAACAGCGCGTCGCGACCTTTCTGATCAAGCTCTCGACACGCTTCAGAGCGCGGGGATATTCAGCCACCCACTTCCGCCTGTCGATGTCACGCAACGAAATCGGTAATTACCTGGGCCTGGCGGTAGAGACCGTCAGCCGGATCTTTACCCGATTCCAGGCGATGTCGCTGATTCGTGTCGACGGCAAGGAAATCGAGCTGACCAACCTGCCCGAGATGTACGAACTGGCCGGCGAGTGCAACCCCTTCGAAGATGCTGACGGCAGCACGTCTCAGCAGCTGTAAACAGGACAATAAAAAGGCGCGCATCCGTTAAGGGTGCGCGCCAAATAGTTGCACAATGAAGTAGCCATCTCAATGTGTAACCCAACGCCATTCATTAAAGCCGTCTCAAGCCCGGTCGACATTGAGGTGGATCAAAAGAGCAACAGAGAACAGGAGATAACCAATGTCCTACGACGAGTTTTACGTCAAATCAGTCATCCGTTCACTACCGGATTGGCCTGAACCTGGCGTACTGTTTCGGGACGTTACCCCTGTTTTCAAGGACCCGAAGGCCACCCGCATGGTGGCCGATGCGTTTATCCAGCGCTATATCGACTCCGATATCACGCACATCGCCTGTATTGATGCGCGCGGTTTTTTGTTCGGCTCGATTCTCGCGCATCAGCTGAATCTGCCGCTGGTTCTCGTGCGCAAAAAAGGTAAATTACCGGGCGATACCATCCATCAGGAGTATCATCTGGAATACGGTACCGCCGCCGTCGAGATGCAAACCGACTCGGTGAGCAGCGGTGACCGCGTTCTGATCTTTGACGATTTAATCGCCACCGGCGGAACCATCCTGGCCGCCTGCACCTTGATCAAAAAGCTGGGTGCCGAGATTATCGAGGCGGCAGCACTGATCGATCTGCCCGACCTTCAGGGCTCGGCACGTATCCAGGAGACCGGCGTACCGGTCTATACCCTGCTCGCCTACGAAGGAGCCTGATACCGACCTCAGGGGTTGCAACCCGCTCCCCCTGAGCCAATAATGCGCGCCTCAGGTTGCCCGCGGACAGGACGGGCTCGTAACGGGAGGCTGCATGCTTTGGTTTAAAAACGCTATCTGGTACCGGTTTAAGCCGGAGTCCGACCTTACCCCGGAGCGCCTTCAGGAGGCGCTCAACAGCAAGCCCTTTAGCCCCTGTTCGCGACATGAACTGAAACGCGTTGGCTGGACTTCCCCCACATCCGGGCTCACTGACGACCCGGTGTTCACCAGCCACGGCTTTATGTTGATCTGCCTGCAGCTGGAGGAGCGTATACTCCCCTCAAGCGTGGTTCGCGATGCACTGGCCGAGCGGGTAGAAAAAATTGAACAGGAAGAGTCGCGCAAGGTGTTCCGTAAAGAGCGCGCCCAGCTCAAGGACGAAGTCACCTTCGAGCTGCTCCCGCGTGCCTTTACCCGCCGCCGCCCCTGTCATGCACTGATCGCACCGCAGCAGGGCTGGATCATCGTCGATGCATCGGCACTGACTAAAGCCGAACTGCTTCTGTCCGAGCTCAGAGATGCCCTGGGGTCCCTTCGCGTTCATCTACCGGAAGTCCAGATATCTCCAGCGGCACGGATGTCAAACTGGCTACAGGGTGACCCCAGCCTGCCCAGTGGTTTCGAGCTGGAGCAGGAGTGTGAACTGCGCGATACACTGACCGACGAGAAAGGTGTCATCCGTGCCAAGGGGCAGTTACTGACGAGTCCGGAGATCCGTGCCCATATCGATAACGGCATGGAGGTCGCGAAGCTGGCATTGTGCTGGGAGGAGCAGCTGCGTTTTGTGCTGCACGACGACCTGACCCTTCACCGCCTGCGCCTGACCGACGAGTATCGGGACCAGCTCGAAGAGCAGGCGCCGGAAGAAGAGCTGGCGGCGCTGGATGCAGATCTGACTCAGCTTGGCCTGGAGCTGACCCGACTCCTGCCTCAACTACTAACCGCTTTTGGTGGAGAACTTGAGCGCTGAGGCGCCAATAACCCATGTATACCGTTTACGAAATGTTCTACACCCTGCAGGGTGAAGGGGCGCAAAGCGGCAGACCCGCGGTATTTTGCCGCTTTGCCGGCTGTAACCTCTGGTCTGGGCGCGAGGAAGATCGTGCCAAAGCCGTTTGTCAGTTCTGTGATACCCAGTTCGTTGGCACCGACGGACAGCGCGGTGGCAAATTTAGTACCGCCTCGGACTTGGCAGAATCTATCGCGTCACTCTGGCCAGCAGGCGTGGCCGGGCAACGCTATGTGGTCTGTACCGGTGGAGAGCCAGCGCTGCAGCTGGATGAACCACTGGTTGATGCACTTCACCGGCTGGACTTCGAGGTTGCCATCGAAACCAACGGGACCCGTCCATTGCCATCTGGTATCGACTGGGTCTGCGTGAGTCCTAAAGCCGGAACCGACCTGGTGATCCGCACTGGCGACGAGCTCAAACTGGTCTACCCGCAATCATTGGCGGAGCCTGAGCGCTTCGAGTCACTGCAGTTCAAACACTTCTACCTGCAACCGATGGATGGTCCCCTGCAAGGCGCCAACCAGCGCCGTTGCATCGAATACTGTCTGGCCCATCCCAGATGGAAATTGAGCCTGCAAACCCACAAACTACTGGGGATCGATTAAAGCGCGACGAAATCCTGCTTGACCCGTCATCGCCCGGAGGGTTGGTACCGGCGCCGCACGTTGGGCAGGTTTCTCCAAAGCATCAGAACAGCGGCCGGAAATTGCATCAAGATGCCATATAGCAGAGCAATTGAGGACATCTCGCTGCTTTGTATCACCACCGATGTGACCATCAGCGCTGTGCCGGCATTCTGCAGCCCAACCTCAATGGCCAAGGTCACCTGGCGCTGTCCATTCAAACCGAGTACGCGACCTATCAGTGTGCCACAGAGCATGGCGGCGAGCGCCATGCCAGTCACTGCCGCACCAAACTCCGTCACCATCTGAGGCAACGCGCCCCAGTGGGCCCGTATCAGCGAAAGCACCATCAAACCAAACAGCATCACCGCCGCTCTTTTGACCCAGGGCTCCAACCGAGTGCATGGCTCAGCATAACGATACCTCAGCCAGATACCCAGACACACAGGTACCAGAGTGACGGCACTGAGTTTGCCGATTACCGGCAATACTGGGAAGCTAAGCGTGTTGCTTTCTCCGTAGAACGCCAGCGCCATCGTCAATACCAGCGGCAGCGTAAATGGCGTGATCAGACTGCTGAGCGCCGTCAAGGTGACCGAAAGCGCCGTGTCGCCGCGCGCAACCAGCGTGATCATATTAGAGGTGACGCCCCCCGGTGACAAAGCGATCACCAACAGGCCGAGAGCGTAGATGCCAGGCAGCGAACACAGAGTCGCCGTCAACAGCGCCAGCAGCGGTAGCACAACAAGCTGACCCAGCACGCCCCCAGCCACCGCCTTGGGCTGCTTCCAAACTTGCTTGAAATCAGAAGCGGCGAGCGTAATTCCCACCCCGAGCATCATCAGAAACAGGGACAGAGGGAGAATTAGATTTCCGAGCTCCTTTGCGTCCATGCGCCAACTCCTGCCAGGCAACTGCGGGCAAATCGCCGCAAATAAGTTAGCGAACCAGTCTACCGCGACAGGCAATGAAATATCCAGCACGATTGCCGGAAGCATTCACACACAGGCTGTTTATAATTTGCTCACTCCAGCAGTGGCGGGGGTTTGGCCGCACTACCCACATCTACTGTGGATAACACTGTGAAAACTGCCACAAAATTTCCGCCAACAACCCATGATTCCGTCCATTGACACAGATTGTATGTTTTTTAACCAGTTGTTTTTATTGTTTAGAATCAATACATTAAAATCGAACAGGAAACAAAAACAGACGTTGGAACGTAAGTTATCCCTGATTTTCGACCCAGACAAAATCTTGTGGCCTTTGCAACATTTCATCACACTATTTTTTGTCCGATATCATCCTTATCGGCGATCACTGGCCTAACAATAGCAAAGCCCTGTAATATGCGTGCGAACTCTGTAGGGGCCTTCCAGACATGCAGGAACAACTCAACGAAAGACGCCGGGCGGCAGAGAAGGTAACACTGATAGGTTCCCTCCTCGACACGGTCCTGGGTGTGCTCAAGATCGTGATCGGTATTTTCGCTAACTCGGCGGCACTGGTCGCCGATGGACTGCACTCACTCTCCGACCTGCTTACAGACTTTCTGGTTATCGCAGTGCTTCGGCTTTCCCACCAAGCGCCAGACCGTAACCACCCCTGGGGACACGGCCGTTTCGAAACCGTCGGCACCGTCGTATTGGGGGTTATTCTAGTCACTGTGGGCGGCCTGATGGCATGGGAAAGCGTGGACCGTCTCTTTGCGGCAGAACCACCTCCTCTGCCTACCTGGCCCGCCCTGGTCGCCGCAGGGCTTTCAATTGCGGGCAAGGAGTGGATTTTTCGCTACAGCCTTAAGATTGGAAAAGAGCTTAAATCCGACCTGTTGATCGCCAACGCCTGGCACAGCCGCACGGATGCACTTTCTTCTATTGTTGTCCTCGTCGCGGTGGCCGGTGCCATGATGGGCGTTTGGTGGCTGGATGCGCTGGCAGCCGTTCTGGTGGCCCTGATGGTTGGCAAGATAGGCTGGGACCTGGTGACTCGCAGTATTTCAGAACTGGTGGATACCGCGCTGCCTGAAGAGCGTGTGAAAGCGCTGCGCGAAACCGTATTGTCGGTAGAAGGCATTGAGAGTGTACACAGTTTTAAGAGCCGCCAGATGGGCAACCAGAGCCTGCTAGAAATGCACCTGCAGGTGGATCCGCATCTGAGCGCAGCCGAAGGCCACTACATCGGAGATGTCGCCGTTCTTAGACTAAAAGATCGGTTTGATGACATCGGCCATGTTATATTCCATATTGATACATATGATGATCAGGTCTACCCGGAAGACAGTCTACCGGTCATGCCCCCAAGGACGGAGGTGGCGCATCATATTGATGCCGCGCTAAGTCGGATCATTGGAGAGAACCCTGACTACGAACTGACGCTGTTCTACCATCCAGAGTATATCGATCTCGATCTCAAGGTGAGCCCGGAGATGGATGCATCGGTCAAACGCTCTGGTTTGGCCGCCGAAGAGCTGGAACGGCACCTGATCGAACAGCTTGGCCCACTCGATTGGTTCCGGAACCTGCGCATCTGGTTACCAGCCAACATTCGAGGTTAACCCGACACAGTTCGTACACAGGACTTACTCGACATGAAGTACAACGAGTCTCCCAGTCAGGCAACTGATTATCTGCGTCAGGCCATCCCGTTGATGGTGCGCAACAACGTACCGCCCAATCCGCTGAATTATGCGCTGTGGTACACCTACGTCTCCAACAAGTTGCCGGCCTTAAACGAGGCTTTGGACTCCACAGTCAGAACCTACGGCACCTGCCCCACGCTGCTTAGCGAGCAGCTGTTCAGAAGTCACCTGCTCGAAGGTGAAGGTGGCGCCACGGACGAAGTTCAGGCGGGCCTGCTCAACCTGGTTTCATCGCTTCAGGACCAAGCCGCAGAGGCGGCCCAGCACACCGATAATTATTCGGAAGTACTCAAGGAAAGTCTGGATGCCCTGAACGAAGTCAGTGACAGTGACGTGGATCCGCTACCCCTGGAGTCGATCGTTCGAACACTGACCCTGAATACTCAGGCGATCAACGAGACCACTCGCAAGTTTCAGCAGCAGATTGACGCGGCGCAGTCCGAGATTGAATCCCTCAAGCAGGAACTGCAGAAAACACGACAGGATGCCAGTCTGGATGTTTTAACCGGCCTCTATAACCGCCGCGTCTTTGACGGTGAGCTTGAACAACTTATCGAAGCCGGTGCGCCCGGTGGGCTGTTTATGATTCTGATCGATGTGGATCACTTCAAGCGGTTCAACGACACCTACGGCCATCTGATGGGCGACAAGGTGCTGCAGTACGTCGGCAAGCTACTCAAGGAAGAGTGCCTGGAGCCGCTTATACCGGTCCGTTATGGCGGTGAGGAGTTTGCGGTACTGGTGCCGGGCGGCAATCTGGATGAAGCCGTGGAGCTGGCGGACAGGCTACGTCATAAAGTGGAGTCAATCCGGATTCGACAACGCAGCTCAGGGTCTGTCATCAGCTCAATCAGCGCTTCGTTTGGCGTTACCCGCTTCCGCTCCGGTGACAGCGTTAGCACATTGATCGAACGGGCCGACCAGGCACTCTATCGAGCTAAGGATGGGGGGCGCAACCAAGTCTGCGCCGACGACTAAAACAGGTAAGGTGGCTGGCTGACGTTAGGGTACAACCAGCCACCGGCCGAGTGCGCTATCAGTTGCGCGCCGGCTGGCGCATGGTGACAAACTCTTCGGCAGCGGTCGGATGAATACCGATTGTGCTATCGAACACCGCCTTGGTCGCACCGGCCTTCAGCGCCACTGCCATGCCCTGAATGATCTCACCGGCGTCATCGCCCACCATATGGATCCCCACAACCCGGTCAGTCGCCTTGTCGACGATCATCTTCATCAGGGTGCGCTCCTCACTGCCGCTCAGCGTATGCTTAAGCGCCCGGAACTCAGAACGGTAAACCTCGATGCTCTCGAATCGATCCCTGGCCTGCTCTTCGGTCAGACCCACGGTACCGATATTGGGCTGACAGAACACGGCCGTCGCGATCAGATCATAGTCCACATCGGCCGATCCCGCCTCGTAGAGATGACGGACCAGTGCCATACCTTCGGCCAGCGCCACCGGTGTTAATTGAACACGATCGATCACATCGCCAATCGCGTAAATCGAAGGCACATTGGTCTGGAAGTTTTCATTAACGCGAATAGCCCCATTATCGGCTAAATCAACACCTACCGACTCTAGTCCCAAGCCCTGAGTTTTAGGCTTACGCCCAGTGGCATAAAGGATCTGATCCGCCTCAACTTTGCGACCGTCCGTAAACTCGGCAACCAAGGTGCCGTCACTCTGCTTATCGATCCGCGTGATATTGGTCTCCAGGCAGAGATTGATCCCTTTTTTGACGATCTCTTGGGCGGTGAATTCGCGGATCTCCTGATCGAAACCACGCAGAATCATATCGCCTCGATAGACCAGATCGGTCTGCGCGCCCAAACCGGCGAAAATACCGGCAAACTCCACGGCGATGTAGCCACCACCGACCACGATCACTTTTTTGGGGAAGGTCTCAAGGTCAAAGACTTCGTTTGAGCTGATCGCGTGCTCACTGCCCGGAAACTCCGGCACAAACGGCCAGCCACCAGTTGCCACCAAAATCCTCTCTGCCGTGTAGGTTGTACCGGCGACCTGGACACTGTTCGGGCCAGTGACAACGGCGCGACCGTCTATCACTTCGCAACCGGCGTTACGCAGCAGGTTGCCGTAGATACCGTTGAGGCGCCCGATCTCTGATTTCTTGTTGTCCCGCAAACGCGCCCAATCAAACTGAACAGGCCCGGCATCCAGTCCGAACCCCTTGGCTTCGTGGAAGCCTTCCGCATAATGGGAGGCGTAGACATAGAGCTTTTTCGGAACACAGCCCACATTGACACAGGTACCACCCAAATAGAGGTCCTCGGCAATCGCTACACGAACTCCTTTGGCTGCGGCCATGCGCCCGGCACGAACGCCACCGGAACCCGCTCCGATCACAAACAGATCATAATCAAACTCTGACACGCCTCTCTCCTTCTGGTTGTCCTGGCCCCTGCTGGTCGGGAACTTCAGTGGCAAGCACCCTACGGGGGATCTGTAAAAATTGCCAATTGATCGACCCTAACCCGGTCATAGCAATAATCTATCACACAGGGCTTCGGCGTTGCGTTGATTTTGCTAGTATCGCGCTCTTGAATCCGCTCATTGCGTCAGGAGAGTTACCGTGATCAAACTGGTGTCTTTTAATACAAATGGTATTCGCGCCCGCCAGCATCAGCTCGAAGCACTGGTGGAGCACCACGCTCCCGACGTGATCGGGATCCAGGAAACCAAAGTGGCTGATGACCAGTTCCCTGTCGACGCTATGCATTCACTGGGCTATCACGTCCATTATCACGGGCAGAAGACACACTATGGGGTTTGCCTGCTTTCCCGCCATGAACCGCTATCGATCACGCGAGGCTTTCCCGATGATACCGAAGATGCTCAGCGTCGGCTGATTGTCGGTGAGTATGAAACAGAATCAGGCCAGCGTTATACCGTGATCAACGGGTATTTTCCTCAGGGGGAAAATATCGCGCATGAAACCAAGTTTCCGGCCAAGCGGAAGTTTTACGCCGACCTGATGAGCTACCTGGAGAGCACTCTGACGCCTGACCAGCCCATTGTGGTCATGGGAGACCTGAACATTTCTCCCACTGACCGGGATATCGGGATTGGCGAGGCGAACCGCAAACGCTGGTTACGTACCGGCAAAACCAGCTTCCAGCCCCAGGAACGAGAATGGCTGCAGCGCCTGTGTGACTGGGGACTGACCGATACTTTCCGCTATTGTCATCCTGAGGTCGATGACCGCTTCAGCTGGTTCGATTACCGCAGTCGCGGTTTTGAAGCAGACCCCAAACGGGGCCTGCGTATCGATGCGGTCATGGCGACCCGACCACTGCTTGAGCGCTGTAAAGACGCGGGCATCGACTATGGTATCCGGGCGATGGAAAAGCCTTCGGACCACGCGCCAATCTGGGCCAGCTTCGATATCTAAGGCTTAATCACCATCAGGTCACAGCGCACACGGTCCAGTAACCGCTCTGCGCTGCTGCCACTGAGCAACCTGTCCAGCGCTCCACGGGGCACATTGCCAACAATCAGAAGATCGATGCCGGTCTGCTCCACGAAATCCGGCACCACATGATGCAACTCACCTTCGATCAGGTGAAGCTGTGCAGCGCCCGGTTCATTCCGCCAGGGCGCGAGCATCGCCTCCAGCTTCTGCTGATGTTTGTGACGGACCTCCTCCTGTAATCCTGCGAAATCGGTGACACGATGTTCATCAAAAATGGTGGATTGGGGCAGCGCCTGATAGCTGTGCAGCACATGCAGTTCAGCATCCAGATGTCGAGCAAGGTGATGCGCGATACCGTACAACTTGCCATCCAGTGACGCCGGCTCATCAAGCGGATGAAACGGATCCAGCGCTACCGCCAACCGCAGCCTGCTGCCCCAATGGTGCTCGCGGGTCATCAGCAGCGGCAGGGTCGCTTCGCGCAGTAACTTCCAGTCCTCCGGCGCTAAAAGGTGGTGTAAAAATCCGGGGTGGCTTGAAACGGGGTAAACCAGCAGATCGGGTCTGAAACGTTCTACCTTGGTCAGCACACCCTGCACCAGATGGGCATTCCAGGAGACATCTGTGCCTACGCGTTCATGGGGCAGGCGGATCCGATCCGCCAGATGATCCAGCCTCGCTTCACACTGAGTCATGTACGCGTGACGCGCACGACGTTCTGCTTCGGCACTGCGTAGCCCACCCGATCCCAATAACGCCTGGTGGACACAGCAGAACAACTCCAGCAAGCCGGCCTCACCGAGCATTCGAGCCGCCTTATCGACCATCTCCAGATGCGCGTGATCTTCATCCACACTGACCAGTATCCGCTCGAACATAACCTCTCCTATGCATTGCGCAGAGCATAATTCACTCTATCAATAGAATAGGCCGAGAACCTAGCAACCACATACCTGAGAATGCTATATTAGTTATAACTAATTTAGTGATGGAGATTTAATTCGATGAACCTTCATGCCGCGCTTCGCCTGATGGCAGGCAGCGTTATATTGATCAGTATGGCGATCGGCCACTATGTTCACCCCTGGGGCTACTACCTGACCGCCTTTGTCGGCCTAAACCTGCTGCAATCCGCATTCACCAACTGGTGCCCGGCCATGACCCTGTTTCGCCTTGCAGGCCTTAAAGAACAGACTTGTGCGACGGGCATGAGTATCCATCAGGGTGTACATATGATCACTGGCAGCCTCGTCCTGCTCACCCTGGCTCTGGTCTTTCTGGCACACCTGCCTCAGCAACTGCTTGTCGTTACCGCCATAATCGGTGCTAGCCTGCTGCAGTCGGCCTTTACCGGCTGGTGCCCGGCCATGACCATTGCCCGGTTACTCGGCTTCCGTAACCCTCAACCGGGTAGCTGACCGCATCACAGACGCTGGCGTGCCGGTGTAGAACGCATAGGTTCGTGGTAGCATCTCCCCGTTAGCTATCGGGGACGACAACCGTTGTGATCACACTTGCGCGCCTGCTTTTTCCGCTGCTTTTGCTGGCTGTGCCCTGGGCACTGGCCCCGCTGGCGCGCTCGCTGGAACCTGCGCTGGTGGCCTTACTGGACAACCTACCGCTGTTTCTGGGGCTGCTGGCCGTGTTTTTTGCCGGCGCCTTTAAGCGCGGCCGCTTGACGCTGGTAGCCGCTCATCTGGTTGCAGCCGTAATGCTGATCCAGGCTGCGCAGACAGACAATCTCAATGCGCCGGATAGCTACGTCGTGTTCATCCTGACTTCTCTGATCGCTCCGCTGATGCAAGCCTGGGTGGTTATCCAGCAGGATACATCTCTCCTGAGCCGACGAGGCATTTTCAAACTTGCATCCGCGTTACTGCCCTACCTGATCATCGGCGCTGCCTGGCACTATCACCCCGGGGAATTGGTAAAGCTGCTGGTCCAGTTCCCGCCGCTGTTACTGGATATGGTCCATGGGGAACTGCTGCTTAATAAGCTGGCGGCCTGGGTCTGTCTGGGGCTGATCTTACTGGGTCTGGTGCTGACTCTCTTTCGACGAACCGGTGACGAGGTTGCCCTGCTCGGCTCATTGCTAAGCTTTGCACTGGGCGTCGCCTACCTGCGGGACCCGGCCCTGAGCACTCTGTTTTTCATATTGATACCGACATCGGTGCTGGTTGCCGTGACACAACATATCTATGCCATGGCCTTTATCGACGGATTAACCGGAGTGCCCGCGCGCCGGGCGCTCGAACATCGCCTTGCTGGCCTTGGGCGGCACTATGCCATCGCCATGCTCGATATAGATCACTTCAAGAAGTTTAATGATACTTATGGTCATGATGTCGGTGATCAGGTGCTGCGCATGGTAGCAACCCAGTTACGCCGGGTTGAAGCCGGCGGCACTCTGTACCGCTATGGTGGAGAAGAGTTCACGATTGTGTTCTCGGGCAGACGCGAAGAGGAGGTGGTCAACGCGCTGGATCGAGTTCGGGAGCGCGTCGCCAACTATCCGATGCAGGTGCGCGCACCGCAGCGCCCTCGCAACGACAAAGTGGGCAGGGAGTCGCGCGGCGGCCAGACGGGGCAGACCCAAGTCACCGTAAACATCAGTATTGGTGTCGCCTGGCGCGAGTCGGAAGAAAAGCCCGCGCAGGTGATCAAGCGTGCCGACACAGCGCTTTACCGCGCCAAGGGTGCCGGCCGTAACCGGGTCATGACCGATGGGCCAGACCCGCGCCGGCAGAGAGGACGGGCCGCCTAAAAACTGTAGCGAATGCGCCCCCAGAGGTTTGAGCTGTCCTCAAACTGGCCAAAGAAGGTGTGCGGTTGATCTCCTCCAAACAGGTTCGCCCCGCTGGTCAGCGTCCAGTTATCATCCATCCGGTAGCTGACCGAGGGCCGCAGATAGTAATCCTCATCACTGGGTGACCAGTAGTTGAACCAGGAGAGCGTCAGATTATCGCGCATCAGTTTCCAGGTAAGGCGCAAGGTAACCACCTGACGCCACTCCTCCGGCCGATAACGTGGATCATCACTGCGCTTTAACGCGTCATAATCCTGGGTCCATTCAACATAATACTGAACAGCCCCGTTCAACCGCGGTATCAACTCATGGTCATACCCCACCAGTGCGCGCAGCTGGTCATTCGGGACTCTGGGGTCGTCGCCGGATGAATCCTCGCCCTCATACCAGGCGATCTCGCTGTTGGCGATACCTCCGGCCACGGGGGCTCGAAAACTGGCACCGAGCACATCCAGATCAGGAAAGACCGGCTCCCCGATGGCGTTCACGCCCATCGGCTGCTTCCAAAAGCCATGGTAACCATACACAGCCCATTCAGCGCTACCCGCACGGCCAAACAAGCGCAGCGCCAGCTCACCGTCGCCGGGCAGATCGTTTGGTTCATCCGCGTCGAGCTTGCCCTTGGGAGCCGCTACCGACTCCCCAGCCAGCGGTGAAAAATAGGCGAAGCGCTCACCATCGATATAGCGGTCCGGTGTAAACAAGGGCATCCAGACCAGATCCAGGTTCGCCGTTTCCCCGTAATAGCTGACTTTGATACTGGGGGCCGGCGCCTTTAGATAGGTTTCATCCCGCCCGGCAAAGAATGATTTCCAGTCCTTGGGAAAGAGATCATTCAGGAACAGCATATCGCCGGTCCCCCAGGTCAGCACCTGCTGACCTGCCTGCACGTCAATCGCCTCAACCGGCGTAAACTGGATGCTGGCTTCACGAATATCGGCGCGCACGCCCTCCTCTACGCCATCCGCGTACAGGTCACCCTTCAGACTATAGTGAAAGTGCTCCAGCGTTTCTGCCCACTCCAGGCGCATACGAGCCTCGCCAAGCGTTAGGTCATCGCTGATCGCCGAGTCATCCTGCAAGCGCGTCCCCAAGGCGCTCTCAAAAAAGCCATGTAACTGCGGCCCCGTCTCCGGCTCGCCCCAACTGTCATCGCCCCACAGATCATCACCGGATGATGCTGCGTGAGCCCCACCGACAACCCCCAACGCAACCACGGCTATCAAAGGCTTCATTCGGGCCTCCGCAGCCACTCGCGCGGCGGGTTACGCAGCGAACGTTCGCTGAACACATCGGCCTCCAAACCGATGTTGTACTTCATAAAACCAAACTGCATGGTGGTTTCGCCACCAGAGCGCAGATCGGAGACACGGCTTTTGATCACGGTAGGGAAGCCCTGAACATCTTCCACCTCCAACGCTTCAACCCGACGGTAGTTTTCGCCGTTGCCGTCCACATAATCGATCCGTGTCGGAAGCATGGTTTGCTGGTCAATCCAGAGCAGGTAGTGATCAAACTCGACACTGGCGGGATCTTTAGGGGTCGCTTTCAGATGGTAGTGCGTCTCGGTTGTTTCCATCAGCTCAAACGTATCCTCAGCCGGGTTACGACCGGACACATCTTCGTAGAAGAAGTGAGAACCGACAAAGCTGGTCCGTTTATCACCGGCCGATATCCGTTTAACCAGATCCAGCCCCGGCAGATAGAGCCAGCGGTCATCATCCCGCGCCACATGTTTGTGAACCATAAAAACGGTATTGCGCACATCGGCGGGACGGCTGAATGCCACGTAAAAGTACTGATCACCGCCATCAGACTCATCCAGGCGCAGGATCGTAAACTGGCGCAGCTGTTCACGTCCCTGACCGTCGGTGATCAGCATCCGCACTTCGCTGCGGCCATCATTGCCCTGATAGTAGGCCGCCAGGTTCGCCTGATCGACAATGGTGTTCACATCGGTCAGCGTTTGCGCGGCGGTCGTCTGGATCATTAGCGTGGTGAGCAGCGCGGCCGCTCCTGATTTCAACCATTGAGTCATGATGACCCCTCCCGTTTAGCACCAAACAGCGAATCCTTGCCTTTAATCAACGTGATCACCGCCGGCAACAGGACGATGGTAACCACAGCGGATACGGCCATGATCGCGGCCAGGAAAAAGCCCACAGTGATATACGGCACCAGCGGTGCCAGCAGCAGTGGAGTAAAACCGATAGCAATGACCACTGCATTGCGACTGATCGCCCGCGATGGCCCTTTATAGATTTCGTCAACCGCCCCGCGCCAGTCTCCGGTCTCCCGATAGATCGCGCGGGCCCGTTCCAGAAAATGGATCGCAAAATCCACCGACAATCCCAGTGTCAGAGCGGACAGCACCGCGATCGGCATGTCGTAGTCCTTGCCGATCACACCGATCAACCCATAAATAAACAGGATCGTCACTGTCAGTGGCAGCATGGCCAGTAAGCCTATCCGAACTGAGCGGAACAGTAGCACCATCATGACCAGAACCATCACGAACGCACTGATCAAGCTCTTTAACATGCCGTTGACCATCTGCTCCTGCCACACCACATTGATGTAGGTCAAACCGGCCCAATCGGCAGTCACGCCCTCTGGCAGGGGGTTGTCATCAATGTAGGCCTTCACAGCATTAACGACAGCGCTCATCTCCTGGTTATCACCGCTTTTAAGCTGCAACCAGAGCAGGCTGGACCGATAGTCCGGCGTTACAAAATGCCATAGGTCATCGGGGCGATGCGACGATTGATAACTGAGCAGCGTCTGGGAAACCCCGCGGGCCGACTCCGGCAACCGGAACTGTTCATCGGCGCCACCGGTCAGTTCACGGTAAACCGTTTTCACCAGCACCGGCAGGCTGTTCACTTTACCCACCTGATCGAGACCGGTGAGGTGATCAGCCATATTATCGAGGTACTTCAGCGCCTCGGGATTAAGGAAATACTTGGCATCGATCTGGGCGCGCTCCGTCTCCTTGAGCAATGAGAGCCAGAACGACTCCTCCTCTACCGGTCGATTGAAACTTGCTTCATCAAACCGTCCGGCCAGGTTACTGGCGTACTGATCCAGATCCTCTGCCTGGTCATTCAGCATCTCGTCTACCAGATCCGCCAGCGCCGGTGCCTTATTTTCGGTGACTGCGCGAAGGTTCTCGTTCAACAGTACAACCGGGTTATCCGCCTGCTCACGCTCGAACACGAGATAGGCATTATAGGTCCCGGAGAAGTGGTCGTTAAGCACCCGATCAGCCACCCGCAAACGGTGATCCGATTTAAACCAGCGCACCGGGTTATCGTTGATCTGAATAAGGCTCAGACCCCAGACACTGCCTATGCTGACAAGCGCAAACACAACCACCAGCCCGCGAGCCCTGCTTATTGAGAAACGCCCAGTCGCCGATAGCAGCCGTCCCAAACGGCTGTTGTCCTCCTGCTCAATATTATGGTCTTTCAGCTGCGCCATGCGCTTGGGCGAGAGACTGACAATATACGCGGGCACCAGGGTCACGGTGAGTAAAAAGGCCAGCATGATCCCGAACGCCACATGCAAACCGAAGATCTGTACCGGCGGGATCGGTGTGAACGCAAGGGATGCAAAGCCTACCGCTGATGTCAGCGACGTATAAAGCATGGGGGTAAACAGGTGACCGAGCACCGCTTTGACCGCAGGACGTGCGTTGTCACCCGGCCGGTAACGATCCGCAAACTCGGAGAGTATGTGCACCGAATCAACCACGGCGATCGGCATTAGAAAGATTGGAATCATCGAGCTCATAATATGTACAGTAAAGCCCTGCCCGATCAGCAATCCCATAGTGATAATAACCGACGCCAGCGCTACCAGCATCGGTGCCGTGATCAACAGCAGACTGCGGAAAAACACCCACATCAGGATAAAGATCATCAGTCCGGCCAGGGGTGCGGAGATCGCCATCTGCTTGAACATCTCCACCCCGAAGGTATCTTCTGACACCGGCAGCCCGGCAATGTGAAATTCATCATCCACATCGAGCGTAGCGATGGTCTGTTCAATCTGCTGGGAAATACCGTAACTGAGGGATTTTTTCTCAATCGGTACATAGATCGCAGTGGCTCGTCCATCACCGGAGACCAGCGTGTTATCGAGTAAGGGCAGCCGCTCTACCGCTTCGCGGATCTCTTGTGCCTGCTCCAATGTACTCGGCGCTTCGCGCATCAACCATTCAAAGCGGATACTGCCCGGGCCTTCCTGGGTAATATTGTCTACCCGATCCAGTGCAAGCTGGTCTTGGGAGATGACGCCGTCAAACCCGCTGATCGCCTCGGAAAGCTTGGACAGCGCCGCCAGTGACTGCGGATTGTAGATCCCCTGCGGGCTATCATGATTGACCATGCCTACGACGATCATATCGTAAAGCGAAAACCGCTCTTTGACCTGATCATGAAACACACGGTCCGTCTGATCATGGGGAAGCATGTTCTCTGGATCGGTATCCACTTTGATTGACGGTATCTGGAAAGCCGCCAGCAGGCAGAGCAGGATGACGATACCAAAGACCGAGCGCGGATACCGGGTGGAAAGTTCCGACAGTGAATCACGCAGTATTTTCAAGGTGGTCCCCTTAGAGCCGAACTGAATTCCCTATCATTGTATTAGTTATAACTAATATTTCAATCTCTGATATACTGTTTGAGCGAAGGACCGGGAATAGGATAAAATCGCGTAAGCGTTATAAGATGTTAGTCCAAAAAAGAATATCAGGCCGCTACTCGAGCGCCGGAGTGTTGTAATCGTGAACAAACCGAACCCGAAAACCCCGTCTGCCGATAGCGCCAGCGTGAGTGAAAACTCCACACTTGAGCTAATGAAAGCCAATGCTTCCAGCGCCGCCAAGCTGATGAAGGCGCTCGCCAATGATAGCCGGCTTCTGATTCTCTGCCATCTGGATGGCAGAGAGCTGTCGGTATCAGAGCTAAACCGCTGCCTGGACTTGAGCCAAAGCGCTCTATCCCAGCATTTAGCGGTGCTGAGAAAGGATGGACTAGTCAAAACGCGACGGGAATCCCAGACCATCTACTACTCACTGCAGGGCGATACCGCCAAGCGTATCATTCACACGCTGCACGAGATGTACTGCCCCGAGATGCCCTGAACAGAAGGGTTCAGGTGATTGGCATCCACTGCTGTACCATCGTCATATACAGCAGTGTTCCGCCGATAATACTCACCAGCGCATTACGCAGACTGAGATGCAAAACGGTGACCAGTGCCAGCGCCAACAGCGACTGCGGTAACCCATGCCCGGTACTGAGCGGCTCTTTCAACGCGTAAACCAACAACAAAACCATCAATACCGGCGGCAGGTAACGCCCGAGAAACTGAAGCCACTCGTGGTTTGCGTGCTTTGACAGCAACATAAACGGAATAGCGCGGGTAAGAAACGTTGCCAGTGTCGCTAGTGCAATAAACGCTAAAAGATACGCAGTCGGCTCCATTCCTCGCCTCCTTTGGCCATCAAAAGCAGCGATACCGCCATTAAAACCGCGATCAACAACATCTGATCCCGGCTGATCAGCAGTGCTATCGCCGCTACCAGCAACGCTAACAGAAAAATCAGGGGCTTTTTGATAACCCGATACTGCTCCAGCGTCAGCACCATGAACAGCGCTGGCAAGGCAAACTCGGCACCTTGAGTCGGCAGATCAAGACGGCTGCCAAGCCAGGCTCCCAATGTGCAACCCAACACCCAGTATCCTTGATTCAATGCGGCGATCTTGACCCGCAGACTGTCTAAAACATCTCCGGACAGGACTCCTTCACGCCGATCCAATGCCGTCAGCAGGGAATACGTTTCATCAGTCAACGCAAAGATCAGATACCAGCGACGCCAGCCTTTGAGGCCAAGATGAGAGATCAGCGAAAGTCCGTAGACCAGGTGGCGCGCATTGAGCAGGAATATCGCAACGAATACCTCAAACAAGCCCGCCTGATTGGCAATCAGGCCCACGGCCAGAAACTGAGCTGCGCCGGCAAAGATAAACAACGCCATCGCAAACGCCCAGAGCCAGTGATATCCCAAATCAGAAAATAGCACGCCAAACGCCATACCCAAGGGTACGTACCCGAACATTACCGGTACAGAAAGGGCAAAAGCGGAAGGTTTTACAGGGTTTAGCGCCATGATCCAGAGTATTTCCTGACTGATCGATCAGGCGCACTATACGAATCGAGGGTTACTGCTGCAAGCGGTAGATCTGCCAGTCTTCGGTGGGCTCATTGAGCTGCATCCGCATCTCGATCACCTCCTCTTCGGCGTTATAACTGATCCGGAAGCCCAGTTTGCGTGCCAGCGCCTGCATCCCCTTGTTAGTCGCCAGGGTCGAGCCGGACAGTTCGAGAGTACCGCGGGAGCGGCAGTAATCGATAGTTTTCTGCATTAAAATAATCCCCAGCCCTTCACCCTGGAGGTCATCGCGGATTACAACGGCAAATTCAGCGCGTACATTATCAGCGTCAGTGACAGCTCGAACTACCCCCAGCGTTTCCTGCCCCTGCCCATCCAGACGGGGGGCCGAAACGATAAACGCCATCTCCCGGTCATAATCGATCTGTGTCCAGTTGGCCAACTCATCATGTGTCGGGATGCCACGACTGTAGAAGTAACGCAGGCGGATCGATTCGGGACTGAGCTTGTTATAGAACTCAAGATGGGCAGGCTCATCCTCGCCACGGATCGCCCGCAACGTGGCGGGTCGCCCTGAGCGCTTGAGCGTAATCTGCTCGGTCAGATGTTCAGGATAGGGACTGATTGCCAGACGCGCCGGCTCTGCCACCGAAACCGAACAATCAACGGCCAGCAGGCCGCGTTTATTCAGCAACAACGGATTGATCTCCAGAGCTTCCAGCTCCGGCAGATCAACGAGCATCTCGGACAGCCGCAGTAACATCCCGCTGAGATGATCTACATCTCGCTCAATCTGATAACTGTTCTCGGCAATAATGCGATATACCCGCGATGATTTAACCATCTCTCGGGCCAGGGCAAGATTAAGCGGGGGCAGCATAATATGGCGGTCCGCCAGCACATCTACCGTATACCCTCCCACACCGAATATCAGCAATGGCCCAAACACCGGATCACGTGTAACGCCCACGTTGATCTGAAGTGACTGAAAGCCTCGCTTCATCTGCTGGACAGCGAAACCATAGAGTTCCTCTGAGCTAAAACGCTCACTGACCCGGTAGGCGAGCTTAGTCGTCGCATGCCGAACTTCATTGATCGAGTAGAGATCCAGCGCCAGGTCATGCCAACGCTGATGGCCGCTATCATCGTAACTGAACGGCATACTATTGGATGCGTGCAACGCCTTGACAGCGACAGAACCACCCATCTGCCGTGCACATTCAACCACTTCGGGAATATCGTTTGCGTAGTAGGTGTTGGCGGTGGGAATCTCGTACAGGTTGAGGAGCATGGTGGCTTCCGCATGACGCAGGCAGTGCCTCCCCTCCTCCTTGATCAGCTGGAGCAATTCCCGCGCCCTGTCGCGATTCGGGCGGTTATGCTGCTGATAGGGTGCAGGGGTCTGTCGCATCACACGCTGGTTACGGTGATAATCCACCATGTGCATGAAGGCGTTGATCGCCTCTTCCGGCGTCAGAAATGTAGTAATGCCTGCCGCATTACAGGCATTCCTTGCAGCAATCGCTGAATATCGGCCCATCCAGCAGGTCAGGACATTGCGCGGTGTTTTGCGGGCAATGTCGATGACCTCTGTCGCCGTTTCTACGCTCGGCGCGAGTCGCGTGGGCGCGTGGATGACCAGTACCGCATCCACATTCGGATCTTTCGTTAAAACGCGGGTCGCTTCAGCAAAGCGTTGTGGTGTGGCATCGGCGTTCAAATCGACAGGATTCGTGACCCGTGCCTCGGGAGGCAGTATCTCCGCCAGCAACGCTTCGGTCTCTTCAGAGAGGCGCGCCATCTGGCCGCCCTGCTTCAACAAACGGTCCATGGCCAGTGCGTTGGGGCCCATGCCGTTGCTGACCAGCGCAAGCCGCTCACCCCGCATCGGTTTCATCCGTGAGAGTGTCTCCAATGCGTTAAACAGCTCATCAGCTGTATCGACACGTACCACACCGGCTCTGCGTAATGCCGCGTCATACACCATATCGGGATTGGGCAATCCGGGGGCATGACTCACCGGTGCTGTCGGATCATTGACAATATTGGACTTCAGAACCAGGACCAGTTTATTTCGGGACGCCGCCCGGATCGCCGAAACAAATGACCGCGCATCACCAATAACGCGATCCATCTGCAGCAAAATGGCGTGGGTCCAGGGGTCTCGTGCCAGATAATCGACAATCGAGGGTAGATCCACGTCGACGCCATCCCCCAGTGTGAGGAAATGGGAAAAACCGATCTCCTGGCCGTTAGCCCAATCGATCATGGCTGTTCCCAGCAGTCCCGACTGCCCCACATAGGCCACCTTGCCTTTGAGTATGTTGACATGGGAGTAACTGGCGTTCATTTTCGATCCCGGAACCAGCATACCCATACAATCGGGGCCCAGAATCCGAATACCATAGGGGCGTGCAGCTTCTCGCACATCCTCTCTCAAGGTGCGTGCATGGCTGCTCTGATGGAGCGACAGGCCGCCGGTCAGAATCATCGCCGCTTTGACCATGTTGGCTCCCAGCTTACGCACAATCCCGGCCACAGCCTCCGGAGGGGAGCAGATGATTGCAAGATCCGGCATCTCGGGCAGCTCTGCGACACCGGCATAACAGGACACCCCGTTGACCGACTCATACCCTTTGGAATTGACGGCCATCAGGCTGCCCTCGTAACCGCTCTCAAGCAGGTTACGCAGAACAATCCCCCCCATGCTGTCTTCTCGCTCTGACGCGCCGAAAACCGCAATGGAACGAGGTTTGAAAAACCGTTTAAGATATCGGGTAGACACAGACAAGCCCCATCCGCGTTGACACACTGCCATCCAGTGTAGCCCGGCAGTGCACAGCCAGTATTAAATTCGAGCAAGCCGCCAGCAAGGGATCAGCTTACAGCCCCAGTGTAAATCTTTCGCAGGTGCAGCAAAAGACACAGATCACACACCCGGCCTTTTTACCGTGCCCTGGATCAATTACCGGATTCTCTCATGGGTACAGGCTGACGAAACTCACTTGCTGCGCTAGTCTTAATGATTCAGTCAACTGTTTCGAGAGACAATCGGTTTTTCTCAGGCGTCTGACTTTATACGTTGCATTTGATTGCCGCAGGCGCAAAAACCGCAAGGAGACAAGCTGCATGACGCAACCCAACTTCACTGAGCTCAAAAACAGCATCGACCGGGTGATGCACGCTTTCGAGGGGCGATTTACGCAGGGCATTTCGCCGGCATCGCTCGCGCTTGCCTATGCGGACTGGCTGATACATGTGGGCCACTCGCCGGGCAAGATGAACGAGCTGCTGGAAAACCTGACCCGCAAGCAGCAGGCCTATCTGGTCTGGAGTATCCGTGCCGCCATCGACCCCGAAACTCCGCCCCTGATACAGCCGCTGGAGCAGGACCGACGCTTTAATGATCCGGCCTGGCAGACTTTTCCATACAATGTGATTGCCGAAGGCTTCCTGATGCACGAGCAGTGGTGGCACTATGCAACCACCGGTATCCCGGGCGTGGCCAAACACCATGAGAACGTGGTCTCGTTCGCCGCTCGCCAGTGGCTGGATATGCTTTCACCAACCAACTTTCCTCTGACCAATCCGAAGATTATCAACCGGGCCATCGAAACCAACGGCGAGAGTGTATTCAAAGGGCTGAGCAACCTGATGGAGGATGTTCAGGCACAGATGCTGGGTAGCGAGCGTCATTGTGAGGAACACTGCGTCGGCAAAAACCTGGCCGTAACCAAGGGCGAGGTTGTCTATCGCAACCGGCTGATCGAGCTCATTCAATACGCACCGACAACCCAGGAAGTTCATGCAGAGCCGGTCCTGATTATTCCAGCCTGGATCATGAAGTATTACATTCTCGACCTGTCCGAGCATAATTCCATGGTCAAGTACCTGGTGGATAAAGGCCACACCGTATTCATGATCTCATGGCACAACCCGGATGCCGATGATCGCGACCTGGCCATGAAGGATTATATCAATCGCGGTGTCCGGGATGCCCTCAAGGCGATCAACGCGATCGTCCCCGACCAAAAGGTCCATGCTGCCGGCTACTGCCTGGGCGGCACCCTTCTCGCGACAACGGCAGCGGCCATGGCCCGAGACGAGGATAACCGTCTCAAGAGCCTGTCGCTGTTTACCGCGCAGACCGACTTTACCGAAGCGGGCGAGCTGATGCTGTTCATCGACGAGAGCCAGCTCAGTTACATGGAAGATGTGATGTGGGATCGCGGTTATCTGGATACCAGCCAGATGGCCGGTGCATTCACACTGCTGCGTTCCTACGACCTGCTCTGGTCCCGTCTGGTCAGCGAATACCTGCTCGGGGAACGTCCACATATGAACGATCTGATGGCCTGGAACAGCGATTCCACTCGCATGCCCTACAAAATGCACACACAGTACCTGCGCAGCATGTTCCTGCGTAACGACCTGGCCAGCGGCCGTTTCATCGTTGACGACCGCCCGGTTTCGTTACGCGACATCCGTGTTCCGATCTTCTCCGTTGCCACGGAGAAAGACCATGTCGCCCCCTGGCGCTCGGTTTATAAACTGCACGGGCTGGTCAACACCGACCTGACGTTTATTTTAACCAGCGGCGGACACAATGCAGGTATTGTCAGCGAACCCGGCCATCCTCGCCGCGCTTATCGAATCGCCGAAAACAAGCCGGATGATAAGTATATCTCTGCCGACGAATGGCTAAACCGCTACAGCAAACAGACAGGCTCCTGGTGGGAACCCTGGAGTGACTGGCTTGAGCAGCACTCGAGCGGTCGCCAATCACCGCCAGCCATGGGCAACACGGAACAGGGATACGCGCCTCTGTGTCCTGCGCCCGGCACCTATGTATTTGAAAAATAATCAAAAGAAACAAGGGGTTGTAAATAGGCTTGCAGCCCCTTTTCAATGATAGCTTCAACCCGGCTTTTTTTTAAAAAACCATAGTAAAAATTAATTTTCTGCGACGAGAATTCTTGCCCTATATTCGCGCTTAAGAGGGGGACACCCCGCTCGGAGAGATTCCGTATGGCCAAGCCAGCGGAAGAGAGTCAACTCAAGTGTGAGATTACTGCCGATGGGCACTAAAATTCGTGTCGATCAGTCCTTGGACGACCTGGATGATTGGAGCGAGCAGCTCGCCGATGATAACGAAGTCGCGGAAACCCGCCTGCGTTACAACGGCAAACGCCGCCGTCAGATTGAAGACCTGATGGAAGAACGCGCGTTAGCACGTCAGCTTAGCGATGTGTATGACGAGCGGATCTAAGATCCGGTACTGAACGGCAATCGGCCCGACGATGCAAATCGCCGGGCCGATCTGTTTCAGGTGCGTGTAGTCCGCGCAGGTTACGCCGCGCAGATCACGTCACCGTGCTCCTCACGCTCAATCAAGGCGTGATGCATGGCGCGTACGGCTTTTTCGTAGTCCTCTTCACGGACTATCGCCTGCATCTCCACCTGGCGAACAGACTGATGGAGCGCCTGTACACTGATGTCAGCACCGGACAGAGCGGATACCGTGCGGGCCAGAATACCCGGTACCTTCATATCAGAACCGATGGCCGAAACAATCGCTACCCGGTGTAGCTGAACCTCAGCGCCGGCATACTTCTCACCGATCAAACGCACAGCCCGGTTAATGATCTTACGGGTCCCGGACAGATAGTACGTTTGACTGTTTGCATCGGAGTCACGGCTGATCACGTAAACCTTCAGCTCACGCAGTAGCTGGAGAAGCTCAATCTCGTAGCCGATATCGCCCAGCATATCCTGGTCGAACACTTCCACCGCAAATACACCCTTACGGCCTGCAATGATCTCGACACAGGGTTCTGCGCTGCAATAGTCCTGGCTGATCAGAGTACCGGAGTGATCCGGCTCGAATGCGTTTTTAATACGCAGCTCGATCCCCTTCTCACGCAGTCCTTTCGCCGCTTTGGGATGAATCGCCTCCATACCCAGGTTGGACAGCTGATCGGCCACATCATAGTTGGTACGACCAATGGTCACGATGTTGTCCAGACCAACGATACTGGGGTCCGCCGTGCTCAGGTGGAACTCCTTATGAATTACCGCCTCACGGGCATTAGTCAGCGTCGCGATCTTACTGAACGTCATCTCGCTGTAGCCACGGTCAAACGTGCGCATCAGCCCCTGCTGACAATGCGTGTAACCAGTGACGATCGGCAGCTCTGTCGCCAGATCGATACCGTCCAGATGCGAACGCAGCATCTCTTCGAACGGCAGCGGTTCCGGCTCGTGCCAACCGCTGAGATCCACCAGACGGGCGTTGACACCGGCATCCTGCAACGCCAAAACGGTATTAAACGCACTGTGCGATTCACCAATTGCCGCCAGCATCTCACGTACACGCAGCAGGTGGTCCGTGAGCTGAAAGTGACCATAGCGGCACAGCTGCTGCAGGTTTTCCATGCAGCTGCGCGCACCTTCGATGCGCTCAGTGATAAAGGCATCGGCCTTTCTACAGGCAGCGCTATCACCGAACAGCGAGCGGTTCATCGCCAGCATCTCGTCACGGACCTTGTCCAACGATTCGTGCCAGCTTTGCTCCTGCTCACCGTTGGCGAACCGGCCGTACACGCCCGGCTCGCCACTCTTTTTGTGCTCCAGCAGGAGGTTTGTCATACCGCCATAGGCGGATACGACGAATATGCGCTGGTAGAGATCCTCACCGCTCCGGTCACCGATCAGGATGGTATCCATCAACTCGGCGAAACGGCTCATGGACGTTCCGCCAATCTTCTCGACACTATGACGGGCAGTTGCTGTGGTCTCTTCTTCAGGCATCGACAGACTCCGCTTCCAGGGGATACACCCCATTTTCATCATGAACTTCCTTGCCGTGCAGCGGCGGGTTGAAGGCGCAGGCTACCTGCATCCCTTCGGGGCCGCCACGCAGCAAATGACGATCATTTTTGTCCAGAATGTAAACTGTACCCGGCTCGATCTTATAGACCTTGCCATCCTCCAACGTTTCCACCTCGCCGGAACCGCTGATGCAGTAAACCGTTTCAAGGTGATTCTGGTACCAAATATGGGTCTCGGTATTGGGGTAAATATTCGTAATATGGAACGAGAACCCCATACCATCATCTTTCAGAGACAAACGGGTGCTATCCCATGTATTTGTTTCTGAGAAAATTTTGCGGCCATTTTCAGCGCACTCGGCCATTGTACGTACGATCATATCCGTGTCCTTCTGTAACTGTTGCTTAAGAGGCTTTCTGCTCGCGCTCAGCGGTCGCGTTGGCAAAAGCCTTATCCAGTACATTCAGACCGAAATCGATCTGTGCCATGGTAATGGTCAGAGGAACCAGGCATTTGACCACCTGATCATGTGCACCACTGGTCTCAATCACCAGGCCATTTTCGAAGGCTTCCTTGATGACCGCACCGGCCATATCGCCGTCTGGACATTCGATACCGCTCATCAGGCCACGGCCCTTGAGCTTCAGCGTCGCCGGACCGTAATGACGGATAATCTTCTCCAGACCATCACGCAGGTGGGCCGCCTTATGCTGCACCTCTTCGGCGAAGCTGTTATCTTTCCAGAACAGTTCAAACGCCTTCGCAGCCGTGACAAACGCCAGGTTATTACCCCGGAACGTACCGTTATGCTCACCGGGCGACCAAATATCCAGGTCCTTACGGTAGGTCACCACCGCAAACGGCAGACCATAGGCACTGAGTGACTTGGACAACGTCACGATATCCGGACGAATTCCCGCTTCCTCAAAGCTGAAGAAGCTACCTGTCCGGCCGCAGCCCGCCTGAATATCATCAACGATCAACAGCATGTCATGGCGACGACATACCGCTTCAAGATTGCGCAGCCATTCAGCGCTGGCTGCGTTGAGGCCACCCTCACCCTGAACCGTTTCGACAACCACTGCCGCCGGGTGGTCCAGACCGCTGCTCGGATCGTTCAGCAGCTTTTCAAAATACTCCGTAGTGTCAACACCTTCACCGAGGTAGCCGTCAAACGGCAGGCGGAACACATCGTTCAGTGAGGTTCCCATACCACCGCGGTGATGCTGGTTACCGGTCGCGGCGAGCGCACCGGCGCTACAGCCATGAAAACCGTTCGTAAAGGCAGCGATTGTGCTGCGTCCTTTTACTTTACGGGCCAGCTTCAGCGCGGCCTCAACAGCGTTGGTGCCGGTAGGGCCGGTAAACATCACCTTGAAATCTTCCATTTCACGAGGCTTTAAAATGTACTCGTGGAAGGTTTCCAGGAAACGCGCTTTGGCGCTGGACTGCATATCCAGTCCATGGGTGATCCCGTCAGAGCTGATGTACTCGACCAGCGCTTCTTTCAGCTCCGGGTTGTTGTGTCCATAGTTGAGGGTACCGGCACCGGCCAGAAAATCGATGTAGGTGCGGCCTTCCTCGGTAGTGAGCTCAGCCCCGCGGGCCTGGTTGAACACGACAGGGAACGAACGGCTATAGGAACGAACTTCTGATTCAACCTGCTCAAAAATACTCATTATAAACTCCTGCTTGAGTTAATTTCGTGCTTCAAGACGCCATCGCAACGGCCAGTTTGAACGGGCCTGCGCGATACAAAACTTCATCATCGTGGGCGCCATCGAAGTGGTCCTCACGCGCAAACTTCACGCTCTTTTCAACGGGAGCGCTAAGCGCGGAAAAGAAACGGGCAAACATCGCCTGAGACGCCTTGTTATCAGGCGTGATTGTCGTTTCAACATAGTGAACGCCCTCATCGGAGAGACGATCCACCAACGCCATCAGCATACGGTTACCCAACTTCTGACCCCGCGCTGACTTACAAACAGCAACCTGCCAGACAAACAGCGTATCGGGACGATTTGGCGGGATGTAGCCGGAGATGAACCCGACCATCTTGCCTTTCTCATCCACCGCTGCAATCGACGTGTCGGCGAAATCGCCACACTGCAGAAGGTTGCAATACATGGAGTTCGTATCGAGCGGGGGGCAGCGTTTGATCAGGTTGTACACCGCCGCGCCGTCACGGGACTCCGGTTTACGAAACTTGATCTTCATCTTGTTGGTATTCATAGCATCCTGAATATTTAGTGTTTCGATGGTTTTTATTCTAAAACATATCGCGATGCGTTAATCAACCACGACTTTTGTTCGCTTTTCGAAAGCATAGTGTAACACAGAAGCGCGCTTATTGTGGGGCATTGGGCGCATTACACCCTGATAACCTGTCAATTTAATTTGCTTAGCGTTACAATGGATTTAAATTTTAGAGACAGCTTTCTATTGCAAGGTGCTATGAATCAGGCTAAAAACCCCGCTATTCCAATAGATTCCTTTGAGAAGAACTGGGTAGATATGGCGAGAAGTCAGGACGTCTTGGTGTTGTTGCGCCAGATTATTCGCGTTACCGATATGCACGATAAGCAGCTCAGCCGCATCACCGGGCTGACAATGCCCCAGCTTATGACGATGCAGACATTGGACGCAGAAGGTGCAATCACCATCGGTGTGCTCGCACGCAAGATGAACCTGGCACAGGCTACCGTAACCAGTATTCTTGACCGACTGGAATTAAAGGGATTGGTCAGAAGGGAAAGAAGCCAGACAGACAAACGTAAAGTACTGGCCTGCCCGACACAGGCCGGCATTGAGTTACTTAAATCCGCTCCGACGACGCTTCAAGATCGCTTTATCGATCAATTTGACCACCTGCCGGACTGGGAGCAATCGATGATTGTGGCCTCCCTACAGCATATATCCGGGCTACTCAACGCCGATCAGATTGATGCGGCTCCCATGCTGGATATCGGAGCCCTGGATCGCCCGATACAGTAAGCCGAAAGCTTAAGGTGACGACTGACCCTCCGGGTCAGGCCCTTTTACCCGATTTCTTCCCTGACGTTTCGCCCAGTACAAGCGCTCATCAGCTCGCTGCATCAAGGCGGCAAAGCTTTCCCCAGGACGTAACTGAGAAACACCGAAACTGGCCGTGACGCACTGATCAAGTCCAAAGCTGGCCGACTCGATGGCAGACCTCAGGCGCTCTGCAAGCTCAGTGGCACCTGAACCCGGCGTTTCCGTGGTGATCACCATAAACTCTTCGCCCCCGGTACGGGCCAACAGGTCCAGATCCCGTATCCGCCCCGCAGCGAGCCGTGTACACAGGCGCAAAACCTGATCACCGACCGGATGTCCATAGATGTCGTTGATATCCTTAAAATGGTCGATATCAAACAGAATGATCGACAGCTCCCGCCGATAGCGATGTGCGCGGCGAACCTCGTGCGAGAGCAACTCCATGGCCCGGCGTCGATTGAGAATTCCGGTCAACGCGTCGGTATTGGCCTCCTCCACGAGATGGCGGATCTCGCGCAATCTTCGATACGCAAAGATAGCCAAGTACAGAGGCCCCACCACCAGAACGCTGAGCATCAACTCATCCAGCTGATAAACATCCACCTGTTGTGACCACAGGTACAGCGCCTCGCTGAGGTTGAGCTCGGAGGCGAGTAGAAAAACAGCCACAAACAGAAGCAGCGCAAGAATCAGCTCGCTGGCAAACCGTCTTACATCGAGATACTTATGCTTGAATCGAGGCAACCTTAATTGTCCATTATCAGAGACAAGAGTCATGTTATTCTAACAGCGTCCAACGACAGGAATACAGGACCTGTTTTCCGTCTGCGCCTGTATCCACTATAGCCCCATCTCGCATGGCGCGGGGGGATCTGATATTCTTCTGCGCTTGTTTCCATTTGTAATTGCCAGGCATACGAACACCATGAGCAAATTCTGGAGTCCCGCCATCCAGTCGCTGGTTCCCTATACTCCGGGCGAGCAGCCGCGTGTCGCGAATCTCACCAAGCTCAACACCAACGAGAACCCCTACCCGCCTGCTCCGGGCGTGTCGGCAGTCTTACGAGCGTTCGACTACGATCGACTGCGACTCTACCCGGACCCCGATGCGACCCCTCTGAAAGCAGCCCTGGCAGCGCATTTTGGACTCACTCGCTCGCAGGTTTTTATTGGCAACGGCTCTGACGAAGTACTGGCTCTGGCATTTATGGCATTTTTCCGCCAGAACAAGCCCCTGCTGATGCCTGAGACGACATACAGTTTCTACGATGTCTATGCCAACCTGTATGGCATTGAACATCGGAAAGTCCCTCTGGATGATGAATTCCAAATCTGCCTGGATGATTACAGCACCGATAACGGCGGCATTATCTTTGCGAACCCCAACGCACCGACCGGTATTGCCCTGGGAATCGATGACATTGAAAAGCTGCTCAAGCGCAATCAGAACAGCCTCGTGCTGGTTGATGAAGCCTATGTCGACTTCGGCGCCGCCAGCGCAGCAACCCTGGTTGAGCAGTACCCCAACCTGCTGGTCGTACAGACATTCTCCAAATCGCGCTCGCTCGCCGGGCTGCGCATAGGATATGCACTGGGACACGCTGATCTGATCGATGGTCTGGAGCGAGTCAAAAACAGCTTTAACTCCTATCCGATGGATATGCTGGCAATTGAGGCGGGCTGCGCTGCGCTGGCAGATGAAAGCTACTTTCGTGCCACCTGCGATCAAGTCATGGCAACTCGGGACCACAGCGCCCAGGAGCTGGCAGAGCTCGGCTTCATCTGCCTGCCATCAAGTACCAACTTTCTGTTCGTGCGTCACCGCTATCTGGAAGCAGCCGAGTTAATGGGCTACCTGAGAACCCACAATATTTTGGTGCGCCACTTCAGCCGACCCGACATTGCGAACTATCTGCGCATCACAGTGGGAACTGATGACCAGATGGCGCTGCTGATCAGCACCCTTGAGAAGCACCCAGACATCCAACGCCTGCCCGTGAGCTAAGGACAGCATTCACTCCGGAGACACGATGCCCATTTCCGCCAAAGGCGTGGCCCATGCGCTCGTTGCCTACAGCATTTGGGGCGGTTTTGGGCTTTATTTCCACCTGCTTGCGTCTGTGCCCGCCATTGAGGTTTTGGCCCACCGCATTATCTGGAGCGCGCTGTTCGTTTTTGGCGTGTTGTTGCTGCGCGGACAACTCCAGAGCTGTATTGAGCTATTAAAAGCACCGAGTAAGCTTAAGCGCCTGCTGATCAGCTCTATCTTGATTAGTCTGAACTGGGGCATTTATATCTGGGCGGTCTCTCAGGCACAGGTTGTGGAAGCAAGCCTGGGGTACTACCTGACGCCACTGGTAAGCGTCATGCTTGGCGTTTTGATTCTGAAAGAGAAAATCAGCCCACACCAGCTGGCAGCGCTGGTAACCGCCACTGTCGGCGTCGGCTATCGCATCTACTGTGAAGGCGGAATCCCCTGGATCGCGTTGGCACTGCCGTTCGTATTCGGCTTGTACGGGCTGGCACGCAAACAGGTTGATGTGGAACCGCTACCGGGCTTACTGGTTGAAACAGCACTGGTTCTGCCGCTGGCACTGGCCACATTCAGCTGGTTTGAACTTGGCAACGCAGAGGGCGGCTACTTTACCACCCACCCTCTACTCCTGATTGGCGCAGGCGTACTGACCGCCGTACCGCTGCTGGCGTTTGCATCTGCCGCCCGGCTGCTGCCGTTATCAATTCTGGGCTTTGCCAACTACCTCACACCCTCGATCCAGTTCGTAACGGCGATCACCCTGCTCGATGAGACGGTGGACACGGATACACTGATCAGTTTTATCCTGATTTGGATAGCCTTGGCGATCTTCAGCCGCGATCTTTACCAGAACCTGAAGCGTGAGCGCCAGTTAGAGAAACTCAGCTAGACTCACCCTCAACACGATTACCGCCACTGCTGCGAGCCACATAAAGATTCTCTTCAGCGCGCTTTAGCATATCCGCTGCCGTATCCTCGAGCCCCTGAAGCCCAGCTACACCCACACTGACCGTGCATTGCAGATCGCCCGTTGGATAGGGCATCTCCATCTCCTGGACCAGATTCCGCACGCGCTCACCGGCGGCCATGCCTTGGTCGTGGTTGGTTTCCGGCAGAAATAGAACCAACTGATCATCGCCATAGCGCGCTAAAAAGTCTGCGGTACGCTTCAGCTTATGAATACCGGTTACGATCTGCTGCAGTAGCTGATCACCGGCATCCCAACCCTGCTGGTCGTTGATCTTGCTGAAATCATCCACATCGATGAGTAAAACACTGCAGGTCCAGTCATAGCGCTGCGCCTGAGCCACGGTCTGCGCCATTACCGTCATTAAAGCGCGGCGGTTGTAAGCACCCGTTAAAGGATCCCGCTGGGCCTGATTGGTGACCTTCCGCTGTAACTTTTTGCGCTCATTTATATCCCGGGCACTCCAGATCACATCGCCAGCATTCGTGGCGACAAAGCGCGCTTCAAACCAAATCGGTTCACGCAAACCCGCCTCTTTCAAGGTCACCATATGTTCTGGACGAAACACGTACTCGACCGACTCGACATTTCCAGGTGTCGCTTGGGCGCGCTCAATTGTCGCTTGAACCTGAGTCAGCAGATCTGAAGGCAGAAGCTTATCCAGCCTCACACCTTTCAGCATCTCCGAATGCAACCAGGTTGATTCACCCGGATGACAGTACTCGACCTGTCCATCCACTAACACAATCACCATGTCCGCCGACGCTGACAGCAGTGCGTCGTACCGTTCCACCTGGCTCTCCAAGGGGTTTGCCATGCTTATTCTCCCGGGGCTAGAAGCAAAAAGCGCATGTCGGGCTCAAATGCCCGACTCCTTGTCCGAAAACTACCGGAAAACGCACAAAGATCAAAGTGTTGATGTCATTCGCGAAACCGACTTTCCGCTGTGTAGCGCGGACTCCAGGCCCGCAAATGAACCTGACTCCGCGATAACCGCGAAGTCCTGATTCAACGTCCGGCTTATGTTACTGGCAGAGATAATACCGCGAATTCGCTGAACACCCGCCAACCCCTGATCGACAACCAGCAGATGTTGACTGGAAGCCTGGGTCAGCGTCGACATCACCTGACCGATGCAAGCCCGCTCCACATCCGCGTAATCGATCACACGCGAATCCAGTACCGGAAGCATCAACTCACGCACCGTTAGTTGATCTCGACTGATACCGCTTTGTTGAATACAGCGAATGACACCATCACCGGTTAAATCCCTTGCGGCGATGATGCCGCAAAGCGCGGATTTTTCATCGATAGCAAAGAGCAATCTAACCTGTTGGCGTTTCATGAATGCGAGTGCGTGATCGACCTGACAGGACTGCTCAATACTCACCGGGGATGTGGTCAGAAAGTCTGTCATTACCAGCACAGCGGGTGAATAAAGATCTGGCGGTGACTGTTGATGCTCAGGCCGTAGCAGGTGGGGGACACTTTCGAGCCTGGCAAGAGGAAGCGCTGTAAATGAATTAGCCAAGGACGAGCTCCTTTTATTATGAGTTACTGCTCTCCTCCAGCATAGCAGGCATACATCACTTTCTCTGCCGGGAAAGGGAGCAATCTACATACTCCCCTGACAACCTGAAAACCTAGCGTACCCCCGCAGTTAATACCTCAATCGCCGCCTTCAGCTCATCCTCGGAGCAGCTCATACAGGTACCTTTCGGCGGCATTGCCCCCTTACCGGAGAGAACCGTAGACAACATACCGTCAGTACCCTTTGCCAAACGGGGCTCCCAGGCCGCCTTGTCATCGAGCTTGGGTGCACCGCCGACACCCGCGTCATGGCAGGCTTTACAGTGCTTGGCAACGATCTCCTCACCGGTTTGAGCTGACACGCCCTGCGCCACAAAAGACAGAGACAGAACCGCAGCTGCGGCTGTTATTGTTTTCATCATCGTTTATTCCTCTCCATAAGGCCGTCATACGCGGCAATATTCAACTGGCTATAACTTATAAGCCCCTCCCTGAACAGAGAATGACTCAGAGCAAGATTAGTCGCAATTAGCAGGCGAAAAAAAACCGGCCCCAATAGCACTGCTGTCCCATAAATAGCAGTAAATGAAAAAGCCTGAATCCGAGTGAGTAAAATGAGAGTGCGACCAAACACTCTACTCACAAAGGATTCAGGCTTTGTCTCATCATAACACCGCGTTTCATCAGTTGCTCCAGCCCTTGTCCAGACATGATTTCGAGCGAACGGCCCGTGAGCATCATGTAGGGCAAAAGCTCCGTTCTGCTTCACGCTGGGATCAGTTCATTGGCATTGCGATGTCCCAGATTTCTGGCCGACAAAGCCTTCGAGATATCGAGTCCAGCCTCGCCAGTCAGCGGCATAAGCTCT
>NZ_AUAZ01000007.1 GCF_000428985.1 Marinobacterium litorale DSM 23545 | reverse complement strand
AGGTGGAGCTCTTCTTCAAAGCGCTCAAGCAGAACCTGAAGATAAAGGCGTTTTTAGGTCACAGTAAAAATGCAGTGTTGACGCAGATCTGGATCGCCATGATCTGCTATCTGCTGCTCTCGTTTGCTCGCCATAGTGCGCGGCAAGGCTGGAGTGTACAACGCATTATGCGAACTCTTCAGGTGAGCTTGTTCGAACGCATTCCCCTTTGGGCGCTGCTCAATCCTCCTCCCCCCGAGCCACAAGAAAGGGACCCTCAAATGAGGATCCCTTTATGATCAAAAAAACTATGGGACAGCAGTGGGCTCAAGGCCGCCCTTTGCTGATGAGATGGTCCCGATCAGTTTACTTTTGCATCCAGTTCACCGGCTTCATAGGCGGTCGCCATATCTTCCAGCGAGATTGCCGTGATCTTGCTGGCATGGCCGGCGGTACCAAAGGCTTCATAGCGGGCAATACAGATATCACGCATGGCACCGATGGTTTCCTTGAGGAATTTACGCGGATCGAACTCGGACGGGTTCTGCGCCATGAAGCGACGCACCGCACCGGTGGAAGCCAGACGCAGGTCGGTATCGATATTGACCTTGCGTACGCCGTGCTTGATCCCTTCAACGATCTGGTCGACCGGTACACCGTAGGTTTCGGGAATCTCACCGCCATATTCGTTGATGATTGCCAGCCACTCCTGGGGAACGGATGAGGAGCCGTGCATCACCAGATGGGTGTTGGGGATACGCGCATGGATCTCCTTGATCCGGCCGATAGCCAGGGTATCGCCGGTGGGCGGCTTGGTGAACTTGTACGCACCGTGGGAGGTACCGCAGGCAATCGCCAGCGCGTCCACATTGGTCGCCTTGACGAAATCCGCCGCTTCGTCCGGGTCGGTCAGCATCTGCTCATGGGAGAGCGTACCTTCCGCGCCGATGCCATCCTCTTCGCCCGCCTGTCCGGTTTCCAGCGAACCCAGGCAACCCAGCTCACCCTCGACCGAAACACCGCAGGCGTGGGCCATCTCAACCGTGCGGCGGGTGACATCCACGTTATATTCGTAGCTGGTCGGGGTTTTACCATCGCTCCCCAGCGACCCGTCCATCATGACCGAAGAGAAACCTAGCGCAATAGAGCGTTGGCAGACGGCCGGGCTGGTGCCATGGTCCTGGTGCATACACACAGGCACATGGGGAAACTCCTCAATCGCCGCCAGGATCATATGCTTGAGGAAGTTGGAACCCGCGTATTTGCGAGCGCCCGCCGAAGCCTGAACGATGACCGGAGAATCGGTTTTCGATGCGGCCTCCATGATGGCACGCATCTGTTCGAGGTTGTTGACGTTAAACGCCGGAATCCCGTAGCCGTTTTCGGCCGCATGGTCCAGCAGTTGGCGCATCGAGATCAGTGCCATGGTTTCACCCTTTGAATTGATTCATCAAAAATTCTGTTTCGCCGGTTGTGACGCATAACCGGCCTTTACTGCGCCCCGCGAGCTTCCAGCATCGCAACCGCCGGCAGCGTCTTACCTTCTACAAACTCCAGGAAGGCACCACCACCGGTGGAGATGTAGGACACTTTATCCGCGATATCGTATTTATCCACAGCTGCCAGCGTATCGCCACCACCAGCGATGGAGAAACCCGCACTCTCGGCAATCGCCAGTGACAGGGTTTTGGTGCCCTCGCCAAACTGGTCAAATTCAAACACACCCACCGGGCCATTCCAGATAATCGTTTTCGCTTCCTTGAGCAGGCCTGCCAGGTTTTGTGCCGACTGCGGCCCGATATCCAGAATCATATCGTTTTCGGTCACATCATCCACCGACTTCACAACCGCGGTCGCATGCTCGGAAAATTCGGAGGCAACCACCACATCCACCGGCAGCGGAATATCCACTTTCGCCATCAATGCCTTGGCGGTATCCACCAGATCATGTTCGCACAACGACTTACCCACCGGCTTGCCGGCCGCAGCGAGGAAGGTGTTGGCGATGCCTCCGCCCACAATCAGTTGGTCGCACTTGTCGGACAGGGCGTTGAGGACCTCCAGCTTGGTGGATACCTTGGAACCGCCGACGATAGCCGCCATGGGCCGGGCCGGTTTATCGAGCGCTTTGCCCAGCGCATCCAGTTCATTGGCCAGCAGAGGGCCTGCGCAGGCCACCGGCGCAAACTTGCCCACACCGTGGGTTGAAGCCTGGGCGCGGTGTGCGGTACCAAAGGCATCCATCACATAGATATCGCACAGTGCGGCCATTTTCCTGGACAGCGCTTCATCATCTTTTTTCTCGCCGCTGTTAAAGCGCACGTTTTCCAGCAGAACCAGTTCACCCTGCTCAAGCTCAAAGTCACCCTCGAGCCAATCCTTGATCAGTGGCACATCACGACCCAGCAGCTTACCCACATGGGCGGCCACAGGCGCCAGTGAGTATTGCTCTTCGTACTGACCTTCGGTGGGGCGGCCCAGATGCGACATCACCATCACCTTGGCACCCGCTTTCAGGGCCATATCGATGGTGGGCAGGGAGGCGCGGATACGGGCATCGGAGGTGACCGCTCCATCTTTCACGGGAACATTCAGGTCTTCTCGGATCAGCACGCGTTTGCCTGCCAGATCCAGGTCCGTCATTTTCAGTACGCTCATCGCTAGTCTCTCGTGATTAATCGTGTCACTTATCAGTATGTGTTGGGGTATTCAGTTCGCGCTCAGTGCTGCTCCAGCCAGTGCAGGGCGACATCAACCATGCGGTTGGCAAACGCCCACTCATTGTCGAACCAGCATAGCAGTTTCAGCATATGGCCACCGGCCACACAGGTCTGGGTACCATCAACAACGCCGGAGCGGGGATCACCGTTAAAGTCTACCGAAGCATGAGGCTCCTCGGTATAACCCAGAAGTCCCACCAGGGGGCCGGCACTGGCTGCATCGCGCAACAGGGCATTGACCGCTTCAGCGGTGGTGGGGCGTTTCAGGTTGATCGCCATATCCATCAACGACACGTTAATCGTCGGTACCCGCACATGGCGACAGCGGAAACGCCCGGCCAGCTGCGGCAACAGCCGGTCAATCCCTTTATCGAGTCCGGTATCAACCGGGATAATCGATTGCATGGCGCTGCGCGTCAGCCGCAGGTCGGTTCGGTGGTAGCTGTCGATCACCGGCTGGTCGTTCATCGCCGAGTGAATCGTCGTGGTCAAACCGTTCTCGATCCCGAAATGCCGGTCCAGCAGATCAAGAATCGGAACCACGCAGTTTGTTGTGCATGAAGCCGCAGAAACGATCCGGTCCGATGCCTTCAGCTCATGCTGGTTGACCCCGAAAACAACGGTAGCATCCACATCGGCCTGGGCCGGCTGAGAGAACAGCAACCGTGCAGCGCCTGCCTGAATATGCTGTTCGGCGATCTCTCGGCTATGGAAGGAACCGGAGCATTCCAGCAGCAGGTCAACCCTCAGGTCGCTCCAGGGCAAAGCCTGTGGCGACTCCTGATTCAGCACACGGATACGGTCATCGGCAATCAGCAGACTGTCGCTATCACAGGCAACAGGCAAGGGAAAGCGCCCATGGGTCGTGTCGTAGCGGGTCAGATAGGTCAATGTATCGATATCAGACAGCTCGTTCAGCGCAACGACACACAGCCTGTCCGAGAGCTTGCGCTCATAGATAGCACGCAGTACACACTGCCCGATCCGACCATATCCATTAATCGCGACTCGCGAAGCCATCTATACCTGCTATCGATTCTGTAACACGGGGTAGGGATAAAGGGGGCTTCACACCCCCTTTGTCTGATCAGATCAGGGCCTTGGCCTTACCGATCACCTTTTCGACCGTAAAGCCGAAATGTTCGAACAGTTCGCCAGCGGGCGCCGACTCACCGAAGCTACGCATGGCGATAATCGCACCATCAAAGCCGACGTACTTGAACCAGAAGTCGGCATGGGCCGCTTCGATGGCGATACGTGCGCGCACGGAGGGCGGCAGCACGCTGTCGCGGTAGCTCTTGTCCTGCGCATCGAAGCGTTCAGTGCAGGGCATGGATACCACACGCACCCGCCGTTTTTCGGCGCGCAGCGCCTCTGCGGACTCCATTGCCAGTTCAACTTCAGAGCCCGTCGCGATAAGGATCAGCTCCGGCTCGCCTTCACAGTCGCTGAGGACATAACCGCCACGCAGAATATCTTCGACCTGATCGCTGGTCCGCGGCTGTGCCGGCAAGCCCTGACGGGAGAAGATCAGCGCACTGGGGCCATTGTCACGCATGACCGCGGCTTTCCAGGCCACGGCAGACTCGACCGCGTCACAGGGCCGCCAGGTGTTCATATTAGGCGTCGAGCGCAGGTTGGCCAGCTGCTCAATGGGCTGGTGAGTCGGACCATCCTCGCCCAGGCCGATAGAGTCGTGGGTGTAGACAAAAATCACCCGCTGCTTCATCAGAGCAGCCATGCGCACCGCGTTACGGGCGTATTCCATGAAGACCAGGAAGGTTGCGCCGTAGGGGATAAAACCACCGTGCAGCGCAATACCGTTCATGATCGCGCTCATGCCAAACTCACGCACCCCGTAGTAGAGGTAGTTACCGCTGGCGTCGCTGCGGTCCACACCCTTGGCGCCGGACCAAAGCGTCAGGTTGGAGCCGGCCAGGTCCGCCGATCCGCCAAGCAGCTCCGGTAGATCCGGTCCATAGGCGTTGATGGCATTCTGCGATGCTTTGCGCGAAGCGATCTTTTCACCCTTGGCGGCAACTTCGGCGATCCAGGCATCGGCCTTGGCCACGAAATCCGTGGGCAGATCACCCGCCAGGCGGCGCAGCAGCTCGTCAGCCAGCTCCGGATAGGCCGAGCGATACGCGGCCATGCGCTCGTTCCACTCATTCTCGGCGTGGCCGCCGGCTTCCACGGCATTCCAGTCACCGTATATTTCAGCCGGCACCTCGAATGCTGGATGCGGCCAGTTGAGCTCTTTGCGTGCCAGTGCGATTTCATCATCGCCCAGCGGTGCACCGTGGCAATCTTCCTTGCCCTGCTTGTTGGGAGAGCCGAAACCGATGATGGTTTTGCAGCAGATCAGCGTCGGCTTGTCGGATTCAGCCCGCGCCTGCTCGATGGCATCACGAATCTGGTCCGGATTGTGGCCGTCGACACCACGGATCACATGCCAGCCGTAAGCTTCGAAACGCGCAGGGGTATCATCGGTAAACCAGCCTTCGACCTCACCATCGATGGAGATACCGTTGTCATCCCAGAACGCCACCAGTTTGCCCAGACCCAGCGTGCCGGCCAGAGAGCAGGCTTCGTGGGAGATACCCTCCATCAGGCAACCGTCACCCATGAAGGCATAGGTGTAGTGATCAACCACTTCATGACCATCACGGTTGAACTGGGCGGCCAGTACCTTCTCGGCAATCGCCATACCGACAGCATTGGTGATCCCCTGACCCAGCGGGCCGGTAGTGGTCTCAACGCCCGGACAGTAACCCAGCTCAGGATGCCCGGCGGTTTTGCTGTCCAGCTGCCGGAAGTTTTTGATATCGTCGATGCTGACGTCGTAGCCGCTCAGATGCAGCAGAGAGTAGAGCAGCATTGAGCCGTGCCCGTTGGAGAGCACGAAACGGTCCCGATCGAACCAGTGCGGATTACTCGGGTTATGCTTGAGGAAATCGTTCCACAGCACTTCGGCGATATCCGCCATCCCCATGGGGGCACCGGGATGACCGGATTTGGCTTTCTGTACGGCGTCCATGCTCAACGCGCGGATGGCATTGGCAAGTTCTCGACGAGAGGACATTCACTCTACTCCTGGGCTTGGCCCAATTTGCGGGTAAGGATGAAAAATAGGCCGCAATTTTCGCGCAGATAACCCCCCGCTTCAAATCGAATTGCTCCAATTTGAGCCAAATTCACCCGGAATGGGCAAATTTTTCATGGCGAAACGGCTTTCAGATTAGGCAATCCCTATTTCTGACCGTTAAAATACGGTATTCCAGTTCACTGTTTGCCGACATTTTCCAGCTGCTAAGGATCCCGAGTACTGATGAGCGAATACAGCCTGTTCACTTCCGAATCCGTCTCCGAAGGCCATCCGGACAAAATCGCCGACCAGATCTCCGATGCGGTGCTCGACGCCATTCTGTGCGAAGACAAATACGCCCGCGTCGCCTGCGAGACCATGGTCAAGACTGGCGTTGCCATCGTCTCCGGCGAGATTTCCACCACCGCCTGGATCGATCTGGAGCAGCTGGTGCGTGACGTGATCTGTGACATCGGCTACACCTCATCGGATGTGGGCTACGATGGCGAAACCTGTGGCGTCATCAACATCATCGGCAAACAGTCGGTCGACATCGCCCAGGGCGTGGATCGCGAGAAGCCGGAGGATCAGGGCGCCGGCGACCAGGGCCTGATGTTCGGCTACGCCTCCAACGAAACCGATGTCCTGATGCCGGCACCGATCAGCTTCTCCCACCGTCTGGTAGAGCGTCAGGCAGAAGCGCGTAAATCAGGCTTGCTGCCCTGGCTGCGCCCGGACGCAAAATCCCAGGTCACCTGCCGCTATGAAAACGGCAAACCGGTTGCTATCGATGCGGTTGTGCTCTCAACCCAGCATAATCCTGACGTGACCCAGGCCGACCTGCAGGAAGCCGTGCAGGAGCTGATTATCAAGCACGTGCTGCCGCCGGAGCTGTTGCACAAGGGAACCCGTTACCACATCAACCCCACGGGCAAATTCGTGATCGGCGGCCCGGTGGGTGACTGTGGTCTGACCGGTCGTAAGATCATTGTCGACACCTACGGCGGCATGGCCCGTCACGGCGGCGGAGCTTTCTCCGGCAAAGACCCCTCCAAGGTGGACCGTTCAGCCGCCTATGCCGGCCGTTATGTGGCCAAGAATATCGTCGCGGCGGGGCTGGCTGAACGTTGCGAAATTCAGGTTTCGTATGCCATTGGCGTTGCCGAGCCAACCTCGGTTTCGGTCAATACCTTCGGTACCGGCAAAATAGCCGAAGAGAAGATCATCCAGTTGATCCGCGAGCATTTTGACCTGCGTCCGTTCGCGATTACCCGCATGTTGGATCTGCTGCATCCGATGTATCGCCAAACGGCCGCCTACGGTCATTTCGGTCGCGAGCCATTCGAAATGACCGTCGGCGATGACCGCTTTACCGCCTTCCCCTGGGAGAAGACCGACAAGGCCGAAGCCCTGCGTGACGCCGCTGGTCTCTGACCGAGAGAAAGGCTAGACTGCCGTGATATAACCACTAAAAAGCCCGGGTTCTCCGGGCTTTTTTATCTGTTCTAGAATAAATCAGCTCCGGGAAACAGAGAGACTGAAATCCAGCGGGAGTCGGACATTACCGATGCGATACGACAGGCCCACGCCAGGACTGAGCCAGCTCAGTATTCGTCGCAAGCTGTTACTGCTGGTGCTGCTGTTCATGTGCAGTATCCTGGCCACCGCGACCTTGGCGGCCTACCTGCACCGCGCTGACCTGATCGATGCCCGCAAGGATGAAATTCGCAGCATCGTAGAAACGGTCGGGGGGCAGCTATCCGAGCTCCAGGCCCGTTTTGGCGCCCATATGATCGATCAGTCGACCCTGATGGAACGCACCCACGCCTTACTCGATAACGCCCGCTACCGCCAGAACGGCTACCTTTTCCTGCTCAACAGCGACGGCTTAATGATCAGCAATGCCGGCCGACCGGAGCTGGAGGGAGAAAGCATTAACAACCTGCGTGATAGCCGCGGCGTCACTCTCATTCAAACGCTGCTCGACCAGATCCAGGGCCGGGACACCGTTTTCTGGAGTTATCGATGGGCTATCAGCGAGTCTGGCCAACTCAGCGATGAAACCGACAAAGTCAGCTATGTAATGCGCATACCGGGCAGCAACTGGCTGTTGGGCTCCGGCGTGCATATTGGCGATATCGATCAGCAGGTGATGCAGCGCCTGTTAACTCTGGCGATTCTGACCCTGGCTCTGTTACTCGCCACGGCGGGTCTGGCACTGGCCGTGGCACGCAACATCACCGATCCGATCAACCAGTTAGCCCTGGCAACCCGTCGCTTGGCCGATGGCACTCTGGAAACCGATATTGCCGGCGCCGAGCGAAGCGATGAGGTGGGCGCACTGGCACGCAGTATTGGCGTACTGCAGGAGCAGGCGCAGGAAAACCGCCGTCTGCGCAAACTCAGTGAACATGCTCGGTTTCTTGAAGAGTTCGACCCGGTTACCCGACTCTATAACCGCCAGGCACTGGGCGAAGCGCTGGAGCGCGAGATCACACGCCAGGAACAGCACGACAGCCGAATGGCGGTGCTGGTTATCCGGCTGGTACTGCTACGTGAAATCGCCACCCGCTGGGGTCGTGAGCATGCTCAGAGTGTGCTCAAGGAGATCGTCGACCGGCTTCGACACCAACTGAGGGTGGATGACCTACTGGCCCGCCATGGTGAAGATACACTGACGCTGGTACGTCCGGAAGTCGGCAGTGACGCCGCACTGCGTACACTGCTCAGAGACATACTCGACACCATTGCCCAGCCGGTTTCGATTAATAATCAGCCTTACAGCCTGCACGGACGTATCGGGGTCAGCCTCTACCCGGAGGATGGTGAGCAGGAGTTTCAGTTAATCGGCCGTGCCGAAGAGGCGCTGAGGGCGGCTCGCCAGGAGGAGCGGGAGTGGGTTTGGTTCAACAGTTTAAGCAGTGCGCCGGTGGATCAGCGACTTTCCCTCTGGCAGGACATCCAGGTGGCCCTGGAGCAGGATCAGTTCTACCTGGTCTTCCAACCGATCTTCCAGCTCACCAGTAACCAGCCCGTCACGGCCGAAGTCCTGCTGCGTTGGCGCCATCCGGAAAAAGGCCTGATTTCACCGGCTGTCTTTATCCCCTTTGCCGAACAGACAGGCCTGGTCAAGCGCATCGACCGCTGGGTGATTCAAGCGGTGGCCCGGCAGTTTGAGCAGTGGTCCAAACGGGGGCTCGCCCTTCCGGAGCTGGCGGTCAACCTCTCCGGCATCAGCTTCCTGCGTCCGGATCTGGAGCAGATACTGCGCGAAGCCTTCGAAGGCAGACCGGAACTCCTTAAACACCTTGAGCTGGAGCTGACCGAGGGCGTGCTGATTGAAGACATGGAGCGAATTCACTCCCAGATCGACCGGGTCCGCCAGCTTGGTGCCAAAGTTTCCATCGACGACTTCGGCACCGGCTATTCCTCGCTCAGCCGCATCCGCAATCTTAACGTGGACCGGATCAAGATCGATCGCAGTTTTATCGATGACATCGAAACCAGTACCCAGTGCTGCAAGATCATCGAAGCGATTTTACACATGGCACACGGTTTGCGCCTGCAGGTCATCGCGGAGGGCGTAGAAAACGAAAACCAGCTGCACGAGCTGCGGCAGATGAACTGCGATCTGGTTCAGGGCTACCTGCTGAGCCGCCCGCTGGAGCGACAGGATTACGAACGTCTGCTGGAGCAGGACCTGGAGATCGATGTGGATATGGCCTGAGGAGCGCTGCCTGTTCACCGCGTTCATGGCATAATCCCTCTATTTGCAGGCAGGACTCTATGCGTATCCCCCGTCTCTTTCACCCCGGTGAGCTGAGCACCGGCGAACAGATAGCCCTGGACGACAATGCCTTCAATCACACCGTCAAGGTACTGCGCCTGTCTCAGGGTGCGGAACTGGTGCTGTTTAACGGCGATGGCTGTGAGTATGACGCGACGCTGAGCGACGTCAGTAAAAAACACGCTAAGGCTCAGATCGGCACGCGGCGTGAGCCGAAGCGGGAAAGCCCGCTACGTATCGAAATCGGCCAGTCGATCTCCCGTGGAGAGCGGATGGATTATGCGATTCAGAAAGCCTCGGAAATGGGCGTCGCGGCGATTACACCGCTGTTCACCGAACGCTGTGAAGTACGACTGAATGCCGAACGCCAGGACAAGCGCCAGCGTCACTGGCTGCAGGTGGCCATCAGCGCCTGTGAACAGAGCCAGCGCTGCACCGTCCCCGACGTTGAATCACCAAGCTCGCTGACAGACTGGATCAACACCTGTGACGCGGAACTCAAGCTGGTCTTGCACCATCATACGGAACAGCCGTTGGCGGATATCCCGCCACCCGCCTCAGTGGCCCTGCTCATCGGCCCCGAGGGCGGACTGACCGAGGCAGAGGTCGCTGCGGCGCAATCTGCAGGTTTCCGCCCGGTAGCGCTGGGGCCTCGGGTGATGCGTACGGAAACCGCACCGGTGGCCGCCACCGCAATCTTACAGTTTTTATGGGGCGACCTGGGCAACCGGCCCTGACACCCTTCGACAACAGGACACTGCACATGACCATTAAAGTCGGTATCGTGATGGACCCCATCGAGTCGATCACTTACAAAAAAGATACCTCGCTGGCGCTGCTCTGGGCCGCCCAACGTAAAGGCTGGGAGCTGCACTACATGGAGCAGCGCCATCTGTTCATGCGCGACGGCCAGGTACAGGCACGAATGGCGCCCCTGCAGGTAGCCATGGACCCGGATAACTGGTTCCAGCGGGGTGAGTATGCCACCCGTCCGCTTAACGAGCTGGATGTAGTCCTGATGCGCAAGGATCCGCCGTTTAACAACGAATTTATCTACTCGACCCACCTGCTGGCGCTGGCCGAGCAGGAGGGCGTACTGATCGTTAACCGGACCCAGTCGCTGCGGGACTTTAACGAAAAGCTGTTCGCCACCCACTTTCCCCAATGCTGTCCACCGGTGCTGGTCACCCGTGATGCACAGCTGTTGCGCGATTTTCATGCCGAGCATAAGGATGTGATCCTCAAGCCGCTGGATGGCATGGGGGGCTCGTCGATCTTTCGGGTCCAGGAATCCGGCATGAATTTAGGCGTCATTATCGAGACGCTGACCGAGCATGGCAGTCAAACCATCATGGCCCAGCGCTATATCCCGGAAATTACCGACGGTGACAAACGTATCCTGATGATCGATGGCGAACCAGTGCCCTATGCGCTGGCAAGGATCCCATCGGCAGGTGAGACCCGGGGCAATCTGGCCGCCGGGGGGCGTGGCGAAGGCCGCCCGCTCACCGACAGAGACCGCTGGATCTGTGAGCAGGTAGGCCCCACACTGCGTGAGAAAGGCCTGCTGTTTGTCGGGCTGGATGTAATCGGTGACTATCTCACCGAGATCAACGTCACCAGCCCCACCTGTGTGCGCGAGCTGGATACCCAGTTTGACCTGGACATTGGCATGATGCTCATGGAGAGCATCGAACAGAAGTTGACAGCTTAAGGCGATGACCCGGGATACGGCCAACGACATCACAGACTGGCGAGCACTGAGCCCGGAACGCTTCGGCTTTCTGGTCTTTCTCGCCGCTGCGGTGCATGGCATTTTGCTGCTGGCACTGAGTTTCGACTGGCCAGAGCCCACCCCACGGGCACCGACACTGGATATCACGCTGGCCCAGTTCCAACAGAAAGAGGCCCCCAAAGAGGCCGATTTCATCGCCCAGAGCAATCAGGCGGGCAGCGGTACTCTTGAGGAACGAAGCCTGCCCGCAACGACTGAAGAGGCACCGTTCAGCAACGACAAGCCCAAACCTCAATCAGCTCAGGCGGCACCCCAACCCCCGGCACCGGTCACTGAGCCCGTGGAGCCAAAGCCACAGGCTAACGCTCAGGTTGCACAAAACCGCTCAGCCCAAACCAGCACAGGCACGACGCGGGTCGTTACCACGCAAAGCAAGCAGCCCGAGAAAGCAGCCCAGCAAACGGCCAGCAAAGCCCAGAGCCAACCCCAGCCCAAAACCGGCAACTCCACCTCACTACTGGCGCGCAGCCTGGAGATCGCCAACCTGCAGGCCCAGCTGGATCGTGAGCGCGAACAGTTTGCCAAGCGGCCCAGAGTCCGCCGTTTAACCGCCGCCTCCACGCTCTCCCACGATGATGCTCAGTACCTGGATACCTGGCGTCGCCGGATCGAGAACGTAGGTAATCTCAACTACCCCGAACAGGCCCGGCGCGACAAGATCTACGGTATCCTGCGTCTGCTGGTGGTCATCCTGCCCGATGGCAGTGTGGAACGGGTGCGTATTCTTGAATCCTCCGGCCACGCGATTCTGGATGATGCAGCCGTGCGCATCGTACAGCTGGCCTCTCCCTTCCAACCCTTTCCGGTCGAGATGAGAAAACGTACGGATAAACTGGAGATTATCCGGACCTGGAAGTTTGAGAAACAAACCCACGTGTACTAAGTGTATATAGACAGTACTCTGTACTGCGGCAGCAACGTTGTTCCGTCACACAAGGGTCGCCCTATGACCAGCTCGTCCGATCTCCGACACCAGTTTCTGATCTCCATGCCCCACCTGTCCGACCCCTGTTTCGCGCAGACGCTGACCTTTATCTGCGACCACAGCGAATACGGCGCCATGGGACTGATCATCAACCGTACCTGCGGCATGGAACTGGGTGACCTGCTGAACCATCTGGAACTGCCGGCCCGCGGTGACCGCTTTGCCCAGCAACCGGTTTTCGACGGCGGGCCGGTGCACGAAGACCGCGGCTTTGTATTGCATACAGAAGCACACGGCCAAAGCGAGCTGCTGGCCAGCCACCGCATCAACGAAGACCTGCTGCTCACCACGTCGCTGGATATCCTTGAAGCGATCGCCAACGGTCAGGCACCCGAGCATTTTCTGGTCGCGCTGGGCTATGCCGGCTGGGGGCCCGGACAGCTTGAGCAGGAACTCAGTGACAACCTGTGGTTAAGCTGTCCCTACAATTTCGATATACTGTTCCGGATGCCGGCCGAGGAGCGGCTTCATGCTGCGGCATCCATACTCGGAATCAATCTGAATCTTCTAACGGCCCATGCCGGACATGCCTGAGCGCGACGTCATTCATGACCAGTGAAAATCAGCAGGTGCTGGGGTTCGACTTCGGAACCACCCGCATCGGCGTAGCCGTAGGCCAGCCGATCACCGGTACCGCCTCCCCCCTGCCGTTTATACCAGCCCGTGAGGGTAAACCGGACTGGACGCAGCTCGATCAGCTGGTCGAGCAGTGGCAACCGGGTGCACTGGTGGTGGGCCTGCCACTGAACATGGATGGCACCATCAGTGAAATGGCCTACCGCGCCCGCAAATTCGCCAATCGCATTCAGGACCGGTACCAACGCCCCTGCTTTCTGATTGACGAGCGGCTGACCACGGCTGAGGCGAAGCGTATCCATCTGGAACGGGGCGGCTCTACCAACTTCAAGCAGGAGTCGGTGGATGGACTGGCAGCGCAGCTGCTGTTGGAAGACTGGCTGGGCAGCGATACCCGCATCCCAAGCCACACCCGACTGGAGGAGCTTTATGCTATCGGGAACTCTTAGCGTTGAAGCCTTGCTTGAGCGCATCATTGGCGAAACCCGGGCTCAGATCACCCAGCGTGAGATCGATGCACCACTGATGATCGGCATTCGGACCGGCGGTGCCTGGATTGCAGAGCGCCTGCACAGTGCTCTGGAGCTGGAGACTCCGCTTGGTGTTCTGGACATCTCCTTCTATCGCGATGACTTTACCCAGGTAGGGCTGAACCCCAAGGTACAAGCCTCCCAGCTACCCTGCGCGGTAGAAGGGCGTCACATTCTGCTCGTGGATGACGTTATCATGAGCGGGCGCACCATTCGCGCCGCCATGAACGAGCTGTTTGACTACGGCCGCCCCGCCTCGGTGATGCTGATTACACTGCTCGATCTGCAGCGGCGCGAACTGCCCATTCAGGCCGATGTTGTCGGTGGGACGCTGGCCCTGGGGCCCGATCAGTCGATCAAACTCAGCGGCCCCGACCCTCTGACCCTGACCATCCGCCAGCGAGACTGACCAGCGATTGAGAACTCATTATGTCTGAATCCATAAACCCCTGCCCGATCCAGCTCAACGATCAGGGGCAGCTCCGTCACTTCCTCAGCACTGAGGGACTACCACGGACCTTACTGACCGAAATCCTTGATACCGCCGACTCGTTCGTCGACATGAGTGCCCAACAGGTCAAGAAAGTCCCTCTGCTTCGCGGGAAAACAGTGGTTAACCTGTTCTTCGAGGCCAGCACCCGAACGCTATCGACGTTTGAGCTGGCGGCCAAGCGCCTGTCGGCCGACGTTCTCAACCTGAACATCAGCACCTCGTCCACCAAAAAGGGCGAAACACTGAAAGACACACTGATGACTCTGCGGGCGATGCACTCCGACATGTTCGTGGTACGTCACTCCGACTCCGGTGCCGCGCATTTCATCGCACAGCAGGTCACCCCGGATGTGGCGGTGATCAACGCCGGGGACGGTCGTCACGCCCATCCCACCCAGGCGATGCTGGATATGTTGACTATCCGCCGCCATAAAGGGGAGTTCGAGCCACTTAAAGTCGCCATCGTGGGTGATATTCTCCACTCCCGCGTGGCACGCTCTCAGATTCACGCTCTGCGGACCCTGGGGGCCGCCGAAGTTCGCGTCATCGCGCCGCTGACCCTACTGCCGAGGAATATTGAATCGCTGGGCGTGAAGGTTTTTACCGATATGGCCTGTGGCCTTCGCGATGTGGACGTCGTCATGATGCTGCGCCTCCAGAAGGAGCGCATGCAGAGCGCACTGCTGCCCAGTGAGTCCGAATTTTATAAGCTTTACGGCCTGACCAACGACAAACTGGCATTCGCCCATCCCGAGGCGATCGTCATGCACCCGGGGCCGATCAACCGCGGTGTCGAGATCGAATCCGCCGTGGCGGACGGCCCGCGCTCGGTGATCCTGGATCAGGTCACCAACGGTATCGCCGTTCGAATGGCGGTCATGTCCATGTCCATGAGCGGCCAGCTGGCCGCCCAACAGTCAGCCGCTTCAGCAGAGATGCCCAACGAATAAGGTTTTTCAGACAATGAACATTCTGATTCAGGGGGGCCGCGTCATCGATCCGGCCCAGCAGTTGGACCAGGTCGGCGATCTCTACATTTGTGGCGAGCAGATTCTGGCTTTCGGTGAACGTCCCGACGGGTTTGAAGCGGATGAAGTCATTGACGCACAGGGCAAAGTGGTTTGCCCGGGTTTCATCGACCTCTGCGCCCACGTGCGCGAGCCCGGTTTTACCCAGAAAGGCAGTATCGCCCAGGAAACAGCGGCTGCAGCAGCGGGCGGCATCACGACCTTGGTCACACCGCCAACAACACGGCCCATTGTCGATACACCGGCGGTGGCAGAACTGATTCAGGACCGTGCCGCTGAACAGGGCAGGGCACGTGTACTGCCGATGGGGGCGCTGACCCGGGAGCTGGGTGGCGAACAGCTCGCCCCGCTGCATGCGTTGGCCAGCTCCGGCTGTATCGCCTTCACCAATACCCGGGCACCGATGGCCAGTACACTGGTGCTTTTGCGAGCCATGGAATACGCAGCGACCCACGATCTGCTCGTGGTATTTCAGGCTCAGGACGCCTCGTTAAGCGTCAATGGGTGCATGCATGAAGGCGCGACCAGTACCCGGCTGGGCCTGAACGGCATCTCGGAGGCGGCGGAGACCATCGAGGTATCACGCTGCCTGATGCTGGTCGAACAAACCGGCGTACGTGCCCACTTCGGCCAGCTTTCCTGTGAGCGCTCGGTACGTTTGATTGAGGCTGCGCGTGAGCGCGGCCTGCGAGTCAGTGCCGATGTGGCAATTCAAAACCTGTTGCTGACCGACGAGTCGGTGGATGGCTTCAATGCGGATTTCCACCTGATGCCGCCTTTAAGAGGGCAGCTTGACCGGGCCGGACTGCGCCAGGGGCTGGTGACCGATACACTTTCGGCCATCTGTTCCGACCATCAACCCCATGAAGCGATCGCCAAGCAGGCACCCTTCGCCGCCACAGAGCCGGGCATGAGCAATCTGGAAACCTTCCTGCCGCTCTGCCTGCAGCTGGTTGAAGAGCAGTTGCTGGAGCTCCCTCAGCTGATCGAGAAACTTACCTGGGGGCCGGCCAAGATATTGGGCCTGGATGATGGCACTCTGGAGCCGGGCAGTCAGGCCGATATCTGCGTTTTTGACCCGGAGGAGACCTGGATACTGGAAGCGGAACAGATGCGTTCCGGTGGCCAGAATACCCCCTTCCTGGGCGCGTCCCTGAAAGGGCGCGTTCACGCCACTCTGCTGGGCGGCCAGCTGGTGTTCAAACGCTAAGGCGTCGGCGCCTGTCCGCCATCGACAAAAAGGCCGCTGACTGGAGCGGCCTTTTTTGCGCATGCCCGATGAAAACTCGAGGGTGTTACATCCCCTTTACGTCGGCATTGCCTTTGATGTTGAGGGTATCTTCCTCGTCCTGCAGGGTGAAGGAGGGCAGATCGTCCCCTTCCAAGTCCGGGTTGGTATCGGAGTTCAGCTTGATCATCAGACGCAGATCGTTGGCCGAGTCGGCGTGACCCAAAGCCACTTCGTAGCTGATGATCCCTTCGCGATAGAGAGTGAAAAGCGCCTGATCGAAGGTCTGCATCCCCAGGTTGGTGGACTTCTTTATAACCTCCTTTATCTCGTGAACCTCCCCCTTTCGGATCAGGTCCTGGATCAGCGGCGTATTGATCATGACTTCGATCGCCGCCCGGCGCCCTTTACCGTCCACGGTGGGCAGCAGCTGCTGCGCCACGATCGCTTTCAGGTTCAGGGACATATCCATCCAGAGTTGATCGTGATGCTCCGGTGCGAAGAAGGCAACGATACGGTCCAGCGCCTGGTTGGCGTTGTTGGCGTGCAACGTCGCCATACAGAGGTGACCGGTCTCGGCAAACTGCAGACCGTACTTCATGGTCTCCGCCGAGCGGATCTCCCCCATAAGAATAACATCCGGCGCCTGACGCAGCGTGTTTTTCAGCGCGATCTCAAAGGATTCGGTATCGATGCCCACCTCACGCTGAGTAATGATGCTCTTCTTGTGCTGGTGGATATACTCGATCGGGTCCTCAATCGTGATGATGTGACCGGCGTGGTTGTTGTTGCGATAGTCGATCATCGACGCCAGCGAGGTCGATTTACCGGTGGAGGTACCACCGACAAACAGAATCAGCCCCCGTTTGGTCATCGACAGATCGCGCAGTACCGGAGGCAGGTTCAGCTCCTCCAGAGACGGGATATGGTCGTTGATGGCACGCAGTACCATACCCGGCGAGTTGCGCTGCATGAACGCACTGACACGGAAACGCCCAATGCCCGGGGCACTGATCGCAAAGTTACACTCACTGGTCCCTTCAAACTCGGCGAGTTGTTTATCGTTCATTGTGCTGTAAACCAGCGCACGGGACTGGGAGGGCTTGAGCACCTCTCGCGTCAGCGGCTTGATCGAGCCATCCACCTTAATGGACGGCGCTGCTCCTGCGGTCACAAAAAGATCCGAGGCGCCACGCTCCGACATGACCTTTAAAAGCTGTGTAAAATCCAACGTATCCTCCTTCAGTCAGTCGATCAGAAGAGACTGGGGTCCTTGGCCTTTTCCCGTGCCTGATCGCGCGAGATAAGCCCCTTCTGCAGCAGTTCGAGCAGTGACTGGTCGAGTGTTTTCATGCCATAGGCGGCACCGGTCTGAATCGCGGAGTACATCTGAGCGACCTTATCCTCACGGATCAGGTTACGAATCGCCGGGGTACCGATCATAATTTCATGGGCGGCAACGCGCCCACCCTTGGGCTTTTTCAACAGTGATTGTGAAATGACGCCCTGCAGTGACTCGGACAACATGGAACGCACCATGTCCTTCTCCGCTGCGGGGAATACGTCAATAATACGGTCAATCGTCTTGGCCGCCGAAGTTGTATGCAGGGTACCAAATACCAGGTGACCGGTTTCCGCTGCGGTCAATGCCAGCCGAATGGTTTCCAGGTCTCGCATCTCGCCCACCAGGATGATATCCGGGTCTTCACGCAGCGCCGAGCGCAGTGCCGCGGCGAAGCTGTGTGTATCACGGTGTACCTCGCGCTGGTTCACCAGACATTTCTTGCTCTCGTGAACAAACTCGATCGGATCCTCGATGGTCAGAATATGGTCAGTCCGGGTATCGTTGACATAATCCATCATCGCCGCCAACGTAGTACTCTTACCGGAACCGGTCGGGCCCGTCACCAGCACCAGTCCGCGGGGCTGCTCGGACAGATCGCGGAAAACCTTGCCCATACCCAGGTCATCCAGCGTCAGAACCTTGTTGGGGACGGTACGGAAAACGGCGGCGGCACCGCGGTGCTGGTTGAACGCGTTGACACGGAAACGTGACAACTTGGGTACTTCAAAAGAGAAGTCGGTCTCGAAGTTCTCTTCGTACTCCTTGCGCTGCTTGTCATTCATGATGTCATAGACAAGCGTGTGAACCTGCTTGTGTTCCAGCGCCGGCAGTTTAATGCGGCGCACGTCGCCGTCAACACGGATCAGCGGCGGCATACCAGCGGTCAGATGGAGGTCGGATGCGCCCTGCTGGACGGCGAAAGCAAGAAGTTCTGTAATATCCATAATTCGGGGACTCGAGGCTTGTCACTGTAGAGTTCTTTTCTAGCAGAATAGCCCCTGCTTTCCAATGACAATTGATTGATACGGACGATGAATATCAGCATAGCAAATAACCTTTCCACCGTCGCCGATCAGATCCGCTCCGCCTGTGACTCCGCGGGGCGCGATATTGACGATGTCCTGCTGCTGGCTGTGAGCAAGACACGATCTGCCGACGAGGTCCGCCAAGCGCACGAGGCCGGTTTGACTCATTTCGGTGAGAACTACCTTCAGGAAGCGCTGGATAAAATAGCAGAGCTCGGGGACCTGGCCCTTGAATGGCATTTCATCGGCCCCATTCAATCCAATAAGACACGCCCGATTGCAGAGCATTTCGACTGGGTCCACAGCGTCGACCGGCTCAAGATCGGTCAGCGCCTGTCGGACCAGCGCCCCGATAGCAAAGCACCGCTGAACATCTGCCTGCAGGTCAACATTTCCCGCGAGGCAACCAAAGCGGGCTGCTTGCCGGAAGAAGCGCCCGCGCTGGCGCAGGCGTTGAGTCGTCTGCCGGGCCTGAGGCTGCGTGGTTTGATGGCGATCCCCAAAGCCACCGATGACCCGGTGGAACAGCGGCAGGCATTCGCCGATCTGCGTGTTCTGCTGCAACAGATCAGCGCGGATGTCACCGGGTTGGACACGCTGTCCATGGGGATGTCCTCAGACCTTCAGCCAGCCATCGAAGAGGGCGCAACAATCGTCCGCGTGGGCACGACACTGTTCGGCCCCCGACCACCCAAAACTGCATGACAGATAGGATTTATACGTGACCGCAAATATCGCTTTTATCGGCGCGGGCAACATGGCCAGCGCTATTTTTCAGGGTTTAGTCTCGAACGGTTACCCCGCTGATCACGTCTGGGTTACCGATCCCAGCGCGGAGAAGCTCGCCCCTTACGCGGCCCAGGGCCTGCGTACAACCACCGATAACGATTCCGCTATCCAAGCCTGCGAAGTCGTCGTGCTGGCGGTTAAGCCCCAGGTCATGAAGACGGTGGTCGAGACCCATCAAGCCGCTATCCAACAGGCCAAGCCGCTGCTGATCTCGGTCGCTGCCGGTATCGATGCCGACTCGCTGGAACTCTGGGCGGGAGGGGATCTGCCCATCGTTCGCTGCATGCCCAACACACCGGCACTGGTGGGTACCGGGGCCAGCGGACTCTTCGCCAACCCCCGGGTCAGCTCAGCTCAGCGCGACCTGACCGAGGCGATAATGGGCGCTGTGGGTATAACGCTGTGGGTCGAAAACGAAGCGCAGATTGACGCGGTCACTGCCGTTTCAGGCTCCGGCCCCGCCTACTATTTCCTGTTTATGGAAGCGATGGCCAAAGCCGGTGAGCAGCTGGGTCTGGCCCCCGATGTGGCACTGAAACTGACCCTGCAAACCGCGCTGGGTGCGGCACGCATGGCCACCGAAAGTGATCAGGCACCGTCACAGCTGCGAGCCAATGTGACCTCCCCCAAAGGCACAACGGAACAGGCAATTCTGTCGTTTCAGCGTCAGGGGCTCGATAAAGTCGTACAGACGGCGATGGAGGCTTGTCGAGACCGGGCTCAAACCCTGAGTGAAGAACTCTGCAAGCGGAGTTGAGCGTAAAGAACAGCGAGGGCGGCGGCGGTTCAACCCGTCGCCCAAAATCTCTATACTGAGCCTCCCAACTGGCGACAGGACATACCATGGCACAGGATCCGATCATTCTGATTATTCACACCGTCGGTCAGCTCTATGCGTTCATTCTGACATTACGGTTCCTGCTGCAACTGGCGGGCGCGGATTATTACAATCCGATATCTCAGGCTGTGGTGCGCCTGACATCCATCCCTCTGAAGCCGTTGCAGAAGATCATCCCCAAGGCCAAGCGCCTGGACTTTTCACCACTGGCACTGGCTTTTGGCGTCAACGTGCTGACCCTGGTGGCGATGCTGGCTGTCAGCGGCGGCGGCACCAACATGCCGGGGATTCTGCTGTTTTCCGGCGTTGGCGTGCTGGACGGAATTCTGCAGATCTATTTTTGGGCGGTGATCGGTGCCGTGATCATCAGTTGGATAGCACCGGACAGTTACCACCCGGCGCCACAGCTTTTGCTGCAACTGACCGAGCCTCTTTTTGCGCTGGCACGTAAGGTGATCCCACCCATCGGGGGGCTGGATCTGTCGCCGATTCTGATTTTTCTGGTGATCCAGATTGTTCGCTCGCAACTGGCGCCATTCACGCTGTAGATGGACGTCAGCCCGTTTTATCGCTGGGAGGGCGACGATCTGATCCTCCAGTGCCACCTGCAACCCAAGGCCTCCAAAGATGAGATTGTCGGGCTGCACGGTGACAGTGTTAAGATTCGGATTACGGCGCCGCCGATCGACGGCCGCGCCAACAGTCAGCTGATTCGCTTTCTGGCCAAAAGCTTCGGCGTCTCCAGGAGCGCCGTCACCATTCTCAGCGGTGAGTCAGGCCGGCAAAAACGAGTCAAAATTGAAGCCCCAGTGCGGCTTCCGGAAACGGTTTCGATAAAGAGAGACGAAGGTGAGTCCCAGTAAGTTTCTGATCCATTGTCGCGGCCTCTACTACGAGATGTGACGCTCAAACCATCTCTATCTCCATCTGCCTGCCCGACAACCTGATCGAGAGCCGTTTTTATGCCCACATCGCTACCCGCCGACTCCGTCGGCCTGGTCACGCCCCAGACGCTGCACTTTGATGTGCCGCTGGCCCTGAGCTGTGGCCGCGTACTCGAAGCCTATGACCTGATCATTGAAACCTACGGCGAGCTGAATGAGGACGCGTCCAACGCCGTCCTGATCTGTCACGCACTCTCCGGCCATCAACATGCGGCCGGCTACCTGAGCATGGATGATCGCAAGCCCGGCTGGTGGGACTCCGCCATCGGGCCCGGCAAACCGATCGATACCAACCGTTTCTTCGTTGTCGCCCTGAATAACCTGGGTGGTTGCCACGGCTCTACCGGACCGCGCAGTATCAACCCGGAAACCGGTAAACCCTACGGCCCGGATTTCCCCATCGTTACCGTTAAGGACTGGGTCAATTCCCAGGTTCGCTTGTCTGATCGCCTCGGTATCCAGCGTTGGGCGGCGATTATCGGTGGCAGCCTGGGCGGTATGCAGGCGATGCAGTGGGCAATCGATTACTCGGACCGCATCGCAAACTGCGTAGCAATCGCTTCGGCGCCCAAGCTGTCGGCGCAGAATATCGCGTTTAACGAGGTGGCCCGACAGGCGATCAGCAAAGACCCCCAGTTCCACAAAGGGCACTACTACGAGCATGATGTGGTGCCCAAAACCGGCCTGGCCCTGGCGCGGATGGTGGGCCACATAACCTACCTGTCGGACGATGGCATGCGCGAGAAGTTCGGTCGCGAAATGCGGGCCGGCAAACTGAGTTTCGATTTCGACAACCCGCAGTTCGAGGTGGAATCCTACCTGCAGTACCAGGGCGAACGCTTCTCGACCAGTTTCGACGCCAACACCTACCTGCTGATGACCAAGGCGCTGGACTATTTCGACCCGGCCGCCGAGTTTGATCACGATCTGGTGAAGGCGTTAAGTCATGCCAGCTGTCGTTTTCTGGTGGTGTCTTTTACCACCGACTGGCGCTTCTCGCCGGAGCGCTCGCGGGAGATGGTCGATGCGCTGGTCGCGGCCGGCAAGTCTGTCAGCTATGCCGAAGTGGATTCGGCCCATGGCCATGATGCGTTCCTGATCCCGAGCCCGCGCTACATGGGTATTTTTACCGCTTACATGAACCGGGTCGCCGATGCGCTCGGGCTGGAACCGAGCACGCAGAAGGAGAACCAAGATGCGCGCTGATCTGGAGATTATTGAAAACTGGATCGAGCCCAACGCCCGTGTGCTCGACCTGGGTTGCGGTGACGGTGAGCTCCTGGCTCACCTTCAGGATGCCAAATCGGTTTCCGGCTACGGCCTGGAAATCGACCACGGCAATATCACCGAATGCATCGCCAAAGGGGTGGATGTGGTCGAACAGGATATCGACAAGGGACTGGCCTCCATCCGTAACGACAGCTTCGACTGTGTTGTTATGACCCAGGCGCTGCAGACCATGCACCGTCCCGATGTCATTGTCGAGGAGATGCTGCGTATCGGCCGCGAGTGTATCGTGACCTTCCCCAATTTTGCGCACTGGCGCGCCCGCTTCTACCTTGCCTTCAAGGGCCGGATGCCGGTATCCAAATTCCTGCCCTATACTTGGTACAACACGCCCAATATCCACTTCTGTACGTTCGACGACTTTGAACGGCTGTGCGTGGAGCGCAACATTCGTATCTGCGAACGCACGGTGGTGGATCACAAACTGCGTGATCGCTGGTGGATCCGGCTGTGGCCCAACATGCTTGGTGAGATCGCCATTTACCGCATCACGCGTCAGGTGTAACCGAACCAAAGGAGATCAGCATGTCTGTTTATCACGCCTTGAGCCGTTTTATCGGGGCCGCCGCACTCGCCCTGTTCGCACTGAATCTACACGCCGAACAGGCCATCTCGGACGGCGAGTACGAGATCCATTACAACGCTTTCAACTCCAGCTTCGTCACACCGGAGGTCGCCCAGCAGTATGGCCTGACCCGCAGTCAGTACCGGGCACTGGTTAATGTGGCGGTACTGCGTCTGGAAGATGACGGTAGCAAAACACCGATCCGTGCCCGTATTCGCGGCGAAGCGTCCAATCTGCTGCAGCAATCCCAGCAACTGGAGTTCAAACAGATCGACGAAGGTAACGCGATCTACTACCTGGGCAGCTTCCGTTTTACCGACGAGGAGCAACTGACAATCTCGCTGGAGGTAAGTCCCGATGCAAACCGGCCGCCCTACACCATCGAGTTTCAGCAAACCTTCTACACCGATGGAGACTGATCAGCCATGATCGAACGGATCGTTCTGGCCAGCGGTAACCGCGGCAAACTCAAAGAGCTCAACGATATTCTGGCCCCGCTCAATGTGGCCGTGGTACCCCAGGGTGACTTCGCGGTGCGCGATGCCGAGGAGACCGGACTGAGTTTTGTCGAAAATGCCATCATCAAAGCACGCCATGCCTGCCAGGTAACCGGGTTACCCGCGCTGGCCGACGACTCCGGGCTGGAAGTCGATGCATTGCGCGGCGCTCCCGGCATCTACTCGGCACGCTACGCGGGAGAGGGGGCCAGCGACGAAGAAAATAACCGCAAGCTGCTCACCGCGCTGGAGGGCCTTGCGCCCGAACAGCGCACCGCCCGCTTCCAGTGTGTGCTGGTCTTTATGCGGCATGCCGAGGATCCAACACCCTTAATCTGCCAGGGTAGCTGGGAAGGACAGATTCTCGAGGCCCCCCGCGGAGAGCACGGTTTTGGCTACGACCCTCTGTTTTTGGCGCCCGAAGCGGGCTGCGCCGCCGCCGAGCTCGATGCCGAGCAGAAGCGTGCGCTCAGCCATCGCGGCAAGGCCGTGGAGCAACTGCTCAAGGCGATTCCTCCCTACCTGGCTCGCGCATGACGCTACCGCCACTGAGCCTCTACGTACACATCCCCTGGTGTGTACGCAAATGTCCCTACTGCGACTTCAACTCTCACGCCCAGCGCGATACAGAGCTCCCCGAGCAGGCCTATGTAAAAGCACTGCTGGACGATTTGGACGAGGAGCGCGCGCTCAGCGGCGCTCGGCCGCTCCAGACAATATTCTTTGGCGGCGGCACGCCCAGCCTATTTTCGGCTGCGGCGATCGGTGATCTGCTCGACGGCGTGGCTGCCCGGTTTGCATTGGCACCTGAGCTTGAAGTGACACTGGAAGCCAATCCCGGCACCTACGAGCAGGCCCGTTTTGCCGATTATCGCCGTGCCGGCGTTAACCGGCTCTCTATCGGCGTACAAAGCTTCAACGACAACGCCCTTACCGCCCTGGGCCGTATTCACCAGGGGCGGGAAGCCCGTACAGCCGCAGAATCGGCGCGTGAGCTTTTCCCCCGCCTTAACCTTGATCTGATGCACGGTCTGCCGGGACAAACACCGGCACAGGCGATAGAGGATCTAGCCATTGCGATTGGACTGGAAACCGATCACCTGTCCTGGTACCAGCTCACCATCGAGCCCAATACCGAGTTTCACAGCCGTCCACCTCAACTCCCGCTGGACGAGGCACTTTGGGCTATTCAGGAGCAGGGACAGGCGCAACTGCGCGAGGACGGTTTCCATCAGTACGAGGTTTCCGCCTACGCCAAACCCGGCTGCCAGGCACGACATAACCTGAACTACTGGCGCTTTGGCGACTATATAGGTATCGGGGCCGGCGCCCATGGCAAACTCAGTCAGACCAGCAATAGCGGCGGCATGCTGATCCGTCGCCGTCACAAGATACGTCAGCCCGCTGCCTATATGGATGCCGAGCGCCGTCTAGCCGGCGATCAACCGGTGTCAACCAATGAACTCCCCTTCGAATTTATGCTCAATGCGCTGCGATTACACGACGGATTTGATCTGGCGCTTTTTTTTAAGCGTACTGGTCTTGAATTGGCAGAAATACAGCCGACACTTATAGAAGCAGAACGCAGACAGTTGTTAACGCTGAAAGGGGGGCGCGTGCAACCCACGTTGTCCGGCCAGCTTTTCCTGAATGACCTGCTGGCGATGTTTCTTGAATAAATACGGCTGTGGACGCTGGGTAAAACCAGAAGACTGAGCAGCCCTGTGAACCCTTGCCATTGATAATAATGATTAAATTCGGGCCCGGGCCAGTCGCCTCAGGCTCAGCCGTCCAAGGAGTAAACCTTCGCAATGAAGATTAAACACAAGCTGATACTGCAGATCGGCCTGACTCTGGTCGGTTTTGCCGGCCTTACGTTAATTCAACAATACAGCGCATCACAACAGAGTCATTTGCAGGAAGTGCACGATGATCTCAACCTGATAAAACTGCACAAACTCGAATATCGAGTCCATGAAAAGAACTTTTTAGCCACCAACGATCTGGCTCATGCGGAACGCTTTGAGACGACCCATACCGCCATTCAGCATGATGTCGAGCTTCTACGAAGTGACCTTGAACATGTCGATATCGCTACCGATGAGGTCGAACGGCTGGAACAACGGTTAGAAGAGTACGCTCAGGGATTCGCTAACGTCGTTGAGGTACGCCGTCAAATCGGCCTGACGGAAAAAGAGGGCTTACGCGGTAGTCTGCGTGAGTCGATCCACCAGGTCGAAACCACGCTGGAGGGCAGCTATGTGCCCGACCTGCAAGTAGCGATGCTGCAGTTACGCCGCTCTGAAAAAGACTTTCTGCTGCGCCAGGACCCGAAATATCCGCCTCGTTGGAACGAGACGTTCCAGCAAATGAAGCAAGCTCTACCCTCGAGCGGTTTGAGCCAGGATATTCAGGACCAGCTCATCACCTACCTGGATGCCTATCAAAGAGACTTTATGGCACTGGTGAGTGCCATGGAAAAGCTGGGGCTCAACTCGGAGAGCGGCTTACTGGGCGAGATGCACGAGGACGTTGGTAGCACGGAGTCCAACCTTAAAGTCCTCGAGGGGGAGCTGACCCAAGCCTTCGCCGAACGCAAACAACAGATTTTTATCTTAATGAGCGTTGCCATCGTTGCATTACTGCTGGTTATTATCGTGCCCGCACTTCTCATCGGGCGCAGCATTCTCAACCCCATCGCGACACTGGCGGATACGATGAAGCAGGCCCGCGATAACAAAGACCTGACGTTACGCTATGACAACCGGTCCAAGGATGAGATTGGCATCATGGCGCAGGATTTCAACCACATGATGGATGCGTTCCAGGCCGTGGTCCGCCAGATCACCGGAACCTCAACTCAACTCGCCGCCGCCGCTGAACAGTTGTCGGCGACCACCGCCGATACCTCAGCGGGCTTAAGTACTCAGCAGGCCCAGGTGATGCAGGTCGCTGCTGCGATCCAGGAGATGGAAACCGCGATGCAGGAGATCGCCGGCAACACGGATAGAACGGCCTCCACCGCGCAGGAGTCTTTGGCACAGGCTGATGACAGCAGCGCACGGGTCGCTGCCAATATGGACGCCCTCCACGAGATGGCCCGCAAGGCCCGGGAAACAGCTGATGTGGTCTCTCAACTGCGCAGTGACAGCGATCAAATCGGCACCATGCTGGTGGTGATCAAGGATATCTCCGAACAGACCAACCTGCTGGCCCTGAACGCGTCGATCGAAGCGGCTCGTGCCGGCGAACAGGGGCGGGGCTTTGCCGTCGTGGCGGATGAGGTCCGCGATCTGGCTTCTCGCTCTCAGCAATCGGCCGAGCAGATTGATCGCCTGGTAACCCAGCTGCAGACCCGAACCCGTGATGTGGGTGAGCTGATGGAGCAGAGCGTCGCCGACAGCGAGCGGGGTGCACAAAACGCCAATGACACCATCGAGGCTCTCGAATCGATCACTCAGGGCGCCCGCAGTATCGTTGATATGACGACCCAAGTAGCTTCTGCCACTGAAGAGCAGGCCTCCGTCGCGGCCGAGGTGACACGCAACGTGGAGACGATCAGCAACATCATTGAAGAAGCCACGGGGCAGACTGAACAGAATGCCCAGGCAAGTCAGACGGTTGCCGAACAGGCAAACTCACTGCAACAGATCATGTCGAGCTTTAAAAGCTAGACGCCCGGTCTAGAGGGTGGCTCGCGTCATCGCCTTTTTGGCGATACGCTCCACCGCTTCCGGAATCTGAGACAGACAGGTAACCCGCTCGTCAGCACGCGCGGGTTCCGGCCATGACTGGCCTTCCAGGTTGACCCAGATGGTCCAACACCCCAGATCGCGGGCCGCCTTTACATCATTGATCGGGTGATCACCGATATGCACCACCTGCTCGGGGCGCAGACCGGTGTGCTCCAGCGCGCGCTGAAACATCAGCGGATCGGGTTTGGCGCTGCCCACGCTATCGGCGTTAAACTGAAAATCAAACAGTCCCCCGATCCCGGTAAGACCTACATCCGCGTTGCCATTACTCAGGGCGCCGATGGTCAGCCCGCGCTCGCGTAGCGCTTTCAACATCTCGAACGCGTGCTCAAAGAACTCCACTTCATGACGCGCCCGCATAAAAACCTCGAACGCCTCAGCGGCCAGACGTTCCGACTCCTGCTCATCAAAACCGGCCGTGCTCAGGCCGCGCTCGATCAGACGCAAGCGGATCAAAGACATGCTGTGGGCGATCTCCGGATACTCCTCAAGCAGCGCCGCTCTCAGCTTGGAGCCCTCCACCAGATCCGCCGGTGTATGCAACGCGGTAAAACGACCGCCATGCCGGTCCAGCCACTGCCAGAGGGTGTCATTGGCACGACGGATGACAGGATCCACCTCCCAGAGGGTGTCGTCCAGGTCGAAGGTTGCACAACTGAGCATCGGTTACTCCTTTTTGCGTCGGGCCCTGGGATGAGCACGTTCATACACATCCATAAGATGCTGAAAATCGAGATGGGTGTAAACCTGGGTGGTGCCGATATCGGCATGCCCCAGCAGCTCCTGTACGGCCCGCAGGTCGGAGCTGGATTCCAGCATATGACTGGCAAAACTGTGACGCAGCCGATGGGGATAGACGCGACCGTTAACGCCCTGCTGCTCACCCTGACGTGCCAGACGCTGCTCCACCGCGCGTGTCGTCAATCGAGTGCCGCGGCGACCGACAAAAAGCGCGGTTTCATCAGGACGGACCAAACCGGAACGAACTTTAAACCAGCGCTCAAGCGCGGCCAGAGCTTTGCGACCCACCGGCAACACCCGGGTCTTGCGACCCTTACCGGTCACCACCAGGGAAGCATCGGAAAAATCCAGATCAACCAGGTTCAGACTGACCAACTCGGACACACGCAGACCCGATGAGTAGAGCAACTCCATAATCGCCAGATCACGCAGCTGCAGCGGATCTTCGGTCTCGCGTTCCAATAGCGCATCGATCTGATCAACGTCCAGCGTCTGGGGCAGGCGGCGGGACGATTTGGGCGCCTGAATCGCCAGCGCGGGATTATGACTGACAACACCCTCGCGCGTCAGGTAGCGGTAAAAGCTGCGTACGGCCGAGAGCATGCGCTGGAGAGAGCGACCGGAAAGACCATTACCATGCAAACGACCCACAGCCCTGCGCAGGTTATTTTCGGAAAGCGTTTGCCAACCCGGACAACCCAGCTCCTGTAGCTGCTGGTCAAGACGCTCCAGATCTCGGCGATAGTTCGCCAACGTGTGCACCGAGAGCTGACGCTCACTGGCAAGATAGCCCAGAAACGCAGAGAGCAACTGCTGGTTTCCGGGTTCCATCTCAGCGCGACTCCGCGCGATTCATCACCTGAGCGATAATGCGACTGAGGACCTCGCCCACATAACTGAGAAACAGGGTGCCCTGGCTGCTCTGGAAGTAGTTGGGATCGTAACTGCCGATCGCCAGCAGCCCGAGTGTCTCTCCTTTAACCAGCGGCACCACGGCAGAAGACTGCACCCGAACCGCCGCCTCCTGGAACAGAAAACGGTTCATCGCTTCGGACAGCTGGCCGCAGCTGGGCAGGTTGGTATCAACCAATGGCTGCACGATGCTGCACTCGCCCCGGGACAGAACCCGCAGGTTATTGGTGGTGATCTCGTTCTCGCTGAACAGCAGCAGGACGGTCTCATCACCATGGAAATCCTGGCACAGACTCTCCTCAACGGCGACCGAGATCTCATCCAGCGTCTCCGCCTCAAGCAGGTTCAACACCATCCGCTTGGTTTTCTCGAATTGACCATCGTTGAAGTTGGCCGCATCGATCAATTCGGAGAGTCGACTGTGAAGCTGCTCATTGCGGTTACGCAGCAGCGATGTCTGGCGCTCCACCAGAGATATTGCCGTGCCCCGTTCATGGGGGACGTAAAGCTTCTCCAACAGCCCAACGTAGTGACTGAAAAAGTCCGGATGCTCTGCGAGATAGTCGGCGACCTGATCAGCGGTTATGGCCGTCTCGTTTATCAGCTCTTCTGTCATAGGTAGATCTGCCCTTCAAATACCGTCGCCGCCGGACCGGTCATGATCACCGGTGCACCTTCGCCTGCCCAGGAGATCTCCAGGTCACCGCCGGGCAGGTGGACCTGCACCGTCTCGTCCAGCAAACCACGCAACCGCCCTGAAACCACAGCCGCGCAGGCTCCGGTTCCGCAGGCTTGCGTCTCACCAGCACCGCGTTCAAACACCCGCAGGCGGATCTCGCGGGGGGAGATCACTTCCATGAAACCGATATTGGCCCGGTTGGGAAACAGTGCGTGTGATTCGAGCTTCGGCCCCAGTTCCGCCACCGGCGCTAGATCCGCGGAGTCCACAACCAGTACACCGTGCGGGTTACCCATGGAGACAGCACCGAGCTCCACCAGCTGATTATCCACCTCCAGCGAGTAGACGGGGGCCTGGGCTGTCGCCTGAAACGGAATAGCTGAAGGTTCAAGCTCGGGTGCGCCCATATCGACCTCCACCTGCAGGTCTGGGCGGATCTGCAGAACCGCCTTGCCGCGAGCCGTTTCTACAGAAATACGGTCCCGCATGATCAAGCGTTTGTCCCGCACAAAGCGCGCGAAACAGCGCGCACCGTTGCCGCAGTGTTCAACTTCCGAGCCATCAGCATTAAAAATCCGGTATCGGAAGTCCATGTCAGGGCGGGTCGGCGGTTCCACCAGCAGGAGCTGATCAAAACCGATACCACAGTGACGATCAGACAGCCTGCGTACCTGGTCCGCATTTACACGCACGCGCTGGGAGATCGCGTCGATGACAACAAAGTCGTTGCCCAGCCCGTGCATTTTGGTAAAACGGACCAGCATTACGAGCGCCCCTTAGGCAGCAGCTGTTCCCCGCGCATCAGATCGTTGACCGTCTCCCGCTCACGGACCACGTAGAATTTGTTGTCATCCACCAGCACCTCGGCCGGACGCGGACGCGTATTATAGTTGGAAGCCATCACAAAACCGTAAGCGCCCGCCGAGCAGACCGCCAGCAGATCACCCGCTTCCAGCATCAACTCACGATCCTTGCCCAGGAAATCACCGGTTTCGCATACCGGCCCAACCAGATCCCAGCGCCGCGCCTCACCCTCTTCACGCAGCTGTACCGGAATAATCTCCTGATAAGCGCTGTAGAGCGAAGGGCGGATCAGATCGTTCATGGCACCATCGATGATGGCGAAATTCTTTTCACCGGCCTGCTTGAGAAACTCGACACGAGTGAGCATCACCCCGGCGTTGGCGGCAATGGAGCGCCCCGGCTCGAAAATCAGACCCAGCTTGCGATCACCCAGGCGCTCGATGACCGCATCGATGTAGGTCTTGGGTTCAGGTGGTGCCTCGTCGGTGTAGCAAACGCCCAGACCACCGCCCAGATCCAGATGGCGTAGCGTAATACCCTCCTCGGCCAACTGATCCACCAGCTTCAACAGACGATCCAGTGCATCGAGGAAGGGGCTGATCTCGGTGAGCTGGCTACCGATGTGACAGTCCACACCCACCACATTCACGTTCGCCATCGCCGCCGCACGGCGATACACCGCCGGTGCAGTATCGATGGCGATCCCGAACTTGTTCTCTTTAAGCCCGGTCGATATATAGGGGTGGGTACGCGCATCCACATCCGGGTTAACACGGAAGGAGACCGGCGCAACGGCACCCAGCTCCGCCGCCACGGCATTGACGCGATCCAGCTCGGCATCAGATTCGATATTGAAGCAGTGAATACCCACTTCCAGCGCGCGCTTGATCTCGTGGGCCTGTTTGCCCACACCGGAAAACACCACCTTGCTCGGATCACCACCGGCACGGAGCACACGCTCGAGCTCACCCAGGGAAACGATATCGAAGCCTGCGCCCAGTCGCGCCAGCACATTGAGCAACGCAATATTGGAGTTTGCCTTGACCGCATAGCAGACCAGCGCGTCACGCCCGTCCAGCGCTTCAGCGTAGCTCAGGTAAGCACGCTCCAGCGCATCGCGGGAATAGACGTAGGTGGGCGAACCCACTTCATCAGCGATTCGATCCAGGGGCACCTCTTCGCAACACAGGGTGCCGTTGTGGTATTCAAAACTATCCATCATCTCTCTCATTGCGCCTGTTGCACCGGGCCCTGGGATTGCGGCAGAGACAGCGGGCCTTTCTGGCCGCAACCACTCACTAACAAGGCACTCAGAATCAGAATCGGCCAGCCTAGTTTCAGCATCGCACTTCCTCGCCCGGCCCTGCGCTCGGCAGCCGGCTTTCATCGAATGGGTAAACCTCAAATTATAACCCGCCAACCCCCTTAAAGAGTACCGCTGCGGCGGCAGATGGATGTGGATTGTGCGGCAAGTCTCTATAATCGAGGCACCACCTGCCAACTCGGAGAAGAATAGATGACAGAATCGGAGTTTATGAGCCGGGTCGATGAAACCCTGACCCGCGTGGAAGAGATCCTCGATGAGGCCGATACCGATATCGACTGCGAGATCAACGGCGGCATGATGACGGTGAAATGCGAGAACGGCAGTCAGATCATTTTCACCCGCCAACCACCACTGAAACAGCTCTGGCTGGCTACCCGGGAAGGGGGCTTTCACTTCGACTATGACAACGAACGATCCGCCTGGATTCGTGACAGTGACAGCAAGCCGCTCGACCAGGTGCTGAGCCACGCGTTTGCCGAACAGGCGGGTGAGCAGTTCGATTTCACCGGACTCTGACTTGAGTCAGGGGCACTGATCACCCATTGTCATTTTGATCGCGTATACTCGCGCCCATATCAAGTCATAAAGCCAAGCAACAGGACCGCATGTCGCGATGAACATCACTATTTTCGGTACCGGATACGTCGGCCTTGTCACGGGAGCCTGCCTGGCCGACGCAGGCCACCAGGTCATCTGTGTCGACGTTGACGAAACCAAGATCCAGGCACTCAAACAGGGTGTTATTCCAATCTACGAGCCGGGCCTGGAAGGGATCGTACGCCATAACCGGGAAGAGGGGCGTTTGCACTTCACCACCGATGCGGCCGAAGGCGTCGCCTTTGGTGAGCTGCAGTTTATCGCCGTGGGTACCCCGCCGGACGAGGATGGATCAGCGGATCTGAAGTATGTACTCGCGGTGGCCCGCACCATCGCCGAACATATGCAGGAGCACAAGATCATCGTCGACAAATCCACCGTCCCCGTGGGCACCGCGGACCGCGTTAGCGCGGAAGTCTCCCGGGTGCTGGCCGCGCGTCAGGTAGAGCTGGGCTTCGATGTCTGCTCCAACCCGGAGTTTCTCAAAGAGGGCGCGGCCATTGAGGACTTTACGCGCGGCGCGCGGATTGTCATCGGTACAGACTCCGAGCATGTCCGCTCACGGATGCGCGAGTGCTATGCACCCTACAACCGCAATCACGAAAAACTGATCTTCATGGATGTGCGCTCCGCCGAACTGACGAAATACGCAGCAAATGCCATGCTCGCCACCAAGATCAGTTTCATGAACGAGATCGCCAACCTGGCCGAACGCCTCGGTGCCGATATCGAGCAGGTGCGCCAGGGGATCGGCTCCGACCCTCGCATCGGCTATCACTTTATCTACCCCGGCTGCGGCTATGGCGGCTCCTGCTTCCCCAAGGATGTGCAGGCATTGGCGCGAACAGCCGGTGATGTGGGCTACGAAGCACAGCTTCTGCAGGCCGTAGAAGCGGTCAACAACCGTCAAAAGTCGGTTCTGTTCCAGAAACTCAGTCAGGCATTTGATGGCGACCTGTCGGGCCGTACCATCGCACTCTGGGGCCTGGCATTTAAACCCAATACCGACGATATGCGCGAAGCACCCAGCCGGGTACTGATGGAGGCGCTCTGGGATGCCGGTGCCAAAGTGCGAGCCTACGACCCGGAAGCGATGGAGGAAACCCACCGGATCTATGGCGAGCGTGAAGATCTGGCCCTTGTCGGACACCGGGATGACGTGCTCGATGGCGCCGATGCGCTGGTGATCTGTACCGAATGGAAGCAGTTCCGAACCATCGATTTCACCTGGCTCAAAGGTAAGCTCAAGCAGCCGGTGGTTGTGGATGGGCGCAACCTGTATGAACCCGAACAGGTGCGGGCAGCCGGCCTGCTCTATTACGCCATTGGCCGTGCCGACTCACTGCAACCGGTGATCTGAACCGATGCGCGTACTGGTTACCGGCGCAGCCGGGTTTATCGGTTTCCACCTCAGCGCCAAGCTGCTTGAGCGCGGCGATGAGGTCGTGGGTATCGATAATCTCAACGACTATTACGCGGTCAGTCTCAAGCGCGACCGACTGGCGCAGCTCGAATCAACACCGGGCTTTCGATTCATCGAGCTGGATATTGCCGATACGGCGGCGGTTGCCGCGCTATTCAATCAGGGAGGATTCGAGCGCGTGGTCCACCTGGCCGCCCAGGCCGGTGTACGCTATTCCATCGACAACCCTCAGAGTTACGGTCAATCCAACCTGATCGGCTTTCTGAATATGCTCGAAGGCTGCCGACAGCAAGCCGTTGAACATCTGGTGTATGCCTCATCAAGCTCGGTTTACGGTGCCAACGAACAGATACCTTTCCGGGTGGACGATAACGTGGACCATCCGCTCTCACTTTATGCCGCGACCAAACGCGCCAACGAGGCGATGGCACACAGCTACAGCCACCTCTATCAGCTACCCTGTACCGGGCTGCGCTTTTTTACCGTTTATGGCCCTTGGGGACGTCCCGATATGTCGCCGATGCTGTTTGCCGATGCCATCACTCAGGGACGGCCTTTAAAGGTGTTCAATTACGGTCGCCACAAGCGCGACTTCACCTATATCGATGATATTGTCGATGGGGTCGTACGCTGTCTGGACCGCATACCGAAGGGCAACGCTCAGTGGTCGGGCCTGCAACCGGACCCGGCCACCTCCAAGGCTCCCTGGCGACTGTATAATATCGGTGCCAGCCGCCCGGTGGAGCTCCTTTACTATATCGAACTGCTGGAATCGGCGCTGGGCAAGAAGGCTCAGAAAGAGCTGCTACCCCTGCAACCCGGCGATGTGGAGCAGACCTATGCCGATGTCAGCGCGCTGATGCGCGACACCGGTTATCAGCCACAGGTCAAAATCGAAGAGGGGATCGAACGCTTTGCCCGCTGGTACCGGGACTATTACCGGGGCTGATTAGAGAGCAGAGCCGCCACCTGCTGCTCCAGCTTATCGAGCGCGCCCTGATTGGCCGCGACCAGCGATTGCCCCGAGGCACCCGTTTTAATCCGTTCGCGCGGGTATTCCAGCCAGTGGCCGACCACATCATCCAGCTGCTCCGGTCTTTCCACCTGCACCAGACCGCCGGCATCGATCAGCATGCGGGTAATCTGGTCGAAATTAAACGTATCCGGCCCCATCACGACCGCCTTGCTCAAAGCGGCCGGTTCAAGCGGATTATGGCCGCCGGTTCCGCTAAAACTGCCCCCGACAAAGGCGATATCGGCAGCCGCATAAAACGTCATCAGCTCGCCCAGGGTGTCTCCCAGATAAAGTCGGGTTTCCATTGTCGGTGCAATGCCGTCGCTGCGGCAGCAGATCGCCGCACCGGCAGCCTCCGCCTGAAGCAGACTGCGCACTTCTGAAAAACGCTCCGGGTGGCGCGGAACGATCATCAACACCAGATCCGGCCAGCGGGTGCTAAGACGCCGCCAGCACTGAATCAGAATCTCTTCTTCACCCCGGTGAGTGCTGGCCGCCAGCAATACAGGGCGCTCCGATCCCAGCGCCTGGCGCAGAGAGAGTCCTTCTTGCTCGGCACTCTGTGGCGGATGGATATCAAATTTGATACTTCCAGTGACCTCCAGACACGAGGATGGCAACCCGAGCTCAATAAACCGATCCCCATCCACCCGGTTTTGCACAGCCACACAGGTCAAGCTCCGCAGCATCGGCCGGGTCAGGAAGGGTAATCGACCATAGCCGCGGGCCGAGCGGGCCGAAAGCCGGGCGTTGGCCAGCAGTACGGGAATATCGGCGCGTTTACAGGCCGCTAACATATTGGGCCAAAGCTCGGTCTCTACGATGACGCAGGCGCGCGGTGTCACTCGACGCATGAACAGGTGCCAGAACCCGGGCAGATCCCAGGGGCAGTAGCGGTGGATAACCCGGCTCCCAAAGCGCTGCTGAACCATCTGCGCACCGGTCGGGGTCATCGTCGTGATCAGCACTTGAGGCGGGTCAGCCTGCGCCAGTATCCGCTCAACCAGCGGCGCGATCGCCAGCGTTTCTCCGACGGAAACGGCGTGAACCCAGAGCGGGCGGCCGGACACCGCCGCTCCCGCGCCAAAGCGCTCAGAGAGCCGTTCGCGATAAGCCGGAGCGCGACGCGAGCGCCAGAGAATACGCAGCAGAATCAGCGGCAGTGCCAGAGCAAATATCAGTGAATAAACGCCACGGGCCAGCACGGTCAATCAATCCCGGAACTGCATCGCATGCAGCGCCGCATAGGCACCGCCCTTCTCCAGCAGCTCCTGATGGGTGCCTTGCTCAACCACTTTCCCGCTGTCCATCACGACGATCAGATCCGCTTTTTCCACGGTAGACAGTCGGTGGGCGATAACCAAGGTCGTGCGTCCCTTAACGACCTCGGCCAACGCAGCCTGGATATGGCGCTCCGACTCGGTATCCAGTGCCGAGGTCGCCTCATCAAGGATCAACAGTGGCGAGTTTTTAAGTATCGCGCGGGCGATAGCGATACGCTGACGCTGGCCACCCGAGAGCAGAACTCCGTTCTCGCCGACGAGGGTATGAATTCCCTCGGGGAGACGCTCCAGAAACTCGGAGACATGGGCCGCCTTGGCCGCTTCCATCACCTGTTCTTCGCTTGCCTCTGCCATGGCACCGTAGGCGATATTGTCGGCGATACTGCCGTTAAAAAGAACAACCTGTTGATTCACCAGCGCGATCTGCTCGCGCAGGCTGCTCAACGCGTACTCTTGTAGCGGTACCCCATCGAGTAGCAGTTCACCGTCCCAGCCATCATTGAAACGTGGCAATAAAGAGGCGAGTGTGGTTTTACCACTACCCGAGCGCCCCACCAGCGCCACCGTTTTACCGGCCGGGATATCCAGGTTAATCCCGTTAAGGGCGTAACTGTCACTTTCCGGATAGGAGAAACAGAGGTTGCGCAGCGTCAGGTCACCCCGAACGCCGCCGGCGTCTCGGCTGCCGCTATCGGCTTCGCCCGGCTCATCAATCACGCCGAACAGGCTCTCGGCCGCAGCAATTCCCTTCTGGATAATGGGGCTGACTTCTGTCAGTTGGCGGACCGGTTTGGTCAGCATCCCGGCTGCGGTCAAAAACGCCACGAACCCGCCGGTCGTCATTCCACCGAGAACGACAGGGTCCATGGCCGCATAGAGCAGCAGCGCCAGAGCCAGCGCGATCAACAGCTGCACCAGCGGTGTATTCAGAGACTGAGTCACCACCAGCTTCATAAACTGGCGCTTGTTCTGGAGACTGGCTTTCTGAAACCGGGCCCGCTCGGCATCAATACCACCAAAGATACGCACTACCTGAAAACCACGTATCGCCTCCGATGCCACCGACGTGATATCGCCCACGGAGGATTGCAGACGACGGCTGAGTTTTCGCATCCGTTTGGACGCAATCGATACGACCAGACCGATGATGGGGCCCGCGGCCAGAAAGATCAGCGTCAACTTCCAGTTCAGATAGACCATGTAACCCAGCAGACCGACCACTGTAAGGCCTTCACGGATGGTAATCTTGATGGCGTTGGTAACCGCTCCGGTCACCTGCTCCACGTTATAGGTCAGCCGTGAAAGCATCTCGCCGCTGGGATTGCGGTTGTAGTAGTGGGTGGGTAGCCGCAACAGACTGCTGAACAGGTCGGTACGCATGGTGTGAACCGTCTCACGGGCAATGTAACTCATGCTGTAGTTGCCGATAAACGCACCGACACCGCGCATCAAGAAGATGCCCACAACTGCCAGCGCCAGCCAAAGCCGTTGATCAAACGCACCGCCCTGGACTGCATCGACCACCATCTCCAGCCACTTGGCCGCCAGCGCCTGTCCGGCGCCGTAGATGGAATAACCGATAAAACTGGCGATAAAACCGAACCAGAGCGGTTTCACATATACCAGCATCCGGCGGTAAACCTCCCAGCCGGAGCCTTTGTTCTGCTGATCCGAAGTGTCTGTCATACACCTGCGATACCTTGGAGTAAGCGGGCATTGTACAGGCCAATGTACGAAAAATACCATTGCCGGCCAATCACACACGATGCACCGGGTTTGCCCGTCCCGGGCGGTGGACATACAATCCACATCTTTGCTTCCGACCGCACAGTGGACACTGGCTTTGTCAAAAGTACCTCAGAGACAAGGGTTCTGGCAGCCCCGATACTGGCCCACCTGGCTGATGCTCGGCACATTGTGGCTCTGCACACGCCTGCCCTACCGCCTGCAGATTCATCTGGGCGCAGGCCTGGGCCGGGTTCTGTACCATATTAGCCGTCATCGCCGTTTTGTCACCGAAACCAACATCCGCCTCTGTTTCCCAGAACTGACGCACCAGGCGCAGCGTGACAGGGTCAGAGCGGTGTTTCGAAATAACGGTATCGGCATTCTGGAAACCGCGATGGCGTGGTGGATGCCGGAATCCGGGCTGCCCCCCAAACTGGAGCTCAAAGGCCGGGAGTACCTCGACCAGGCACTGGAGCAGGGACGGGGCGTTATTCTGCTCGGTGCTCACTTCTCTTCGCTGGATCTGGGCGGGCTACTGTTTGCACGGTTCTATAAGGTGAGCGGCATGTACCGCCCCCATAACAACCCCCTGATGGACCGGGTTATCCGTCGTGGGCGGGAGCGCTTCTTCGAACGGGCGATCGAGCGCTCCGATATCCGCTCGGTGATTCGAACGCTACGTCAAAACGGTATCGTCTGGTACGCGCCGGACCAGGATATGGGGATAAAAAATGCTGTCTATGCGCCCTTTTTCGGTATCCCCGCCGCGACTATTACCGCCACCACGCGGATGGTCAAACTCAATGACTCCCCGATACTGATGCTGGCCCAGCACCGTCTACCCGACGACAGCGGATACGAGCTGGAACTGTATCCGGCGCTGGAAAACTTCCCCGGCAAGACGCCGGAGGAGGATGCACAACGGGTTAATGCCGCTATCGAGCAGGCGGTTCGCAAGGATCCCAGCCAATATATGTGGGTGCATCGTCGCTTTAAGACCCACCCGCAGGGCAAGAACTTTCTCTATCAAAAGCGCTAAGATGTGGCACAGCCAATGTTAAGTGCAGTCGCCAAGCCAATGGATGAGGGTGTATGACCGAACCGGTAAAGCAGGTTATTTGCATCAAGTGGGGTACCCGCTACGGCCCCGAATATGTCGACCGCATCTACTCCATGGTGGAGCGCAACATCACGCCACCGTTCCGCGTGATCTGCCTGACCGATGACGCGAACGGAATTCGTGAAGAAGTGGTCTGCCGGGGTCTGCCGGAGCTGGGTTGTCCAAGACCCACCAACGCCCCCGGCAAATGGCCAAAGACTGCACTCTGGGGCGACACCCTGTTCGATATAGAAGGCGTGGTACTGTTTATCGACCTGGATGTGATAATCACCGGCAACCTGGATCCGTTTTTCAGCTACGGCTCGCCGGAGGATGTGATCCTGGCACGCAACTGGGTCAAACCGCTGGAGCGACTGGGACAGACCTCGATTTTCCGGTTCGAGATCGGGCGTCATGCCTATATGCTGGAAAACTTCCGCAAGGATCCGGAAGGGATCGCCGGCAAGTACCAGTTTGAACAGCGCTATGTCACCAACTGTGTTGAAGGGGGTGTCAAGTTCTGGCCCCGTGGCTGGGTCCGCCATTTCCGCATGGATTGCCTGGGCCCCTGGCCGCTGCGCTACCTGCGCCCGCCTAAACTCCATCGCGGTACGCGGGTGGTGATTTTCCCCGGCAAGCCGGATCCGTCCGATGCCATGCTTGGACGCTGGTCGGATCAGGTCCCGGTGCGTGGGCGCCTGGCACATATCAAGGCGGCGTTCAGTGGTGAAGTCACAGGCAATCGCTACCGATTCCTAAAACGTTTTTTCCTGCCGGCTGACTGGATCAAGGAGCACTGGCGCTGATGAGTTCTGAGACTCTGCCACGGGTGATGCAACTGATGCTGTCGAGCCAGAACGGCGGTGCAGAAACCTTCTTTGAGAAACTGGCTCTGGGCCTGGCCGATGCCGGGGTGCCTCAGTGTCTGGTGATCGAACCCGACTCGCGTCGTGAAGCACTCTTTGCTGATCATCCGCTCCTGGAGGTGAAAACCCTGCGTTTTCGCGGTTTGCACGAACCGCTGGGGCGGTTGCGCCTGCAATGGCTGCTCAATCGCTGGCAACCCGAGCTGATGCTGACCTGGATGAGCCGCGCAATCAAACGAGCCCCCACCGGCTACTGTCCGATTGTGGCCCGTCTCGGCGGTTACTACCGGGTCGCCCGGTATAGGAAAAGTGACCGGTTGATCGGCAACACGCCGGACATTGTGCGTTATCTGCAGGCCGAGGGGATCCCAGCCGATAAAACCCAGTGTATCCCCAATTTTGGTGAGATCGCCCCCTGCGCGTTGACCGATGAACAGGCCCGGGCACAGCTACGCCAGGAGTTCGCGGTACCGGACAACCACCGCGTGTTGCTCGCACTGGGGCGGCTACATAAAGCCAAAGCCCAGGACACCCTGATCCGCGCGCTGGTCCACGCCCCAGATACAACGCTTCTGATCGCTGGGGATGGCGAGCTTAAAGAGACGCTAAAGGCACTGATTAAAGAGCTGGGGCTGGAGTCGCGGGTACATCTGCTGGGCTGGCGGCGGGACACCGGCTACCTGTTCAAGGGCTGCGATATCAGCGTCTTTCCCTCGCGGGAAGAGCCCTTTGGCAATGTGGTCGTGGAGAGCTGGGCACAGCGACGTCCGTTGATTGCAGCGGCCTCTGCGGGGCCTGCCTGGCTGATCGAGAATGACGTCTCCGGGTTACTTTTCCCGATCGATGATGACCGGGCGCTGGCCGATGCGATTAATCGCGTGGTGAATGAGCCTGCACTGGGCGAGCGCCTGACGGAAGCAGGCTACCAGCGCTATCTGGAGCAGTTCTCCCGCACCGCCATCTGCGATGCCTATATCGAGATGTTCCGCGATGTTATTGCCGGTTATAAACGTTAAGACGCTTAAGCTCAGCCAGCAGCGGTGCCACCAGCGGCTCCAGTGATACCGGCTCGACGGCTTTATTGTCCTCGGGTTTATAGGCGGACAGCTCTGTCATGGCAACGCGCTCTACCCCGGGAAGCCGGGGAAACCCCTCGACCATCTCCTCAAAGAAAGAACCGGGGTCCAGGCGAACACCCTGAGGCGCAAGCAGCGTGACCGGACGGCCACTGCATAGCGCTTCGCTGGCCATGGTCAGACTATCCTGCGTGACCAACACCCGCTGAGCTGCTGCCATGAAAGGTTGCATCACGCGCTTGGGCTCCCGGTTATAGAGCACCAGTTCGGCGATGTTGGGACAATCCGCCAGCTCCTCCTGGAGCCGGGTTTCAACCGCTTCCGGCGTGCGTCTTGAAGTGGTAATCAGCCAATACACACCCTGTTTCTGCGTGAGGGCCCGTATGCCCTCAATCAGCCCGCTCCAATCCGGCTCCTGAAACCGGTGACTTTTGCTGTCGCCGCCAATCATCACGACCCAGCAGGGCTGGGTCGGCAGATTCTCCTGCCAGTAACGTTGGCCCGCTTCGGCTACCGCTTCCGGCGTTACGGCGTTGGGTATGACTCCTGTTACCAGCGACGCGGTATCAAAAGGGCGCGCCACGGGTGAAAGGATCAGATCGAACCAACGATCAGGAAATGGGGCCGGGACCCCGACAAACAGGTTAGCGCTGCGCCATTTTCGCTTCAGGATCCGGCTGGCGAATGCACTTTTTCCGCCACTGGAGATAATTAATGCGGGTGCCTGAGCGGGTAACCTTTCAAAACGGCAAAATAGGCGTAGCAAATACTCACTTAGCCATACTGGACTGACGCTTATCAGCTTGCGCATTACGCCGCGCAGTACGCCCGGGAGTCGGTTCTGCACCCTAAGCGGGTCAAGCTCCACCGGCACTCCGGCACGCTCAAGCAGCCGCACCACACCCTCCGACTGAGCCCGGTGACCAGGAGAGCCCTCATCAATCAGCAGAACTCTGATCAGCTTGCCTCCCCACGTTCAGCCCGGTCCCAAATCTGCTGAATCCAGCGCGCCGGGCGAATCTGCTTGTAGAGTTTCTTATACGGCTTCTTCACAGGCCAGTGCCCCACCACCGCATCATGCGGGTTGGGATCCCCGGGGAAAGCCACCACCCGTGCTGTCGGGGGAAGTACAGGCTCCTTCCAGAAACGGAACGGCCAGGGCGGCACACAATGCGTCTTGAACAGCACACACCACTCATCGGGCCAGAAGGTGATCTCTTTAACCGAGCGGGAGATGTAGGTCTGTGAGTTACGGAACTCGGTCAGGATGCGAGTCTGATTTTCGATCAGATTATCAAACAGGTACGCGTCGGCCCCGACCCTGAACCGATACACGGAAGTGTTACCGATCCCCTTTCCGGGCTGAGTCCAGTTTTGCATAACCACGAATGTTTTTTCTGGCTGGAATTCGAAAAAGGGATCAAGCCCGCCGCTGACCACCACATCCAGGTCCAGATAGAGCCAGTCGCCATCGAGCCCGAAGAGGTGCTCCGAGCCCCGGTATAGCGTCAGTTTGCGCCAGCCTAAACGACGCTGGGGTTCCGGCAGATCGATGGTGGGGCAATCATGACACTCCACCTCTGACCGAATACCGCTGCTGTCGTCAGTCAGGCAGACAAAACGCAGATCGCCAGTCAGATTCTGACGGACCATGGCGTAGAGGCGGTTAACGTACTCGGCCCCGTACAACTGGCCCCATTTCATACAGATAACTTGTTTCATAATTCTCTTAATCGATTGGCTGACCGGTCAGACCTGCTAGCCAGACTTTTTTACCACTTTACCCTGTCCTACGGCCAGCCGGGGATAATTCGCTTTCTCCGGGCTCAGTTCAAGGAGCCTCTCAACAAATTTCAACGGCTGATCAAATGCCAGGTCTCGCAACGCAGGCAAGGGGTACTCCCACCACAGGGAGTTCTGCAGCGCGGCGATAACCTCCGCCTCAAACCGGTATCGAATAGGCTTGGCCGGATTCCCACCAACGATCTGGTAGGGCTCGACATCCTTGGTCACGACCGCGTTACGCGCGATCACGGCGCCGTTTCCGACACGGACACCTGCCATGATCACGGCTCCATCGCCGACCCAGACATCATGTCCAATTTCCACCGGTACCGGATCGGGCCGGTGGGTATGACTGAGGCGGTGGCTGGTGGACACCCAGTCCAGTGGATGGTTGCGACCATCCTGACCCAGCGTAACGTTCCGGCCGATGGAGCAATAGCGCCCGACACTCGCCAGACAATGCACTTCACCACTTCTGATATAACTATGCGCGCCTACCCGAATCTGATCGAGCACCGTCGGGCCCAGCCCAAAACGCCCCAGGCGGACGCCGGGTTCAACCAACCATAGCACTCGGTCGTCAATTAGCGACCGGTTGCCGATATCCACACCTAACTTTTTTGCCCTGCGCCGTTTGAGCGCCAGCAATAGCGCTCTCAATCCTTACCCTCCCAGGCTCGACGGATAAACGACGCCCGCTTCCAGAAACCGTAGGGACCATCCGCCACATCCTCGGGGTCCGGTTTACCGTGGAAGATAATAATCGATGCGCGCTCGGGCAACGGAGTATCGGCGCTTTGCGGTGCGCCCAGCCCCAGCCGCCCCAGGCCGAGTTTCTCAGCCCAGTGCAAGGCCTTCGAGTCCAGACTTTTCTTGTAGGAGAGTACCCGGTCCACGGGCCAGTGTCCGGCATCCGGTACACACTGGTAGATCCACTCCTGATCCCCGTTAAGCGATTCCATGATCTGAGTTTGATTGGCCACAAACTCGGTCCAGATCCGACTATAGGCACCAATAGGGAAGCGCATGACGGAGCTGTTCCACATCTCATTGCGCGACCAGTTCTTGATAATCAGAAAGTCGCCGGGCTGATCCACCAGAAAATCGATATCTCCGGTGATGACCACATCCAGATCCAGATAGATGAGATTGCCGCTCAGGCCATAAAAATCTTCGCGAAACAGCGAAAGCTTATACCACCAGCCATGTAGACCGGTCTCTTCAAGTGGCAATACATCCACGTCCGGCAGCAAACCCTCGGGGTTCTCCGTCATGCAGTGAAAACTGAAGGGGCGGCTCAGATGCCGGGCCACCATCCGATATAGCCGGTTTACATAGTCAGCCGGGTACTTGGTTCCCCATTTCAGGCAGACCACATGGGTTTGCGCCACGGAGGGGTTTTCCTGTCGCTGCAAGGTGCTGGCTCCATCTGCCGGTTTCAGTTTATTTCAGACACTCAGAATAACAGGCGAGGGTCTGTTCAAGCATTGTTTCCCGCAAAAACGGCATTTCGCCAGGTACACTTGGGGTTTTAAGTTGCTCAAGTACCCTCTTCTGCAGCGTTTCGCTGTCACCGAGTTCAACCCGGCCCTGTGGGAAAACCGCTGCCAGAATCTCGCCCACGCCACCGTGGGCATAGCCGACCACGGCCACTTTCATACTCAGCGCCTCGGCCACGGTACGCCCAAAGGACTCAGGCTTGGTCGAGAGCGAAAACACGATATCAGACACCGCATAGATCTCCCGGATATCAGAGCGTGCACCGGTAAAGTGGATACTGTCTTCCAGCCCCAGCTCTTTCACCCGCGCCCTCAACTCCTGGGCATAGGCGCGGCGCTTGGGATCCTCGCCACCAACGATCAGCCCATGAACCGGCTGCCCGGATAACCGAAGAGACGCTATCAAATCGATGAAGTCACCATGACCTTTCAGACGCGTCAAGCGCCCCGGGAGAGTGAGTACTTGCTGACCTTTGAGCTGCGGGTACTGGTCATACCAGGCCTCGCGCCAGGCTTCACTGGGCTGGTAATCAGCGGGAAAGTCGTTGGCATCAATACCGCGGTAGATGAGCCGAATCCGCTCATCGGCGGTTTGTGGATAATTCTGCTGAATATATGCCTTAACTGTTTGTGAGACGGCAATAACACGCTCGCCCCGGCACATGATCGCACTGTAACCGCTGACCGAGTACAAGCCGTGCACGGTTGTCACCAGGTGAGGGCGATCCTGCTCCGGCAAGCCTCGCCAGGCCAGCCAGCACACCCAGGCCGGCATCCGCGAGCGCAGATGCAGAATATCGGGTCGCTCCTTTCGCAACAGACGCCTTACCGCAAAAACATGACGAAAGGTCCACGGCGATTTTATCCCCAGGTCCAGCTCGATATGTCGACTGCCTGCGGCACACAGCTCATCGACCAGACGCCCGCCAGCCGATACCACCAGCGATTCGTGCCCCTGATTAACAAGGTATTCCGCCACCTCCAGGGTACCCCGCTCGACACCGCCACTATCCAGTGCCGGCAGAACCTGCATCACCTTCATTGTTCACCTCCGGGCCGCGCTTCGGTGGCCTTGTCGAGCCTGAGCGCAATAAAGGCAACCAACGCAAACAGGGCGATTTTCTCTGGATGCTTAAAGGCGACTTCAGTGAGAGAGAAAACCGCATAAGCCAGACTCAGGCTGAGCAATAGATACCCTGCGGATGCAAGATGGCTCTGACGCGCACGAATCATCTCAATCGCCCTGATGCCGGGGCCTGCCATCAGATATAGCAGCGCGGCTAATCCCAGTACACCGCGCAGTGCCAGATCTTGCAGGTACTGATTGTGGGCATGAGCACCGGGCAGGAATTCCACCAACGCCGGGTCATACCGCCCCTGGTCCACCCAGACCTGCTTATAGGCCTGGAACTGCTCATTACCGGCGCCAAACAGGGGATGCTCGGCAGCCACATCCAGCGCGAACTGCCAGATCAACAACCGGAATCCGACGGAGCTTTCGAAATGTCCCTCACCGGCTTGAGTCGCCGCAGAATATTCACTCAGTGCCTGCTCAACTCGTGAAGGCAAGGCGGTCTGGCTGATCACCGCACCGCCCAGTACAGCGCCACCAATAAACGCCAGCAGGAGATTGCGCCGCCCATGGCGCCGGGTAGCGCTGAGATGCCAGAGATAGAGGGGTACCAGGGGGATCAGGGCCAACAACACGCCACGACTCAGGGTAAGTGCAGCAGCACACAGAAACACCAACGCGGTCAGCCGCAAGCCGATACGCCAGGCCGGTGTTTCACCCACACTCAAATATGCGGCCAGTAGTGCCATTACAAGGGTATACATACCGAAAAAGATCGGGTTGGTGGCCCCCTGCAACCGCTCATCACCGGCCTCGGACCCGTGCAACAGAATGAGGACCAGACACTCGAGAGCGGCAAACACAACGGCGAGGGTGAGCAAGCGACTCGATAGCCGGATAAAGGATGCGCTGTAAACAAATACGGAGCAGAAGAAAAACATCCAGAGGGTGCTCTCAAACCCGTCGTAGGCCAGATAGGAGCCCAACAGTACCGCCGTATAGAATGCCAGTGGTTTTAGCAAACCGGCACTTTGCACCGTGCTCCAGTCCCCCGCCTGACGGCGAAGCCCGAGGCACAACAACACGGAGATCAGCATCAATGGCTTAAGATAGGCATCCGCCACCGGGAAGATAAAAGCCACGTTTATCAGGTACGCCAATACCAGGTAGATGCTGATTTCAGCTGCCCACTGGAGCCTGGAGTCTGGAGACGTAGTCGTCAGCCGTGTCCCCATAGGAATCAGAGCCTCAGGTCCGCATCTCCGTTGGGCAGCACGTACTTCAGATCGTAAAGGACGTGCTCGGGTTTGCCCCAGCGGCGGATCGCCTCGGTGCCCAACTGGTGAAACTGCTGATGCGCAACAGCCAGAACAATACCGTCGTATGCGCCTTCCGGCACCGAGCTGAGCGGCTTCACGCCATACTCCTCTTCAGCCTCCTGTGGATCGACCCAGGGATCGTAGATTTCTACATCCGCGCCATAATCTCTCAGTGCCAGCAGGATATCGATTACCCGGGTATTACGCAGGTCGGGGCAGTTTTCCTTGAAAGTCAGACCCATGATCAGGATACGGCTGCCACAGACATGGATCCGCTTTTTCAGCATCGCCTTAACCATTTCATCCGCAACGTAAGCACCCATATTACTGTTGATGCGTCGCCCGGCCAGGATCACATCCGGAATATACCCGGCGGATTGCGCCTTGTAGGTCAGGTAATAGGGGTCGATGCCGATGCAGTGCCCACCCACAAGTCCCGGACGGAAGGGTAGAAAGTTCCACTTGGTACCCGCGGCTTCCAAGACTTCCAGGGTGTCGATCCCCAACTTGTTGAAGATAATCGCCAGTTCGTTAACCAGGGCGATATTTAAATCCCGCTGGGTGTTTTCAATCACCTTGGCCGCTTCAGCCACGCGGATGCTGCTGGCTTTATGGGTACCCGCAGTGATGATGGAGCCGTAGAGTTCATCGACCAGAGCGGCCACCTCCGGCGTAGAGCCCGAGGTGACTTTTTTGATCGTGGTGACACGGTGCTCCTTGTCACCGGGGTTGATTCGCTCCGGACTGTAACCGGCAAAGAAATCCCGGTTGTAAACAAGGCCTGACACCTGCTCGATAACGGGGATGCAATCCTCTTCCGTTGCGCCGGGATAGACGGTGGATTCATAGATGACAATATCCCCGGGCGACACCACCTCACCCAACATGCGGGAGGCGCTGAGCAGCGGGGTCAGGTCAGGCTGTTTGTGGCCGTTGATCGGCGTGGGCACGGTAACGATATACACGTTACACTGCGCAAGCTCACTGACATTGGTCGTGAAATGTAAGTTGCTGGCCTGTGCCAGGGCTTCGTCTTCCACTTCCAGCGTGCCGTCGTGGCCCGCCTCCAGCTCATCGATGCGGGGCTGACTGATATCAAAACCGGTCACCGGGTAGCGCTTGCCAAACTCGACAGCCAGCGGCAAACCCACGTAACCCAGTCCGATGATACCTATCTTCAGTTGTTCCAGTGTCGGCAATGTCATACCCAACCCCTATCTACGATCAAGGCGGCGCAACGCTCGGCCTCATTAAATTTTTCCGGTGGCGGTTTCAGCGCACCGCCCGACCATTCCCGGTAACGGCACACGAGCTGCCGCTCGGCCAGCTGCTCAAGCCCCCGGTAAAGCCGTCCCTGCTGGAGCCAGGGTACCGGCAACAAACCGGTGCCGCAGCCGGCACTGAGCGCTTCATAAATCATTGAAACGCTGTCTTCGGTGACCCAGCACTGCTCAGCCTCGGCCAACTCTGCTGCGACCCAGCCATCCGGCGTCTGCGCTGCCGGCACCAACTCCACACCGGGTAGTGTTTGCAAAAGAGCCAGAGTCGAGTCCGGCGTGCGGCGGGAAGTCGTCATCCGCCAGTTGAACGGCGTCCGCGTAAGTGCTCTCAACTGCGCGATCAGCTCTGACTCCACCCAGCCACTGTTCTTTGACGGCCCACCGATCAGAATCAGTCCACGGCCGGTTTGTTTGTCACCGGGGTACATTCGGTTTAACGCCCCCATCGTCCTTTCCACATTCGGTGCAGGGCGCGGCTGATCATGGGCCGGGATCAGGCAAAGATCGAAACAGGTGGTAGGTAGCGTTGGTTTCATCAATACAACGGCTGGTACCCCGTACCAACGTTTCAGCGCCAGCAGTGTCAGATGGGTCCCGTGACCGGCTCCGATCAGTAACCGGGGACGCGGTGCACCGCTGGGCGCACGTCTCAATAGACAGCCGAGAGCCTGCATTCTGGACAGAGGTGCGCGCTCCTCCAGCGTCAGCGAGGGCTTGCAACGCTGCAGCGCCTGCGCCAGCCCCAGAGACTGATTGCGGTGGCCCGGTTTACCATCGCTGATAATCAGCAGATCAGACACTGCACCCCTCTTTACACCCCATCAGGGCGGCCATGATAAACAATTACGAACAGCGGCGACATTATCGGGTTTGATTTGTGTCGCTTTTACACCCTTCGAAAGATTCCATTTTCGCTACGGATGCTTACAATTTACACTCTTGCTTTCGAGTCCGGTCACTCCGGGCTGTATTCGGGAATACTCACTGCTTTTAGGTAGGATGGTCTGATATGTCCGCGTTCGGCTCTGTTTTTATGCCAGAAATGGCAATCTCCTGGTTTGACGGTTCTAACTGGAGCCCGTCGGAGATCGTCTCCAGTGACAGCATTCAGCTTCATCCGGGTGCCCATGTGCTGCACTACTCCAGCACCTGCTTCGAAGGCCTGAAAGCTTTCCGTCATGCGGATGGCTCGGTCAACATCTTCCGGATGGACCGGAACGTCGATCGTTTTGCACAAAGCTCCGAGCTCCTGGCGCTGCCGGAATTCGATAAAGAGATGGTTTCCCGGATGATCGTAGAGATCGTTCGCAAGTTCGCGTCCGATGCCCCGGAGCCACCTGGATCCCTGTATATTCGCCCGACCCATATCGGTACCGAACCGGCAATCGGCAAGGCGGCGGTGCCCTCACTCACCTCCTGTCTGTATATCCTGCTTTCACCGGTGGGGGATTACTTCGCCGGTGGCGACAAAGCGCTGCGGTTGCTGGTGGATGATGGCGGCATGCGCTGTCCGCCCCACATGGGCATGGTGAAAAGTGGTGGCAACTATGCCGGCGCCCTGCTGCCGACCATGAAGGCACGTGCCGAGTTCAAAGCGGACCAGGTGCTGTTTTGCCCCGGCGGCGATGTGCAGGAAACCGGCGCAGCCAATTTCCTGCTGATCGATGGCGACGAAATCATTACCAAGGCGCTGGACGAAAGCTTCCTGCACGGCGTAACCCGTGACTCGATCCTGACCATCGCCCGGGATAAGGGGATGAAGGTATCCGAGCGTGATCTGACCGTCGAAGAGCTGCTTGAGCGCGCCGCGCGCCCGGGCTGCGAAGCAGCACTGTCGGGCACCGCCGCCGTGTTGGCGCCTGTGGGCACGCTGATTTATAAGGGCGAGGAGATCAGTGTCGGCAACGGCGGCATCGGCGAAACCACCGTGAAGCTGCGCACTGCGCTCAACAATATCCAGTGGGGCCGCGCGGAAGACACGCACGGCTGGCTGCTCAAAGTCTGACCTGCCTGCGCTGACAGCCTTCGGGCTGTCAGCACTCCATCAGCGTCTCCCAATACTGACTGATCCGCTCCCGATACTCCTTCAACTGATCTCCGCTCACCACAGTCGGTTTATTTTGCAGCGTCTGCCTGTGGCCAAACGCGCGATAGGCCTTGTAGATCTCTCTTAACTCATCGGCCTGCTCCGGCGCCAGCAACCCCTCGGCCTCAATCGAGTCCAGAATCCGGATATTATCGGTATAAGTCATCAGTTCAGGGTGGTTGCCGGCGTTGGCCAGCACCAGGTACTGGACCATAAACTCGATATCAACCAGCCCACCGCGGTCCTGCTTGAGGTGAAACTGTTCCGCTTCCTTGCTGGGTGATGTTCCCAGTTGCTGACGCATCTTCTCGCGCATCTCACGCACTTCGGTGCGAAGCGTATCGGGATCGCGCGCCTGCCCGACTATAGCCTGTCGTACGGCCTGAAAACGCTCGCTGACCGCCTCACTCCCGCTGACCACTCGCGCCCGGACCAGTGCCTGATGTTCCCAGGTCCAGGCCTCCTTGCGCTGGTAGCTCTCGAATGCCGCCAGCGAAGTGACAAGCAGGCCAGAGTTACCGGAGGGGCGTAATCGCATATCGACCTCATAAAGCTGCCCGGAAGGGGTCAATGTGTTCAGGATGTGAATCATGCGCTGCCCGAAGCGGGTAAAGAACACCGGATTGGCAATCTCTTTCTTGCCGCCGGTGGTCGCCAGGTTGGTATCGGCGTCGTGGATAAATACCAAGTCAAGATCGGAGCCATAGGAAAGTTCAATCCCGCCCAGCTTGCCATAGCCGATCACGATAAAGTCCGGATCACACAGCTCGCCCGGCGAGCGTTGTGGTGTCCCGTACTTGGCGGTCATATCCCGCCACGCCATCTCCAGCACGGCATCAAGCACCGTTTCCGCCAGCCAGGTCAGGTAATCGCTGACCTTCATCAGCGGCAGCGCGCCGGTGATATCGGATGCGGCAACCCGCAGCACATGGGCGTGCTTGAAATAGCGCAGCGCTTCCATCAACTGCTCGGTATCCTCCTCCGGTATTCGCAGCATCAGCTGACGCAGTTCATCCTTGAGCTTGGTTTTATCCGGCGGGGCGAACAGGGTGCGCGGGTCGATCAGCTCATCCAACAAACCCGGCTGATGGGATATTTGATCGGCAAACCAGTGACTGGCCGAGCACAATCGAACCAGCTGAGCCAGGGCGCCGGGATTCTCAGCGAGCAGAACCAGGTAGGCGGAACGACGGAGCACTGCCTGGATCAAGAGCAGCACGCGTTCAAGGGTCTCTTCAGGATTTTCGGTTTCGCCCACCACCTGCAGCAGGCGTGGAAGCACGGCCTGGAGCCGCTCCTGACCAACCTGCTGGAGCATCTGAACGGTTCTCTGCGACTGCAGCTCAACCAGCTTGCTGTAGGCGCGTTCGGCATCCTTAAATCCCTGCTCGGATAGCCACCGCAGCGCGTCCTCCGCCACACCGTCCAGCTCGGCCCGCCACAGGACCAGCCATTCGGCGCTGGCGCGCGCCTCGGCATCACTCTCCTCCTCTTCATGTACGGGCGCGATCACCTCGGCAAAGTGCAGGGAGACCTGCTCGCGATACGCGGCCAGCTGCGCGCTAAAGCTATCCCAGTTCTCGAAACCCAGCACAAAGGCCAGTCTCGCCTGCCCCAGCTCATCCCGAGGCAGCTCCTGCGTCTGACGATCGGCCACGGCCTGCAACGCATGTTCGGTATCACGCAAAAAGCGGTAGGCCTCCAGCAGCTCATCGACAACCTCAGTGGGCATCCCGACGCACTCAGGAAGAAGAGGCAGGATTCGGTTCAGTTCGCGCTGCTGCAACCGTGGGTCACGCCCGCCCCGGATCAGCTGGAAGGCCTGGGCGATAAACTCCACCTCACGAATGCCCCCGGCACCCAGTTTTACGTTTTGGTCCCGGTTCTTTAGCTTTACCTCCCGATTGATCAGCGCCTTCATCTCTCTGAGCGACTCGAACGCGCTGAAATCGATATATTTGCGATAAACAAAGGGGCGCAGTGCTGCCATCAATTCGGCACCGGCAGCCTGATCGCCGGCCACCACCCGGGCCTTAACCATTGCGTAGCGCTCCCACTCACGCCCTTGATCCTGGTAGTAAGTCTCCATGGCATCAAAACTACAGGCCAGCGGCCCCACACTGCCGAACGGCCTCAGCCGCATATCAACCCGGAACACGAACCCATCCACGGTCGGCGCATCCAGCGCCTGAATCAGCCGCTTACCAACTCGGGTAAAAAACTCCTGATTGGAGAGCGACTTACGTCCACCTTCGGTTTCACCGTTGTCAGGGAAAGCAAAAATCAAATCGATATCTGAGGACAGGTTAAGTTCATAGGCGCCAAGCTTGCCCATCCCGAGTACAACCAGACGCTGCTCCTGTTTGCGCCCCTGAGCATCAAGCCCCATGGGGCGCCCCCAGCGCTCAACAGCCCAATCGTGTAACCAGTCCAGCGCCAGATCGATCAGCGCGTCAGCCATCTCGGACAAGGTCCGCGTGGTTTCCGCCAGCTCGGCGCGGCCCGTCAAGTCACGCCAGATGATCCGCACCATTTCACGGCGCCGAAAACGTCGCAGTCGGCGCTGCAGCTCCTCTTCACCGTCACAGCCGGACAGCGCCTTCTCGGCCATTATCCTCAGAGTGCCCGGGGTGTAGTCCTGCTCCAGATCCCCGCTGTCCAGCAAGTCGGCAAGTAACTCAGGCTGACGTTCCAGTTGCTCGGCCACGTAATCACTGCCGATTAGCACCGGAACCAGCTCGCTATCGAGCCAGTCGGGCTGGACCGGTAATTGTGCCAAAGCGGCCTCGATCCGCCGCCGGTTCTGCTCAAGGCACTGACTGAGGCCGGAAGAAAGGGGAGAGGAGGAGTGTGCACGCATTGTGGAAAAGCTCCATGGTGGGACGGTATAAGCCCTACTTTAAACCAGAGCCGGGCCCGCTTAACAGACGCACCAATTGAGAACAGCACGCACAGTGATCGCGCATAAAACACTTGCCCAACCGGTCAAAAAGATATTGACTGTCACCGAACATACACAATCAGACCAAAGGTTTACGGGTTGTGAATGGCGTTTTCCACGCTGACAGGCTACACCTATAGACGGTCCGGGAAGTTCATCGTCCATCCCGAACTCCCGCTATCAGTTTGAAGGAAACCGCCTGCCATTGAGTTGGAACAGGTTTTGCTAACTGAACGGTCAGTCAAATAAAAACAGAAAATTAGGGCACTAAAGCCCAGCTTTGGAAAAAAACTCACCAAAGAGGACCTAAATGATGCTGAAAAAAACCTTACTGGCTAGCGCAACGCTGTCACTTACCATGGCGACGTTTGCCGCTCAGGCTGCCGGCACACTGGATGCCGTCAAGGAACGCGGTTACGTGCAATGTGGTGTTACTTCCGGTGTTCCGGGTTTCTCGGTACCGGATCAGGATGGTAACTGGGTCGGCCTGGATGTGGATGTCTGCCGTGCGGTGGCCGCTGCATCTCTGGGTGACGCGAGCAAGGTCAAATTCACTCCGCTGAACGCCAAGGAACGTTTCACCGCTCTGGCCTCCGGGGAAATCGACGTCCTCTCCCGTGTTACCACCTGGACGCTGACCCGCGATACCCAGCTGGGTATCAACTTCGCCGGCGTCAACTACTACGACGGTCAGGGCTTCATGGTTAAGAAGGACCTGGGGCTGAAAAGCGTTAAAGAACTCGATGGTGCCACCATCTGTGTCCAGTCCGGTACAACGACCGAGCTGAACATGGCTGACTACTTCCGCACCCACGGTCTTGAGCATACGCCGGTGGTATTCGATACCAACGAGCAGGCGGCCACCGCGTTCGATACCGGTCGTTGCGATGCCTTCACCACCGACCTGTCTCAGGCCTATGGTCTGCGTACCCGGATGAACGATCCAAGTTCTGTGGTTGCGCTGCCTGAAGTTATCTCCAAGGAGCCTCTGGGTCCTGTGGTTCGTCAGGGTGATGACCAGTGGTTCAACATCGTTAAATGGTCGCTGAGCGCCATGCTCAACGCCGAAGAGCTGGGTGTAACCTCGGCCAACGCTGATGAAATGAAAGCCTCAAGCGAAAACCCAAGCATCAAGCGTCTGCTCGGTGGCGAACAGGGTCTGGCAGAAGGCATGGGCATCAGCGATGACTGGGCGTATCAGATCGTCAAGCAGGTCGGTAACTATGGCGAATCCTTCGCCCGCAACGTGGGTAAAGACTCTCCACAAGACATTGACCGTGGTCTGAACAACCTGTGGAACAACGGCGGCATCATGTACGCGCCGCCAATCCGCTAATCATCTGTTCGTCACACGGAGCCGGCCGATCGTCGGCTCCGTGCATCCACCTGTTACCCTTTGGGACTGGAGAGACAACTGATGTCATCGGACCTGCCTAACGCCAAGGGAAGCACGCCCGCCACAGACCCCAGCCAGGAGGTCAAGTTCTACAATGACCCCGCCAAACGCGCCCTGGTTTTCCAGGTTCTGCTGGTTTTGGTTATCGGCGCTTTCATCTGGTTTATCGTTTCCAACACCCTGAGCAATCTGGAACAGCGCGGTATCACCACCGGTTTCAGCTTCCTCTCTCAGGAAGCCGGTTTTGGGATTCCCCTGTCACTGATCGAATACTCTGAAGCCTCCAGCTACGGCCGCACCTTTCTCGTCGGTCTGATGAACACGGTACTGGTCTCCTTCCTGGGGATTGTAGCCGCCACCATACTGGGCTTTATCCTGGGCATCGCCCGGCTGTCGGATAACTGGCTTATCGCCAAGCTGTCTGCCGTTTATATCGAAATCTTCCGAAACATCCCGCTGCTGCTGCAGATTTTTTTCTGGTACTTCGCCGTCCTCAGGGCATTGCCATCGCCTCGGCAAAGCATGGAGTTCTTTGGCACCTACCTGAATATTCGCGGCTTCTATATGCCCGCGCCGGTCACCGAAGCCGGTTTTGGACTGGTTTGGGGCGCTCTGGCCATTGCCATTATCGCGAGCGTTCTGATCAAGCGCTGGGCCCACAAACGCCAGGATGCCACCGGTCAGATATTCCCCGCCGGCTGGGTCAGCCTCGGACTGATTATTGGCCTGCCGCTGATCGCCTTTGTCATCGCCGGAGCACCGTTAACCTTTGACCACCCGGAACTGAAAGGTTTTAACTTTCAGGGCGGGATGACGATCATTCCGGAATTGGCCGCGCTCTGGCTGGCCCTGACCATCTACACCGCCGCTTTCATCGCCGAAACCGTGCGAGGGGGGATTCTGTCGGTTCCCCATGGCCAGATTGAAGCCGCTTCCGCGCTGGGGCTTCCGAAGACCCGAACCCTGCGCCTGATCGTTATTCCGCAGGCGATGCGGGTCATTATTCCTCCGTTGACCAGTCAGTATCTGAACCTGACCAAGAACTCATCGCTGGCCACAGCCATCGGCTACCCGGACCTGGTTTCCGTGTTCGCCGGGACGACACTGAACCAGACCGGCCAGGCGATTGAGGTCATCTCGATGACGATGGCGGTATACCTGTCGCTGAGTATCCTGACCTCGCTGTTCATGAACTGGTACAACAAGCGCATGTCGCTGGTTGAGCGCTAAGGGGGCTACCGATGAAATATGAACTTCAACCCACGCTTCCGCCCCCGGCCAATACCATTGGCGCCATCGGCTGGGCGCGCAAGCATCTGTTCAATGGACCGCTCAACTCCATCGCCACCGTCCTTCTGGCCTGGCTTGCATTCACGATACTGGCTCCGGTCGTTCAATGGGTGCTGATCGATGCCAACTGGACCGGTACTGCCCGGGAGTCCTGCACCGACGGTGGCGCCTGCTGGGTCTTTATCGGCCAACGTATCGATCAGTTCCTGTACGGTTTCTACCCGGACTCCGAGACCTGGCGACTGGACTTGGCCTTTTTCCTGTTGCTGGGCCTTATCCTTTGGCTGGCTATTCCCAAGCTACCCGCTAAGGGGATCGCCGCACTGATCACGCTGGTCATCTACCCGGTAATCGCATTCTTTCTGCTGACCGGGGGAAGTTTTGGACTGGAGGCCGTCGATACTCACCAGTGGGGCGGTCTCAGTCTGACCCTGGTTCTGGCCGTGGTCGGTATGGTGGCATCGCTGCCCATCGGGGTGCTTCTGGCATTGGGGCGACAGTCCGACATGCCGATCGTTAAATCACTGTCGGTGGTTTACATCGAGATCTGGCGCGGTGTCCCGCTGATTACCGTGCTGTTCATGGCATCGGTCATGCTGCCGCTGTTCTTCCCCGAAGGTATGACCTTCGACAAGCTGCTGCGCGCCCTGATCGGTATCACCATGTTCCAGTCCGCCTACATGGCGGAGGTCGTGCGCGGCGGTCTGCAGGCGATTCCGAAAGGCCAGTACGAAGCCGCGGACGCGCTGGGACTGGGTTACTGGCAGAAGATGATTCTGATCATCCTGCCCCAGGCACTGAAGATGATGATCCCGGGGATCGTGAACACCTTCATCGCCCTGTTCAAGGACACCAGCCTGGTGCTGATTATCGGTCTGTTCGATCTGCTGGCCATCGTCCAGGCAGCCACCAACGACCCGAAATGGATCGGTTACGCCACTGAAGGCTATGTGTTTGTGGCCTTCGTCTTCTGGATTTTCTGCTTCAGCATGTCGCGCTACAGCCAGCATCTGGAGAAACGGCTACACACCGGACACGGTAACCGGGCCTGATTTTGGAGATTAAGACAATGAGTGACGCGGTAACCCATTCCGATGAGCAGCTGATGATCGAGCTGCGTAACATGAACAAGTGGTACGGTGAGTTCCACGTACTGAAAAACATCAACCTGGAAGTTAAGAAAGGCGAACGCATCGTTATCTGCGGACCGTCCGGCTCTGGCAAGTCCACCATGATCCGATGCATAAACCGCCTGGAGGAGCACCAACAGGGGGACATTATCGTCAACGGCGTGCCGCTGACACAGGACGTGAAGAAGATCGAAGCGATCCGCAAGGATGTGGGCATGGTGTTCCAGCACTTTAACCTGTTCCCCCACCTGACCGTGTTGGAGAACTGCGTGCTGGCACCCATCTGGGTGAAGAAGATTCCACGCAAGGAAGCCGAAGCCACCGCCATGAAATACCTGGAACGTGTAAAAATCCCGGAGCAGGCCAAGAAGTTTCCCGGCCAGCTCTCCGGGGGGCAGCAGCAGCGTGTAGCGATCGCCCGTTCCCTGTGTATGAATCCGGATGTGATGCTGTTTGACGAACCAACCTCCGCCCTGGACCCCGAGATGATCAAGGAAGTGCTCGATGTCATGATCGAGCTGGCCCAGGAGGGGATGACCATGCTCTGCGTAACTCACGAGATGGGCTTTGCCAAAACCGTGGCAGACAGGGTTATCTTTATGGATGGCGGTCAGATCATTGAGGAGAACCCGCCCCACGAGTTCTTCAACAACCCGCAGCATGAGCGTACCCAAATGTTCCTCAGCCAGATCCTCAACCACTGAGGCCTCGAAACCGGGCAGTCCCTGCGCTGCCCGGTTCGCTAACCCATCTCCCCGCAGATGGAACGTTGCATCAGCCCGGCAATCTCGGCCGCGCTATGACCGGCAGCCAGCAACCAGTGCAGCTTGCCGAAAGCGGCTTCCAGCGTCATGTCGTTTCCCGCAATGACCCCCACCCGTTCCAGCGCAGAGCCGGTCGCATAGGTTGAAGGGACGACCGCTCCGCGGTAGCACTGGCTGATATTGACTACCACCTTACCCGCCGCAACCGCGGCCTCCAGCGTTTCCAGCCAGCCCGGCTGACTGACCGGTGCATTGCCCACGCCATAGCACTGCAGGATCAGGGCGCGGCAGTGAGCCTGGCCCAGCATCGCCTGGAGCTGGCCAGCGCTCAAGCCCGGAAACAGACGCAGTACGGCCACCGAATCGGCGTCGCAAGTGGCGACTGAAAACTTCGGCGTACCGGCAGGCAAAAGCAGCTGTTCATTTAAAGCCAGATCGATGCCCAGAGTTGCCAGTTCCGGAAAGTTGGGCGAGTCGAACGCAGCCATGGCTCCGGCATCCATCTTGGTGGCCCGGTTACCTCTCAACAAGCGTCCATTAAAGTAGATAGCCACCTCGTGGATTTCAGGTCGCGCCGCCAACTCCAGCGCCCCCAGCAGATGTCCTTCCGCATCATTACGGCTGTTGTGCAAAGGAATCTGGGATCCGGTCAGAATCACCGGTCGGTCCAGACCGGCAAGCATGAAGGAGAGCGCCGCAGCGGTATATGCCAGGGTATCGGTACCGTGCAGAATCACGATCCCGCGATACTGCACCAGATGCTGTTCAATCAAGGCAACGAGCTGAGCCCAGTGGCCGGGAGATAGCTCTGCGCTGTCGATCAGTGGCTCCAACTCGATAAAATCGAAAGTCGGCAGCGCACCGAGGCGAGCACCCAGCCGCTCACGCACCATGCGCTCGAACCCCTGGACCGGCTCGAGGCCCGCGGGGCCCGGCATCATGCCGATCGTTCCCCCGGTGTGGATGACCAGCAGCTCAGCGCTCATTCACATCCCCTTCTGCATCTTCGGCCATCTGCCACAGCAGCTCGCCTGTCGCCAGCGCCAGCTGCCCCGGCAGGGTCTTGTGGCGCAGCCCCTCCAGATGCGATTTTGCTTCCTGCTTGCGCTGTGCCTTCCAGGCGGCAGGCATACAGCTCAACAGCCGCCAGTCGTGGGCGCGCGCCACCTCCGAACGTAACCGCTGATACTGGGAAATCAAGACCTGGCAATGCTCCGCCACTTCGGGCAGAGACTCCAGCGCCACCAGCAACAGATCCAGGGTTTTCACCAACCGCCCCAGTGCAACTTCGTCGCCCGCAAACGCGGCGTCCAACAGCGGCGGCCACGCCTTAAGGCACGCGGATATCAGAGACACCAGTGTGAAGGTTTCGCTGTTCTGAAACTCCACGTTGACCTGTGGCAACGCGTGCACGTCATGCCCGGCAAGTCGATAGCCGCGCTGTGCTTTACTGGCATCCAACACCTGCACCGGCAACTGGCGCGCAATTTCGGAAGCCAGCTGGAACAGGCAATCCGGTGTGCCGCGCTTGAGTTCCAGCTCGATTTCACAGATCGGTTCAGAGCGACCACCGGCCAGGATCTCGCCCTGGTCGAACGCCATCTCGACACGCCAGCCACCGGCTTCATCACCCTCAAGCATCACAATCCGGCGCTGGAAATTAGTCTCAAAAACAGGGACCAGCGTTTGTAAGAGTCCTTCGCCCCCCGTTAGTGAATCCGGCAGATGGTCTGCCAATACCGCACGGTCCAGTGTCGGCTCATCACGGGGCCACTCCCATTCGTTGCGGATAGACAGCCCCGCTTGGCCATTACCTGCACTCTTCAGTGTCTGGATGTAGCCCGCCCCCTGACGCCGAATCCTCAGCGCCGAGCGGGCCAGATGGAGGTCACAGCCTGGAGTATCGTAGTAAATATTGGTCAGTTCCAGAGCGTCTCCCGGCTCCTTCTCACCGGCCCCCGGCAGGGCCAGACCGGCCACGTCCTGCGCATATTCCGGCAAAATGGCCAGTTTCAGTTCTGTTTCCGCTCCCATTACTTGGCTCCACTGAGTTGGTTTTATTCCATTTTAGGTCCGATAAGACCGGGCACCAACCAGGCATCCATGTCCAATCCCCAAATTCGGCGATATTTAGATGAGTTATGACAGTTTAATTGCGCTTTTATTACAAAAAAGCGGGTTTCATACGTATACTTCGCCCCAATTCCAACCGGCAAAAAATCAGGTACACATCAATGGTAAACAGCCCCCTTTTCCAGATGTTCGCCCGTTCTCCCTTCATGCCGATGCAGGAACATATCGATAAGGCGCAGGCAAGCGCCGCTGAACTCGTCCCGTTTTTCCAGGCGGTGATCGAGGAGGACTGGGAGAAAGCCGCTGAGCACCAACGGCAGGTTACCGAACTGGAGCACCAGGCAGACGCCATCAAGCGAGAGATTCGCCAGAACCTCCCAGGCAACCTGTTCCTGCCCGTCCCTCGCACCGACCTGCTCGATCTGATCCGTATGCAGGACAAGATCGCCAATAAAGCCAAGGATATCGCCGGGCTGGTGTTGGGTCGGCAAATGACGATTCCCGTCGCTCTGCAGGGAGGTATGCTCAAACTCCTCGATACGGCACTCCAAGCCACCGACCAGGCCAGGAAAGCGCTTCATGAGCTCGACGAGCTGGTGACATCGGGCTTCCGTGGCCATGAGATCGAGGTGGTCGAGAAGCTGCTGACCGAACTGGACCGCCTTGAATACGAAGCAGACAAGCACGAGCGCGATCTGCGCGGTGCCCTGTTCGCCGTAGAGCGTGACCTGTATCCGGTCGATGTGATGTTTCTTTACCAGATCATCAGCTGGGTCGGAGACCTGGCAAACCGCGCACAACAGGTAGGCAGCCGTCTGCAGCTGCTTCTGGCCCGTTAATAGCTGTCGAACGAGGAACCAATGGAAATCATAGTTCAGCACGGTGAGATCTTTGTCATCCTGGCCTGCGTCTTCGGTTTTTTCATGGCCTGGGGCGTGGGTGCCAACGACGTGGCCAATGCCATGGGCACTTCGGTTGGCTCACGCGCGATCACGCTTAAGCAAGCGATCATCATCGCTATTCTGTTTGAGTTCGCCGGCGCCTACCTGGCCGGTGGCGCGGTAACCGCAACCATCCGGAAGGGGATTATCGAGCCCGGTATTCTCGCTGGTAGTCCGGAGCTGCTGGTGTACGGCATGCTTGCTTCACTGCTGGCGGCCGGTGTCTGGCTGCTGGTCGCCACCCACTTCGGCTGGCCTGTGTCGACGACCCACTCTATCGTCGGTGCCATCGTTGGCTTTGCGGCGGTGGGAATTTCCGTGGAGGCGGTGCACTGGGGCAAGGTCGGAACCATCGTTGCCAGTTGGGTCGTCTCGCCCGTCACTGCCGGTATTATCGGGTTTGTGCTCTTCAGGAGCGTACAAAGGCTGATCTTTGACACCAACGACCCGTTCAGTAATGCCAAGCGCTATGTGCCTTTTTACATGTTCCTGGTGGGTTTTATCGTTGCGATGGTTACCTTCACCAAGGGGCTCAAGCACATCGGTCTTCATCTTAGCTGGGGTCAGAGCGCGCTGATATCTGCGGTTGTAGCGCTGGGCGTAATGGCGCTGGGCGTCTTTATGCTGCGCCGTATCAAGGAAGACCCCAAGGCGGACAAAGAGTATCACTTCACCAGTGTGGAAAAGGTATTCGGTATCCTGATGCTGTTTACCGCCTGTGCCATGGCGTTCGCCCACGGCTCCAATGACGTGGCCAACGCGGTGGGCCCGCTCGCGGCCGTGGTCGGCGTCGTTGCTGCCGATGGCGGTGTGGCGCAGAAATCGGCCATGCCGGCATGGATTCTCCTGCTCGGCGGCGGCGGCATCGTGGCAGGGCTTGTCATGTACGGTCATAAGGTTATCGCGACGGTGGGTACCAATATCACCGAGCTAACCCCGAGCCGTGGGTTTGCGGCAACACTGGCGGCCGCTTCGACCGTTGTGGTCGCGTCGGGCACCGGGCTACCGATCTCCACCACCCATACGCTGGTCGGCGCCGTACTCGGGGTCGGTATCGCACGGGGTATGGCCGCTCTGAACCTGAGGGTGGTAGGCACAATCTTCGTGTCCTGGGTCGTTACCCTGCCCGCCGGCGCACTGCTCTCTATCCTGTTCTTCTTCATGCTCAAGGGCATCTTTTCCTGATCCCCGGGCCCTCTGCGCCGACCGCCCTGGGCGGTCGGCGTCTATAATGGACGCTGCACGGTAAAGCCTGCACAATATCGCTTTGCCCATGCTGACCCTTCAGCCAACGAGCGGAGTCCATCATGTCTCGCACTACACCCAACGCTCTGGCGATGCTGCGCGAACTGATCGCCGCACCCTCTATCAGCTCAACCACACCACAGTGGGATCAGAGCAATCTGGCCGTTATCGAGCACCTGCACACCTGGTTGGACGGGCTGGGCTTTAACTGTGAGGTGATGCCCGTACCCGGAGAAAAGAACAAAGCCAACCTGATCGCCACATTGGGCTCAGGCTCCGGTGGACTGGTCCTGTCCGGCCATACCGACACTGTACCCTGTGACCCGGAACTCTGGCTCAGCGATCCGTTTCGGATGGTCGAGCGTGACCAGCGCCTGTATGGGCTAGGCACCTGCGATATGAAAGGTTTTCTGGCGCTGGCGATAGAAGCGGCCAAAGAGTTTGCCGATCAGCCGCTCAAACAGCCTCTTATCATCCTGGCGACCGCCGATGAGGAGAGCTCCATGTCCGGCGCCCGGGCGCTGGCCGAGGCGGGTAAACCGAAAGCGCGGGCAGCGATCATTGGCGAGCCTTCCAGCCTGCGCCCGGTACGGATGCATAAAGGGATGATGATGGAGGCCGTGCGGATCGAAGGCCGGGCCGGTCACTCTTCAGACCCTTCACTGGGGGCCAATGCCCTTGATGCGATGCATGGCGTGCTTAACGAGCTTTCCGCCTTCCGCCAGGAACTGAAAGAGCGCCACCGTAACAGCCACTTCCGCGTCGACTACCCCACCATGAACTTTGGCTGTATCCACGGGGGCGATAACCCCAACCGAATTTGCGGCCAGTGTGAGCTGGAGTTCGACCTGCGCCCTCTGCCCGGCATGACCATGGAAGGGCTGCGCGATGCGATCAGCGAACGCTTGCTGCCATTGGGCGAGCGCTTCGGCGTAAAGCTGGAGGCTCGTTCCCTGTTCCCGGGCATTCCACCCTTTGAAAACCCGGAGACTCAGGGGCTGGTTGCATTGGCGGAAAAGCTCACAGGCCACACCAGCGAGGCTGTGGCGTTCGGTACGGAAGCCCCCTTCCTTCAGGGACTGGGGATGGATACGATCGTCATGGGGCCGGGTTCCATCGATCAGGCTCATCAGCCCGATGAATTCCTGGCACTGGACCAGATCCAGCCGACCCTCGACATACTCAAACAGATGATTACCCGCTACTGCCTCTAAACAGGCCCCCTGACAGGTTACCCACGTGAACGACACCACACTCGATTTCGTCAACTGGTTCCGCCACTCTTCCCCCTACATCCATGCGCACCGGGGCAAGACGTTTGTCCTGATGCTCGGCGGTGAAGCGATCAACGACAGTCGCCTGGCCAGCATCGTGCACGATATTGCCTTGCTGAACAGCCTCGGTGTACGGCTGGTGCTGGTACATGGCGCGCGTCCTCAGATCGATGAGCGCACCCGGGAAGCCGGGCTGGAAACGCGTCTCCACCACGACCAGCGGGTGACCGACAGCCAGACCCTGCGCTGCGTGATTGAGGCCGTCGGCCGCGTGCGAACCGAAATCGAGGCCCAGCTCTCCATGGGGCTGGCCAACACCCCCATGCACGGCGCTCGCATCCGCGTCTGTGGCGGCAACTTCGTGACCGCACGTCCGTTGGGTGTGCTCGACGGGGTTGATATGGGCCATACCGGCGAGCTCAGACGGGTCGATAGCCAGGCTATTCAGAAACAGCTGGACCTGAACAATATCGTTTTGATCTCCAACCTGGGTTATTCGCCCACCGGCGAAGTGTTCAACCTGTCCGTCGAGGAAGTGGCCACCGGGACTGCCGTCGCACTGAAAGCCGACAAGCTGATTCTGTTTGGCCAGCAGGAGGGGATTCGCGACTCCAGCGGCGAGCTGCGCAGTGAGCTGTTGGCCGAGACGGCACGCCGACTTGTCCATCACTATGAGACCAGCGTTGCCAATGACCCGGAAGCGCCCTGGACCGAAACCGCCTGTCTGCTGCAGGCTGCGGTCGATGCCTGCGATAAGGGCGTACCACGCTGCCACCTGGTCAGCCACGCGCAGGACGGCTCACTGCTGATCGAGCTGTTTACCCGCGATGGCACCGGTACCATGATCAGCAAAGAATCCTACGAGCAGGTGCGCGCAGCCACCATTGAGGATGTCGGTGGGATTCTGGAACTGATTGCGCCTCTGGAGGAGAGGGGTATTCTGGTACGCCGCTCCCGGGAGCTGCTGGAGGCGGAAATCGAACGCTTCAGCATCGTGGTTCGCGACGGCGCAATTATCGGCTGTGCCGCACTCTATCCGTTCCAGGATGACCGTATGGGGGAGCTGGCCTGTGTCGCGATCAGCAACGAGTATCGCGGTGGGGCACGGGGTGATTTGCTGCTGGAGCATATCGAGGATGACGCCCGCAGTCAGGGGCTTAAGTCCCTGTTTGTGCTGACCACCCGTACTGCACACTGGTTCCTGGAGCGCGGCTTCAGAGCCGCCCCGCTGGATTCATTGCCAGGGCAACGTAAAGAGCTCTACAACTTCCAGCGCAACTCCAAGGTATTCATAAAGCCGTTGTAAAACCTGGCATCGCAAGTCTGATCAAAGATTACATTGTTCTTGGAATGTTAAGCCAACGTAGGCAACTGAATAAGAAATGCGGCGCCTGGCAATGAATCGCTGTCACGGATCTCCAGCGCGCCGTCGTAACTGCTGAGAATATCCACGGCCACCGATAGGCCAATGCCCTGGCCCGGCGCGGAGGAGTCCAGCCGGGCGCCGCGCTCCAGAATGGTCTGTCGACGGTCCGGACTAACCCCCGGGCCATCATCAGCGACTTCCAACCAGAGTACTCCATCGGCGATCCAGCCACGGATGGCGATCTGATGCCGCCCATACTTGAAGGCGTTCTCCAGGATATTGCCCAGTAGCTCCATCAGATCGTGCTCGTCGCCTGCGAAGTTAAGCTCTTCACCGAGCTCACACTGCACAGCCACCGACTTCTCGGCGTAGACCTTGGACAAGGCCGATAATATACGGGAGACCACCGGACCCACCGGCACAGGCGCGGCCAGCGCACCTCCCGGTGATTTGACGGCACGGGAAAGTTGGTACTGCACGATCTGCGTCATGCGCGCGGTCTGTTCACTGACCAACTGACGGTAACGATCCGAATCTATCGCCTCATCCGCTGCGCCCCGGATCACCGCCAACGGCGTCTTGAGGCTATGGGCCAGATCTCCCAGAGTATTGCGATAACGTTCCCGCTGCCGCCGTTCACTTTCGATCAACCGGTTCAAGTTATCGGTCACCGCCTGCACTTCCAGCGGATAGGCGCCTTTGAGTTTTTCCGATTGACCCTGCTCGATCGACTCCAGATCTTCAGCCAACCGATCCAGAGGCTTGAGACCCCAGCGCATGATCAGGTACTGAACCACCAGTGCCAGCAGGTAAACGCCACCCAGCCAACCCCAGAGCTGAGTGGCAAACGCCTGCATCTCGCGCTCTACACTGGCATCGGTGTGAAGTACGGAAACCAAAAAGTGGCGTTCACCGCCCTCGACTTCCCAAACCACCGGATACTGAAAGACAAACAGGCCCGTTCCCGCCAGATGAGTAAACAGGGTTTGGCCCGGCTCCAGGTTGCTCACCGCAAGTCGGCCCAGCAGCTCCTCTGACAGTAATTCCGCAGAGGGTGATCGCCAGAGTAGTTCGCCCCCGCGCGCGTGAACGCTGGCATACAGCCCTGATTGAACCTGACTGAAACGCGGTTCCTGCACGCTGTTAGGAAGCCAGAGCTGACCGTCTCGCAGCTCCGCCTCACCCAGCAGCAGATACACATGCAGCCGCGCCTGACTGGCCTCGGAGGCCTTAAGACTGTTGTGAAAAGCGCGCTGCAGTGCCGCGCCAGCAAACAGAGTGACCACCGGCAGAAGCACGACTGACGCCCAGAACAGACGCGCCTTCAGGGATCGGGGAATCAGGGAGGAAAATGTCATCCGCCGTTGTCATCGGCCTGCAGAACAAAGCGATAACCCAGACCCCGCACGGTCTCGATCGGCTGCAGCGTCTGGTCCGGGTCCAGCTTCTGACGTAAACGCCGAATAAAGACCTCCAGCACATTGGAGTCCCGATCAAAGTCCTGATGATACAGATGCTCGGTCAGTTCGGTCTTGGAGATTGTTTTACCGGCGTTAACCACCAGATATTCAAGCGTCCGGTATTCATAGCTGGTCAGTTTGACCGGCTGGCCTTTCAGCGCCACGGTCCGTGCCGTGGTATCCAGGGTTAACGGACCAAAGCAGAGCTGAGGCACCGCGTGACCAGCAGCCCGTCTCAGGAGGGCATTGAGACGCGCTGCCAGCTCTTCTGTATGAAAGGGTTTGACTAAATAATCGTCGGCACCGGCTTCCAGCCCCTCGACTTTATCCTGCCAATCACCCCGTGCGGTCAGAATCAGTATCGGAAAGTTGATGCCCTGACTGCGCCAGCGCTGGATCAGCTCGATGCCTGAGAGCTTGGGCAAACCGATATCGACAATGGCCAGATCGTAGGGATACTCGCGCCCCATATAGAGCGCGTCTTCGCCGTCGCAGGCTTCCTCTACGGTATAGCCTCGATCCGACAGGCCGGTATTCAGCTGACGGCGTAGATCCGGATCATCCTCGACAACCAGCAGTTTCATCGTGCTTCCCCGTCACGGGTTGATTATTTTGCCGGAGAGGGCATCCACCAGGACATCACGCACCCGCCCCTTGTTGACCAGACGGATCTGAAACAGGCGTTGCCCGTCCCGGACAATCTCATCCGCCTTAACCACCTCACCGCCAAAAGCCTCCATGGCAATCTGCACGGCACGTTTGAGATCGATTTCGCTTTGCACCAGCAGTGATGACGCCGGGGGTGACTGTTGGGCCCAGGCGCAAACCGGGGAGAGCATCGTCAGCAGCAGGAGCACTCCCGGCCCAACCATCGAACTCCGTCTCCTTCGCGCCATATAACTCACCCTCTCCTCGCGTATAGCCTGATTAGACTCGACCGATCATCCGTTGCCCCTAGCAGGCAGCGATGATCATTAGCCGATAATACTGCAGTTTTCCCGGCAGCACACACTTGGCGGGAATCAGCCCATAGTGTGCGCCGGACAGGCAAGGCAGTCGAGGGCCCGCTCGCGCTGGACAGACCGCCGCCAGGATCGGCTCCGATCTCGGCCGACCAGGCAGACAGTCTGTCAAAGCTCAGATGAACGCGGGATTAACTGATGACCTGAGCCGAGGCCTAACTGAGCAACGCATCCAGCGATGCCAGTGGCATATCAAAGGCTTCGGCAACACCCTGGCAATAGAGCTCACCTGCATGTACGTTGAGCCCTGGCGCCAACCCCTGAACCTGCGCAAGTGCTGAGCGCCAGCCCTTGTTCGCCAGCGCTTCCACATAGGGGAGGGTTGCATTGGTCAATGACTGGGTTGCTGTTCTGGCTACCGCCCCCGGCATGTTGGCAACGCAGTAATGGATGATCCCATCTACTTCGTAGATCGGCTCCGCATGCGTCGTCGGACGGCTGGTCTCGAAACAGCCACCCTGGTCGATGGCCACATCAACCAGAACGGCACCGGCAGGCATCAGCCCAAGCATATCCCGACTCACCAGTTTTGGCGCTTTGGCCCCCGGTAACAGCACCGCACCGATCACCAGATCGGACTGAGTCAGCTGCTGACGAATATTCTCGCCGGTGGAGTAAAGCGTCTTCACCCGTCCGCCGAACATATCATCAAGCTGTCGCAGACGAGGCAGAGATTTGTCGAGAATGGTTACCTGGGCACCCATACCCTGAGCGATGCGCGCAGCCTGGCCGCCCACAACACCGCCACCGATGATCGTCACACGCCCCGGGGTGACGCCCGGCACGCCGGAGAGCAGGACGCCGCGCCCACCCTGTTCGCGCTCCAGGCAGTGAGCTCCCGCCTGTACGGCCATACGCCCCGCAACCTCACTCATCGGCGCCAGCAGCGGCAGACCGCCCTGACGATCCTCCACGGTCTCATAGGCGATGGCGGTGCACCCGCTGTTGAGCAAAGCATCGGTCTGGGGCCGGTCTGCCGCCAGGTGCAGATAGGTAAACAGTACCTGGCCCTCACTCAGCCACTCGCACTCACCCAGCTGCGGCTCCTTAACCTTCACCACCATTTCGCTGTCACGAAATACCTTCTCCGCCTGGGGCTCGATCGTCGCTCCGGCTTCCCGATAGGCATCATCCTCATAACCGATGGCACTGCCCGCGTTGGCCTGCACCACAACCTGATGGCCCTGATCGATCAATTCTTTCACACCCATCGGCGTCAGACCGACCCGGTATTCGTGAACTTTAATTTCTTTTGGTACGCCAATACGCATAAGATACCTCCCGCCTTTTGAGGGACACTCGGTGTATTTTTCTTCTCCACAGCAGTTTAGACGTTAAATCGTATTTTTCACGTTTCACCAAACCATTCCCTCCGATGGCCTACCGTAGAGTTCTGATCTGCTATACTCTGGCCTCCTTTTTTCAACCTGCTATCGAGGGATCTGCAGATGCCAGCGTATCGTTCCAAGACCTCAACGGCGGGCCGCAATATGGCGGGCGCCCGCGCCCTCTGGCGCGCCACCGGCATGAAAGACGATGACTTCCAGAAACCGATCATCGCCGTGGCCAACTCCTTCACCCAGTTTGTACCGGGCCATGTCCACCTCAAGGATATGGGGCAACTCGTGGCACGTGAGATCGAAGCCGCAGGCGGTGTCGCCAAGGAGTTCAACACCATCGCCGTGGACGACGGTATCGCCATGGGTCATGACGGCATGCTCTACTCTTTGCCGAGCCGCGACATTATTGCCGATTCCGTGGAGTACATGGTCAACGCTCACTGTGCCGATGCCCTGGTCTGCATCTCCAACTGCGACAAGATCACCCCGGGAATGCTGATGGCCGCCATGCGCCTGAACATCCCGGTGATCTTTGTCACCGGCGGACCGATGGAAGCGGGCAAAACCAAGCTGGCGGAGCACAAGCTGGACCTGGTCGATGCCATGGTGCTGGCCGCGGACCCGAACGCTTCGGACGAACAGGTCGACGCCGTTGAGCGTTCTGCATGTCCCACCTGTGGCTCCTGCTCCGGCATGTTCACCGCCAACTCCATGAACTGCCTGGCCGAAGCGCTGGGCCTGGCGCTGCCGGGTAACGGTACCGTGGTCGCGACTCACGCCGATCGTAAACAGCTGTTCCTGCGTGCCGGTCGCACCATCGTCGAGCTGGCCAGGAAGTATTACGAAGGCGGTGATGAGCGCATCCTGCCACGTGCTGTGGGTATCGAAGCATTTGAAAACGCCATGACGCTGGATATCGCCATGGGCGGCTCCACCAACACCATTCTGCACCTGTTGGCCATCGCCCAGGAAGCAGAGATCGACTTCACCATGAAGGATATCGATCGCCTCTCCCGCAGCGTTCCACAGCTATGCAAGGTGGCGCCGAATACCCAGAAATATCATATCGAAGATGTGCATCGGGCCGGCGGTATTATGGCGATCCTCGGTGAACTGGACCGCGCCGGAAAACTGCATACCAACGTTCCGACCGTGCATTCCGCCACCCTGGCAGAAGCACTGGATCAGTGGGATATCATGCGCAATCCGACACCTGAGGTGATGGAGTTCTTCAAGGCAGGCCCCGCCGGCATCCCCACTCAAGAGGCTTTCAGCCAGTCGACTCGCTGGCCGAGCCTGGATGGCGACCGTGCCGAGGGCTGTATCCGCTCCATCGATCATGCGTTTTCCCAGGAAGGTGGACTCGCGGTGCTGTATGGCAATATCGCACTGGATGGCTGTGTCGTAAAAACGGCCGGTGTGGATGATTCCATTCTGGTGTTCGAAGGGAACGCCAACGTGATGGAGTCTCAGGACGAAGCGGTGCGCAAGATCCTGGACGATGAAGTTAAAGCCGGCGACGTGGTCATCATCCGCTACGAGGGTCCGAAAGGGGGGCCGGGTATGCAGGAGATGCTGTACCCCACCTCTTATCTGAAGTCCAAAGGCCTGGGTAAAGATTGTGCGCTGCTTACGGACGGCCGTTTCTCCGGCGGTACCTCCGGGCTTTCCATCGGCCACGCCTCCCCGGAAGCGGCTGCCGGCGGCGCTATCGGCCTGGTAAAAAACGGTGATCGTATCCGCATCGATATTCCTAACCGAACCATCGATGTCCTGATATCGGATGAAGAGTTGGCCCTGCGCCGTGCCGAACAGGATAAGCTGGGCTGGAAACCGGCCCAGGAGCGCCCACGTAAGGTGTCCGCCGCGCTGAAAGCTTACGCCAAACTGGCAACTTCGGCCGACAAAGGCGCAGTACGGGACCTGGATCTGCTGGATTAATCATAAGACGTCCCGGCACGCGCCTTACGGCTGCTGCCGGGCTACACCCGCGACGCAGACCCCGGATAACGCGAAAGCGGTATCCGGGAATCTTCCAAAGAGCAGGATGCTCTTGGTAACTCCAAGGAACAGGAGATCGACAATGCACCCGTCCATCTGCATGCCTGCCGCAATTGCGGTCGGCCTGACCCTGCCTACCTGTGTAGCAGCGGCACCCGCGCCCCAGCTGATGAGCGCGGAATCCCTATCTTCGGCAAATAACCTGGATCTACCCGCTTATCTTGTCAGTGAAAAACTCGATGGCGTTCGTGCCCGCTGGACAGGATCTCGGCTGATTACCCGCAGCGGATATACGATTCACGCTCCCAAGGCGCTGACTGCGAGCCTACCGCCAATTCCTTTGGATGGAGAGCTGTGGCTGGGCCGCGGACGATTTCATGAGGTAAGCGCCCTTGTGCGCGCCCATCGACCGGAGTCGCCGCTGTGGAAAGAGGTCAGCTTGCAACTGTTTGACCTGCCAGCCCATCCCGGCGGTTTTGCTGAGCGAGACCAGGCACTTCAAAAACTGACTCGTGCTGTGGATAACCCGCAGATACAGGCGGTCGAACAGCGAACAATTAACTCCCGTAAAGAGCTCTCACGGGTACTGACAGATATCCACAAGCAGGGTGGCGAGGGGTTGATGCTCCATCACCGGACCGCCCGTTACATCCATACTCGAAGCCACGCGCTACTGAAGTACAAGGGCTATGAAGATGCTGAAGCACGCGTGATCGGCTACACGCCAGGGCAGGGCAAATATAACGGCATGACCGGCGCGTTAATCGTGGAAACGGAAGCCGGGATGCAGTTTAGATTGGGCTCAGGGCTGAGCGATGCTGAACGGGCAGATCCACCGTCGCTAGGCGCCTGGGTAACCTACCGGTATAACGGCTTTACCGCCCATGGAAAACCACGTTTTGCGCGGTTTATACGGATTTATGACCCACAGCTTTAAGGGTGTACCCGAAAGGCAGAGTCCGTTCTGACGCTGTATGGCTGTTGGCCATAGAAAAGGCCCCTTAGGGAGCCTTTTCTACTATTACCTGGCGGACATCATTGTCAAAGCCGGACCTCAACCCCCCGCTCGCGCATATACGCTTTCGCTTGCGGAATGGTGTACTCGTTGAAATGGAAAATTGACGCCGCCAGCACAGCATCCGCTTTGCCGTCGATACAGCCCTCCACCAAGTGGTCCAGATTACCAACCCCCCCGGAGGCGATGACCGGAACGGGGACTGCTTCGGAGATAGCACGGGTAACCCCGAGGTCGTAACCGTTCTTGACGCCATCCTGGTCCATGGAGGTGAGCAGAATCTCACCAGCTCTCAGCTCGACCATTTTCTTCGCCCATTCGACGGCGTCCAGACCGGTCGGTTTGCGACCGCCGTGGGTGAAGATTTCCCACTTGTCCGTCTCGCCCTCTTTGGACACCTTCTTGGCGTCGATGGCGACGACAATGCACTGACTGCCAAAACGCTCTGCAGCCTCACGCACGAACTCGGGGTTGAACACGGCGGCCGTGTTGATCGATACCTTATCGGCACCGGCGTTGAGCATCTTGCGGATATCTTCGCAGGTGCGGATACCGCCCCCTACCGTCAGCGGGATAAACACCTCGGCTGCCATACGCTCCACGGTGTGAACCATGGTATCGCGCTCTTCATGGCTGGCGGTGATGTCGAGGAAGGTGATCTCGTCGGCACCCTGTTCGTTGTAACGCTTGGCCACTTCCACCGGATCGCCGGCATCACGGATATCGAGAAATTTCACGCCTTTCACGACGCGCCCGTTCTCGACGTCAAGACAGGGGATGATGCGTTTTGCCAGTGCCATGCTCTTACCCTTTGCTAGCGTACTTACTTGCTCAGCTCATCACTGAGTTTCTGTGCTTCAGCCACATCCAGGGTGCCTTCATAGATGGCACGGCCGGTAATGGCACCGAGAATTCCCTGATCGGCGACTGCCGCCAGCTTGCGGATGTCCTCGATATCAGTCACCCCACCGGAGGCGATAACCGGTATTCCGGCTTCGCGAGCCAGCTCCACGGTGGCCTCCACGTTCACACCCTGCATCATGCCGTCACGGCTGATATCGGTGTAGACGATGGCACTGACACCGTCATTGCGGAAACGCTTGGCCAGATCCACCGCTTTCACGTCGGTGACTTCGGCCCAACCGTCAATAGCCACGTAGCCGTCCTGAGCATCCAGGCCAACGATAATATGGCCCGGGAACTGTTTACACATCTCGGTGACAAATTCCGGCTCTTTTACCGCCTTGGTGCCGATGATGACGTAGTCAACACCCGCATCCAGATAGGCCTGGATTGTTTCCGCTGAACGGATGCCACCGCCAATCTGAATCGGCAGATCCGGATACGCCCTGGCGATCGCATTCACGATCTCACCGTTAACGGGATTACCGGCGAACGCACCGTTCAGGTCCACCAGGTGCAGACGGCGGCAGCCGGCTTCAACCCATTTGGTGGCCATATCCACCGGGTTATCGGAGAAAACGGTGGAGTCGTCCATACGGCCCTGGCGCAGGCGTACGCATTTGCCGTCCTTGAGATCAATCGCGGGGATAATCAGCATTGTGGATAAAACCTTGAAGTCTGTCTTGTGGATGGCCTTAGAACTGGCCATCCCAATTAAGGAAGTTTTTCAGTAACTGCAAGCCGGCAGTGTGGCTCTTCTCCGGGTGGAACTGCGTGGCAAACACGTTCTTGTGCGCCAGCGCCACATCGAAATCCACACCGTAATGGCAGGTTGCCGCAACCTGTTCACGCTGAGCCAGCTTGACGTAATAGCTGTGGACAAAATAGAAGCGAGTGCCGTTGTCGATATCTTTCCACAGGGGATGATCGATGCGCTGCTCCACTTCATTCCAGCCCATATGCGGAACCTTCAGGCGATCGCGGTTTTCACCTTCATGCAGATCATCGCCGAAGAAGTTCACACGCCCTTCAAACTCACTCAGGCAGTCGACGCCGCCGTTCTCCTCGGAGAACTCCATCAACGCCTGATAGCCGACGCAGATCCCCAGAAATGGCTTGCCGGAAGCGATCGCCTCACGGACCTCTTTATCCACATCCAAACGGAGAATTTCAGCCATACAGTCGCGGATCGCACCAACGCCCGGCAGCAATACGCGATCAGCGGTGCGAACCTGCTCGGGGTCCGCGGTTACACGAACCTCCACGCCCGGCTGCACATGCTCCAGCGCCTTGGCCACCGAGTGCAGGTTACCCATGCCGTAATCGATAACTGCAATACTGCTCATAATTTACAGGCACCCCTTGGTCGACGGCATTATCTCGGCGGCCCGCTCATCCACTTCCAACGCCATGCGCAGCGCACGGCCAAACGCCTTGAAGATCGTCTCGGCCTGGTGGTGAGTATTCTTGCCCTTGAGGTTATCGATATGCAGGGTCACCTGGGCGTGGTTAACAAACCCGTGGAAGAACTCACTGAACAAATCCACATCAAAAGCGCCCACTCGACCGCGGGTAAACTCCACATCCATCGCCAGACCCGGACGACCGGAAAAGTCGATCACAACGCGGGAAAGCGCTTCATCCAAAGGCACATAGGCATGGCCGTAGCGACGAATCCCTTTTTTATCGCCCACCGCCTGCTTAAACGCCTGGCCCAGGGTGATGCCGATATCTTCGACAGTGTGGTGATCATCGATATGCAGATCACCGATGGCATTGATCTCCATATCGATCAGACCATGACGGGCGATCTGATCCATCATATGGTCAAGAAAGGGGACGCCGGTATCGGACTCGAACTGACCTGTGCCATCGAGATTAATTGATACAGTGATCTGGGTTTCCAGAGTGTTACGAGTCACTCTGGCGGTACGATCGGCCATCTCTGTCTCCGCCTTTGCGCGTGGGTTTTATTGCCAAACCCACATTATACAGAGAACCGGGCCTCAACATCAGTAGTGCTTGAGTTTGAACGCCATCATCTGCTCATCGATCGGCTTCATGATAATCTCATTCACCCCCATGCCCATGACGAGATCCACTTTCTCCCGGTCCCCCTGTTGGATCATCACGAAAAGCCGGGCATGGGAGAGGGACGTTGAGCTTTTCAGCTTTTCGATGACATGGAAGGCGGGCATATCCGGCAGGGTCAGATCCAGCATAACGATATCGGCGCTGAGCGAATCCATATCGCGAACGAAGTCACCGGCATAGCTATAGACGACAGTCTCACATTCGTTTTTCTCGAGCGCTGTGACCACCTCCTGCTGAGCCTGAGCGTTGTCCTCGATCACAATCACTCGTTTATTGCGCGGCGGCATACCCGGATGCTCGCGGCTGATCGAAACCCGCTGGTCAATTGCAATTTCCGCCATTTCCGCCGTGACCTGCTTGACCTTGGCTACAGCCTCCCGCACATCTTCCCGGATAGGCTCTCCGACCAGCTCGCCTGAGTGGCGCGAAATCAGCTCCCGGGTTTCACTGGCCGAACTTCCCTCACCAAGCTGCTGCTCGATCATCCGGCCGAGAGATTCCATTGCCAGGGTAATCGTCTCGCCCAAACGCTGCAGCATTTCGGTATTGATTCCCGAAATCTGGCTGTCTCCCTGGGCTATCTGCTCCAGCGATTGGCACACCGCGCTGATAGAGTTATTGGTCATCGGCACAGCGCCAGCCTCGCCATCCTGTTGCGCCTTAAGATGGCGGAAGCGCAGCAGCAGGTGGTAGGGGTCATAGAGCGGCGTGGCGATAAAGTAATCGTTGAACAACCCTTTCCGACAGAGTTGAAAAGCCTGCTTGACTTCCGGTTTGCCGCAAAACAGAAGCGTAGACCCGACATATTGCTCGACCTCAGGGTCGGTTTTCAGCAGTCGAAAGTAAGCCACTTCATTTTGCTCAATGGTCGAGAGCCCAAACAGGAGGACATTGGCCGGCTTGCGATGCAAACGCTTTATCAACGCTTCTACATCATGCACGATCATAAAATCCCGGCAGCTTTTCGTCAGCACCTGAACCAACTGATCATGACGCTGCTGTGATTCCACCAAGAGGACGACGGAAAAGCCCGTATTCATCTCGTTTTCTCCCAACAGGCCTGTCCGGGGAAACCTCGCTCTACCCCCTCTCTGGACCCGTTTCGTTGCATAGTGATCTTGTAAAGTGTGGCAGAAGTTCCGCTCGACGCTCTGTTTTAAGCAGGGCCAGTAAACCTTCAACGCATTTTGCTGCCATAGTAATCAAGTTTGCCCCCCACGACACCTGATTCGTTACAATGGCAGCTAAACGATCACACTCGCTAATGGACAGCTGATCTATGAAAATAATGACGCGCTTGTTGCTTGGATTTATCTCGCTGGTCGTGATCCTCGTCGTGGCCGGCGGCGTACTGCTCGGCTTCTTCGTCGACCCCAATGACTATCGCGACCGGATCGAGCGTGCTGCGCTGGAGGGTGCCGGTATTGAGCTGGATATTCAGGGCGACATCGGCTGGTCGCTCTTTCCCAACCTGGGCCTGGAGCTCGGGCGCATCGATGCTCGCTATCCCGGACAACCTCAGCTTGCTTCTTTAGAGGAGGCCCGTCTCTCAGTACAGGTAATGCCCCTGCTCTCCGGTAACCTGCAGATGAGCGCCATCGTTATCGATGGGCTTAAACTCAACCTGATCACAACCGGCCGCGCCAACAACTGGAGCATGGCTTCAGAGACGGCTGACACCAATAGCGCTGATGAGGCAGACACAACGAGTCGCGCAGGCCAGGCGCCCCTGCAGGGGTTTGATATCGAGTCGGTGACTTTGAGCAATGCACAGGTCCGCTATCTCGATGAGGCCGCCAACACGCGCCTCGAAATTAACGCACTCAACCTGACCACAGGTCGACTCGCGCCCGATATCCCCATCCCCCTGACTATAGAGGGGCAGGTACGTCAGCTCAGCGGCTCCGATGTGACCGCGCAAGGACAGGTCAATCTTGCGACGGATGCGCTGCTTGATTTGCGTACTCAGCGCTACCAGCTCAACAGCCTGGAAGGCACCGTGGTCTTGCTGGACGTACCGGCCGCCGGCAAATCACTGACCCTGAATCTGGCAGCAAACATCGATACCGATATCGATGACCAGCGCATCAACCTGGGGCTCCAACGTCTGGCCGTCGCAAACCTCGAGGCACAGGGCCAGGTCAGCGTCGACAACTTCCAGTCGCCCACCATCAAGGGCGAAATTCGCGTTGCTGATTTTGACCTGAAGCAGCTGATGGAAGAGCTCGGACAGCCCGCTCCTCAGACCCGGGACGGCAAGGCCCTGCAACACATAGGGCTGGGGGCAGCGCTCGGCGGGCCTGCCGGTACACTGACTCTGGATCCGCTGACCCTGCATATTGATGACACCCAGCTGAACGGATCCGTTGTTGTCGACCTCAAAACGATGACACCGTCCATCTCCCTGCAGGGCGAAGCATTCGATGCCGACCGATATCTGCCTCCGGAGTCCACGGAAACAGCAAGTTCGGAAGCCACCAGCGGTCAAAAGGACGCGGCGGAGCGCTGGTCCAAAGAGGAGATCATTCCGGTAGAAGCGCTTAAGACACTGAATCTGAATACGACGTTGGATTTAAAGCAGTTGCTGGTCTCCGGCATGCAAATCAATAATCTGGGCGTGACGCTCAGTGCCAACAACGGACTGGTCAAGCTTTCACGCCTGCAAGCAAACCTGTACTCCGGGAAATTGAATAACAGCGCCACGCTGGACGTCCGCCAGTCCCCGCCACGCCTTCTGATCTCGGAAAACCTGGACGGCATACAGATCGGAGAACTGCTCACCGACCTCGCTGGTGAAGCGCAGATGACAGGTACCTTCGGCTCCAGGGCGGAATTAAGCGCCAGCGGCAGTTCCCTGCACGCGATCGTCAACTCTCTGACCGGTGATCTCAGCTTCTCCGCCCGAGACGGCGTGATCAAAGGTATCGATATGGCCCAGACCGTCTGCCAGGGCATCAACAATGTGGCCAGCCTCGGCATCAACAGTACCCAGGTCGACAGATCCACGCCATTCGCCACCATGGGCGGTACCTTTCCGATCAAAAACGGTGTCGTCAATAACCAGGACCTGTCCGCAAGCCTGGACGCGATGAAACTGACCGGCCGCGGCCAGGTAGACCTGCCGCAGGCGCTGATTGACTACCGGTTGGGACTTACAATCACCAGCAACCTGTTCAATGAGACCTGCTCCATTAACAACCGTCTGGAGGGCATCGAGTTCCCGGTAAACTGTAAAGGTAGTTTTGACACAGCCCCCGCACAGCTGTGCCGCCCCGATGCCAGTGTCTTCACCAATCTTCTGAAAGCCGAGGCCAAGCGCAAAGCCCAGGAAAAAGTGGAGTCTAAAATTCAGGAGAAGCTGGGTGACAAATTGGGTGACGAAGGTGCCAAGTCTCTGATCAAGGGGCTGTTTGGAAACTGATGCCGTCACTAGCCCCTGAACAGTTCCAGCAGGCCGTGCTCGATTGGTTCGATCGACACGGCCGCAAAGATCTGCCCTGGCAGGCAGATAAAAGCGCATACAGCACCTGGCTGTCTGAGATCATGCTTCAGCAAACTCAGGTAGCTACAGTGATCCCCTATTACCAGCGGTTTAAGGAACGTTTCCCCAATATTCATGCCCTGGCACAAGCGGATCTGGACGAAGTCCTGCACCTGTGGACAGGCCTCGGTTACTACGCCAGAGCACGAAACCTCCACAAAACCGCCCGTATCATTAGCGAACAGCAGGACGGCCGTTTTCCAGAAACCGTGGAGGCGCTCGCGGAACTACCCGGCATCGGCCGCTCCACCGCCGGAGCCATCCTGTCCATCTCCACCGGAAAACCCGCTGCCATACTCGATGGCAACGTCAAGCGTGTCCTGGCCCGCTTCTATGCCGTACGGGGCTGGAGCGGTCAGACAGCGGTCCTGAAGCAGCTCTGGGAGCATGCCGAACGCAATACCCCCGATGCAAGGGCGGGTGACTATACCCAAGCGATGATGGACCTGGGTGCGACACTTTGCACCCGCTCCAAACCCAGCTGCCTGCTTTGTCCATTGCAGCAAGAATGTAAAGCGTTCAGCGAAGGCCTCACCGACCAACTGCCGGAACCGCGCCCCAAAAAAACACTGCCGGTTAAGCAGACCTGGATGCTGATCATTCGGGATCGCGAGGGCAGCGTAATGCTCAGCCAACGCCCACCCAGTGGGATTTGGGGCGGACTCTGGAGCCTGCCAGAGGTGCAGGACCTGCGTGACGCTCAATCAGAGCTCGGTATAGAGATTAGCGACGCCTCGGTCATGCCACCGGTTCGGCACACCTTCAGTCACTATCATCTTGATATCACGCCGGCACTGGTCGAATTGAAAGACCCCATAAATTTTGTCATGGAAGGCCCGCCAACCCTCTGGTATAACACCCGGCAACCACAGAATGTGGGGCTGGCCGCACCGGTTAAACGTTTACTGGAGCAATTAAACAGCCCCGAAGGAGGTCAATCATGAGCCGCACAGTCATCTGCCGTAAATACAAAAAAGAGATGGAAGGCCTCGAGCGCCCACCCTATCCCGGTGCACTGGGCCAGGAGATCTTCGAAAACGTATCCAAGCAAGCCTGGCAGGCATGGACCGAACATCAGACCATGCTGATCAACGAGAAGCATCTCAACCTGATGGATCCGGAGAGCCGCAAATACCTGCAGCAAGAGATGGAGAAATTCCTCTCCGGTGATGAGTTCGATCAGGTCGAAGGGTACGTACCGCCTTCAGAAAACAGCTGATCGGAAAAAAGTGAAAGCAGAGCGTTGACACCCTTAATCAAGTCGGGTTTAATACGCGCCTCGTTGCCCGGATAGCTCAGTCGGTAGAGCAGGGGATTGAAAATCCCCGTGTCGGTGGTTCGATTCCGCCTCCGGGCACCACTACTTAAAAGGCTTGCACCAGATGCAGGCCTTTTTTGTATCCGGCGTGTGCCGAAATTGTGCCCTCAACGTGTGAAGTGACAGATAGTTTAGTGTGACGTGGAGTGGTCCAGGTTAAGCGGGAGATTGCGGTATTAGGCGGGATAAATCCCGGAATTACGAGGGTTTCCGGGGGCTGGTTGGGATCTTGCCAAAAAATCGGGTGCCAGGCCTGCGACACATAGATTTTCCGATTTTTCGGCAAACGTCACTTAGTTTGGGGCGGATTATTCCGGTATTTTTTCCAGCATTGCTCTGAAAACCGCTGACTGCTCTTTCACTTCCAGGAGCTCTGTTTTTAAGATTTGAGCGAGCTCATCTTGTGCCCGTTGAAGCTCCGTATCGTTTGGAGCTCTTTGCTTGACGTCTTCGTAGTGCTGGATCTGTAGCTCCAAGTACAACTCGTGTCGAGAGTTGAGATATAGGCGCATCTCCAGCTGTTGCCGTTGCTTGTTAGAGGATCTAACTGCATCGTTGTACATGCGGATTACGTCATCAATCAGCAGATCAAGTTTGATCTTATGCGTCCAACTGTCTTTATCTCTAAGTAGTTGAATTACTTCTTTAAATAGCTCTGAATCGATAGGTGCAGGCTTCCTAACAGTCGTAGATGGACTGGTTGAGTCGGCAGCATCGTCCCCTGCTCCAGTTTCCTCCAAGTACAGCGGCCCCTCGCCGGTGATGACCCAGTGCGTATTGACTCCTATTCCTGCCAGTTTGGCTAGGAAATCCGCATCCGGTGTATTCCTCCCTCGCTCATAATTGCCCAGAGTGTTCTTGTGCACGCCAAGCTCATTGGCGAATGCTATCTGGCTTTTATCGCCTCGGATCCGAGTAATTCTCTCCCCGATATCTGTTCTCTTGTTGCTCATAATTTTGTGCCGCACTTTATTTGGTTGAAGTGCGGCACAAATGCCGCACTTTGAAAAACGTGCCCCACTTACCTCATCCCATTGATAAATAAATGGTTTTATCGCTTATTTGTGGCGCAAGTAAAAAAATGGAAGTGCGGCACAAATAACGGGTTTACAAATCTCGAAATTTGTTCATAATTCCAAATATACAAACACGCGAGGCAAGCTCATGAACACTAATGAAGCCATTTCCAATAACCAGTCATCTGACTGGCATCCAGCCGATGTTAAAGCCGCGCTAGAAAAGCGAGGCTGGTCCCTTTCCCGCCTCAGCCTTGCCGCAGGCTTTAGCCGCTACGCTGTCGGTAAAGCGCTTCACAAGCCTTGGCCTTTAACGGAGTGCGTTATCGCTCATGTTCTAGAGTGTGACCCGTGGGACATCTGGCCAAGCCGATACACCAACGGGGTCCACAATACTGGCCGTAGCGGTCTGTCCGGTGCCAAATGGCATTCTATCAAGGCCCGGCTGGAGTTCAATGCAACACGCGAACGTGGGTGCTGAAATGACCTCCGGCATTGTCCTTGGCGGCCTCAACCTTTCCTGGTTACAGCGTAGGAACAAAATCCGAGACTGCACAGGGGTAATGCCCGAGATTATTTGGATTCCAGGTAACAGGAGGTCCGGCGATGACACAGCCTAATTGGGACAGACTTTCCCCTGTCGATCCAGGGCAGGCTACGACCTACTGTTTTATGCACGGCAGACACACACGCAACCTCAGCGTTGACCGTATCGCCGACGCGCCTGGTATCGAGACGCGCCCCAACAACCTTTATAAGTGGGCCCAGAACGGACGAATGCCTGTTAATAAGGTGCTCCCCTTTGAGCGTGCCTGCGGCTTTGATTATTTAACGCGCTATTTGGCACACGGCCATAACAAGCTGCTGGTTCCTATGCCCTCTGGTCGGAAGGCTCAGTCGCTGGAGCTTAACGCCCTGAGCCTTGAAGCCCATGAGACCCTAGCACTGATCCTCCGATTCTATGCGGGCGATGCGGAAGCCGGTGATGTGATTCCAGCAATCACCGCACTCATGGAGGGGCTGGCTTACCAGTGCCGAAATATCGCGGTGTATCAGGTCCCCGAGCTGGGCCTGGAGGAACAGGGATGACCCAATCTGTAGCAAAAACAAATCTTGTCGGTGCTGGTGAAGTGAGCAATTCAATCGCCCCTACGGCACACGTGCTGACGAATGAAATAGCCGAAGCGTTAGGTCGTGATAAGCGCTCGATTGAAAAGCGAGCCTCTAACGGTCTCAAGCGAGCTGGTGAAGCTCCCTGGCCTGCTTATTTCGAAACGGTTCAAGGTGGCCGCCGTAAGTACTTCGTACTGGATGAGCTGCCTCAGGATGTGCAAACGGCTGTCCGTAAAAAGCGGAAAGCAGAAGCCTACCAGAGGGCGCTGGATGCGGCGGCTGCCAAAGCCCAAGCTACTGATCTCGATCCTCACGAGCGGGCTGGCGTCGAGCTTGCGACCGAAGTAGAGGCCAGGCACCAGCGCGAAGCTCAAGTGCGCCGAAGCCGAAAAGAAGAAGGGCTTAAGCGTTTCAGCGCCCTTCCCAAGGACAGCGATAAGTACAAACGAGCTAAGGCGCGTGAATGGTTTGTGCTTTGCACCTATGAATATCAACGCGATAACGGAATCGGTGCGCAGCAGAGCCGTGCAGAAATAACCGAAGCGGTTAACTGCGGTTCGATCCATGTGCCCGCCCATGTTGTGCCATGGATCCCGTGCAGAGATGGTGTTCGCCGTTTGACGGCCAGAACATTGGAAAACTGGGTCCAGGCCTACGAAAAAGGCGGCATTGGAGCACTGACGGATGGTTACGGAAAGCGCCGTGGCCAGTCCAAGATCGCATCAGATCCGGTGCTGTTCAAAACGGTGCTCGGAAGCATGATCCGATTTCCCCATATTAAGGGATCAGAGGTGCGGGAGTATCTGAAAGCGGTCTGTAGCGGAATAGATATTCCCAGTGTGAGGTCGATTCAGCGCTTTATGAGGGACTGGAAGGAGGAAAACGCTCAGATCTGGACCTTCATGACCAACCCAGACCGCTGGAAAAACGTGTATATGGCGGCGGCGGGTTCTCACTTTGAACAGATCACCGACATGAACCAGCTGTGGGAGATGGATTCCACGCCAGGCGATTGGCTTCTGGAGGATGGTCGCCACTCCGTGATTGGAGTGATCGATCTGCATACACGCCGCTTAAAGCTCTATGTGTCCAAGACTTCGAAGGCGATGGCAGTGTGTCAGCTTTTCCGCCGGGCGGTACTGGATTGGGGTGTGCCAGAAGGTGTTAGAACGGATAACGGTAAGGATTACGTCTCCGAGCAGTTTAGCGGTGTACTGCGTGATATGGAGATTGTCCAGGAAGTTTGCATTCCGTTCGCCTCCGAGGAGAAAGGCACCATTGAACGGGCCCTTCAGACCATGAGTCACGGCATCCTCGATCTTTTACCTGGATTCATTGGTCACTCGGTCGCAGATCGCAAGCAGATTGAGGCGCGTAAGAGCTTTGCTGAGCGAATCATGCAGCCTGATGAAGTCGTTGAAGTCGCCATGACTTCAGCGGAGTTGCAGGAACGCCTTGATCAGTGGGTTGAGCACATCTATAGCCACAATCCGCACAGCGGCCTATCCGGTAAAACACCGTTTGAGTGCGTGTCTGCCTGCAAAGGACCTATTCGGCGCATCGAAGATGAACGCGTCCTGGATATGCTGCTGGCTGAGGTGGCGGGTACCCGAACCATTAGCAAGAAAGGTGTCCGCTTCAATCACCATACCTACTTCAACGACAGCCTGTTCGAGTATGCCGGGCGTGAAGCCATGCTCAAGTACGATGAGCACGACTTGGGCCGGTTATATGCCTATGTCGAGGGTGCCTTTGTAGGTGTTCTCACCTGCTATGAGTTGCTTGGTATCTCCAAACAGGAAGCCGCAGTGGCTGCGAAGGCCAAGCAGAAGCGGTTGCTAAGCGAACAGAGCCGCGAATATAAGGCGATGAGCAAAGACGTGAGCGAGAACATCGCTGATGTGGTGTTGGAGCATCGTATCGCCGAGTCCGAAAAGCTGGCGGCTTTTCCCAAACGTGAAGAGAGATATACCAGTGCCGGGCTGGACGAAGCGGCGTTGGCAGCTCAGACCCGTAACCCAAATCTATCTATTCCCCAGCAAGATCCTGAGCAGGCAGCACGTGCCAAAGCCGCGCTTCAGAACGCGAAAAAGCCGGAAGGCGATGGCGGCAATGTGATCAGCATGGGAACTGCAAAAGAGAAGTATGAGCGCTGGCTGGAACTGGACAACCAGGTGCGCCAGGGCATGGAAATTAAGGATGAACGCCAGTTGCGTTTCTACGAAAACTTCCCCGGATCCCCAGAATACGTGGGGCAGAAGGAATTGGCAGAAATGCATCTGGCGCTCAAGGCAAGGAATGCCAAATAACTCGCCGTTACTGCAATAGCGGCAATTAACCATCAAGCAGAAGGATGATATATGACAGCTGAAAATGCGGTCAATGTTCCTGAAAGCGTTTCGATCGGGACCGTAGCGCCTATTACCAATGTGGGTATTTGCATCGGTGCCTTACAGCGCATTATGCACCGTGACCAGCACTTACCCGGCATGGCTGTGCTCTATGGCCCCGCTGGCTTCGGTAAGTCTCTCGCAGCGAGCTACGCCGCGAACAAGACGCGTGCCTACTACGTAACCTGTAAAAGCAGCTGGACGAAGAAGGCATTGTTGCTGGCCCTGGCCAAAGAGATGGGGCTGGAACCTGCCAAAACCCTGTATGAGATGTGTGACCAGGTGTGCGAACAGCTGGCGCTCTCTCAGCGCCCGCTGATCATCGACGAGATGGATCACGTGGTCGAGAAGAACGCGGTTGAGATCGTGCGTGACATTTATGAGGGCAGCTTTGCGCCAATCCTCTTGATTGGTGAGGAGAAGCTGCCAGCCAAGCTGGAGCGCTGGGAACGTTTCCATAGTCGAATTCTGGAGTTCGTTCCTGCCCAGCCGGTCAGTGCCGATGATGCGGAAGTACTCCAGGAGATGTACTGCCCAGAAGTGACCATAGCGCCGGATCTGATGGATGAAGTCCTGTCGATCGCAAAGGGGTCAGTTCGTCGTGTCGTCGTAAACATCAGCCGGATCCGTAACTTTGGCTTGTCTGAGGGGCTGGAAACTGTCGATCAAAATACCTGGGGCAACCAGCCTCTGTTCACCGGTAAAGCTCCGGCACGGAGGGTCCGTTGATGACCGTTAGAAACGATCAAGAGCGGGCTATTGGCAAAGGGCGGGGACGTAAACCGGTGAGCCTCGTGGCGGCCAGCGCTCAAGGTAAGCTGACTGGCCGGGAGGCCATCTGGTCGCAGATCCGAGAACAGCGTGAGTTCACGCGTGAGTCGCTATGGCTGGCGTTGGACCACGACCAAGGCGACAACCGGAAGGCAATCGATAGTTACCTCACCTGCCTTAAGAACGGCGGCTATATCGACATTACCAGGGAGCGCTGGATTAACCAGGATGACAACGATCAGCGCCAAGGCGGTGGCGGCACTCGGGAGTATGTCTACACGCTGATACGTGACTGTGGTGTGGAGGCACCGCGCTTGCGCAAAGACGGTAGCGAAGTGACGCAGGGCCGTAACCGCGAAAACATGTGGCGGGCAATGCGCATTATTGGCGAGTTCAATTTTCATGAGCTTGCAATGGCGGCCAGCACTGAAGAGGTGCCGATAAAGCCGACTGATGCCAAGAACTATATCCATTACCTGCACAAAGCGAAGTACCTGGTTAAAACTCGGCCAGCAACCAGGGGGCGGCGTGCTGTTGCTGCACGGTACCGGCTGGTACCTGCTCGATACACCGGGCCTAAGCCACCTCAGATCCAGCGGGTGCGGCAAGTATTTGATCCGAATACGAATACCGTAGTTTGGTCTGCGGAAGCGGGCGAGACGACAGATAGTTTTGCGTGAAGAGTGGCCTGTCCGAGGCGGCAACCTCAGCCAGGCCGGTACCAAATCGACGTCACAATCTGGAGATGACATGTTAACACAGAAAGCGTTAGAGCATTTTGGGCTCGACCTCGACCCATTCATCGAACCATTGGTCAGTGCCGATGATTACTTCGTGACTCCAAACCTGGAGCACTGTTGCGGGCTCCTGTGCCATGCGGCGGCCTACAAGAGCTTCGTAACGGTTAAAGCTGATGCAGGGGGCGGTAAGACAACGGCAATTAATTACTTTCTTAATCGTGCAAAAAGCCTCGGTATTCGCGTAGCTATTGCCGACTTGCATTCAAATGATATCCGAGAATGTATGAGGGATGTATTCGAAGCAGTTATAAAGGAGCATAGCGATGAAGTACCAAAGTCATTCGACAGGGTTATTCAAGATGCATTCAGTATTCTTAATTCCAGAGAGATCGATATAGTTGTGATCGATAATGCTGATTTTGGATCTTCTGAGTTTCTTGAAATGTTGCTGAGATGCTTTGGTGTGAATAGTCCAATTAAAGGTGACAATTTACGGGCTAGGGTTGGGATGGCACTTTTTGGTGATGATTTTACCAACCTTGAGAGAGCGTTGTTTAAGCTTGATTGTCAGGAAGCTGATATCAGAATGATGATAAGGCATAAACTTGACATACTAGAAAGCGGGAAACAGATACAAAATTTTGTTTGCTATCTGATGCAGCGTGCAGGCGGTGATGAGAGCTCTGTTTTTAATGATGAAATGTATGAGTTCTTTGGTTTCCCTGATGTTAAAGGAATTGCCTTAGTTAAGTACTTTCTGATTGCCGCTATTAATTATGCTGCGGTTAATGGCTCTTGTTCAATCGGGCTTGATGATATTACCGGTGGGTTGGTTGCAGCTGCAACTCCGCACAAAGGAGGAGAGGGTCATGAGTAAACAGGAAAGTGTTGACTGGCATAATGCCGATATCAAAGCTGCCTTGGAAAAAGCCGGATGGTCCATTGCCCGCTTGAGCCGCGCAGCAGGTTATAAAGTACCTGGAACCATGTCCCGTGCATTGCAGCAGCCCTGGTTGATTGGTGAGCGTACGATCGCGTATGCGATCGGTGTAAAGCCGGTAGAGATCTGGCCAAGCCGATACCCGGATGGGTTTGAAGCGCGCCGGAGGGCGCGTAACCATGACAGTAAGTGGCGGGAGATCGTCGCCAAGCTGGATGACCATGTGGCGCAAGAGACCAAGAAGGCGGGTTGAGGGATAGCGATGAGTACACCGACACAACAGTTTCACGATTCACTGCAAAAGATGCTTTGGGATGCATCCCAGGCTTCAATGGCGATTAAAGCGGTTTCGGAAATGATGAGGGAGTACACCACCAATAAGTCATTCAGCCATGATGTGATCGATCATATCGATAGTGGCATGTGGCTCTGTGGCGAGCTCAGTGATCACCAGAAGAACCTGGTTGATCGAGTGGAACGCAGTCTGGAGCTTGGCCGCTTGGTCGGACGCTCTGAGAGCGCCTCAGAGGCGCGCATGACATTCTCCGAGTCGTTGGCCGAATCGGCTACGGCTTTCGCGCCTGAGGACGCCTAACGCGACTCTAACGGCATTGCGCAGGCAGTGAAGCGGCTCGCTCTTCAGTGATGCCGCTTTTTTTGTGCTTATTCCTTGAGCCGATGGTTTCCTTCCAGGTGTTTGCCGTACCCGCTGACCATCGCATCCAGGACTTCAGGGATATCGAAAATAGACAGGTGCGGGATGAGAAGCGCTTTGCGCCCTTTCAACAAAACACCCCGTTCTTGCCTGCCTTTATATCGCAGCCCTGGGGTGTGGATCTCAATGAAGAAGCCTTCCAGGATGAAGTGAAAAGAGAATTGCTTATCCAGCTTCCTGGAAAACGGTGTAATGATCACGTCCTTCAGGTTCTGGTCGCTGAATCCGCCATTCTCAGTTGGATCGATGAGCCGGTATAGCTTTATTGAAGCTATTTGCGGATGGGTGGGCGTCTTGTTGAGAATGGCCTTTCTGATTTCTTCCCGCCACGGATCGGGGATATAGACCTTGGCAAATGCTTCGTGGGTTGAAACAGCTGCTCGCCAGTAGACAGACAAAATAAATAGCTGGAGGCGGGTCGTATCGATCTGGCTCAGCGATGTGGCTGTATCGTGCTTCTCGGCTTTACCCCGGCGCTCCCTGATCACATCCAGGGCGTAACCTTCATATTGGATGTTCAGCAGGTGTTCGCAGTCAGCACAGAGCAGGTGTTCCCAGTAGCTGTCCTGGGAATAGCTGACCGGGGTCGATGTATCGTCAGCGATGCTGATTGCCTTCCCGGATGACTGCTTGAAGATCCTCTTGAATATCGCGTTAGGAATGACGTGCGATTTCCTCAACGGCTTCCGTGCCAAACATAGCGCGCATGGCTTCATGTCTATCCCTCCATGAACTCCGTCTTTCAAATGTACAACCTGTGTTAGTACCGATCCAGCCGCGTAAAAAGTTTAACTTGCGTTAGGTGATCGGGGGGATGGATAGAACGTTATGAGCAGATTGCAGGATTTGATGGTTGGGGACTACGAAGCCGTCATGAAAGAGGAGGACGTCTGGATCCTCGGCTTCCGGGATGTCATCGCCATTATGGAGCATGAGCTGGCAGCCAGGCCTGCACTACTCAAGTTCATACGTCCTCTTTTGTATATGGTGTGCAAAAACTTCGGTGCTGGTTATCTTTTCGTTGGCTGTACGGCAAGGTCTTTTGATTTCCTAAAAGAAAAGCGAATTTTCGATTTATGGCAGAAGAACCCCGAAGAAGCGAATGAGGTTGCCCATCTTTCCGGTATGCCGAAAGCCACCTTGAAGAAAGTGATTAATGGTCAATACAGCAATAGCGCAGAAGACGCGGATCTAAAGCAATACCAAACAGAAATTGCAGAACTATATGAATTTCTCGATCAGCAGCTCTCTTCTGAAAGTTTGCCGGAAAAAGAGCGCTGGAACATAACATCCGCGCTTTTTCGAGGTTTGTGGGCAATCAGAAAGGAAAGTGGCGCGGTATATATATCCAGTGGTGTAAAGATCGATCAGCGCGTCAGAAATCTCGAAATAATGAGGCACTGCGCTGGCGGTAGACCCAGAAAAACAGCACGCCAGTTTGGGATTTCATTGCAGCATGTATATCGGGTCGTTCATGAAGAAAGGAAGAAACAAAAGGAGGCCCGAGACCGAGAGATGAAACCACTTTAACTACCCAGCTGAGCGCCTTCGAGCGCCTAAACCCAGAGCGCCCCGAGCGCCCCTTTTTAACGAACCAGGAGCACCACAAATGAATGAACCAATCACCCCAGAGGAACTAAATGTAGCCGCTCTTAAGGGCGTAGCTGAAGATCAGTACCGCAGAAAGCGAAATCAGTATGCGGTCAACAATAATACGAGCGTCGCCGCCCTGAAAGGACTGAATAACGTTGACCGCGATGTCATCAGAAATACGGGCATAGACCCGGAAACCTACCGTAAAAATAAGATGGCCGTTCTGGCCGAAGAAGTCATCTATTACACCTGAGGTAACGAACCGTGACACTGACAGAAGCGATCCAGAATTATGTCGATTTGAAAACCGCTTTCGATACCGATGAAGCGGAAAATACCAACATCAGCCAAGTGTTACTTCCTCAGGCTGAGCAAGCGATTACAACTGCCGAAAACACAAAGAGTCAAGCCGCGCTGGCATTAAGGCAAGCCACGACAACGGTGGATGTGCAGGCTGCGCGTCAAGCTCTTACAGAGGCAGAACAGGGACTCCAGGACTGCATCCAGTTGAAAGACAACTTGGATGCGAAGCTTCGGGGTTGGGGCGCTAACAGGAATGTCAAAATGGCCGGGGTGACAGCCGCTTACAAAGACATGTTCAAGCTCAAGTATGAGGAGTTGTTTGGTCAGTTCGATATTCCGGCGGCTCAGTTTGACGTGTTAGAGCAGCTCATGGCTGCCAAGGCTGCGGCAGAGGGTTACGTGTTCAGTGAAATGCCCTATAACCGGCCCATTGCTGATAAATACGGCAGCATGGAAGGGGGCCGCGTTAAACAGCTGAAAGATCAGCTGCTGACTGAAATGATCGCCTCGTTGCCATGATTTTTGGCCAGGCCTGAATCCTGGCTTAGCAGCCATCGGAAAGAGGAGTGTTCTAATGCCACTTAGCCCTGAAGTCATGGCCTTTTTGCGGAGTAACTCTGCACACCAGGGTGCGGGCCTGTCTGTTCTCTCGCTAAATGGAGCTGCAACACAAAATGGCTGGCAGCAACTGCTCCCATCTGGCCATTTTAGAGCAGTGGATGGCCGTCCATACGATGTGCCAGGTGGGATGTGGTTTCTCAATCGTGAGGGCGCTGAAAAGCTCATTCAAGATGTTCAAGCGAGAGTCAACGATCTGGTCGTGGATTATGAGCACCAAACACTTTTGAGCGAGGAAAACGGTAAGCCAGCGCCAGCTGCTGGATGGTTCAAAGAGATCGAATGGCGCGAAGGGTCTGGCCTTTGGATCAAACCTACTTGGACGCCGCGCGCCAAGGGCTATATCCAAAACGGTGAGTATCGTTACCTCTCGGCGGTATTCCCGTATGACAAAAAAACTGGAGTACCCGTTTCACTCCATAGTGCGGCGTTGGTCAACAAGCCTGGTTTGGATGGTCTAACGGCGGTTGCTTCCCTGAAAGCACCTACTGAGAAGTCCGTATCAATATATGCTACTTCATCACTCGGAGCAGCGGCCCTGTCCTCAGCCGAACGCAAGGCTTTGGGAAGAGCCTATGTGAACACCAGCACCTACCTGAACAAACGGGAAGCGTTCTGCCGGTCACGGGGAACCTCATGGGCGCAGCTAACGGCACTGACACCCGAGGAGGTAAAGGTTATCCAGTTGACCGGTATTGATAAAGAGGCGTTTACCGCCACCAAGCTCACCCTTCTGGCCGAAGATATCCTTCGCTCTAGCTAATCCCCATCTGAACAGGACATACACCCGCCATGGCTGATCGTAATCTCGCGCTAAACCTCCTGATCAAAGCCAAGGACATGGCTGGTGGCGTCGTCAAACGCTTCCGTGGCGAGGTGAAAGACGCCGGTACCGAGGCGGACAACCTATCCGAAAGCCTGGATAAAACAGGCCAAAAGACCCGCGAGTTTAGCGATAGCGTCGATCAAGCCAGCAAGTCATCTTCCCGCCTATATGGTGACACTCGCGGGACCAAGTTTTGGCAGCGTTTCAGCCAGGGCGCGAAGAAAGCCAGCACTGATACCAAGAACTTCAAGGGTGACCTCACCGAGATTCCTTCAGCCGCCGATCGGGCCGGTCGCGGTATCGGTGGACTGACCACCAAGGTCATTGCGTTGGCAGGTACCTACCTTGGCATCAATGCGCTGAAGAATGCCCTCATGGGGCTGATCAACACCGGCTCCCGCTTCGAGGACATGCAGGTCCAAATCAACACCCTGATGGGCTCCATCGAAGAGGGTGAGAAGGCAACTGCGTGGATCAAAGATTTTGCCAAGACCACCCCGGCTGATATCGAAGGCGTCACTCAGGGCTTCATCCGCCTGAAAGCCTTCGGTATCGACCCGATGGATGGCAGCTTTCAGGCCATCATCGACCAGACCTCCAAGCTCGGCTTCAGCCAAGAGAAAATGGAAGGCGTGATCCTCGCCGTTGGCCAGGCATGGACCAAGCAGAAGCTTCAGGGCGAAGAAGCGCTTCAGCTGATCGAGCGAGGCGTACCTGTCTGGGATCTGCTGGCAAAAGCTACTGGTAGGACCACAACAGAACTCCAGGAAATGTCATCTGCTGGTGAGTTGGGGCGTCGAGAGATCGCGCTCCTGATTCAAGAGATGGGTAAATCGTCCGAAGGTGCCGCGTCCGAAGCGATGAAAACCTGGACGGGCCTCGTCAGCAATCTCAAAGACATGTGGTTGAACTTCGTCAACGATATTAATGAGGCGGGGTTCCTGGATTACATGAAGCAGCAGCTTCAGGAGCTACTGGATACCGTCAAGCAGATGGCGGCGGATGGCTCTCTCAAGCGCTGGGCGAAGGAGATCTCCGATAGCCTGATCACTCTCGCCGATAACATCAAAGGCGTGGTCAAGTGGACTATTGAGTGGAGTACCCAGCTTGCCTACCTCGCCGGTGCGATCGTGGCGGTCAAGATTGGCGCTTTTATTGGCAGTGTGGGCAAGCTGATTCCAAAGCTGAAGTCAGCGGCAACAGCCACCACCGGGCTGGCAGCGGCCACCGATGGATTGGCAGCTGCTCAAGCTCGCGTATCCGGCGGTTGGGGCTGGCTAAAGTCAGCAGGTGGCGGGCTGAAACGCCTTGGTGGTTATCTACTCAAGGGCGGTCGCCTGCTAACGGGTATAGGGCTGCTGTCGGTCGCAGTCAAAGAGGTGGCAGACCGCTGGCGAGAGTCCGAAAAGGCGGCGGAAGACGCAATCGGTGAGATGCAACAGCGCTCACTCGACGCAATCGACGAACAGCATAAATACCTGGATGCGATGAACGCCCAGGTTAAGACCGAAGAAGAGCTTGGCCGGATCAGTCGCGAAGGCCACGAGGCCTACGAACAGCGGCTTCAGAATGCGCAGAAATATTGGCAGGCCCGCGTTGATGAGGAGCAGGCTGAGATTGAGCAAGGCCGCAACCGCTATGCTCAAATGATCGAGGCCCGCGCCGAGTTAGAGCGGTACAAGGCCGCTGAAAAACAGCTTCACCAGATCATCACAGACGTGAATGACCTGCGTTCACAGGGGCTACAGCAAAGCGTCGAAGGGCATCAGCAGCAGACTGAACAGACTAATGAAAAGGCCGCTCAGCTCGCCGGGATTCAGGAATTTGAGCAGCAGCTGGCTGATGACCGTAAAGCTCGAAATGAGGCCGAGCAGAAGGCCTTTGAGGCTCTTGGTCTGAGCTATGAGCAGCTCACTAACCAGATCACTGAATCCAGTAAAACAAGTACTGACGCGATGGTCACCCTGGCTGAGTCCGGGGAGTACAGCAGCGAGGTGATCACCAAGGCGCTAAATAAAGCGATCGCTGATACCACCACTGATAAGGATCTTGAATATCTCCGTGAAAAGGTTGAGCAGTTAGGTGAAGAAGGCGGCCTAGCTGGAAAAACGATGTATCAGGCGCTCGATAGAGTTGATGAGAAAGCCAAGGATCTCGCGAAATCCGCCAAGGATGCGGGGGATGAGGCCAAAGATGCCGCCAGTGGGACCGACGATCTTGCTAAATCCATGGAGGATGCCGGAAAGGCCGGTAAGGGCTCCATGACCGATCTTCTAAAGGAAATAAGGGAGCTGGTGAAAGAAGTCGGCAGACTGGCGGATGGTTTCAAGACTGCTGGCGATGAAGCGGAGAAAATGAAGGGTAAGGCAGACGGCGGCAGTGGTGACGAAGATGAAGACGATGATAGTGGTGACGATGAAAAATCCGGCAAACGCTCGCAGCGCTCAACCTCCTCAACAGTAGCCAGTCGCCTACGCGCCCAGGGCCGCGATGACGCCGCCGAGATCCTCCTGGAAAAGATCGCCCAGGGTAATGTGCCGCAGGGCGGGTTCCAAGGCCTCGCCGGTTACAACCGATGGTGGGAGATGATGCAGCAGTCGGCAATCGAAGAAGCCGACAAGGTGCAGGCCAAATATGACCAGCTCGCCCAATACCAGCGTGATATCGCTGCCGGGGATGTAGACGCAGCCAAGCGCCTGCTGGCGATGCGCAATACCTTCGCAGGTCTGGAAGCTGATCTTGTGGGCATCGTAACCCAGGCATCCAACCTGGTGAACAGCCAACAAGCGCCTCAGCAGCAACCAGGGCAGCAGGTACAAGCGCCTAGCGTTAACACTGTACGGGTAGAGGTCGTATCCGGTGGGAAGATGGCGACCGGGATATTCGAAGAGAACGAGCACTCAAAATTCTTGGACATACTGGAGGACATCGGGCAAGTGACCCGGTGAGGTGCATGGCTCGCCCTAGCCCCTACGTCCGGAACGATTCGTGGTATGAGCACAACGGGCCAATGCTCAAGCCATGCGGTTCCAAGTGTAGCTCACAGGGCGTTAGAAATCTGGAAGTTAATAAAAGCATATTTCTTAGAACTCATAGAGGTACTATATATGTCTCAAACATTAGCCGTTGCTGCCCCGCGCCAAGAGATCTCTACAGGCGGTAGCGAACACCGCCTGATAACGTTCCCATTTAAGGATGAAGATGGCAGCTGGATAGGCCTCAGGGTTGAGAACGCTTTCGATGAGACTGATGGAATAACGGTCCACCTTTCACGTGACCAAGCTCAGCGAGTGGTAAGAAACTTAATGCTGGCCCTCCAGCCAGAGATCGTTGGCGACTTGGTTCCTGAGTTTGATGAAAACCGCTTATTTGGTTAGGGAGGGCTAAAGTGCTCGGGTCTTCTGGGCGGGCGGGAGCTCAGGACTTACAAACCAAACTAAGTGACGCAGCTACGTAAAATATTTGTCGCGCCACACAACGTGTCCCGCCGCCGCTTTTAGGTGCTCTCCCGCCATATGCGCGTACCGCAGCACCATGTCGAACGACGACCAACCACCCAACTCCATCAGCTCATACAGACTGGTTCCGTTCTGCACATGCCATGATGCCCAGGTATGTCTGAGATCATGCCAGCGAAAATCGGTAATACCCGCCCGTTCCAGTGCACGTGCCCAAGCTTTGGTAGAAGTCCGCTCCACCGGCTCCCCCTGGTAGGTAAAGCAATACTCTGGATGCTGCCCTTGCTGACCGATGAGGACGCCACAGGCATCCTCATTCAGCGGTACCGCAAACGCCTTCCGGGATTTGGACTGATCCGCATGAATCCACGCCATCCCCCGTTCCAGGTCTACCTGATCCCACCGCAGGTAACTGACATTCCGTTGCCGAAGTCCGGTTGCCAGAGAAAAAGCCGCCATCGCCTTAAGGTGAGGGGGCAGTTCCGCCAGTAACCGTTCCGCTTCCTTGGGCTTGAGCCAACGCACACGTTTTTGTGGCTCTCGATACAGCCGAAAGCGCGGCACCCGGTCTATCCAGTCCCATTCATCCCGAGCCATCCTGAGAATGGCGCGAATTAGGGCCAGATAGCGATTAGCCGTTGAAGGGCTGGATTCATCCCGCTTAAGGCGTCCGATCCTGTCGATCAGATCACGGTCGATCTGATCCAGGTGCTTATCGCCCAAGTGTTCGTCCAACCACTTCAATTTGCCTATATCTTTCGAGTGGTCCGCTTTTTCTTTCGTATCGGCAAGCCACCGCACCACAGCTTCCTGCCAGGTGCGCCGGGGTTTCTCCCCCAGCATGTGTATACGCCAAGCTTCATGCTTTAATTGATCGTGGTACTGCAGTGCTAGCGTTTTGTCCGAAGTCCCAGCAGAGCGGCGTACTCTTTCCCCGCCGGGCGTGGTAAAGCTAACCCACCACGTGGTTCCGCGTTTAAACAGTGCCATTGTGAAGTCTCCTCTTCACAACCACTTCGCGGCGCTTGCCCAGAACCAGCATAGAGCCGGTCGAGGTAAGCGACAAGATCGGTTTTTAGAAACACCCAGCGTTTTCCCGGTTTGGCCGCCTTGATCCGTCCGGTTCGTGCTAGGTAGCCCAAGGTACCGGGAGCCATATGCAGGAAAGCGGCAGCCGCTTTTAGATCGAGCGTATCCATTCATTTGAGTCCCCGTGATTTCTTATCAAACTCGGGCACGGTTCGGGTATTGAAGCGAGTCCGCTTCTGCTCCACCTTCTCCCGAACATAACCAGCAAGCGCTTTACCCGTCAGACGGCTATTGCGCCGGTGATAGTCCGTAGCGGCTTCCAGATAGAGTGGCAAGGCCTCTTGAATCGACCCGATCCCTTCTCTGGCCATGAACGAGGTAAGTGCCCCCAGGCCATTCACGAACAGGCTTTGATCACTCGGGGACATATCCTTGCGAATGCGCCTAAGCTGGATGGCGGGAACTTCGTTGAACTGAGCACGACTCAGATCATCCCACAAAGGAGCCAATGGCCAACGGCTCTGGTTTGCACCACCGTCTGGCTCACAGAGCTTTAGCCAGGCTGTGGTGCAATACCCCCAAAGTGCATTCAGCCGCTCAATCAGGGTTGGAACTGATTTGATCAGCACTTCCCGAAGCACCTGACTTTTGAGCTGGAACTCCAAACGCCAGACCGGCGAGCTACCATCCCAGCCCTGAGCTTTCCAAAGCTCATAGAGGTAGGTCTTTTGGGACTTCTGAATTTCGAGGGTTTTATCATAGAGACGGCAGGAGATCGGGCCGCCTTGACCAAACACCAGACCGGAAAACCGACTACGGTCGTAATAGCGCGCATAGCCCACCGCGCGGGTTATCCAGTGATCTCGGGGTAGGGCTTCCAGGTCGTAGTCCGTCACGAAATCCACACACAGATCGACTCGGCTGACCTTGGGCTGAACTACCTTGCCTCCCAGCACCTCCGCAGCCAAATTCAGAGAGCCGAGGATATCGGCCAGGGGTGCCAACGTAAGCACCTCACTACGAATCTGGACATAGGCCAGTGGTAACCGGGTAGCACGGGTGCTCGACACCTGGACGTGGTACCAGTTGTGGGTGAGTACATAAGGGAAACGCCCCTTGCCTTTGCTCGACACCGCAAAGGGTTGATCAGTGAGGAGTACGGTAGCTTCTTTCTGAGTCTCTGCGTCCTCTGACTGGCCCGCCTGTTTCCGGCTTTCGAGGATAGGTTCGAGCTCCGAACGAAGATCACCGGTATACGAGACGTACAGGCTGTCTATCCCAGCTCGCAGGATTTTGGCTCCGTGGTAATTTGCGAGTGCTGTGTTACTAGGGGGCGCACTGCTAACGGCAGACTCGGGCTTGCCGCCGCTCGCGCGGCCGGCGTCCGCCCTCCACCGATCGGGCGCTCCTTCGGTCGCGCGGCGCGATGCATCTTGAACAGGTTGTTTATCTGTTGGCTTGACCATGTTGATGCCCTCTTAGGCTGTTGAACACGGTCTCGATAATCAGATCAGAGAGAGGAGAGGGGGTGAACCTCAAAAGGCGGTTTCAGGTTCCCACCAACTTGTGTCGTTTCTGAATGAACTTGCGGAACGCGCGTAGGGAGTAGTCCCCATCGGTAGCATAGAGCTCCAGGTCATGCGCTAAGAGGTCTTCTAGTTTTGTTGTCGTAAGCTGCCCTGGCTCACTGCCCTCCAGAACGACCTCAAGCATATAGCGCAAATCATTGTACTTCGGATCAGGTCGAGCGGGTTTTGTCCGTGTCAGCGCCTTAGCTAATCGATTTAAGAATGACTCATCACCGCGCATCTGGGCCAGTGAGATTTCTTTTGCAATGGTGGGACAGGCTACCGCCGACCGATCAACCCATACAGCCCGGAACAGGGAATCCATATCGCCCTGTCTCACTTTATCGACCAACATCGACATAGGCTGACTAAACTGCTGCAACGCTTGGCATTGCCCACCAATCGACATTACCAAACCGGTGATTACCTGCTTGTCTTCTTCATCAAGACTATCAGTATCTACTTGGTCTGCGAGATCAGGTGTAAAAGTGTCGAGGAAGGCTTGCTTCGGATCATCAGTCGATGCGGCAGCTAAAAGATACTCTCCTAACCCCATGATCAAAAGGAAACGGGCTATGTGTTCGGAGAACGGCAGTTCGTACCAATCAGCCCAAGGAGTGACAAGATCGGGTAAGTTCTCAGCTTCCGCAACAGCTTGGCCAAGTTCAAGTACCTGCTGATTTAGTTCATATAGACTGGCATATATCTGCCTGACTTGCTCTCTAGAAAGGGAGCCGAACTCCTTTCCCATAACCAAGTAGCTCTTTCTAAAGTCCAGTTTCGCGCCCTAACTTATATCCTTCCTTTTCAGCTTGGAGACGTACATGTCCTCTCATTAACGTACTTGAAAATCTCTTATAGCGGTATCGTTTTTCAACTCCACCATATCTTGCTGGTGTATTTTCAATTATTTCACCACAACTTACATTCTTTAGATTATTTATCGCGGTCTTTAGCTTTGAATCATCCTCGACGTGGAAGTTGTACATTTTAGCTAGTTCTTTATATAAATCGATCCAATCGTCAATTCGCACGTCAACCACATCGCTATGAGCAAGCGCCCATACCAAGTATTTATAGTGATCTGCACCTCGCTGAGTCGCAGCTTCGTAAGATACCCTAAGTTCTTGGAAGCTATCAGCTACCGCGGTCGTTATACCCTTCTGGTAAATATTGTCATCAACGATATTGCTACCTTCAAGCGCAGCCTCAACTAGAATAGCTTTTCCGATAAGGTGAGCAAAATGAGGATAGCCATTCCCTATGATTGCTATTCTATAAAGTATTTGTTGATGAATATCGACCTGAATCATATCCGCGGCATTTTTAACGATTTCCATTAAAAATTCAGGACGAAGAGGTTCCAAGTACACTTCTTTAATATATCTCGGTACTGATTCGTGTGCCCCAATAAGTTCATGCACATTCTCAGCTATTCCAACTAAGACAAATTTTAGATTAAAGTTTTGATCTCCTATCTGCTTTATTAGGTAAGCCAGGTCTGTCCTATCCCCATCGTCAAGCTCTTCAAGTTCGTCTAGAACAATTACCGTTTTACTTGCCACTGGGATTATTTCATCCAAGCTTTTTAAAACACGCACTGCTGCATTAGAATTTTCAAAACGAGGTAGCTTTGGACTTTTACTTTCAAATGATGCAGCAAGCTCGGGACTAAGAGATATTTTCACCGAGTACCTTGCATCGGTCGTATAACCAACCCCAAGCTTAATCGCTAACTCAATCAGCTTTTCACCTATCTCCCTAAAAATATCGAGCATCCGCGAGCCAGGGGCACATGCCACATAAACATACTCTCTGTCTGAGGGGGTTACAATCTGAGCCGCGGTGGTTGACAGAGAAGTTTTACCAACTCCTCGGTAGCCATAGACAAAAGGTATTCCGTGGAAATGATTAAGCTCTCGACATATCTGCTCGAATGACTCGATGCGTCCGAGCAAGTACTCCGTGGAACGAATAGGCCTTTCCGGCGATAACGACTCGGATATTAAACCAAGCTTTCTCTCAACTTCATCCATCGTCAACTCCCTGACTTCGACAAGAGCCTTCTTACTAAGTGTGCCACAACTGTGTCTGTTTCAGCATGTACAACAGATATCACCCTAGCATAAGAGGCGCATGAGGGCAGCAAGCACCACGTAAGTAGTTGAATTATGCTAGTTAGACATTTTTCATCAAAATTGAAAATCCCCGTGTCGGTGGTTCGATTCCGCCTCCGGGCACCACTACTTAGAAGGCTTGCACTAGATGCAGGCCTTTTTTGTGTCTGTCCTTCCGAACAACCCATAAATCCACCGTCGGCATCTCCCGCTAATCCGACGCCCAACGCAAAAGATGATCAAGCAGCCGTATTGGTAGAAGACGACGCGCAATGCCCATGAAGTGGGTGGGCCAAGTCACATAGTAACGAGGCCTGGGGCGCCGGCTTTCGATTGCGTGCAGCAGCGGCTTGAGAACCGCTTCCGGCGGTAGCGTAAAGGCAGGCTCTTTTCCCGGCGCTTCGCGTGCCAGACGCGCTTCCACCGCCTCATACGTTGCCCGATGCACACTGTGCTCGACATCGATATTCGCCTTGAACGCCGCGAATGCGTTCTTACGGAAGGCACTTTCAATCGGGCCCGGCTCGATCAGGCTGACATGAATTCCACTGCCGGCCAGCTCCAACCGCAGCGTATCACTGAGTCCCTCCAGTGCGAATTTGGAGCAGTTATAGGCGCCGCGATACTTCAATGCCACCAGTCCCAGCACCGAGGAGTTCATGACAATTCGGCCCTGTCCCTGACGGCGCATGGCAGGAATAATCAGGTTGGTCAGTTCCAGCCATCCCAGCACATTGGTTTCAAGTTGCTGGCGCATCACATCACGCGAGAGGTCCTCCACCGCGCCAGGCTGTCCGTAGGCTGCGTTATTGAACAGGATATCCAGCGTGCCCCCGGTGGATGAAAGGACCTCCTCCACAGCGTTTTTAATCGAGCTGCTGCTATTCAAATCCAAGAATACCGTTTCCAGACCCTGGGCCTTCAGGTCGTCCAGATCTTCATTTCGGCGGGCCGTCGCGAACACTCGATACCCGCACGCCTTCAAGCGCATCGCGCAGTGGCGGCCAATACCGCTGGAGCATCCTGTTACCAATACTGTTTTTGTCATCCCGCCTTCCTCACCAAACGATGGAGGCACTATAAAGCAGTGAGTCCGCACTGCACATGTTCAGTCTTCCAGTGCTTTCGATCAGAGACAGAATGGGGCAAGCTAGTAACAGGTTTAGATAGGGAGCTTGGGGAGACTCAGATGGTTCGAACCTGGATGTCAGCATTGTCACTGGCGCTCGTATTTACGTATTCATCGGTAAGTGCCGTAGAGCCCGACATTGAGCTTGCGCGGGAGCGTCAGCAGGAGGCGTTGGCCCGTGCCGAACAAGCCGAGCAGGCACGACAGGACGCCCTGGCCATCGCGCAGGAACATGCCGAGGAAGCCGCCAAGGCGCGGGGTGAAGCGCAAGCCTGGGGCGAGTTGATAGAGTCACTCCAGCAGGTGGCGCAGGGCCAACCTACAAAGCGGCAGAACGACGTGCTGAGCCGAATTCAAGCGGCCGTCATCGCGGCCTGGGATATTCCGGAAGACGCTGACTCCGACATGAAAGCAACAGCGGAGTTACGCCTGACCCGGGATGGCCGGGTAGAAGATGCAACCATCATCAGCAGTAACGGCAGCAAGTCATTCAACCATTCGATTCTTGGCGCATTTAGAGGCATGGAACGTTTGTACTGGCTGGACGAGCTCAGTGACCGGGAGTTTGAAACCCACTTCAAAGTGATCCGTATATTTTTCAGTCCGGTCGGGTTACGCTAAATGGGCACCAACAGCACAGGCTACGGAGTTGAGAAACCTCTCCCCCTTCATTGTTTCAGTCATTCTGCTACTGAACACACTGAGCAACGCACTGGCGGATACCGAACGGGCCAGGGTATACCCCGATAATCTCACACCCGTTCGCGTGCAGCTGAAGTGGCTACATCAGTTTCAGTTTGCCGGGTTTTATGCCGCCATTGAGCAAGGCTACTTCAGACGGGAAGGGCTGGCCGTTGAGCTGATCGAAGGCAGCCCAACCATTAACCCGTCGCTCGAAGTGGCACAGGGCCGCGCGGAGTTTGGAGTCGGCAACTCCTCATTGATCATCGATTATAACAATGGCCTCCCTCTCGTCGCGGTCGCCGCCATCTTTCAACAGTCACCTTTTGTTATTATCGCTCGCCGTGACCCGGCCCTGATGACCGTTCGGGATCTGGAGGGCCATACCCTGATGAAGGAGGCGCACTCGGAAGAGCTTACCGCCTATCTGCGCCTTGCCGGTGTCGATCTGGATCAGGTTGAGCTGGTCGATCACACGGGCGACATCACCGACCTGAAACAGGATGACCCAAGCGGCATTGATGCGACGTCGGCGTACCTGTCCAGCGAACCGTTCGATGCGGTAGAACACCAGGTACCCTATCGATTATTCAGCCCGCGGGAGATCGGTATCAACTTTTACGGGGATACACTGTTCACCTCAAAAACGCTGGCGGAAACCGAACCGCAAACAGTGGACGCCATGCGCCGGGCGCTTATAGACGGATGGCTCTACGCCCAAACCCACCAGGATGAATTGGTCAATCTTATCCACAGGGCCTACCAACCGAGCCGAGATCCTAACTGGCTGGCGCTGGAGGCAACGGTTACCCTGAACCTGCTCAACAGTGATATTGTCGAACCAGGCTATATGAACCCCCAGCGCTGGCGACATATAGCGGACAAATTCGTCGCCGCCGGGCTCCTGGCTGCCGACTACAGGCTGGAAGGTTTTCTATTCGAGCCCGATCATCCCGTACCCAAATGGCTCTACCAGGCACTCGCGGCGGGCATCCTAGTGATTACCGTCGTCATTCTGGTGGCAATCTATATTGCCAACCTCAACAGCCGCCTGAAATACAGCATCCGTTGCTTAAACCAGCGCACGCGGGAACTGGAAAGCGCCAATCGCAAGCTCTATCAGCTCTCCACCAAAGACAAACTGACCGGGCTTGCCAACCGGCGCAGCTTTGACATGCTGATCGATGCCGAAACGGCCCGGGCTCAGCGCTCAAACCAGCCACTCTCCCTGCTGCTGATCGATGTGGATCACTTCAAAGGCTATAACGATCAGCATGGGCACCAGAAAGGCGACCAATGCTTGGCGGCTATCGCCTCGGTACTTAAAGACAGCGCACGCAGGGCAGGGGATCTGGCGGCTCGCTACGGCGGCGAGGAGTTCGTCATTGTTGCGCCGAACCTGGACGCCACTCAGGCACAGCATCTTGCAGATGGGATCTGTCAGCAGGTCGCCGCGCTTTCCCGCGTACATCCGGCTTCTCCCCATCAGGTCGTCACTGTCAGCATCGGTATCAGCTACAGTGCGCCCGGCGCTCCGTTGAACAGCCACGCGCTTATCGAACAGGCTGACCAAGCGCTTTATAGGGCCAAATCAGCCGGTCGCAACCGCTCCGTACTCTACCGGGACTCAGGCCAAACCGACCCGGAGCAAACTGCCAGAAAAGACAGCCCTGCCTGAATCGTCATGCCACCTATGACGCAAATACCAACCCCAGTTCCAAATCGACTGAAAATACCATTTTAATTCAAGGCATTAACCTTCATTAGCGAGCGTAATAAAGTTGGCACTCTTGTTGCGATATGAATGTCAGGAACGTCAATCTGAATCCGCACAGGAGAGTCATTATGGCTAACGCACACGACGACGACCGCTATGAAACCCTTGGAATGCTGCCTTCCAGCCTGATGGTCCTGGCAGGTCTGCTTGTGGCTATTTTCCCAGCCCTGATGCAGCTCTATCTGCTGGTGACAGGCTAAACGTTTCCACTCGGGCTACATACTTTTACCCGGCTTCGGCCGGGTTTTTTATTACCCGCGCACAGCATGAAACAGCGACTGACAGGGTGCCATGAATACGGATAAAAAAGGAGATTTTAATCTGGGTGGGACACCGGGGTTACCGGTGGTGCAGATGGGGAGACTCGAACTCCCACGCCCGTGAAGGCACTAGCACCTGAAGCTAGCGTGTCTACCAATTCCACCACATCTGCGTCGGTAATTGCGATTTTGGCAAGTTGCCGCGGCGTCGCGTTAGCCGCTCTTTCAATACTTTCTCTGGCACCACTCTAACAAGATTAGAGTGGTGCAGATGGGGAGACTCGAACTCCCACGCCCGTGAAGGCACTAGCACCTGAAGCTAGCGTGTCTACCAATTCCACCACATCTGCGTCGAAAGTGGGGCGCATTATATAGAGCCGTGTTTTTGTTGTGAAGCCCCCCACGAAAATCTTTTTCTATGCCTCAGGGCGTCAGACAATCCGCAAAACGGCGACCCAGGTCGCGAAGGTATTCAGCATAGGCGTGCGCTGACATCTCCGTACCGGCCCCCAGTGGATCAACTTCCGCCTGCTTGACCGCCAAACCTTCGGTCAGCGTCTGGACAATATCACTGCTGAACTGAGGCTCGGTCATCACACAGGCAGCACGCTGACTTTCAAGTTCATCGCGAATCTCGGCCAGGTGGCGGGCACCGGGCTTACGGGATGGGTCGATGGTGAAATACCCCAACTGATTCAATCCGAAATGCTCGACAAAGCCCGAATAGGCATCGTGAAACACGAAGAATCCCCGCTGATGAACGGGCTGCAGAAGCGCTTCGATCTCCACTTCAGCCTGAGCAATTTCCGTTTTCAACTGCTCAAGATTGGCATCCAGTTGCTCCCGCTGCTGCGGATACTGATCGACGAGCGCCGCATGCATACGCTGAGCCATGGCTACCGCCTTACCCGGATCCAGCCAGGGGTGCACATCCTGACCGTCATGATCATGAGCATCGCCATGATGATCGTGCTCATCGTGATGATCGTCTTCATCATGATCATGCTCCTCGTCGTGATGACCCGGCTCGATCATCTCTTCACCCATCAGGTTCACCGCGCGGCCCTCAATACGAGCCAGCGGTTTTACCAGAAACCGTTCCAGCTCCGGACCCACCCAGAACACCAGATCCGCTTCGGTCAGGTGTCTCATATCGGATGGTTTCAGCGCATAATGATGCGGAGAAGCGCCATCGGGCAACAAGACGCGGGCATCGGTAACGCCGGTGGCCATCGCTTGCGCCAGCATACCAACGGGCTTGATACTTGAGACCACATCTGCCGCAGCACTGCCAATAGAGCAGACACCAAGCACGGTGGCGACAGAAAATGCGCGAACGCCTGCCCGCTGATATATTCTTTCAAACCGAAATTTCACGGCTACCTCACCTAAGTAAATCATCATGTTATACTATAACAATACAAACTGATCGGCGAGTCAATATGCAGATTGAAGACCCGGGATTCGAATCCGACCACAACCACCAACACTGTATAGAACAGGCGCTGAATACGGCGCGTGTTCTTTGCAATCAGCGCGCCCAACGGCTGACCGCTATTCGTGAGCTGGTGTTGAAGCTGGTGTGGCAAAACCATCAACCCATGGGTGCTTATGAGCTATTACCTGCGCTGGCTGATGCCGGCTTCAACTCCGCACCTCCCACGGTTTACCGAGCCCTGGAGTTCCTGCAGGAACAGGGATTCGTCCATCGTATCGCCTCGCTGAACGCGTATGTGGGCTGCCCCCATCCAGAGAGCCCTCACCGCAGTGGTTTTCTTATCTGCCGTAGCTGCCAACGGGCCGTTGAGCTCAATACCGGGAACGTGCACCACGCTCTGCAGGAAAGCGCCGCAGACCTGGGCTTCGAGATCGAGCAGGAGATGGTGGAGGTGGTCGGATTGTGCCCGGACTGCCAAGCGGGGGCCGCCGATGCCCAATCGTGATCTGATCCGATTAAGCGAAGTCTCCGTCATTTTCGATGACAAGCCGGTGTTGGACAATATCAATCTGAATCTGCATGACGACTGCATCACAACCCTGATTGGCCCCAACGGCGCGGGCAAAACCACACTGGTGCGTGTTGTACTGGGCCTGCTCAAGCCAAGCCAGGGGAATCTGTGGCACGCCCCAGACCTGAGAATCGGCTATATGCCCCAAAAACTGCACGTGGATAACACCTTGCCGCTTACCGTCCACCGTTTTATGTGCATCCCGAAGAAGATCGAGAAAGGGGTTATCAGCGACTCCCTGGCCGCAGTCGGTGCACGACACCTGCTCTCCAGCTCCTTACACGACCTGTCCGGCGGGGAGATGCAGCGAGTTCTGTTGGCGCGGGCACTGCTGCGCGAACCTCGCCTGCTGGTGCTCGATGAACCGGTGCAGGGGGTGGATATCAACGGCCAGATCGAGCTCTACAATCTGATTGCCCGTATCCGCCGGGAGCGCAAGCTCGGTGTCCTGATGATCTCCCATGACCTTCACCTGGTTATGGCTGCGACGGATCATGTGGTTTGCCTGAACCACCATGTCTGCTGCTCCGGACATCCGGAAACGGTCAGTAATGATCCCTCATTCCGTGAACTGTTCGGCCCGGCCCAGGCCAATGCCCTGGCGTTATATAATCACCACCACGACCACCGCCATACCATTCATGGCGATGTGGTTTGTGAGCATTCACATTCATCCAGTTGCAAGGGACACTGATCTACCATGGCTGAGTTTCTGATAATGGCTCTGGTGGGTGGTGTCGGTATCGCCGCCGTTGCAGGCCCATTGGGCGCCTTCGTCGTCTGGCGTCGAATGGCGTATTTTGGCGATACGCTGGCCCATTCCGCGCTGCTGGGTATCGCTATCGGTTTTCTATTCGATATCAACCTGAACCTGGCGGTGGTTGCCTGCTGTGTGCTGCTGTCAGTGATCCTGGTCAGCCTGCAACGCCAACATCTGGTCGCTACCGATACGCTGCTCGGGATCATGGCACACAGCTCACTCTCTCTGGGGTTGGTTGCGGTATCGGTGCTGGATGACGTCCGCATCGACCTGATGGGTTATCTGTTCGGCGATCTGCTGGCCATATCACCTGAAGACCTGTTCTGGATCTACGGCGGAGGTGTTCTGGTGATGTTCCTGGTCTGGCGGCTCTGGGGCCAGCTACTGGCCATTACGATCAACGAAGAACTGGCGCGGGTTGAGGGTGTACAAACACTGAAAGTCCGCCTGGCACTCATGTTATTGATCGCCACCGTGATCGCCGTTGCAATGAAACTGGTCGGAATCCTGCTTATCACCTCGCTGCTGATTATCCCCGCCGCCGCCGCACGGCGACTGGCTCGGACGCCTGAACAGATGGCGCTGTTTGCTTCTCTGCTGGGCGCACTCGCGGTTATCGCCGGTCTCTCTGCTTCCTGGTTCTGGGACACGCCGGCAGGGCCATCTGTCGTGGTAGCCGCTCTGCTTGAATTCCTGGTCCTCTACACCGCGCCACAAAGTCTGCGGCGGGCATGAGAGCGGTTACACGCTGGCGCTACTGGCCGGAACCTGAGCTGCACCGGCGCATCTGGTCGCTGGCATGGCCCATGATGCTGTCCAATATCACCGTACCGTTGCTGGGCCTGGTCGATACGGCGGTGATCGGGCACCTGCCTTCCCCCCATTACCTGGGCGCTGTGGCAGTGGCCAGCATGATTTTCTCGATCCTGTACTGGACTTTTGGTTTCCTGCGCATGGGTACAACCGGCCTGGTCGCCCAGGCATCGGGCCGGGATGACGGCACCGCCGTGCGCTCGCTACTCGCGCAGTCACTGATACTGGCCACGGTTATCGGCACCCTGATTATCGTTCTGCGGACACCGATAACGGAGATCGCCCTGACGCTGATGGACCCGGCCCCCAACGTTCTCGGTGAAGCCCGTGAATATGCCGCTATACGGGCTTTTGGGGCGCCAGCCATGCTCTGCAGTTACGCACTGATCGGTTGGTTTGTGGGGAATGAAAATACCCGTGTTCCACTGATCCTGCTGACCTCCAGCAATCTGCTTAATATGCTGCTGGACCTCCTGTTCGTTTACGGCTTTGGCATGCATGCAAACGGTGTGGCACTGGCCAGCGTTATTGCTGAATGGTTCAGTCTGCTACTGGGGCTCTGGTTCTGTCGCCGACTGTTGGCCCAAATGCCCGGTGAGTGGCTGCTGGAACCACTGAGGCGGTTGCAGGCCTATAGCGCGATGATTCGGGTTAACCGCTATCTGTTTATCCGCACAGTAACGCTGCTGCTGACCTTCGCCTTTTTCACGGCTCAGGGCGCACGACAGGGCACCGATATTCTATCGGCCAATGCCGTGCTGCTGAACTTCCTGATACTGATATCCAATGCTCTGGATGGTTTTGCGCACGCCACCGAGGCCCTGAGCGGCAGAACGCTGGGGCAGGGTAAGCTGGATCGTTTTTATCGCACCGTTGCCGGTGCCGGGATCTGGTCATTGGTCAGTGCACTGCTGCTCACACTGGTTTTTGGTATCGCGGGCAACGGGATTATCAGCCTGCTGACCGGTATCGAGGCGGTTCGCGAACAGGCCGCGATCTACCTGCCCTGGCTGGTAGCGCTGCCGCTGATCGGTATCTGGAGCTTTTTATTGGACGGCGTTTTTATCGGTACAACGCAGGTCAGGGCGATGCAGAACACGATGCTGTTTTCGGTGTTCGCGGTGTTTTTGCCGGTTTGGTGGTTCAGCCAGCCTCTGGCTAACCACGGTTTATGGCTTGCCTTTGTCAGCTTCTTTGCGGCACGTGGCATCAGTGGGGGCTGGGTCTACTGGCGAATCAGTCGTCAACAGGGCTGGCAGCCATCTTAGCGCCCAGGTGGGTGCACTTCTCAAAACAGGGGCACGAGCGCAAGTGATCGTTCACCAACCCCATCGACTGCATATATGCATACGCGATAGTCGGGCCAAAGAACCGCATACCGGCTTTCTTCAGCGCCTTGGACAGACGCACGGAGACATCGGTCTGCGCGGGAACCTGGCTCATCTCAGTCCAGTGTCCCACCACCGGCTCTCCATCAACGAAAGCCCAGAGGTAGTTGGCAAATGAGCCGTGCCGGGATTGCAGCTCCAGAAAAACCCGCGCGTTAGCGATGGACGCTTCAATTTTAGCGCGGTTTCGAATCAAGCCCGGATCGGCGAGCATGCGCTGAACATCACTCCCGGCAAAGCCCGCCACTCGACTGGCATCGAATTGCGCATAGTGGTGCCTGTAGGCTTCGCGCTTTTGCAGCACAGTGCGCCAGCTCAACCCCGCCTGCGCCGATTCAAGTACCAGAAACTCGAACAGCCGCTGATCATCAATACAGGGAACACCCCATTCACTGTCGTGGTACTGGCGCTCCAGATCACTCTGCATAGCCCAGCCACAGGGCTTCTGCTCTGTATCCATGGTTGCTCGCTCAGTGGTCGCGACGTTGCGCTCCCGGGTTAGGGTGGAAGTTGATCACCTGCACCTGTTCACGCTCACCATCGCCAACACCAGGCGCTTTATCACTGCGCTCGCCGCTGACGCGGGTTTCCAGTTCGGCGGGCTCCGGACGGCCATCCAGGCGTAATGAGTCCTCAAATCCGCACTTTACGCATTCACGGTATTCACGCTCGTCATCCCTGTACATCCGCACCGAATCCATCTCCGCACAACGCGGGCAAACGGCACCGGCAATAAAACGTTTTACGGTCATCAGCTCTCTCTCCGGCGGGCGTTCCACCCGCCGTTATCAGTAACAAGCGCTCTATTGTACGCTTACTGGATACCGGAGTGGCGCAAAAGCGCATCGACTTTAGGTTCACGCCCCCGGAAGTTTACGAAAAGCTCCATCGGCTCACGGGAGCCGCCCTGTTCAAGGATAGCCTCTCTGAACGCGCGCCCCGTATCCGGGTTGAAGATGCCTTCCTCCTCGAAGCGGGAGAAGGCGTCCGCGGACAGCACTTCAGCCCATTTATAACTGTAGTATCCGGCTGCATAGCCACCGGCAAATATATGGCTAAAGCCATGCTGGAAGCGGTTTTCCCGGGGCGGCTGGAATACGGCCACTTCGTTTCGAACCTGATCCAGCACCTGCTGAACGTCGGTCTGACCGGGCTGATATTCGTGGTGAAGACGGAAATCGAACAGCGCGAACTCCAACTGCCGCAGCATCATCATGCCAGACTGGAAATGCTTGGCGGCCAGCATTTTGTCGAGCATCTCCTGCGGCAGCGGCTCCCCGGTTTCGTGATGTCCGGAAATCAGCGCCAGCGCCTGGGGCTCCCAGCACCAGTTTTCTAGGAATTGGCTGGGCAGTTCCACCGCATCCCAGGCAACGCCGTTTATGCCACTGACATCAGCACAGTCGATCTTGGTCAGCATATGATGCAGACCGTGCCCAAATTCGTGGAAGAGGGTGGTGACTTCATCATGGGTCAGCAGCGCAGGCTGATCGCCGGTGGGGGGGGTGAAATTGCACACCAGAAAGGCCACGGGTAGCTGGGTTGAACCGTTTTCCAGCTTGCGGCGAACACGGCAATCGGCCATCCAGGCGCCTCCGCGCTTTTTAGCGCGTGCGAACGGATCCAGATAGCAGTACGCGATCGCTTCACCATCACGACTCAGGCGGTAAAGGCGAGCATCCTTGTGCCAGCTGTCAAAGTCATGGACCTGTTCGAATTGAACGTCAAACAGACGCCCGGCCACCGCAAACAAACCTTCCAGAACTTTGGGCAATGGGAAGTAGGGGCGCAGCGCCTGTTGTGAAATATCGAAACGGGCAAGTTTGAGTTTCTCCCCGTAGTAGGTGAGATCCCAGGCGCAAAGCTCATCGAGGCCATCGATCTCAAGTGCAAACTGCTTGAGCTCGCCGAGCTCCTGCTCAGCCATCGCCCGGCTTTTTGCGGCCAGGTCCTCAATAAAACCGATCACCTGATCCGGTGTCTGCGCCATCTTGGTGGCCAGTGAATAGTCAGCGTAGCTGTTAAAGCCAAGCAGCTTGGCCAGTTCAACGCGAAGATCCAGGATCTCGGTCATAATCGCCGAGTTATCCCACTGACCCGCCATCGGCCCCTGATCGGACGCGCGCGTGCTGTAAGCCCGATAAAGCTCCTCGCGCAGACTGCGATCCTCGGCATGGGTCATCACTGCGTAATAAGCAGGAAAATCTAGCGTGATAACCCAGCCCTCCAGCTCTCTCTCCTGTGCGGCTTCGCGCGCAGCGCTCACCGCATGCTCTGGAAACCCTGCCAGTTGGCTTTCATCGGTCACATGCTTGTACCAGCCCTGGGTCGCATCGAGCACGTTTTCCGAAAACTTGGTGGTCAGCTCCGATAAACGTTTCTGCAACTCGGCATAGCGCTTCTGCTCCGCCTCGGGCAGCGCAATACCGGAGAGCCTGAAATCGCGCAGCGCGTGGTCAATGGCCGTTTTCTGGGCCTGGCTCAATGCGTTGTACGCTTCACTGTCGGCCAGCGCCTGATAGGCGTGATACAGCGCCTGGTTCTGCCCCAGTTCGGTCCAATACTCTGACAGTTTGGGCAGGCAACGGTTATAGGCTTCACGCAGCTCATCACTGTTCATGACAGAGTTCAGGTGGGAAACCGGCGCCCAGGCCTGACTCAACTCATCGTTAAGCTGCTCAAGTACAGCAACCAGAGAATCCCAGTCCCGCGAACCGCTGCTCTCGGTCAATTCGGCAATACGCTTGCGGTTGCGATCGAGCAATTCATCAATCGCCGGCTCCACATCTGCAGCGCTAATGCGGCTAAAAGGGGGTAAGAGATGCTGTTCGAGCAATGGATTGGACATCAGGTAAAGCCTCCGAAAACTGTATCCTGCGATCACGCCTCATCTGTCAGGCCGGTCGCCCCGTCTATTGCTATACAATGGAGGGCATCATCAGCCTTTTCAACAGGAGCGAAGCATGAAGATACGCAGCTATCAGGGCATGACCCCCAAGTTGGGCAATAAAGTCTTTGTCGATCCCAGCGCGGTTGTACTAGGCGATGTGGAGATTGGTGATGACTGCTCAATATGGCCGCTGGTGGTCATTCGCGGCGATATGCACCGTATTCGGATTGGCCATTCCACCAGCATTCAGGATGGCTCAATCCTGCATATCACCCATGCCGGCCCCTATAACCCGGACGGTTTCCCGCTGGAGATCGGTGATCACGTCACCGTGGGTCATCAGGCGATGCTGCATGGCTGCAAGATCGGCAGCCGGGTGCTGGTGGGCATGGGCGCAACAGTTATGGACGGTGCCGTGGTAGATGACGAAGTGATTATCGGTGCCGGGTCGCTGGTTCCGCCGGGTAAGCACCTCAAAAGCGGATACCTCTATGTGGGCCGGCCTGCCAAGCCACAACGGGAGCTGACAGAAGCAGAGCGCGAGTTTTTCACCTATACGGCGAACAATTATGTGAAGCTCAAGGACAAACACCTGGCAGAGGAGTGGGCGGCGCTGGATTGAATGAAGGCACGGGGATAACAATGCGTCGATCCGTTTACCACAAAAAGTGAACGGATTTACGCTCCTGTATTGCTATTGATAACGTTTTTCATTTAGATTGGTACTATCAAAACATTTACAGGAGCCTTCCGATGAACTTCCGTCGTACTCTCGGCGCCGGCCTGATCGGCGCCGCACTGTTCAGCCCTCTCGCGCTATCCAGCGCTGTCCATGCCGCGACCACTGCCGAAGCCGTTGTAGAACACTACGCGGATATCGCTTTGGCCAAGTATGAGGATTCACTGACCAGCGCCCAAGCGCTGAAATCCGCTGTCGAAGCACTGATCGCCTCACCCTCGGAAGAGACTCTGCGCGCAGCGCGCAGCGCCTGGATCGATGCCCGTGTGCCCTATCAGCAATCAGAAGCCTTCCGGTTCGGCAACCCGGTTGTTGATGACTGGGAGGGCCGCGTTAACGCCTGGCCACTGGATGAAGGCCTGATCGACTACGTCAGCACTGATCGTTATGGCAGTGAGTCCTACGAGAATCCGTTCTACACAGCTAACGTCATTGCCAACCCCAAACTTGAGATCAGCGGCCAGACCATCGATGCCACGGAGATTACGCCTGCGCTGATCCAACAGCTGCATGAGATCGACGGTGTTGAGGCCAATGTGGCAAGCGGCTATCACGCCATCGAGTTTCTGCTCTGGGGCCAGGACCTGAATGGTACCAAACCCGGCGCAGGCGAACGGCCCTGGACCGACTTCGATACCACCAACTGTACCCACGGCCATTGTGAGCGTCGCTCCCAATACCTGCTTAGCGCCACCAACCTGCTGATCAGCGACCTGGAAGAGATGGTCGGTGCCTGGAAAGAGGGCGGTGAAGCGCGCCAGTTCCTGGACGGCAAGAACGGCAAAGAGGGGCTGGCGGTGATTACGACCGGCATGGGCAGCCTGGCCTACGGTGAGCTGGGCGGCGAGCGTACCAAGCTGGGCCTGATGCTGCACGACCCGGAGGAGGAGCACGACTGCTTCTCTGACAACACTCACTGGTCCCACTACTACGACGCCAAGGGCATTCAGAACGTTTATCTGGGTCAGTACACCCGGATAGATGGCACTCTGGTTGATGGCCCTTCTCTGTCCGACCTGGTGGCGGAAGCTGACCCGGCGCTGGATCAAAAAATGCGCCAGCACTTGAATACCACTCAGCAAAACGCTCAGGCCATGGTGGATTCCGCCCAGTCCGGCGCTCCCTTTGATGTGATGATCGCGCCGGGTAACACCGAGGGTGGGCAGTTGATCCAGAACTTTGTCGACTCACTGGTGGCTCAGACCGGTGTCACCGAAGAGGTGATCGCCAAACTGGAGCTCAGTGACGTGCATGTGGAAGGATCCGACAGTCTGGATAACCCGTCGGCCGTGATGGCGGAGTAAAAAGCGCGCGTGAAACGCTTACGCCTCTGCTATGCATCAACGGTATTCGTTGCCGGTTTTATCGTCTCCGCGGCGGTGAGTGCTGACGGTCAGTCGGCTGCCTCACCGGCAGCCGGCGGCGCAACAACTGTCACGCAGACGAATGAGACGGCGTTTTCGCGCCCGGCCGCTAACCTGGGGCTGGAAGAGCGCATGGATTTTCTGCTGGGTGAAGCGATCTTTCAGAAAATCTGGGTACCCGCGCCCGCCTCAACCACGGCCAGCGACGGTTTGGGACCGCTGCATAACGCCCGCTCCTGCAGCCAGTGTCACGTACAGGGTGGCCGGGGCCACCCCGACATGGATGCAAATCACCAGGTTACAGCGCTGCTGCGCCTGAGTATCGCGCCCCAGAAGGGCCGGGATGACCTGACTCTGAAGCATCAGGGGCGTGTCGGAGATCCTCACTATGGAGGCCAGCTGCAGCTATTCGCTGTCGCCGGTGCCCAGCCGGAAGCCAAGATTAGGGTCCGCTATAGCGAGCACCCGGTAACGCTGGCAGATGGTACAGAGCTCACCCTGAGAAAGCCCCATATACAGGTTACCGAGCCTGCCTACGGGGATTTTGATCCCGACTTGCGAACCTCCCTCCGCCTGGCACCCCCCATGATTGGTTTGGGTTTACTGGAGCGCATACCCGAGTCCCGTCTCGAAGAGCTGGCCGACCCGGATGATCTTGACCGGGACGGCATCTCCGGACGGATAAACCGGGTGTATGACCAAACGCTTCAACAGGTGCGACCGGGTCGCTTTGGCTGGAAAGCCGGACAACCGTCCCTGGCCCAGCAAAATGCCAACGCGTTAAACAGCGACCTGGGTATCGGCAACCCGATCTACCCTTCGGCCTACGGTGATTGCACCGCCCGCCAGACGGCTTGCCTGGCGCGTCTTAACGGTAATACCGAACAACAGGATGGCCTGGAGGCCTCCGCTACGATGATGCGGGTGCTGGAGTACTACACGGCGCATATTGCTGTGCCAGCTGCCCGTATCCAGCACGACCCCATAGCGCAACGCGGGGAAAGGGTTTTTCGCGCGGCAGGCTGTAGCGCCTGCCACACGCCAACGCACAAAACGCGAAGGGATAACGATTATCCGGCGCTTTCAGAGCAGATGTTTTCACCCTACACCGATCTGCTGTTACACGACATGGGCGATGGTCTGGCTGACCGTCACACCGAATTTGAAGCAATGGGCCGGGAATGGCGCACACCGCCACTTTGGGGACTGGGCCTCACAAAACGTATTAACGGCCATTACAATTTTCTACACGACGGTCGGGCCCGCTCGCTGCTGGAAGCCATTCTCTGGCATGGCGGCGAAGGGCAAGCATCGCGAGACCGGGTTATCAACATGAAGCAAACTGACCGGACCGCTCTGCTCCGGTTTTTGGAGTCATTATGAAGCATCTATTTACCAACAGTCTGTTTCCGGTTTTAGCCGGTAGCGGCGGCTTTTTCGTTTTGGCAGGGCTACTCCACACCATTCCCGCCAATGCCGACGCGATTGGCTGGAATGACTACAACCGCGAAACCGTAGAACAGGATATTTTGCCGGCCTACCAACGCCTTGCCGAAAAGGCGTCAACGCTGGCAACCGCCACCTCCGAGCTCTGCCGCTCAACCGATGAAACCCATCTGGATAGCGTGCACAGCGCATTTTCCAGCACTCTGTACGCCTGGCAGGGGGTGTCCGCTATTCAGTTCGGGCCGATCCAGTTCCTGATGAGGAACTACGCGATTCAGTACTGGCCTGACCGTAAAAGCATCGGTCGTCGCCAGCTGCAGTCCGTGTTGGAGATGCCGGCCGATACCCGGTTTGATGAGACCTTTTTCCACCAGGCCAGTGTCTCTATCAAGGGCCTCCCCGCACTGGAGCGGCTCCTGTACAACGACGATGCATTGAGCCAACTGCAGGGTCCCGGTCTGAACTGCCGCCTGGCCAGCGCCATCGCCAACAATGTGGCAGAGATGACCCAGTCCGTAGCAAACGACTGGCAACAAGGCTACGAGGCGATGCTCACTGTGACGCCTGACGATGATGAGGAGTCAGGTCCGGTTCCAGAGCTGAGTATCAACCTGATGAAATCACTGGTCGAGCCGGTTGAGATGATCCGCGACACCAAGTTGCGTGCCGTCATGAGTCGGGGACCTGACGCTACGTACCCGCACCGCGCCGAAAGCTGGATGAGTGAGCAATCACTTGCCAACATTCGCGCCAACCTTCAGGCGGCCCATCGCTTATATACGGGCGAGAGCGCGGGTCTCGACCTGATGCTTAAACAGCAGGGCCATGCAGAACTGGCTGAGGAGATTGAGCAACGGTTCCGGCAGATTGAGGCCTCACTGGAGCCGCTGGGCGACTCTCTGGTGGCAGCACTGGGTCGGGAATACAGCAGCCTGCTTGAGCTGACCGCACAGTTTAAGTCTCTTGATGAATCACTGAACCAGGCCATGCAAGCGCTTGATGTACAACTGGGGTTCAACAGCCGTGATGGAGATTAACCGTAGACGCCTTATCCAACTGCTTGCCGGTGCGCCTCTATTGGCGGCGCTGCCAGCGCCGGCACAAAGCCCTGACGAAATCCTGATCGCCAGCGCGGCCGATGACATCCACGGTGGGCACTGGCTGATCGTGATGACGGATATGGGGGAGACGCGGGTTCGCCACCCTCTGCCGGACCGCGCACACCATGTCGCGGCGCACCCCTCTGAGCCGCTGGTTGCCGTGGTCGCTCGTCGACCCGGGTATTACATCGATCTGGTGGACTACCGCAAGGGTGAGCTGGTTTCACGGATCAAGCCGCAGCCGGGCCGTCACTTTTATGGTCACGCGATCTTTACCTCCGACGGAGATGCCCTGTTAGTCACTGAAATGGATATCGAGACCGGTCAGGGCCGGGTCACGCGCTATAGCGTGTCAGGCAGCGGGAATATGCCGATCACCGACTTTCCCAGTTACGGAGTCGGGCCCCACGAGCTGCTGCTTACGCCGGATCAATCAACCGTGATCGTCGCCAATGGCGGTATCCTGACCGATGGCCGGGATAAGCTCAATATCGAAACAATGAAACCCTCTTTGGCATACATCGACCTGGCGAGTGGCCAGCTGCTGGAACAACGTTTTCTGGACCCGGAAGACCACCAGCTCAGCATCCGACATATGGATGTGAATGCGGCCGGCACGGTGATACTTGCACTCCAGTATCAGGGCGACGAAAGCGACGACAAACCGCTGGTTGCGGTTCATCGCCGAGGAGAAGCAATCAAGCTGATGCCGGCCCCACCCGCAATAAATCGCGAGATGGCGCATTATTGCGGCAGCGCACGGTTTGATCGCAGCGGGCATGTAGCCGCTGTCAGTGCACCTCGCGGCGATCTTATTACCTTCTGGGATATAAAAGAGGATCGCTTCCTGACCAGCCTCACCGCCAGCGATGGATGTGGGCTGGCAGCCACCACAGAGGATGGCTGCTTTATCGCCAGCACCGGACGCGGCCGCTGTTATGCACTTTACCCGCTGGAGGACTACCGGGAACCGTTAATGCTCCCCCCCATGCTCAGCGACCTCGCCTGGGACAACCATCTGGCTCTGTTCTCCTCGCTAGCCTGAACCACCAAGGCCAAGACGCACTACGCTTTGGCCTTGGCAATCTCCCTGAGCCGTTTCACCACCTGGGCACCAATGCTGCGCTGGGTAAACTGCCCATCGGCTTTTACCCGGCCCGCGGGCTTTCCGGTCAAGATCTCCAGACATTCATCCACTGTAGCCACAGCATAGACCCGGAACCGGCCGGCCTCGACCGCTTCCACAACCTCACGCTTCAGCATCAGATTACGCACGTTCGCCTTCGGGATAATCACGCCCTGTTTACCATTGAGCACCCGGGTCGAGCACAGCCTGAAGAAACCTTCGATCTTCTCGTTGACGCCGCCAATAGCCTGAACTTCGCCGTACTGGTTAATTGAGCCGGTCAGCGCATATTGCTGAAGAATCGGTATATGGGTCAGCGCCGAAATCAGCGTACAGATCTCAGCCAACGATGCACTGTCGCCGTCGATATAGCCGTAGGATTGCTCCATCGCGATGCTGGCCGAAAGCGACAGCGGGAAATCCTTCGCATAGCGGTGGCCCAGGTAACCAGAGAGGATTAACACGCCCTTAGAGTGAATGGGCTGCCCCAGGGTAACTTCGCGCTCGATATCCACGATTCCCCGGTTGCCCGGGTGCACCGTTGCCGTGATCCGGGCAGGCGTACCGAAAGAAACATCGCCGACCTGAAGGACGGTAAGGCCGTTGGATTTACCGACAGCCTCACCCTCCGTATCGATCAGCACGGTTTCATTGACGATTCCATCGAGGATTTTCTGCGCCAGTCGACCGGTTCGCCGCTCCTTGGCGGCAAGGGCATGTTCCACGTGGATCGCGTTGATATATTCATCTTTCTTCTCGCGCCGGCGGTAATCAGCCTCACAGAGAAGGTCGACCAACTCACCGATGTGTGCCGATAACAACTCCTGATCCTGCGCCAGCCGTGAGCTGTGCTCCACCAGACGCGCAACCCCCTCACGAGTCAAGGGCGCCAGCTTCTCTTCAGCAGCGAGTGTTTTCATAAGACGCGCATAATGGCGTATCGACTGGGCAGAGCGGGCCACATCTTCGTCAAAGTCGACGACAACGCGGAACATTTTCTCGAAGTCGTGATCCAGCTCCTGCAGCAAATAGTAGGTATCGCGTCCGCCAATCAGCACGATTTTGACATTGAGCGGAACCGGTTCCGGGTTAAGCGTAATGGTGTTAACCCCGGTGTATTCGCTTACCGGATTTTCGATCCGGATCTCGTGGGCTTTAAGCGCACGCTTGAGCGCACTGTACACGAACGGCTGCTCGAGTAGCTTTTCCGCCTCCAGCACCAAATAACCGCCATTGGCCCGATGCAGCGCACCGGCTCGGATCAGCTGGTAATTGGTGACCATCGCACCCATTTCGCTGGTGTATTCGATACGACCAAACAGGTTGTCATAGCTGGGGTGGGCTTCAAAAACGACTGGAGCTCCTTTGGTCTTATCATTGTCGACCAACAGGTTCAGCCCGTAATTTTCCTCAAGCCAGGCGCGACGCATCGCATCTGTCTTGGTTTCCATCACCCCTTCAGCCACCAGCTCAGCGCCGTTTTTGATCAGGTCACGCTCAACCTGGTCAAGCATCGCCGGCACACCGGACAGGTTGGTATATTTCTCTTTCACACCCTGGATAAGCGGTGATACGGCTTGTCTGGCGGTATCCCGCTCAAGCTCACGCATCTGTTCGGCCGCTTCCCGACGCCATTTGGGTAGCTCGGTGAGATTATCGTTTAACAGGTCCTCTAGCTCGGCGATATTGCGCTGGAAGGTCTCGCGCTCCTCCTCGGGCAGTGCCGAAAACTGGGCCTCGTCCATCGCCTGGCCATTCGCCACCGGCGTAAAACCGATTTGCCCGGAATCGCGATACACCGCGATACTGCACTCACGCCCCCGCGCTTCGATCTCCTCGATCGCCTGGTCATAGCGCCGATTAAAATCGCGCTCAATTCGGCCCTTCAGGCGCTGGTAGCCCGGGCTCTCAAAGGCTGCCGGAAGCTCGGTCAGTATATTGTCGAACAGATGATCGAGATCGCGCCGAAAACGTCCCGCCTTTCCTGCGGGCAGTTTAAGCACCTTGGGATAGCGAGCATCGGTCAGATTGTTCAGGTAACACCAGTCGGACGGCTTATGCTGTTTCTTGGCCACCCCTTTTAAATTGACGGTGGCGAAGGAAAAACGACCGGTGTGAGGGTTACCCATGACAAAGAGGTTGTACCCGGGACGCTGCATCCCGATGCCGAACTCCATCGCCTCAAGTGCACGTTCCTGGCCAAAAAAGCCAGTAAAGGGTTCGAGCGTTTCAGTGGTCCGAAAAGGAAGCAGGTCCGTTTCGCAGGTTCGGTACAGCGCCTCAGGTTCGAGCGGCAGATGCTTTTCCATAGGGCGGCCCCACAACAGAGAGTTCTCTTCCGTTATACCGTTCGCTCTGCCGGCAATGCAAGAGAATCAGCGGGTTAGCTGCTGACGAATCGCCTCGACAACGGGCTGACCGTCGGGCCGCACGCCTCGCCAGATGCGAAACGACTCGGCCGCCTGCTCAACCAGCATGCCCAACCCATCAATCACTTTCCGCGCTCCCCGATCACGCGCCCACCGGCAAAACGGGGTTGGTTCAGCACCGTACATCATGTCATAGCAGGCAGTGCCGCCAGCCACGATCGCATCCGGCAATGGCGGCAGCTCGCCCTGCAGGCTGGCCGACGTACCGTTCACGATCACATCGAACGGTGCAGGCCCAATCTCCTTAAACCCAACGCCGGAAACCGAACCCAGATCACTGAATGAATTGGCCAGTTCACGGGCTGTGGAGACCGTTCTGTTAGCAATCACTATCTCTACAACGCCTGCTGCCAGGAAAGGTTCAAGAACACCGCGTACTGCACCACCGGCACCGAGCATCAGGACACGACTGCCTTTGAGCCGCACCCGGTTATTGATTTGCAGATCATTAACCAAACCGATACCGTCGGTGTTATCGCCACACAGCTCGCCCCTGTCATTCAAAAAAAGTGTGTTTACCGCGCCGGCGCGTTCAGCGGCGGGGGAGCGCGACTGACACATGGCCCAGGCTTTCTGCTTAAAAGGCACCGTGATATTCAGGCCACGACCACCCTCGGCAAAGAACGCCCGAACCCGCGATTCAAACTCTGCTTCTTGGACACACTCGGCACCGTATACCACCGGCTCGCCGGTCTGCTCTGCAAAGGCGCGGTGTATTTCCGGCGATTTGCTATGGCTGATCGGGTTACCGAATACCGCGTATTGATCGCTCATGCTTTAGCCTCTCCCAGCCAGTCTCTCGATTGCAGGTAATACTCCGTGAGTTCCGCTTCTTCCGCCCCTTGCGCAGCCCAGTTGTAGTCCCAGCGCACCTCGGGAGGCAACGACATGAGAATCGATTCCGTGCGCCCGCCCGATTGCAGACCAAACAGCGTGCCTCGGTCGTAAACCAGGTTGAACTCCACGTAGCGCCCGCGGCGGTGGAGCTGGAAATCGCGCTGCCGATCGCCATAGGGCATATCCCGGCGACGCTCCACGATCGGCAGGTACGCGGGCAGGTACGCATCACCGATCGAGCGCATCAACGCGAAGCTGTCATCAAACCCCGGTTCGTTCAGGTCATCGAAAAACAGACCACCCACCCCACGGGGCTCGTCCCGGTGGCGCAGATAAAAATAGGTATCACACCATGCCTTAAAGCGGGGATAGATATCCTCCCCGAAAGGCACACAGGCGGAACGCGCAACCTGATGCCAGTGAACACAATCCTCTCGATTACCGTAGTAGGGCGTCAGGTCAAAACCGCCGCCAAACCACCAGACGGGTGCCTCGCCCTCTTTTTCAGCGATGAAGAAGCGAACATTCGCATGGGAGGTAGGGACATAAGGATTAGTCGGATGCATGACCAGCGAGACGCCCATGGCCTGAAACTGACGCCCGGCCAACTCCGGCCGATGCGCCGTTGCAGACCCCGGTAAGCCATCCCCAAATACGTGGGAAAAATTCACGCCGCCTTTTTCGAACACGCCACCGTTTTTGATCACCCGGGACCGGCCGCCACCGCCTTTTTCGCGCTGCCAGCTGTCTTCCTCAAAGCGGGCACCACCATCCGCGGCTTCCAGCCCGGCGCAGATTCTATCCTGTAGATCGAGCAGGTAGGCTTTAACGGCCTGGGCGTCTGGTGCAGCCATAGCAAACTCCAAAGTAAGTACTTACTACTTTCTAATCGTTATATTACTTGATATATCGCGAATTACCGTTGGTCGGTCCAGGCCGCCGAGACGACCGGGCACCAAGTAATCTATATCATCACCGAAGTATGTCCTCACTTTCAGCTTATCCTTTGCCGGCTCAGCGCTGGCAGGATTAGCTGAAGTCGAGATAATGGGCCCGCCAAAGGATTCACAAAGGGCCTGGACCACAGGATGCGCACTGACCCGCACCGCAACTCTCGCATGCTGCCCCTTAACCCAGACCGGTACCAGCCCCTGCGGATCGGGCAGCAGCCAGGTATTGGGCCCAGGCCAGGTCGCATCAAGCTGCTCCCGTTGTTGAACATTCAACGGGCTCTCAAGGGGCGCGATCTGCGCGCGTGAAGCCGCCGCGAGTATCAGCCCTTTAAATTCGGGACGGCGTTTGATCGTCAACAGGCGACGTACCGCCTCTTCGTTAAACGGATCACAACCGAGCCCCCAAACGGCCTCGGTGGGGTAGGCGATGATGCCGCCGCTCTGAAGCACACGCACCGCCTGACGAATATGCCAACTGTTCACATCTAACTCCGCCTGGGAAATAGCCGGAAAACTAACGGCTTGGCGGCGCTATTGCAACCGGCTCAGCAGCGCTGAATCATCGCTCCACGCATCTCGATCAACCCTTGAAGCTCAAGGCGCATCAACGCCTGCTGCAACTCGCCCGCCTGTAGCCCGTGCTCCTGCGCCAACTGGTCGAAACCAACGGGTGAAAAAGGGATTGAAGCCAGCAATGGATCGTCCGGCTCCTCTGCCTTTTCTTCGCTCGGGGCGCGCACGCTGTCGGATAATGCGCCAAGCATTGGCCCCAGTTGCGCGAGTATATCATGACTTGTTTCCACCAGATGGGCGCCCTCCTTGATCAACGCATGACATCCGCGACTGAGGGGGTTATGAATCGACCCAGGCAGGGCAAACACTTCACGGCCGTTTTCCAGTGCCTGCCGGGCGGTGATCAGTGACCCGCTCCGGGTGGCCGCCTCAACCACTAGCGTACCGACCGAAAGGCCGCTGATAATCCGGTTACGGCGGGGAAAGTGGCCGGCCCTGGGCGCGGTTCCCGGGGGATACTCACTGATGATGGCACCGCCGTACTCCACAATCGACCGAGCCAGTGACTGATTAGCGCGAGGGTACAGCTGATCGAGACCGGTCCCCAGAACGGCGAGGGTCGCTGCTCGGTTATCCACGGCAGCCTGGTGGGCAGCACCGTCGATACCGCGTGCCAGTCCACTGGTGATAATCAAGCCACCCTTGGTCAGCTCATCGGCGAAACGATACGCGGACCGCAGCCCCTCACGGGTTGCCTGGCGACTACCGACCATTGCAAGTTGTGGCATCGAGAGCAGTTCTCCGGAGCCCCAGACCCAGAGCAGGGCGGGCGGGTCTGTCAATTGGCGCAGGAGGTCCGGGTAGAAAGGGTGATCCAACGCCAGTAGCGTCCAGCCATGATTATGGGCCTGTTCGATCCAGGTATCGGCCTGCTGGAACAGGGCATCAACGCGCATCGAATCGGTCAACGCATGGCGCGTCGCCGACCGCAGAGACAGTGCCTTAAGGTCACTGGGTGAGAGGTTGAAAAGATCGAAAGCCGCGACACCCGCGTCGGCCAGTCGCGCCAACGTGGAAGCCCCCATCCCGGGTAACTGAATCGCGGCGATCCAGTCCCTTGGATCGCTCATAATAGCTTTACTCGTTAACTATCAGGGTTGGCGCAGCTCGTCTCCGACAGCCATGGCCCGGGTCGCACGCATCACCAGACCGTAGCTCATCTTGTCGAACACCTTGAATATCATCAGTTCGCCGGCACGCTCGGAAGGTAACAGAACCGTCTCGTTATTGACCGGATCCTTTACCTCTTCGCCCCGACTATAGACTGCCAGAACATGACCGGGCTCAACACCTTCGCGGGCGCCGACGTTAAGCGCGACTGCATCGTACTGACCAATGTGGGCAACGCCACCAAGCACATCCAGGATCACTGCATTATCCAGCGCCGGGCCGGTCTCCGGATAAAACACCGACTGGATGCGATATTCACTGTCAGGCACAAGCCGGTCCTGCACTCGCACCTCTTCAAGGCTTTCATAAAGGTCGAAGCTCAACACCCCGGTCTGATCATCCTTGGCCATGATCCGCCCTTCAGCGACCTTGTAGAGCTCATAACCCAGCAACTCGTTAGTGACCGGATCATTGTAAGCGCGGGCTGGGCGGAACACGCCCTGATGACTCAGATCCCCCACCGGCTCACCGCGCGCGTAGACCCGATCACCGGCACCCGAGATGATGCGGTTATTATCACCGGCCAGCACGTAAGGTGCGCCATCCAGGTAATCCTGATCAACAATCACGTTATCGGTCAGGAAGCCGATGATATCGCGCAGCGGAATCGCTGGAATCGCTTGATCCAGCGGCTGCACCCGTGCCTGGGGACTCAGTTTTTTAACGCCACCACGCTGGAGGCTGAGTCTTGGCTGACCATCCACCCAACGGAGATAGATCACATCGCCAGGATAGATCAGGTGCGGGTTGTCGATCTGGGGGTTTACATCCCAGATCTCGGGCCACAGCCAGGGCAGTTTGAGGAAGCGGCCAGAGATGTCCCAAAGTGTGTCACCCTTGACCACGACATATTCGGTCGGATGCCCTTCAGCCAACTCGATTCGGTCCTGCCGGACCTCTGCCTGTGCCGGGCTGCCAAGCAGCAGGCAAGCCGCTGTCAGCGATGCGCAAAGCAATCGGTTCATTGTTCAGTTCCCTTGTAACGCAAACAACCTCCGCATCCCGGCCGGCTGGCAGGTTCAAAGGCGTCTGAGCATGCATTAGACAACATTATGAGTATAATAGGTTCTACCCGTCATTTCTTCACTCACAACCGGGTCGAACGTCCGTTTAAGCAGATAATATGTCCAAACTCAAGATTCTTGAATTCCCCGACCCCCGTTTACGTACCATCGCCGAACCTGTCGAGCAGGTCGATGATGAGATCCGCCAGCTGATCGACGACATGTTCGAGACCATGTACGACGCGCCGGGCATCGGTTTGGCCGCGACTCAGGTCAACGTCCATAAACGCATCGTAACCATCGATCTGTCCGAGGATCAATCCGAACCGCTGGTTCTGGTTAATCCAGACTACAAGATTCTGGACGAAGCCCTCGAAGAGATGCAGGAGGGCTGTCTGTCCGTCCCCGGCTTTTTCGAGAACGTAACCCGCCCAAACTCCATCGAGGTTACCTCACTGGACCGTGACGGCAACCCTCAGAACTTTGTGGCGGACGGCCTGCTGGCGGTCTGTATCCAGCATGAGCTCGATCACCTCAACGGCAAGCTGTTTGTCGATTACCTCTCCACCCTGAAGCGCAATCGCATTCGGGGCAAACTGGAGAAAAAGCATCGACTCGAAGCAACCAGCCAGTAAGGCCGATCACGATCCGAACAGAGACAGGCTTGCGACGCAAGCCTGTTTTTTATTCCAGACCCGATAAGAGAGCCCGTGCGATGCCCAATGAGCCGTTGAAGATCATATTTGCCGGTACCCCGGATTTCGCTGCCGCCAGTCTTTCTGCACTGCTTAACGCCGGTCATAACGTGATCGCGGTTTACACGCAGCCGGACCGTCCCGCGGGGCGCGGCAGAAAGTTGACTGCAAGTCCGGTGAAGCAGCTCGCCGAGCAACATGAGCTCCCGGTTTACCAGCCACAGAGCCTGCGCGACGAGGCTGCCCAGGCGGAGTTAGCCGCTCTCAAACCGGATTTAATGGTCGTTGCCGCCTACGGACTGATCTTGCCCCGGGAGGTTCTGAATATACCCTCCCTGGGTTGCATCAATGTTCACGCCTCCCTTTTGCCCCGTTGGCGCGGTGCTGCGCCGATTCATCGAGCCGTATTGGCAGGCGATCGCGAAACCGGTATTACCATCATGCAGATGGAGGCGGGGCTGGATACCGGGCCGATGCTGCTCAAAACCAGCTGTGAAATCGGCGCGAACGAAACCAGTGGCGAACTTCACGACCGACTCTCTGTGTTGGGTGGAAACGCCCTGTGCCAGGCGCTCGAACAGCTCAAACAGGGCACGTTGAACGCAGAACCTCAGGATGATAGTCAGGCCACCTATGCCCACAAGCTGGAAAAGGCAGAAGGAGCACTGGACTGGTCCGCTGACGCCGAGACGCTGGCGCGCCAGATCAGGGGCCTCAACCCCTGGCCCGTGGCCTACACTGAGCATGAAGGTAAGACGCTGCGCGTCTGGGCGGCCCATGTTGCGGAGGCCACCACGGACCCGGCTCCGGGTACAATCGTGGCACATACCAAAGAGGCGCTGATTGTCTCGACCGGCTCGGGCCGGCTGGCGTTGACGAGCGTGCAACTGCCCGGTGGCAAACCCACCCCGGTGTCCGCATTATTGAACGCCCACGGCAAGCGCTTTGCCGTCGGTTCAACATTAGGCTGAGCGCATGAATATTCGGTATCAAGCCAGCACTGTTTTAACACGCCTGTTAGCCCATAGAGGTTCGCTCAAGTCCCTGCTACCTCAGGCACTGGAACACTGCCCCAGCCAGGATCGCCCCCTGCTACAGCAGATGTGCTACGGCGTACTGCGCGACTATTACCGGCTCGATGCCATTGCCGGCGCTTTGCTGAAGCGGCCCTTCAAAGCCACGGACCAGGACCTTCACGCGCTGCTACTGGTTGGCTTGTATCAGTTACGCAGCCTGCGTATCCCACCGCACGCGGCCGTCAACGAGACGGTCGACGCGGTCGGCATGCTCGACAAAAGCTGGGCACGCAGCCTGTTTAACGGTGTACTGCGGCGCTACCAACGGGAAAGTGAGAGCATTGAAGCAGGCCTGGCGGACAATGAGCAGTTCCGCTGGAATCATCCGGACTGGTTCATCGGCAAGCTCCGCGGCAACTGGCCCGAGCAGTGGCAAGCCATTTTGCAGGCCAACGACTGCCAGGCCCCTATGACCCTCCGTGTTAATAAGCGCAAACTTACGCGGGAGAGAGCGTTGGAGCTGCTCCATGCCGAATCTCTGGATGCCCAAGTGTTGAGCCTTCCCGACACCGCGTTGACACTCACCACCCCGTGTGACACCGCCAAGCTACCGGGTTTTGAGCAGGGCTATTTCAGCGTTCAGGATCAAGCGGCGCAGTTCGCCGACATGCTGCTCGCGGCGGAAACCGGGGACCGTGTTCTCGACGCCTGTGCCGCGCCCGGCGGAAAGCTCTGTCATCTTCTGGAAGCTCATTCTGACCTGGGGGAAGTGGTTGCCGTCGAGATGGAACCTTCGCGCATCGAGCGCATGCGCGACAATCTTGAACGTTTACAGCTTGCCCACGAATGCAAGGTGGAGTTGGGTGATGCCAGCGCCCGGGACTGGTGGGACGGTCAACCCTTTGACCGGATTCTGGTAGACGCCCCGTGCAGCGGCAGCGGGGTTATCCGGCGTAACCCGGATATCAAGCTTCTACGCCGTAACGAGGACATTGCGGAACTGGCCCGGCTACAGCTCAACATCCTGCAAAATCTGTGGGGCATGCTGCGCCCGGGCGGCCGGCTGGTCTACGCGACCTGTTCGGTATTCCCACAAGAGAATGAGCGGATTATCGAACGCTTTGTTAAACTCCACGCCGACGCCTGTATACAGATACCGACACTCCCCGATGGATTAAAGCGAGACACCGGTATCCAGCTATTTCCCACACAGGGAGGCCACGACGGTTTCTTTTACGCCGTATTGACCCGGGCATCCACCGATCATGCGGAATCAGATTCGGACAGAGAAGCGGAATGAAGATCATTATCCTGGGGGCCGGCCAGGTGGGTGGCTCGCTTGCCGATCACCTCGCCAACGAAGCCAATGATATTACCGTTGTCGATACCGATCCCGGTCGCCTGCGTGAGCTGCAGGACCGGCTCGATATCCGCACCATCGAAGGCAAGGCATCGCACCCCAGTGTGCTAGAGCAGGCCGGCGCCCTTGATGCGGACATGCTGATCGCGGTCACCAACAGTGACGAGGTCAACATGATCGCCTGTCAGGTGGCACAGACGCTGTTCAACGTCCCCACCAAAATCGCCCGCGTCCGCGAACATGACTACCTGCAGAAGAACAAGGCGATCTTCGATGACAAAGCGATACCGATCGACGTTCTGATCAGCCCGGAAGAGCTGGTAACCATGCACATCAAGCGCATGATCCAGCACCCGGGCGCTCTCCAGGTGCTCGACTTTGCGGAAGGACAGGCACAGCTGGTCGCGGTTCGTGCCTACTACGGGGGGCCTTTGGTTGGCCGTGAGATCGCCTATCTGCGTGCTCATATGCCCAACGTGGATACGCGGGTTGCCGCCATTTTCCGCCAGGACCGACCGATCATCCCCAAGGGGGACACGGTTATCGAAGCCGATGACGAGGTATTTTTTATCGCGGCCCGTCGGGATATTCGCTCAGTGATGAGCGAGCTTCGCCGCCTGGATAACCCCTATAAGCGAATTATGATCGCCGGCGGCGGTAACATTGGTGCACGCCTTGCCAGCAGCATCGAAAATCAGCTCCAGGTCAAAATCATCGAGCGGGATATCGGGCGCTGTAACCAGCTGGCACGCCAGCTTGATCACACCATTGTTCTGCACGGCAGCGCCTCGGACCGGGACCTGCTGCTCGAAGAAAACATCGAAGACACGGACGTATTCTGCGCCCTCACCAACGATGATGAAGCCAACATCATGGCCTCCATGCTCGCCAAACGGCTCGGCGTCCGGACAGTCATGACACTGATCAACAACCCGGCCTATGTGGACCTGGTGCAGGGCGGGGCGATCGATATCGCGATTTCTCCTCAACAAACCACCATCGGCGCGCTGCTGACCCATGTCCGGCGAGGCGATGTGGCCGCTGTCCACTCCCTGCGCCGCGGCGCGGCCGAGGCACTGGAGGCGGTCGCCCATGGCGACTCACGCAGCTCCAAGGTCGTAGGGCGAACCATCGAAGAGATTCCGTTGCCCGCCGGGACCACCATCGGCGCCATCATTCGTAAGGATGAAGTCCTGATCGCTCATGATGATGTGGTTGTGGAGAACGGCGATCATGTGGTGTTGTTCCTGGTCGATAACCGGCGCATCAATGATGTAGAGCGTCTGTTCCAGGTCGGGTTAACCTTTTTCTGATTCTGAGTAGCGAGCGGTTCCATGCACTTCAAAGTGATTCTGCGCATTCTGGGGATCCTGCTGATGATCTTCAGTATCACTCAGCTTCCCCCTCTGGCTGTCTCGCTGTTCTATAACGATGGCGCTTCCGCCGCCTTTGCAATCGCGTTTGGAATTACGCTGCTGATCGGCTTTGTGATCTGGATACCGGTTTATCGGGTCAAACAGGACCTGCGCACCCGTGACGGCTTTCTCATTACCGTGCTGTTCTGGAGTGTGCTGGCCGCGGCGGGTTCCCTGCCGCTGCAGCTGTCCGATTCTCCGCACCTGAGTTTTACTGACGCGATTTTTGAATCGCTGTCGGGGCTGACCACCACCGGTGCCACGGTGATGACCGGACTCGACTCACTGCCCAAGTCACTGCTGTATTATCGTCAGCAGCTTCAGTGGCTTGGCGGTATGGGGATCATTGTACTGGCCGTGGCAATCCTGCCGATGCTCGGGATCGGGGGGATGCAGCTCTACCGCGCCGAGACGCCCGGCCCGGTCAAGGATTCCAAGTTGACGCCCCGTATTACAGAAACGGCCAAGGCTCTTTGGTACATCTACCTGTCGCTGACCATCGCCTGTGCACTGGGTTATTGGGCGGCCGGGATGACCCTGTTCGACGCCATCGGGCATAGCTTTGCCACGGTAGCAATTGGTGGCTTCTCCACCCATGACGCCAGCATCGCCTATTTTGACAATCCGCTGATCGAGGCGATCTGCATTTTCTTTATGCTGGTTTCGGGCGTTAACTTTGGTCTGCACTTCTTCGCCTGGCGACAGAAGACATTGCTGCACTACTTCAAAGACCCGGAATTCAAGTTCTACCTGAGCCTGCTGGCCGGGGTTACAGCCATCACCTTCGCTTCGCTGGTCATGACCGCCACGTTCGAACCGCTGGAAGGGATACGCAAGGCAGGCTTCATGGTCGTGTCCATTGCGACCACCACCGGGTTCAGCGTTGCCGACTTCGCCCACTGGCCGTCCATGCTGCCGTTCATGCTTTTCGTGGCCGCTTTTGCAGGCGGCTGTGCCGGGTCGACCGGCGGCGGCATGAAGGTGATTCGAATTTTGCTGATCCTGAAGCAGGGGCACCGCGAGATCCTGCGCCTTATCCACCCCAACGCGGTCATTCCGGTTAAGCTGGGGCGCCGTCCCATTGGGGACCCGGTGCTGGAAGCGGTCTGGGGCTTCTTCTCGGTCTATCTGCTGGTGTTCGTCATCATGCTGATCGGCCTGCTGGCCACCGGACTTGATCAGGTAACCGCCTGGTCCGCCGTGGGCGCCACCCTGAACAACCTGGGCCCGGGCCTGGGTGACGTGGCCCTGCATTATGGTGATCTGGATGACACCGCCAAGTGGATTCTGTGTCTGGCGATGCTGCTGGGCCGCCTTGAGGTGTTCACGCTACTGGTTCTGCTGTCCCCGGCCTTCTGGCGTCGCTAAACGCAATGGGGGCCCTATCGGCGTTTACCATAGGGCCCCCGGGCACCATCTTCGCGGGTATTGAACCGTTTGTACTCCCACTGATATTGGGCCGGACTTTCACTGACACAGCGCTCGATACTCCGGTTCAGCGCTTGCGCCGACTCCAGCAGGTCTTTGCTGTTTATCCCGGGATCCGCCTCACTGAAGCGGAGTTCGAAGCCAGCCCCGTCCGGTAGCCGATGAGCATAACCGCAGACCACCTTGACGCCGGTCTGCGCCGCCAGCTGGGGGAAGAGCTTCATCGTCAGTGCCGGCTGGCCAAAGAAGGGCGCATAGACACCGCTTTCCCGCTCCGGTTCCTGATCCGGGAGGATACCCACAATCTCGCCCCTGCGCAGCGCCTTGAGCACCATACGCACCCCCTTGGCATCGGCGGGCGCCATAGACGACCCCAAACGGCCTCGGCGCTTGAGAATAAGATCGTTGAGCATCTTTTGCCGGGGCGGCTTATACATGGCGGTTACCGGGTAGTGACGCGACAGGTAGAGGTTCATCACCTCCCAATTACCCAGATGGGGGGCGATGAGCAGAATCCCACGACCGGCCTCCAGCTCATCACGAATCAGCGCTTCACCCTCTACGGCGACCACAGTCTTTAGCGCCCGTTCCGGCTTCCAGAACCAGGAGATACCGGATTCGGCCAGGGAGCAGCCGGTCTGCTCCAGGCTCTCACGAATCAGTGCTTCCCGTTCATCCTCTGTAAGCGCCGGGAAACATACCTCCACATTCACGCGAGTGGCTCGGCAAAGTCCGTTATCGGGACCCGACTTATACAAGCGCCGTCCGAGCCATTTTCCGAGTTGCTGCGCGCGTTTCAGGCTCAGCAGCGACAACAGTGCCATGGCGCCGATCACCAGCGCGACCTTCACGTCTTTCAATCGGTATCCTCCTGTTTTCGACACCGGGATTATACGTCACTCTTCGATCAGTGGGCCCTTGCTCGGTTTTAGCGCCGGAAAACTGGCAGGCAAGGCCCGCTGAGCGTACGGATCATGTATACTTTGCCGCTTATTTGTTCACTTCGAATTCAATGGTGATTTCCGTGACTGACAAGGTAAATCCAGACGTTAGCACTTTCCAGGGACTGATCCTGGCCCTGCAGCAATTTTGGGCCGAGCAGGGCTGCGTCGTGGTTCAGCCGCTGGATCTCGAGGTAGGTGCGGGCACCTTTCACCCCGCTACTTTCCTACGGGCCATCGGCCCCGAAAAATGGCGCTCCGCGTATGTTCAGCCGAGCCGCCGCCCCACTGATGGCCGTTACGGAGAAAACCCGAACCGGCTTCAGCATTACTACCAGTTCCAGGTGGTTCTCAAGCCCAACCCCGACAACATCCAGGAACTCTACCTGCAGTCACTTGAGCATATCGGTGTCGATCCGCTCGTGCACGATATCCGGTTCGTCGAGGATAACTGGGAATCCCCCACGCTGGGTGCCTGGGGACTGGGCTGGGAGATCTGGCTTAACGGCATGGAGGTTACCCAGTTCACCTACTTCCAGCAGGCAGGCGGCCTGGAGTGCTACCCGGTGACCGGTGAGCTCACCTATGGCCTTGAGCGTATCGCCATGTATCTGCAAAAGGTCGATAGCGTTTACGACCTGATCTGGTCTCGCAGCCCCAATGGCGACATCGTCACTTACGGTGATGTGTACCACCAGAACGAAGTGGAGCAATCCACCTATAACTTCGAACACGCGGATGTGGATACACTGTTCAGTAACTTTGAATACCACGAGCGCGAATGCAACAAGCTACTTGGTCTGGACAAGCCGTTACCGCTTCCTGCCTATGAGCATGTGCTGAAGGCGTCGCACACCTTCAACCTGCTGGACGCCCGTCACGCCATTTCGGTTACCGAGCGCCAACGTTACATTCTCCGCGTACGCACCCTGGCCCGCGACGTGGCCCATGCCTATTTCAATTCCCGGCATGCTCTTGGCTTCCCAATGGCGGACCCGGCACTGCGTGACGAAGTATTAGCGGCGACTGAAGAGGAGGCTCATTGATGTCCGCCAAGGATTTTCTATTCGAACTGGGCACCGAAGAGCTGCCCCCTAAAGCACTCAAATCGCTCTCTGCTGCGCTTGAATCCGAAGTCAAAGCAGGGCTGACTGAGCTTCTGGGTAAAGAGAGTGTGGCCCAGTCTGGTTTCACCTCCTACGCGGCACCGCGTCGCCTCGCACTCCTGGTAACGGACCTCCAAACCGAAGTACCGGAGAGTCGCACCAAGGTTCAGGGCCCCCCGGTCAATATTGCCTACGACGACCAGGGCAAGCCCAGTAAAGCACTGGAAGGCTTCGCACGTAAATGTGGCACCACCGTGGATCAACTGAGCGAAGAGGGTGGCAAGATCTGTTTCGAGCAGGTCAATCCCGCCAGCCCGGTTGCACCTCAGCTCCCTGCTATCATCACCCGTGCGCTCGACAAGCTGCCGATCCCCAAGCGCATGCGCTGGGGATCCTCAAGAACCGAGTTTGTCCGTCCGGTGAAATGGCAAGTTATGCTGTTTGGTGACGAGGTAGTGACCTGTGAAATCCTCGGGCATAAATCCGACCGCCACACGCGCGGACATCGGTTCCATTACAACCAGCCGATCGAGCTTTTCTCCGGCCGCGAATACGCTTCAGTTCTCAAAGAGAAAGGTTATGTCATCGCTGACTTTGAGGAGCGTAAAGCCCTGATCCGCGAACAGCTTCTCGATGAAGCCAAAAAGGTGGGGGGCAACGTTGTTATTTCAGAGGACTTGCTCGATGAGGTCACCGCGCTGAACGAGTGGCCCGTCGCCCTGACCGGTCGTTTCGAGGAACGCTTCCTGGAGGTCCCTTCTCAGGCACTCATCTCCACCATGGCGGATAACCAAAAGTACTTCCATCTACTGGATGACGACAACAACCTGATGCCGTACTTCATCACCGTATCGAATATCGAGTCCAAAGACCCGAGCCAGGTGATCGAAGGTAACGAGAAGGTTATCCGTCCGCGCCTTTCCGACGCTGCGTTTTTCTTTGAGACCGATAAGAACCGGACGCTTGCCTCGCGCACCGAGTCTTTAAAATCGATCGTTTTCCAACAGCAGCTGGGCACCGTCCACGACAAAACCACCCGTATTGCCGGGCTGGCGGGTCGCATTGCCGAGGAGTGTGGGACAGATAAGGCCCAGGCTGAGCGTGCCGGTCAACTCTGCAAGGCGGACCTGGTCACCGAGATGGTGCTTGAGTTTCCCGAACTTCAGGGCCTGATGGGTTACCACTATGCGCTCAACGATGGCGAACCCGAAGAGGTCGCGCTGGCGCAGAACGAGCATTATATGCCGCGCCATCACGGTGACGAACTCCCCACCACCGGTACCGGCATCGCGGTAGCCCTGGCTGACCGCATCGACACTCTCGTTGGGCTGTTCGGCATCAACCAGCCACCGACCGGCTCCAAGGATCCGTTCGCCCTGCGCCGTGCCTCTCTAGGCGTGCTTCGTATACTGATCGAGAAACAGCTGCCACTCGACCTTCGCACACTGCTCCAGGCCGCCGCCGATCAATACGGCGCACTCCCGGCCCAGGAGTCTGTAGTTGAACAGGTACTCGAGTTCATGCTGGAACGTTTCCGCGCTTGGTATGACGAACGCGGAATTGCGGTCGATAACTATCTGGCTGTTCACGCTCTGCGCCCAAGCCGCCCCCTGGACTTCGATCAGCGGGTTCATGCCGTTGCTCATTTCCGGACGCTGCCACAGGCTGAAGCGCTTGCCGCAGCCAATAAGCGCGTTTCCAACATCCTCAACAAGCAGGAAGGTGAGATCGGCAACGCAGTTAACCAAGCATTGCTGGCCGATGATGCCGAGGTGCAATTAGCACATAAGGTTGCTGAGCTCGATACGTCATTGGCGCCACTGTTCGCCAAAGGGGACTACCAACCCGCGCTCGAACAACTGGCCCAGCTCCAGGAGCCGGTCGACCGTTTCTTTGATGAAGTTATGGTAATGGCCGACGATCCAGCGGTCAGGGCAAACCGGCTTGCGCTACTCAGCCAGCTTCGCAGCCTGTTCCTGGGTGTCGCGGACATCTCGCTCCTGGCGGGCTAACACCTCACTCCATAGCGATCCTTTCAAAGCCGCATCTCCAGATGCGGCTTTTTTGTGTCAACGGAAGCGCCCTCATTCACACCCGGCCTCACGAAACAGATTCCTGTTTCACGTGGAACTCCCTTCCGTTCTTTCCTCCTCGGTGTTCCACGTGAAACCACCGCCCTTAATCAATGGCACCTGAATTGCAGGCAGGAATACAGCAAGCGATTTTTGGCTGATTCCCGACAGCCTGGCATTGAGAGGTAGCGAACATGCCCACCAATTCAGACCTAAAAACACACTTCGATTCCCTATACCAATTGGGCGATCCGGAAATGGATACAACCCACAAAGCGTTCATTGAACTGTGCACCAAAACCGAAGCGGCCTCCGGAGCAGAGTTTCAATCACTCTTCAGCGAACTCTTCGAGCACACAAAAACCCATTTTGCGGATGAAGAGGCGCGCATGCAGGCCTCAAACTTCAGCGCCTATGGTGAACACCGCGCTGATCACCAGCGCATCCTGGGCGACATGGAAAGGTTTAACCAACGCGTCCAGGCAGGGCGACTCCCCATGGCCAAAGCCTGGCTTGGGGACAGCCTTCCAGCCTGGTTCGATCTACACGCCAAAACCATGGACAGCGCACTTGCGGCGCACATAAAACAAAGCGAGTAGATCATGCATGATTGGATTGAACAGCTACCAACCGGGACACAACGCAGCTATCCCGCGTCTTCGATGATTGCCCGCCCCGGAGAGCCTGACAACCGGGTATTCATTCTGGTAACGGGCCGAGCTCGGATATCACTCTTGGGCGGCGCAAAAGAACAAACCCTGGGCTACCTGGAACAGGGCGGTCTATTCGTTACCCACACGCCGACATGGGTGGAAGCAATCGAACCGACAACAGTGCTTAGTTGGCCCATGGCCGACTTAAGAGGACTGATAAGCCGTCAACCGGATGTCGCAATGATCGCACTAAGAGAGATCGGACAAATCATGAGCGCCGCGCTGGAGTTGATCGAAGATCTGGCGTTCCGGTCCGTAGAAGGGCGGCTAGCCCGATTTCTGATCCGGGAAACCAGTGGAAGCAAGGACGGTACCATACATCTCGTCGAGAGCACCGAGCGACTTGCGACCCGGCTGGGAACATCCCGTCAAACCCTCTCAACGCTGATTAATCGAATGCAACGTGAAGGGCTGATCGAGAAAGCGGGACGGCAATGCCTGAGAATCATCGACCCAGATCGCCTGATCGACATGACGGACGATGTGTCAGGCCGCTGACAGTCCTGGGGTCTACCAGCTGATAAGCTGACCTCCATGATCATTGAATCACTGGAGGTTAACTATGGATATGGCTGCCCAAACTGATCGCTACGTCTCCTTTTGCGGAATTGAGTGCGATCAACAGGCCGACACACTGATGGCGCGGATTGAATCCCACCTGAAAGCCGGAAAAGGTGATGAACGATGGCGTGCATACTTCGCCGAAAAGCTGGCCCAGAAAGCCCGAATGAATCACGACCACCTCTTCTTTATCGGCGCCCAGATGAACAACCTGTACGACTACCTGGAATCATCAGCCGATGAAGCGGGCAAGGAGATGCTATGGCGGATAGAGCAGGAATGCTGCTAATCCCATTTGAACCGGCACGGCAGACCTGACGTTTCCTCGCTTCCGATAGGTCTGCTGTGCCAACCTATGTACAAAACGTCTGCCTATCCCAGTATTGTCCGTGTTCCAAAAAGCTTTACTTGCCAAACCAACCTTGACCGGTTGCCTCCTTGTAAAGGTCACTCGCATTCTCATTGGTGAAATCGATCATGATTTTGAGAATCTGCAGTGCGTCGGTACCTTTGGCTTTCTCAGAGCGATAGAGCGCAAGCCGCTCAGCATCGAGCTCAGCCGCTTCTTTTGCAAACGCCTCCTTGAACGCTTCCCCAACAATCCGGCCCGATGTAGACAGCTTAACCTCACCCTCAAGGACACCCTGTCTTACAAGGTCTGAAATATCGTAAAGAATCATGCTATCCGCCACCGCCATGTCGTGGGCAATCTTCTCTGCACTGGCCGAATCAGAACTGGCTCCCATGATCAGCCGCTGTTGCGCCTCGGTTCTTTGGGGTGCAAGCGCACCATCGCTATCCGAAAGCACCTTAGCGGTACTCGACAGCGTTACCCGATCACGCTTAATTGCCGGCTCACTATCAACAGACGGAAATACCTTGCCGCCCGATATGCTCCCTGCTGGTGCTTGAAGATCGCTATAAGTCAGTATGTTAGAACGTGATTGGACCTGCATATGGCTCTCCGTGCGTTAGGACTCTCCTTTCTGCTGCAGCTTCTATGCCACTAGAGAAAATGCTCAAAACACGGCGTCACGAACAGACGAATCAACGCGCCTCGAAAGTGCAGGGCGAGTAGCTAGATGTAACAAAGATAGTTCGGGTAGGACGAAAAAGCAGCCACTAGGGCTGCTTTCTAATTTCACTCTGGATGAGACTTCATTTCATTTTGAATGAGATCCGACACAGGTGCCGCTTATACATCCAAGTTGGATACATTCAGGGCATTAGACTCGATAAAGTGGCGACGGGGCTCCACTTCATCACCCATCAGCGTCGTAAACAGCTGATCCGCTGCAATGGCATCGTCGATGGATACCTGCAGCATACGGCGCGCATCCGGGTCCATGGTTGTTTCCCAAAGCTGGTCCGGGTTCATCTCGCCAAGACCCTTGTAACGCTGGATGGCGTTACCGCGGCGGGAGAGGTCCATTAGCCAGCGGATACCGGCGCCGAGGTCGGTCAGGCCGAAGCGGCGTTCGCCCCGCTGCAGGAAAGCACCATCGTCGAGCAGCGACTGTAGCTCTTCACCCATGGTTTCGATGGACTGGAAGTCCCGGGAACGGAACAGATCCAGATCCAGGCGGTAATCGCTGGCAACGCTGTGGTGGATACGGCGGATGCAGGGGATGTACAGGCTGTGCTCACGGTCATGCTCAACAGTGCACTCGTAGCTTTCGGAGGAGCTGCTGGCGTACAGCGCCAGGGCTTCATTGAGCTGATTAACCCAGGTCTCAACCGTTTCTTTCGACGCCAGCTGTTCCACATTGATTGTGGGCAGGTAGAGCAGTTGGTTCAATACCGCTTTGGGGTAGAGACGGCTCAAACGCTCAATGGTCTTCTCTACCTTACGGTAGCGGCTGACCAGCTCCTCCAGCGCAGGACCGGAAACCGGTGGGGCATCTTCGTTGATGTAGAGCGACGTACCGTCAAGCGCCCCCTGGAGCAGGTAGTTCTCCATCGCCTCATCATCTTTGAGGTACTGCTCCTGCTTACCCTTCTTGACCTTGTACAGCGGCGGCTGCGCGATATAGATGTAGCCGCGCTCGATCAGTTCCGGCAGCTGCCGGAAGAAGAAGGTGAGCAGCAGTGTACGGATGTGGGAGCCATCCACATCGGCGTCGGTCATGATGATAATACGGTGATAACGCAGCTTCTCGATATCGTATTCGTCACGACCAATGCCGCAGCCCAACGCCGTAATCAGCGTACCGACCTCGGCCGAGGTGAGCATCTTGTCAAAACGCGCTTTTTCAACGTTAAGGATTTTACCCTTGAGCGGCAGGATCGCCTGAGTGCGACGGTCGCGCCCCTGCTTGGCAGAACCGCCGGCGGAGTCACCCTCCACCAGGTACAGTTCAGAAAGGCCGGGATCCTTCTCCTGACAATCGGCCAGCTTGCCCGGCAAGCCGGCGATATCCAGTGCGCCCTTGCGGCGGGTCATCTCGCGGGCTTTACGGGCCGCTTCGCGAGCACGGGCCGCATCGATCATTTTCTGAACCACCGCCTTGGCATCCTGCGGGTTTTCCAGCAGGTAGTCGTTCAGGAACTGCGCCATCAGCTGCTCGACGGCCGTCTTCACCTCTGAGGAGACCAGCTTATCCTTGGTCTGGGAGGAGAACTTGGGGTCAGGTACCTTAACCGAGATAATCGCCGTCAGGCCCTCACGGCTGTCATCACCGCTGGTGGCGACTTTGCCATTTTTGTTGAGCTGCTCTGATTCAATATAGCTGTTCAGCGAGCGGGTAAGGGCAGCACGGAAGCCCGACAGGTGGGTACCGCCGTCACGCTGCGGAATGTTGTTGGCAAAGCAGTGCAGGCTCTCCTGAAAGCTGTCGTTCCACTGCAAGGCGACTTCAACACCCACACCGTTTTCGTGCATGGCGTCAAAGTGGAAGATTTTGTTAACCGGCGATTTATTCTGATTCAGGTATTCAACGAAGGCTGCCAGACCGCCTTCATATTCAAAGATCTCTTCCCGGCCGCTGCGCTCATCCTTCAAGCGGATACGCACACCGGAGTTGAGGAATGAAAGCTCGCGCAGACGTTTGGCGAGGATATCGTACTGGAAGCTGATGTTGCTGAACGTCTCTTCCGACGGCTTAAAGCGAACGATGGTGCCACTGGCATCGGTCTCACCCACAACGGCCAGAGGTGCCTGGGGCACGCCATGGTGATAAACCTGCTCATGGACCTGGCCGGCTCGGCGGATCGTCAGGCGCAGCTCGCTGGAGAGCGCATTAACCACTGACACGCCCACACCGTGCAGACCGCCGGATACCTTATAGGTGTTATCGTCAAACTTACCCCCGGCGTGGAGAACGGTCATGATGACTTCTGCCGCCGATACACCTTCCTCCTTATGGATGTCGGTGGGGATACCCCGGCCGTTGTCAGACACGGTCACGCTTTCATCGGGGTGGATGATAACGGCGATCTCGGAGCAGTGCCCTGCCAGCGCCTCATCGATACCGTTGTCCACCAGCTCGAACACCATGTGGTGCAGACCACTGCCATCGTCCGTATCGCCGATATACATGCCCGGGCGCTTACGCACGGCATCAAGACCTTTAAGTACCTTGATACTGGACGAATCGTAGCTCTGGTTTTCACCGCTCATCATGTTCTCCTGGTGCAGCCGTCTGCGATATGGTTCCCCCGTCGACCCTGAAGAGCGCCAGCTCCGTTTCCGGCTGCCAAAGGCGGCTCATCAATGCGGGATCAACGCAGGTTATAAAACACTGGTTTATACTTGTTTCTAAAAAGCGACAGAATTTTTGACAGTGACGCTCGTCCAATTCTGACGGTAGATCGTCTATCAGATAGACGCAGGCACGTTCGGTCTGTTCGTGGAACAGGACGCCCTGAGCCAACTTCAACGCACTGACGACCAGCTTTTTCTGGCCCCTGGAAAGCCGTTCAGCCGCATCCTGGCCCGCCACACGAAACTTCAGGTCCGCCCGTTGTGGGCCGCTTCCGCTAAACCCCTGGCGCACGTCCCGTTCGAAGTTCTCTTTGAGTACCTCAGCCAGGGCCCGTTTGCTGTCCCAGCCACACTGGAAACGCAGTTCCACCTCAACACCCTGGAGCAGCTCCGAGAGAATACGCTGAAACACCGGGACCAAGGCGCTGATATAGCTTTCACGCAGTGCGGTCAGCGGTTCGGCAAAAGCGATCAGCTCCGCGTCCCAAACCTCTCTGACGCGGGCATCAATTTTACCACATTTCAGCAGCGAATTTCTCTGTTTCAGTGCACGGTGAAAGCCGCGCCAAAGCCGGATGAATCGCGGGTCTGAATGAAATCCGCCCCAGTCGATAAACTGCCTGCGCACAGCCGGTGACCCTTCAAGCAAAGCGAAGGTCTCGGAGTTGATGACCAGCACCGGCATCAGCGCAGCGAGCTCGGCATTCCCTAATGACTCACCGGCAAACCGCACTTTGAGTTCGCCATCACGGGCGCGACTGACGCCCAACGGCCTGACCTGAGACTGATCGCCGGCAACGATCTGGGCGAAAACGAGCAGGGCGTCCTTATCGGACTGGATCACCTGACGGAAGTGTTGGGTTCGGAACGAGCGCGCAAGGCCCAGAAAATGGACCGCCTCTAGCAGGCTGGTTTTTCCGCTGCCATTCTCCCCATAGAGCAGGTTAACGCGTGGGGAGGGTTCCAGTTTAGCTGAGCTAAGGTTGCGCAGATTACTAATCTGCAATTCCTTTATTAGCATGAGAAGGGCGTAGTGAGCGCTTACATTTTTGTAAGTAAACGCTCACATCGACTACATCCGCATCGGCATAACAACGTAGGTGGCGTTGGGTTCATCGAACCCTTCTACCAGAGCGCTGCTATTGGAGTCCGACAGCGTGAAGCGAACGACATCAGAGTTAAGAATGGACAATACGTCCAGCAGATAATTGACGTTGAAGCCGATCTCAAGCGAACCGCCTTCATAATCCACGGCCACGCTTTCTTCTGCCTCTTCCTGCTCCGGGTTATTCGCCATCACCTGCAACATGCCATCGGTGAGCGAAAGGCGAACGCCGCGGTATTTCTCATTGGAGAGGATCGCGATTCGGCTGAATACCTGGCGTAGCTCAAGCCGGTCACCCAGCATGATCTTGTCGCCGTTACGGGGAATAACCCGCTGGTAATCCGGAAACTTGCCATCAACCAGCTTGGAGGTAAAAGTGAAGTCACCGACATTGGCCCGGATATGATTTGCACCAATCACCAGCTTCACCGGGTTATCGCCACCCTGAAGAAGACGGGCAAGCTCAAGAATACCTTTGCGCGGCACGATGATCTGGTGCTGGACACCGTTGTCCGCCTCCACGTCGCTGACTGCTGTCGCAAGCCGGTGACCGTCAGTGGACACGGTCCGCAGAGTACCGTCACGTACCTCCAGCAGCATACCGTTGAGGTAATAGCGGACGTCCTGCTGGGCCATGGAGAAGCCGGTCTGCTCAATCAACTGGCGCAGCGAACCCTGCGGCAATGTGAGTTCCATCGCCTGTGGGCTGTCTTCCACATTGGGGAATTCAGCCGCCGGCAGCGTCGAAAGCGAGAAACGACTGCGGCCGGCCTTAATCACCATCTTCTGGCCGGTCAGCTCAAGCTCTATGCGTGCATCGTCAGGCAGCGATTTGCAGATATCCATCAGCTTGCGCGCCGGCACGGTCACTGAACCGGCCTGGGCGGGCTCGTCCAGCTCGACGCGGCCGACCAGCTCAACTTCAAGATCGGTACCGGTCAACGAGAGGCTGTTATCTTCAGCCACCAGTAGAATGTTGGATAGCACCGGCAGTGTCTGGCGACGCTCCACCACACCGGCAACGAGCTGCAGCGGTTTGATGAGTGCTTCACGGGAAATAACGAATCTCATGGCTTCTACCTTGTCAGGATCCGATCACTACGCCGTCAGATGACGCAGCAGGTTCTTGTAATCTTCGGCAATGTCCGTATCACTCTCACGCAGCTCTTTAATCTTGCGACACGCGTGGAGCACTGTAGTGTGATCACGTCCGCCAAACGCATTTCCGATCTCCGGCAGGCTGTGGTTGGTCAGCTCCTTGGCAAGACTCATCGCCACCTGACGGGGCCGGGCAACCGAACGGCTGCGCCGCTTGGAGAGTAGATCAGACACCTTGATCTTGTAGTAATCCGCAACGACACGCTGGATGTTGTCAATACTAACCTGTTTATCCTGCAATGCCAGCAGGTCCTTGAGGGACTCTTTGATAAACGGCGTGGTAATTTCGTTGCCCGTAAAGTGAGCATTGGCAATAACGCGCTTCAGAGCGCCTTCCAGCTCGCGCACGTTGGAGCGGATTTTCTGCGCCAGAAAGAACGCGGAGTCGTCGGGCAACTGCACTTTGGCTTCCTGGGCTTTTTTCATCAGGATCGCCACCCGCGTCTCCAGCTCGGGCGGCTCAATCGCCACGGTTAAGCCCCAGCCAAAGCGGGATTTCAGGCGCTCTTCGACGCCGCTGATCTCCTTGGGGTACCGGTCGGAAGTCAGAATCATCTGCTGACCACCCTCCAGCAAGGCGTTGAAGGTGTGAAAAAACTCCTCCTGGGAACGCTCCTTGCCGGCGAAAAACTGAATATCATCGATCAGCAGGGCATCAACGGACCGGTAATACCGCTTGAAGTCGTTGATCGCGTTAAGCTGCAACGCTTTGACCATATCCGCGACGAAGCGCTCGGAGTGCAGATAGACAATCCGCGCATTGGGATTGCGCTTGAGCATTTCGGTACCCACCGCATGCATCAAGTGCGTTTTACCCAGACCAACGCCGCCGTATATGAAGAGAGGGTTGTATGCACCACCGGGGTTGTCGGAAACCTGCTGTGCCGCCGCCAGCGCAAGCTGGTTCGATTTACCCTGTACAAACGACTGGAAGGTAAACGAGGGGTTGAGGTTAGACTGGTGACGAATACTGCCTTCGACCTCGACCCGTCGCTCCGGACCGCCCATCCGGTTGTCATCCAGTGGCGCCATCTCCAATTCAAGTTGGGGCTCGGGCTCATCACTGATCATGGCCGGGGAGGTGGGGGAGGCCTCATTGGCAAAAAAAGACCCTCCGGGCGCAACGGCTGATGCAGGTTCAGGTTGCGACTGGGAAAATTGCTCGACCTCCGCGGCGGGTACCGGGTGTGCCGCCATTCTCTGACGGATCGGTGCAGCCCGGCGGCGCGTGGGCGAGGCAGCCGGAGCCGCCGTGTTCAGGGTCGACGCACGACCGGCGATTTCAAGGCGGACGTCCGTGCCGATTTCACCGGTTACATCGGCCACGACTTGACGAATTCGGGATAAAAATTTGTCGGCAACCCAATCGCGTACAAATCGGTTGGGTGCGAGCAGAACCAGTCCGTTCTCTGCTCCATCCGCACGCAACGGACGGATCCAGGTATTGAACTGCTGGGCAGGAAACTCCTCCTGCAGACTCTTCAGGCACTGCTCCCAAAGCTCGGCTGACATCCCTAGACCCCTGAAAACCTTTGCACATACAGCTGGCCTGGCAGCGCAGCGTATGACTGATGATTATTATCGAGCCGGCTATTCTAACCCGGCAGCAGCCAGTTATACACAGCTGTGAGCAAACTTTTTCATGCCTGATGAATAAAGGGTTTGATCGGGCTCACCCTGGCCTTGTGGTGGCCGTTATCCACGATACGAACACACAACACAAGAAAAAAACAGTGTTTCAAGAGGTTTATAAACACCCTTATATAATGATTTTAATGATTTTTTATGGGTTACAAACAGATATACTGATTATGGGATGAGCAAACCTCTGGCATGTACCGCTCAGCCACCGCCCATCGCTGCTGTTTGACCACTGAAACGATGCCAAGCGCGATATACAGCCTTATTAAAGCCTTATATAGAGACTTAATTAGCACAAAAAACAGACAAACCATTTGCATCCGGGCGCGCCATTCAATAGAATCTCGCGTCTTGATTTTTGACCTATACGTGGATCAGCACCTCACGTACAGAACGTAAGTAGGACTGAGGCAATGAAAAGAACATTCCAACCCAGCGTTATCAAGCGCAAGCGCAACCACGGTTTCCGTGCCCGCATGGCAACCAAAAATGGCCGTCAGGTTCTGAACCGTCGTCGCGCCAAAGGCCGTAAACGCCTGTCTGCTTGATTCAGCCAGCAGGACTAAAACTGCATGGCCGATCTTCGCTATCCCCGCCAGTTACGTTTGCTGACTGGCGGGGATTTCAAGCGCGTATTCGATAATGCGTCGCTCAAGGTATCCGAGCAACCTCTGCTCATACTGACCTCTCCCAACGGTCTTGATCATCCCCGTATCGGATTCGTTATCTCCAAAAAAAACATCCGTCGGGCTGTCAAACGTAACCGCGTTCGGCGTATCATTCGCGAGTCTTTTCGCCTGCACCAGCATCAGCTCCCTGAAGTGGATATGGTCATCCTGGCCCGGCGCGGCCTGGATACGCTCGATAACCCCGAGCTACACCGGATGATTGAGCGCTGCTGGTCCAGATTGATCAAGAAAGCCCAAAAAGCTCACAAAAAAAGTTGATGGTCCCATCGCCATGGATGTACAGCGAGTCATATTGATTGCCGCCCTGGCACTTGTTTCCTACCTGATGGTACTGCAGTGGAACGAAGATTACGGTCCCGCTCAGAAACAAGCCGCCACCCAAACCCAAGCCCCGAGTGTTTCCGCCTACGCAGACCCGGATGCTAACAGCGAACTGCCCACCGCCGGCAGTGCAGAACCTGCCAGCGCGGATATTCCCAATGTGGGAAGTGGCGACCAGCCGGTTAAAACCACCGGTAACGCTAAACTGATCCACGTTACCACTGACGTGCTTGAGCTGCGTATCGATCCGCACGGGGGCGACATTATTGAGGCGGCCCTGCCACAGCACGATGCGACGCTGAACGCCGATCAGCCCTTTGTCCTGCTTGAGCAGAACGCCAATCGCACCTACGTGGCGCAGAGCGGTCTGATCGGACAGAACGGCCCCGACGCCAATAAAAACGGTCGCCCGCTCTACACCAGCGCACAAACCGAATACACACTCGGTGATCAGGATTCACTGACGGTGGATTTGACCTTCACTCAGGACAACGGCGCGGTTATTACCAAGCGCTTTACGTTCGAGAAAGGACGCTACCGCGTGGGCATGGAGTACCTGGTCGACAACCAGAGCGAGGCCCCTTGGCAAGGCGTGCTGTTCGGTCAGATCAAGCGTGATGGCAGCCCCGATCCGTCCCAGCAGACCTCCATGGGGATGCAGTCCTACCTGGGCGCCGTGTTCTCCACCACCGAAAACAACTACCAGAAAGTTAACTTCGGTGACATGGACGAGGAGCGCTTCAGCCGCACCAGCCAGGATGGCTGGGTCGCGATGGTTCAGCACTACTTCCTGAGCGCCTGGATCCCAGCCCCCGGCGCTGAGTACACCTATCAAACCCGTAAGCTGAACGGCAACTATATTGCCGGCTTCCTGTCACCGAGCTTTACCGTGGCACCGGGCGAGCAGTCCAGCGTCAGTGCAACCTTCTATGCCGGACCCAAAGATGTGGACCAGTTGGAAGAGATCGCGCCTAACCTGGAGCTGACTATCGACTACGGTATCCTCTGGTGGATCGCATCGCCGCTCTACATGTTGTTGAAGTGGATCCATTCCCTGGTCGGAAACTGGGGTGTCGCGATCATCGGCATCACACTGCTGGTGAAAATCGCCCTGTTCCAGCTCAACGCCAAAGCATTCAAATCCATGGCCAAGATGCGCAAATTTGGCCCGGAGATGCAGCGCCTGAAAGAACAGTATGGCGATGATCGACAGAAGATGTCCCAGGAGATGATGAAGCTCTACCAGAAGGAGAAAATCAATCCGCTGGGTGGCTGTCTGCCGATTCTGGTCCAGATGCCTGTGTTCATCGCCCTCTACTGGGTGCTGATGGAGTCTGTCGAACTGCGTCACGCGCCATTCTTCGGCTACATTCAGGATCTTTCGCAGATGGACCCGTACTTCATCCTGCCGATTCTGATGGGCGCTACCATGTTCATTCAGCAGCTGCTTAACCCGACGCCTCCAGACCCGATGCAGGCCCGAATCATGAAGATGCTGCCGGTGATCTTTACCTTCTTCTTCCTCTGGTTCCCGGCAGGTCTGGTCCTGTACTGGCTGGTCAACAACATTCTGTCGATCACTCAGCAGTGGATCATCAATCGCCAGATAGAAGCAGGCGAAGGCAAGAAGGCGTAATCGTCTGACTCGAAAAAGGCTCCTGCGGGAGCCTTTTTTAACGCCCCCGTTCAACGTTAAACCGGTAAACCGTGATGCAGATCGATCAGGATACAATCGTCGCTCAAGCCACTCCGCCCGGACGCGGCGGTGTCGGTATCATCCGTCTCTCCGGCGCCCAGGCAAAACCGCTGGCCCGGTTGGTGGTTGGTTTCGAACCCACCCCCCGCCATGCGCACTACACGCCGTTCCTCGACAGTGCGGGCACAGAGATCGACCGCGGTATTCTGCTGTACTTTCCCGGCCCCAACTCGTTTACCGGTGAAGATGTGGTTGAGTTTCAGGGTCATGGCGGGCCGGTCATTCTGGACCTGCTGCTGCAAACGCTGATTCAGGCCGGTGCACGGCCGGCACGACCCGGCGAATTTTCCGAGCGCGCCTTTCTGAATGACAAGCTCGACCTGGCGCAGGCCGAGGCGATTGCCGATCTGATCGACAGTTCATCCGAGCAAGCAGCCCGCTGTGCGTTACGTTCACTTCAGGGCGAGTTTTCCAACCAGATTCATCAGCTTGTTGAGTCGCTGATCCACCTTCGCATCTACGTGGAAGCATCCATCGATTTTCCCGAGGAGGAGATCGACTTTCTCGCCGATGGCAAAGTCCTTAACGACCTGCTGGCGATCATCACCCAGCTGGAGCGGGTGCGTCAGGAAGCCCGTCAGGGCAGTCTGCTACGTGAAGGCATGACGGTGGTAATCGCCGGTCGCCCCAACGCCGGAAAATCGAGCTTGCTCAACGCCCTGTCGGGCCGGGAAACCGCCATCGTTACCGATATCGAGGGCACCACCCGCGATGTGCTGCGTGAACAGATCCATATCGATGGCATGCCGCTGCATATTATCGATACGGCGGGGTTGCGGGACGCACCCGATGCGGTGGAGCGGATCGGTATTGATCGGGCCTGGAACGAAATTCGTCAGGCTGATCGCATCTTGATGATGGTGGACAGCACCCGTACCACAACAACCGATCCAAACCAGGTCTGGCCCGAACTGACCGATCATCTCGATGATTTAAGCCACCTGACACTGATCCGAAACAAAGCGGATCTCAGTGGCGAACCCGTTCGCATCGAAAAACAGGGCGCGCATACGCTGATAGCGCTCTCGGCCAAGGCCGGCGAGGGGGTCGATCTACTGCGTGATCACCTGAAAGCCGTCATGGGATTCAGCGCTACCACCGAAGGTGGTTTTATGGCGCGCCGTCGCCATCTCGATGCCATCCAACGGGCGGGCGATTTCCTCGAGACCGGCCGCCGTCAGCTGGAAGAAGAGGGTGCCGGCGAGCTACTCGCTGAGGACCTGCGACTGGCTCAGCAGGCTCTGGGCGAGATCACCGGTGAATTCACACCGGATGATCTGCTGGGACGGATCTTCAGCTCTTTCTGTATCGGTAAGTAAATCAATGGCTGGATGAAATAGGACCCTCCATGAGGGTTTGGGCCTTGAGCCGAGCCCTGTCGTTGGGCTAGCCTTGAGCCTATGAGCCACAGCCACAGCCACTCTCACGATCACTCCCACGGCCCCTCGCCCACAGAGCATGGTCGCGCCTTTATTATCACGATCGTGTTGAACAGTGCCTTTGTACTGGTCGAATTTATCTATGGTGTGATCGCCCACTCCACAGCATTGATGGCTGATGCAGGCCATAATTTATCGGATGTACTGGGTCTGGTGCTGGCGGGTGGTGCGGTTATGCTTGCGCGCCGCGCACCGGATCAACGCTATACCTACGGCCTGCGAAGCAGCTCCATACTGGCTGCGTTAGCCAATGCGATGCTCCTGTTATTCGCCTGCGGGGCGATCGCCTGGGAAGCGATAGAGCGTTTCCTTGATCCTCAGCCGGTGGCGGGCGCCACCGTTATGCTGGTCGCGGGGATCGGCATTGTAATCAACGGTATTTCAGCGTTGCTGTTCATGAAAGGCCGAAAAAGCGACCTCAATATACGCGGTGCCTGGCTGCATATGCTGGCGGATACGTTGGTATCCGTCGGTGTTGTCGCGGCCGGTGCCGTCATCCTGGTCACCGACTGGTTCTGGCTTGATCCGATCATTAGCCTGGTGATCGTGGCGATTATCCTGCTGTCTACACTGGGACTTCTGCGTGATTCGCTGCGTCTTTCATTGAATGCGGTTCCCGCCCATATCGATCTGCAGGCCGTTCAAACCTTCTTGGCTGATCAATCCGGCGTGGAACAGGTCCATGACCTTCATATCTGGGGTATGAGTACCACTGAAACGGCATTAACAGCGCATCTGGTTATGCCAGGTGGACATCCAGGCGATAGCGAGCTGTCGCGTATCAGTCAGCAGCTCAGTCATGATTTTCAAATCCAACATACAACCCTGCAGGTGGAACACGGTGATAACTGTGATCAATGCAGCTTAAGTTCAGAGCGCTTCACGGAAGGTTAAGTTGATGCGCAACGCACCCAGTTCAGAATGCGTTGCATTCGCGAGCTTGGCGATCCCGTGGTAATACAGGCGTGATTTGCCCCCCCAGACCACCAAGTCACCATGTTCCAGAGTGACGCGGGAAACCGGATCGCGCCGCCGATGGCCTCCGAATAGAAACACCGCCGGAATGCCCAAAGAGAATGAGACGATTGGCGCACTGAAGTCGCGCTCGTCCTTGTCCCGGTGCAATCCCATGCCGGTCCCGGGTCGATAGCAGTTAATCAGACAGCAATCCGGACTGAAATCGGTGAAGCCAACCACCGCTGCGCTCTGCACCGCAAGCTGGTGCAGGCGATCTGGCATTTCAGGCCAGGCCCGACCCGTCAGCGGATCAATCGTACTGTACCGATAACCATCAAGATCGCTCACCCAAACGACCTGGCCACAACCACTGATCTGGGAAGTCATCCAGCCTCCACCCGGTACCTGCATGCGGCGTAATGGTGCCATTCGCAGAATATTCCGCAGCAGTGGAATCATCTCCGAGCTGTATCGAGCCAGGTAGCCTGGAACAAGATAAGCATCCTCAGCCAACTCAATGGGGCCTTCGGCCTCGAATAGATCCGGCATCTATGCGGGCCCCAGATATACCTTCCCGACAATCAAATTGCAATATTGATTATCTGAAAGCTGGTTTTTACAGATAAGACGGTTTTGGAAGCTGGTTCTGTGGATAACTTCGCAAAAAAACTTATTCACATTACTCACAGAGTTATTCCTGACTTCCATTCTGTTTCAGGGGATAAATATGCAGAAAATTTCTGTGAATAACATAGGCTGGTAGCAACCTCTGTAAACATAACATTACTCACACAGTTATCAAAAGGTTACCGATCAAAAAGTAGCTTTAACTATATGAAAATAAAGGATTTTAATTTTTGATCCGTATTTATGAGGAATTATATTCACAGTCCGACACATATCCACAGACCGAGAATAACATATTCTGTGTACACCTTGCCCACAGCAATGTATCGCGGTTGTTGTTCGACATTACATCCATCCCACAGGCTTTGCACCTCGAGATTGCGATCTACACACAGGTTGTCTTCTGAAATTATCGGTCCACATTAAGATGTGTGTCTATGCTGTATCAGATCAGGTCCAAGATGGGGATAACAGGTGGGTGAAATTGGGGTGTGGGTAACCAGCTTTATTATCAACAGCTGGTCCCAAGGGTGTGAGCAACCGATACGCATTGCATCTACGCGTTCGCACACTGCCTAATATGTTGTTTTTTAAATGCTTATTCCTGTTATCAATAGAAGTCGGCGTGCCTTACATCAGTAACCATCACAATCTTTCTATCTATACTTCTTCTTTCTTTATTTTTAATCAGTACGTAAACAGACCAAAATAGAGCTGTCTAATTTTTAACCATTTCTTCAGGTCAACTCAGGCGCTATAATCACCGGCCTTTTCTCGCAGCTCATCTCTGCGCAACTCCAATCCTGTGAGGTGCACGTGGATTATCCAGACCACTTTGACGTGATTGTCATCGGCGGCGGCCATGCCGGAACAGAAGCGGCATTGGCGTCCTCCCGTATGGGTGCAAAGACCCTGCTGCTGACCCACAACATCGAGACCCTGGGCCAGATGTCCTGTAACCCCGCTATTGGCGGCATCGGTAAAAGCCATCTGGTTAAGGAAATTGATGCGCTGGACGGTGCTATGGCATTGGCGACAGACCGTGCCGGAATTCAATTTCGGGTGCTCAACGCCCGTAAAGGCCCTGCAGTACGAGCAACCCGAGCACAGGCCGACCGTGTGCTCTACAAAGCTGCAATCCGCCAGGTATTGGAAAACCAGCCTGGTCTGCAGATCTTCCAGCAGGCTGCTGATGATCTACTGATTGAAGGGGAGCGGGTAACAGGTGTCGTCACCCAGAGTGGTATCCGTTTTCGCGCCAGTAGCGTAATCCTCACTGTCGGGACCTTCCTGGGTGGCATCATCCATATTGGTCTGGAGAAATATTCCGGTGGACGTGCAGGTGATCCGCCTGCTCAGCGCCTTGCCCAACGCTTAAGGGAGCTTCCGCTACGCGTCGAGCGCCTTAAGACCGGAACGCCTCCCCGTATTGATGCCCGCAGCGTGGACTTCTCTGTCATGCAGGAACAGCCGGGGGATACACCGACACCGGTGATGTCTTTTATGGGTGATCGAGCGCTGCATCCGCAGCAGGTAAACTGCTTTATCACCCATACCAACGCACGTACTCATGACATCATCCGTTCCGGCTTGGATCGCTCCCCCATGTACACCGGCGTGATTGAGGGTGTGGGCCCCCGTTACTGCCCCTCGATCGAGGACAAGATCCATCGTTTTGCCGATAAGGAGCAACACCAGGTCTTTGTTGAGCCTGAAGGTCTGACGACTCACGAGCTCTACCCGAATGGCATATCAACCAGCCTGCCGTTCGATATTCAACTGGCAGCGGTTCGTTCGATGCGAGGCTTTGAACAGGCCCATATCACGCGCCCGGGCTATGCCATCGAATATGATTATTTTAATCCGCAGGATCTGAAGCACACGCTGGAGACCAAGGTCATTGGTGGGCTCTTCTTTGCCGGCCAGATTAACGGTACAACCGGGTATGAAGAGGCGGGCGCCCAAGGCCTGTTGGCCGGGGTTAACGCCGCGGCACAGGCGCTGGACCGTGACAGCTGGTATCCACGTCGGGATGAAGCCTACATCGGTGTGATGGTTGACGATCTGATTACCCATGGCACCGCCGAGCCATACCGTATGTTTACCAGCCGTGCCGAATATCGCCTGATACTGCGCGAAGACAACGCCGATCTGCGCCTCACCGAACAGGGTCACAAACTGGGTATCGTCAGCGATGAACGTTGGGCGGCATTCTGTGCCAAGCGAGAAGCGATCGAGCAGGAAACACAGCGCCTGCGTACCAGCTGGATCCAGCCCGGTTCCACTGAGGCGGACTCACTCAAGGAGAAACTGACGTCGCCCATGACCCGGGAGTACAACCTGGCTGACCTGATCAAGCGACCGGAACTGGGCTACAGCGATGTGGCTGCGCTTAAGGGCGATGCCGTGGCGGACCCACGGGTGGCCGAGCAGGTTGAGATTCAGCTCAAATATTCCGGCTACATCGACCGCCAAAAAGATGAAATCGCGCAGATGCAGCGCCAGGAGAACACGCCACTGCCCACCGATTTTGATTATGAAACGGTGGGGGGATTGTCCAACGAGATCAAGGCGAAGCTACAGCAGCAGCGCCCGGAGACTCTGGCCCAGGCCGCACGTATTCAAGGCATGACGCCGGCGGCGATCTCGTTACTGTTGGTACACCTGAAAAAACGTCAGCTCAAACAGAAGGCAACCGGTTGATGAGCAGCTATCAGCATCAGCTCGAACAACAGCTACAGGCTCTGGAAATCCGGGTAACGGATAATCAAATCGAGAAACTCCTGGCCTACCATGCGTTGCTGGCAAAATGGAACCGGGCTTATAACCTGACAGCCGTTCGCGATCCGGCTGAAATGATCAGCCGTCATCTGGTTGATAGCCTGAGCATTCTGCCCTGGATTAATGAGCAACCGCTGCTGGATGTGGGCAGCGGACCGGGTTTACCCGGGATTCCGTTGGCGATCATGCGCCCTGAGCTCTCCGTGACCACTCTGGATAGCAATGGCAAAAAGACACGGTTTCAGACTCAGGTAAAAATGGAGCTGGGGCTGGACAATCTGCAGGTGATTCACGGACGGGTCGAAGCCTGTGAAAGCGGGCCTTTCGGTCAGATCGTCTCGCGTGCATTTGCATCTCTGGTCGATATGGTGAACCTGACCGCCCACCTGCGCGCTGACGGGGGTGTTTTTCTTGCCATGAAAGGGCTGTATCCTGAGGCGGAGCTTGAACAGTTACCGCCCGGTTATCAGTTGCAGGCCAGCCATCGTTTGCGGCTGCCCGGCACAGACGGCGAGCGGCATCTGCTGATTTTAGGGGGCGTTCCCGATACTCCAGCCAACTCCGTTGCCCCTGAAAACCTAGGGAGAGCCTGAGCGTGGCGAAGATCCTCACGATCACCAACCAGAAGGGCGGTGTCGGCAAGACCACGACCTGTGTCAATCTTGCTGCATCACTGGCCGCAACCAAAAAGCGGGTGTTACTGATCGACCTGGACCCCCAGGGCAATGCCACCATGGGGAGCGGTAGCGATAAGCATCAGTTGGAAACCTCCGTTTACGAAGTACTGACGGATCAGGCCAGTGCAGAGGATGCGTTGGTTACCGGATTGCCGTGCGGTTACGACCTGCTGGGCGCGAATGGCGATTTAACAGCGGCGGAAGTGGAGCTCCTTCAACTGCCGCGGCGCGAGTTCAGGCTTAAAATGGCGCTGATGCCACTGCTTGAACGTTACGATTTTATTTTGATCGACAACCCTCCGTCGTTGAACCTGCTCACGGTCAATGCGCTGTCAGCATCCCACGGCGTTATTATCCCGATGCAGTGCGAATACTATGCACTCGAAGGGATCAGTGCATTGGTTGGAACCATCGACAAGATCAACAAACGGCTCAATCCCAAGCTCCGAATCGAAGGTATTCTGCGCACCATGTTCGATCCGCGCATGAGTTTGACCAAAGATGTCTCTGATCACCTGGTGGAATATTTTGGAGAGCGTGTTTACCGGACGGTGATCCCGCGCAATGTGCGTCTGGCGGAGGCACCCAGCCATGGGATGCCGGCTTTACAGTACGATAAGAATTCACGCGGTGCCCTGGCTTATCTGGCATTGGCCGGCGAGTTGATTCGGCGAACGGATCAGGAACAGGCACCCAAAGCGATGGCTACGGAACAGGACGACTGACGATGGCGGTTAAAAAACGCGGTTTGGGGCGAGGACTCGATGCACTGCTTTCCAGCGTCAGTCCTGATGCGGAGGAAGTGAGCGTCGATCAGCCGGCGGCAGCAAAGCCCGGCGCGGAGTTGATGGCGATGCCACTGAATCGCATTCAGCGTGGTCGCTATCAACCACGTCGTGATCTGGAACCTCAGGCGCTTGAAGAACTGGCGGCATCGATTCAGGCCCAGGGTGTGATGCAGCCCATCGTGATTCGTCCGGTTGACGAGGAGATGTACGAGATTATCGCTGGCGAGCGTCGTTGGCGCGCCGCGCAGATGGCCGGGCTCGATACCATCCCGGTGGTCATCCGTGATGTGCCTGATGAAGCTGCCATCGCCATGGCGCTGATCGAAAACATTCAGCGCGAAAATCTCAATCCGATGGAAGAAGCGATCGCGCTTCACCGGTTGCAGACAGAATTCGAGCTGACCCAGCAGCAGGTGGCGGACGCCGTCGGCAAATCACGCTCAACGATCACCAATTTATTGCGGCTGATGAATCTGACCGATGAGGTCAAACGGATGCTGGAATACGGTGACATGGAGATGGGTCATGCCCGGGCGCTGTTGCCGCTGGAAGCGGAACGACAGATAGAGGCGGCCAATGAGGTCGTTGCCAAGGGATTATCGGTACGACAAACCGAAGCGCTGGTGCGAAAAATCGCTGAAGGGCGTCCCGAGCCTAAGCCGAAACCGGAGCCCAACGAGCGCTGTAAAACACTCTCCAGTGAGCTTTCACGGCGCTTCTCGGTACCCGTAGAGGTACGTGCGAATGCGGCAGGGAAGGGGAAAATCAGTCTGAGCTTCAAGTCCGAAGAGGAGCTGGATGCGATTCTTCAGTTGCTGAGCTAGCGACCTGAGATTTACCTGCACGCGGCCGTTCATTGGGGTTCAGAGTTTGGACTTTCAACCCTGTCCGGTAAGACCTTAGTGCAAAAGCTGTAACCTTTTGTTGAGTGCAGGCCCCTTAGCCCCTATAATCTGGCCGCTATTTACGGGTACTTTGCGTCTGAAATAGGGCGGAGTTTGGGTAGATCTGAGGCAAGCAAAAGCACTGCGGAACAGCCCACGGTGCGCAGCGGACGGCTACAACGGCGCAGTCGTCAGGCATTTCTGAAGATTTACCTGTATCAGGGCATCCTGCTATTGGCGGTCTCTTCGGGAGCGCTGTTGCTGGGCCCGGTGCACGCTTACTCTGCATTGCTGGGTGGTCTGCTGTATTTGCTGCCCAACCTCTATTTCACCTGGCGAGTGCTCTATGGCAAACGCCCTGCCGAGACGGCTCAGCAGGTCGTGATCAGCCTGTACGCGAGTGAAATAGGGAAAATGGTATTGGCCGCCGGGTTGTTTAGCGCAACCTTCCTCCTGGTGGATCCTCTGAGACCCTTTTCCCTATTTCTCACCTTCATACTGCTGCAACTCTTTGGCTGGATGCTGCAGTGGAGGCTGAATAACCGTTTCCTGAAACTTTGAAAATGAGAGACTGAGAATGGCGAGTGGAACAGTTACATCCTCAGAATATATATCGCACCATTTGACCAACCTGACCTTCGGTTACCATGAGAAGACCGATAGCTGGCGTTTCGTGAATACGGATCCCGCGCACGGTGAACTAGCTCTGCCGAGTGAGTTTGGCTTCTGGGCAATCAATGTCGATACAATGTTCTGGTCGGTCGCGTTGGGCCTGCTTTTCGTATGGTTCTTCAAAAAGGTGGCTCAGGCCGCTACATCTGACGTGCCTACGGGTTCGCAGAACTTTGTCGAAACCATCATCGAGTTTGTCGATGACAATGTGAAAAGCATCTTCAACCACAAGAATGCAGTCATTGCTCCCTTGGCGCTGACCATCTTCGTCTGGGTTTTCCTGATGAACCTGATGGACCTGGTGCCGGTAGACTGGATTCCGTTTGTTGCGGCTGAGATGGGTATTGGATATATGAAAGTGGTTCCGACCACTGATGTGAACGCAACGGGCGGTATGGCGCTGAGCGTGCTTGCACTGATCGTTTATTACAGCATTAAAATGAAAGGTGTGGGTGGCTTTATCGGTGAGTTGGCATTCCAGCCGCTGCCGAAGATCTTCGCACCGTTCAACCTGTTTCTGGAGCTTGTTGGTCTGCTGGCCAAGCCGGTCTCTCTCGCCCTGCGACTGTTCGGTAACATGTACGCCGGCGAGATGATCTTTATCCTGATTGCGCTGCTGCCGTTCTGGGCGCAGTGGATCCTGTCCGTGCCCTGGGCGATCTTCCACATTCTGGTTATCACCCTGCAGGCGTTCATCTTCATGGTACTGACTATTGTGTACCTGGCGATGGCCCACGATCATCACTGATCGGGCACGAATTACGCGAGTTTGTTACAAACCTTTTGAACTTGAAACTTTAACTTAACCTTGAAAATTGCTGGAGAAAAGAAATGGCTGAACTGCTGTATATCGCTGCTGCTCTGATGATGGGTCTGGCTGCAATCGGTGCTGCTATTGGCATCGGTATCCTCGGTGGTAAGTTCCTGGAAGGCGCTGCGCGTCAGCCGGAACTGGTACCGCTGCTGCGCACCCAGTTCTTCATCGTAATGGGTCTGGTCGACGCGATCCCGATGATCGGCGTGGGTCTGGGTCTGTACGTCCTGTTCGCTGTTGCTTAATAAGTAGAAATGGCGTTTTACCCCATGTCGGGTAACTACTACTTACACAACAACCGCGAGAGGTAATGGCGTGAATATCAATCTCACCATCATTGGTCAGGCCATTGCATTCTTCCTCTTCGTCGTATTTTGCATGAAATACGTCTGGCCGCCGATCACCGGCGCGCTGGCTGAGCGTAAGAAGAAGATTGCCGAAGGTCTTGATGCGGCCGACCGTGCTGAACGTGACCTGCGACTGGCTCAAGAAAAAGCCGCCGCAGACATGCGTAAAAGCAAGGAAGAGGCAGCCGCCATCATTGAACAGGCCAACAAGCGGGCTAACCAGATCATCGATGAAGCCAAAGAGCAGGCACGTGAAGAAGCTGACCGTGTGAAAGCTTCCGCTCAGGCTGAAATCGAACAGGAAGTTAACCGGGCGAAGGAAGTACTCCGCGCTCAGGTGGCTACGCTGGCAATCGCCGGTGCCGAAAAGATTCTGGAAGCCTCTGTTGACGAGAAAGCACACGCACAGCTGGTTGAGAAACTGGCCGCGGAGCTTTAAGCGAGGTTTACGATGGCTGAACTCAATACAGTCGCTCGGCCCTACACCAAAGCAGCGTTCGAATATGCTCTGGACAAGGGCAACCTCGATCAGTGGTCAAACATGCTGTCCGTCGCCGCGCAAGTGGTTCAGGACAGCGCGATGGCCCAGGTGCTTAACAATCCGGCCCTGACGTATGAGCAGAAGGCCGAGGTGCTGATCTCCGTTTGCGAAGCGCAGATGGATGACGCCGGCAAGAACTTCGCGTTCTTGCTGGCTGAAAAACAGCGTCTCGCGCTGCTCCCGGAAATTGCTCTGCAGTTCGAGCAGCTTAAAGCTGCTCAGCAGAAGTCAGTCGATATCGATCTGACCACTGCCTATGAACTTGATGATTCGCAGCAGCAAAAACTGGCTCAGGCGCTCAGCACCAAGTTGGGACGTGAAGTGAAAATGACCTCCAAGGTGGACAAATCCATCCTCGGTGGCGTCGTGATTCGCTCTAACGACCTTGTGATCGACGGTTCTGTTCGTGCACGACTGGCGAAACTGGCCGAAGCGATGAATTCCTGAGTGTGAGGAATAACAATGCAGCAACTGAATCCATCTGAGATCAGCGAGATTCTCAAGAAGCGCATCGAGAAGCTCGATGTGACTTCTGAAGCCCGTAATGAGGGCACGATCGTCAGCGTTTCCGACGGTATCATCCTGATCCACGGTCTCGCCGACGTTATGTACGGTGAAATGATCGAATTCCCGGGCGGTGTCTACGGTATGGCACTGAACCTGGAGCGTGACTCTGTCGGCGCCGTAGTACTGGGCGACTACCAGACTCTGGTCGAAGGTATGACCGCTCGTTGTACCGGTCGTATCCTGGAAGTACCGGTCGGTCCGGAACTGCTTGGTCGCGTTGTAGACGCGCTGGGTAACCCGATCGATGGTAAAGGTCCGGTTGAAACCAAGCTGACCGACGCCGTAGAAAAAGTAGCACCGGGCGTTATCGCCCGTCAGTCGGTTGATCAGCCGGTTCAGATCGGTCTGAAAGCGATCGACGCCATGGTCCCGGTTGGCCGCGGTCAGCGTGAGCTGATCATCGGTGACCGTCAGATCGGTAAGACCGCGATCGCGATCGATGCGATCATCAACCAGAAGAACACTGGCATCAAGTGTATCTACGTTGCCATCGGTCAGAAGCAGTCCACTATCGCTAACGTGGTGCGCAAGCTCGAAGAGCACGGCGCCATGGATCACACTATCGTGATCGCCGCAGGTGCGGCTGATCCGGCTGCCATGCAGTATCTGGCACCGTACGCCGGCGCAACCATGGGCGAATACTTCCGCGACCGCGGTGAAGATGCCCTGATCATCTATGATGACCTGACCAAGCAGGCCTGGGCGTATCGTCAGATCTCCCTGCTGCTGCGTCGTCCGCCGGGTCGTGAAGCTTACCCGGGTGACGTTTTCTACCTGCACTCCCGTCTGCTCGAGCGTGCTGCGCGCGTCAATGCCGACTACGTAGAGCAGTTCACCAACGGTGAAGTGAAAGGCCAGACCGGTTCTCTGACCGCGCTGCCGATCATCGAAACCCAGGGTGGTGACGTTTCCGCGTTCGTACCGACCAACGTAATCTCCATTACCGACGGTCAGATCTTCCTGGAAACCAGCCTGTTCAACTCCGGTGTACGTCCGGCGATCAACGCGGGTCTTTCCGTATCCCGTGTTGGTGGTTCAGCACAGACCAAGATCATCAAGAAACTCGGTGGTGGTGTTCGTCTGGCTCTGGCGCAGTACCGTGAGTTGGCGGCTTTCGCTCAGTTCGCTTCCGACCTCGATGAAGCGACCCGTGCTCAGCTGGAGCATGGTCAGGCTGTTACCGAGCTGATGAAGCAGAAGCAGTACTCGCCGATGTCCGTCGCTGAGATGGGCCTGAGCCTGTACGCGGCGAACGAAGGTTTCCTGAAAGACGTGGAACTGGACAAAATCGGTGCTTTCGAAGCGGCTCTGATCTCCTACTTCAACAGCGAACACGCTGATCTGATGGCGAAGGTCAACGAGAAGGGCGATTACAACGACGAAATCGCTGCGTCCTTCAAAGCCGGCATCGAAAAGTTCAAGTCTACCCAAACTTGGTAAGTGCTCCTTTGTGAGCCGGGGCCGGTCTCTGACCGGCCTGAACTAAGACAAGTTTAATAGGCGGAACTATGGCAGTCGGAAAAGAGATTAAGACGCAAATCGCGAGCATCGGCAGCACGCGCAAGATCACCAGCGCCATGGAAATGGTTGCTGCGTCGAAAATGCGCAAGGCCCAGGATCGCATGCAGTCTTCACGTCCGTACGCCCAGAGCATCCGTGGTGTGGTTCAGCACTTGGCCAAAGCCAATCCTGAATACCGTCACCTCTACATGCAGGAGCGTGAGGTCAAGCGCGTCGGTTTTATTATCGTCGCTTCTGACCGCGGCCTATGTGGCGGCCTGAACGTCAACATGTTCAAGGCAGCCATTGCCAAGATGAAAGAGTTCAATCAGCAGAGTGTCGAGGTCGATATCTGCGCACTGGGCTCCAAGGCAATCAGCTTCTTCCGGAACTACGGCGGCAACGTCGTGGCAGCGAAAGGCGGGCTGGGTGATGCACCCGAGCTTGGCCAGCTGCTGGGCTCCGTGAAGGTGATGCTGGACAGCTATGACGAAGGCAAACTGGATAAGCTGTTCATCGTGTCTAACGATTTTGTAAACACGATGACCCAGAAGCCCGCTGTCGAGCAGCTGTTGCCGCTGAAGGCAGGTGAAGACGAAGAGAAGCTCAGCCACCACTGGGACTACCTGTACGAACCGGACGCTAAAGAGCTGCTGAACGGCCTGCTCAAGCGTTACATCGAGTCTCTGGTGTACCAGGCAGTGGTTGAGAATAACGCCTGTGAACAGGCAGCACGTATGCTGGCGATGAAGAACGCAACAGATAACGCCGGCAACCTGATCGATGAGCTGCAACTGGTTTACAACAAAGCCCGTCAGGCGGCGATTACTCAGGAAATCTCCGAGATCGTCGGTGGTGCTGCTGCTGTTTGATGCAGTGAACAGGTTTAAATGTTAAGAGGATCCGAACATGAGTAGCGGACGTATTGTTCAGATTATCGGTGCGGTTGTAGACGTGGAATTCCCGCGTGACAACGTACCGAAGGTTTACGACGCACTGATCGTCGATAAAACCGGCCTGACACTGGAAGTTCAGCAGCAGCTGGGCGACGGTGTCGTACGAGGCATTGCAATGGGCCAGACCGAAGGTGTGGCGCGTGGACTGGAAGTGTCCAACACCGGCGCACCGGTTTCCGTACCTGTAGGTACCGAAACACTGGGCCGTATCATGAACGTTCTGGGTGAGCCGATCGACGAATGTGGTCCGATCGGTGAGCAGGAGCGTTACCCGATCCACCGTAAGGCGCCGTCTTACGCGGATCAGGCTTCTTCCAACGAACTGCTGGAAACCGGCATCAAGGTTATCGACCTGGTATGCCCGTTCGCCAAGGGTGGTAAGGTTGGTCTGTTCGGTGGTGCCGGTGTAGGTAAAACCGTAAACATGATGGAGCTAATCAACAACATCGCCCGTCAGCACTCCGGTCTGTCTGTATTCGCAGGTGTCGGTGAGCGTACCCGTGAAGGTAACGACTTCTACCACGAGATGCAGGAAGCCGGCGTTGTAAACGTCGAGCAGTTCGACCAGTCCAAGGTAGCGATGGTTTACGGTCAGATGAACGAGCCGCCGGGTAACCGTCTGCGCGTAGCGCTGACCGGCCTGACCATGGCCGAGAAGTTCCGTGACGAAGGTCGTGACGTACTGTTGTTCGTCGACAACATCTACCGTTACACCCTGGCGGGTACCGAAGTATCGGCACTGCTGGGCCGTATGCCTTCAGCGGTAGGTTACCAGCCGACGCTGGCGGAAGAGATGGGCGTTCTGCAGGAGCGTATCACCTCCACCAAGACCGGTTCCATCACGTCTATCCAGGCGGTATACGTACCGGCGGATGACTTGACCGACCCGTCTCCGGCGACCACCTTCTCCCACCTTGACGCGACCGTCGTACTGTCCCGTCAGATCGCGGAGCTGGGTATCTACCCGGCGATCGACCCGCTGGATTCCACCTCTCGTCAGCTGGATCCGCTGGTTATCGGTCAGGAGCACTACGAAGTGGCTCGTGGCGTGCAGTCTACCCTGCAGCGCTACAAGGAACTGAAGGATATCATCGCGATCCTGGGTATGGACGAGCTGTCTGAAGAAGACAAGCAGACTGTATCCCGTGCGCGTAAGATCCAGCGCTTCCTGTCTCAGCCGTTCTTCGTGGCGGAAGTATTCACCGGCTCTCCGGGTAAGTACGTTTCCCTGAAAGACACCATTAACGGCTTTAAAGGCATCCTCGAAGGTCAGTACGACGAGCTGCCGGAGCAGGCGTTCTACATGGTCGGCACCATCGACGAAGCTGTAGAGAAAGCGAAGAGCCTGTAAGCGGTTCTGCCAGAAACCTTTAAGAGGTAAAGAAGATGGCTATGACTGTTCATTGCGATATCGTGAGCGCCGAGGAGGAGATCTTCTCCGGCCTGATCGAATTCGTCTCCGCAACAGGTAGCCTGGGTGATCTGGGTGTATACCCGGGTCACGCTCCGCTTCTGACGGAACTGAAACCAGGCCCTGTCGAACTGCGTAAGCAGGGCGGTGAGGAAGACGTGTTTTACGTGTCTGGTGGTTTTCTCGAGGTTCAGCCCCACAAGATCACGGTACTGGCGGATACAGCCGCCCACGCCGCCGATCTGAGTGAGGCTGCGGCTATCGAAGCCAAGAAGCACGCAGAGCATGCGATGGCTGATAAATCCGGCGAGTTTGAGTACTCCCGGGCAGCCGCTCAGCTGGCGGAAGCTGCGGCGCAGCTCCGTACACTGCAGCAGATTCGCCGCAAAGCAGGCAAATAAAACAGCCCCTTTGCGCATTAGAAAAAGGCAGCTTCGGCTGCCTTTTTTACGTTTTGTGGCTGTCATCCCTTAGCGGTAGTATTGAAACAGACTTCTCCAAACAGACTCAGGAGTGAGAATGGCCAGCTCGCCACGGATAGGATCGATTGTACGCACGGTTGTTTATCTTGCTTTACTCGTCGCAGTGCTGTTCTGGTTGCTCCAGTTTGAGGTTAAGAGTGCTCAGGTTGATTCACCGGCGCCGGCTGAGGCAGCCGAGTCGGGCTTGTTATCGGTGGAGGCCACATCCAGCGAAGCGCAGTCGTTCGAGCGTACCCTGATCCTTCAGGGGCAGGTCACCCCGAACGCACAGGTCGATCTGCGTGCCGAGATCGCCGCAGCCGTGCTGGGGAAACCAGTCTCCCAGGGCTCCAGTGTGGAAGCGGGCACGGTTTTATTAAAGCTCGATCCCGAGAGTCGTCAGGCGCAACTGGATCAGGCAGAGGCGGATCTTGCCTATAAAGAGCGTGATCTGGCCGTTAATCGTCGCCTTAATGCCACCGGCGGTAGCACTGAGAATGAAGTGATGCGCCTGACCAGTGAAGTCGCCAACGCGCGGCTGGCGGTAGAAAACGCACGCCTTGCGCTCAAGCGCACCCGTCCCACCGCCCCCTTTGCCGGGATTATCGATCAGATCAGTGTGGACCCGGGCGATTACCTCGCGGTGGGCGAGATCTGGGGCCGCTTGGTCGCCATTGACAAGCTCAAGGTAACGGCACAGGCCCCGCAGCAGGAGGTGGGTCGGCTTGAGGTCGGACAAGCGGTAGTGGTGAGACTCCTCGATGGCCAGACCCTTAGCGGCCACGTCAGCTACGTGGCCTACCTTGCCGATGAAGCAACGCGCAGCTACCAGGTCGAGGCATTGGTGGATAACCCTGATCTTCTGCGGATAGCCGGTGGCAGTGCCTCTATGGAGATTACCACCGGTGCTGAACCCGCCCATGCCTTTTCGCCGGCCTTACTGACCCTGGATGACGACGGCGAGGTTGGTGTAAGGGTGCTCGATGAGCAGGACCGGGTGCGTTTTGCCCCGGTGACGATCCTCAGTCTGGATAAGTCACGTGCCTGGGTCAGCGGTCTGCCAAGCCAGGTGCGTCTAATCACCGTGGGGGCGGGCTTTGCCGAGCTTGGGCAGAAGGTCGAGCCGGTCAGTGCCGGTACCGATTCGCGCGATGGTTCGGGAGTTCAGTAATGGCGGCCATCATCCGTGCGGCGTTGGCCCGCTCTCGTGCGACGATGCTGATGCTGTTTCTGATCATCGCCGGCGGGGTAACGGCGTTCAATACACTGCCCCGCGAAGCCAATCCGGACGTCACCATTCCCTTGATCTATATCTCCGTTGCCTTGCAGGGTGTCAGCCCGGAGGATGCGGAACGCCTTCTGGTTCGGCCACTGGAGCAGGAGCTGCGCTCGCTGGAGGGGATCAAGGAGATGACCGGTTACGCCAGTGAAGGCCACGCCTCGGTAATGCTCGAATTTGATGCCGGGTTTGATCCCAAAACCGCGTTGCTCGATGTGCGTGAAAAGGTGGATACGGTTAAAAGTGATCTGCCGGATGAGGCCGAAGAGCCGAGTGTTAATGAGATTAATATCTCCGAGTTCCCGGTGTTCACGGTGGGTCTCTCCGGCCCGATGCCGGTCGAGCAGCTGGTCTATCTGGCCCGTCAATTACGTGACGAAATAGAAGCCATACCGGAAGTGCTGGAGGTGGATATCGGCGGCGACCGCGAGGACCTGCTGGAGATCATTGTCGACCTTCAGGTACTCGACAGTTATGGCATCGATTACGGTGTCCTTTATTCGCTGGTGACCAATAATAACCAGTTGGTGGCGGCCGGTAGCATCGATACCGGTGCCGGCCGGATGACACTGAAAGTACCGGGCGTGGTAGCGGATCTGCAGGATATGATGCAGATGCCGGTGAAAGTGGTGGGCGACTCGGTGGTGACCGTTGAGGATGTGGCGCGGATTCGCCGTAGCTTCAAGGACCCCGAGGGCTTCGCTCGCCTAAGTGGTCAACCGGCGGTGGTGCTTGAGGTCTCCAAGCGTGCCGGGGCCAATATTGTGGATACCATCGATCAGGTGAAAACGTTGATCGAGAAGGCCGGTCCGCGTCTGCCCGAGGGGCTGGAAGTGACCTACATCACCGACCAGTCGATCGAGGTTAAAGAGCTGCTGTCCGATCTTTTGAATAACGTACTGACAGCGGTGTTACTGGTCCTGATCGTTATGCTGCTGGCCATGGGGCCACGTCCGGCATTGCTCGTGGGCATGACAATCCCCGGCGCTTTCCTGGCCGGCTTGCTGATGATTCAGCTGATGGGTTTCACGCTCAATATCATCGTGCTGTTCTCCCTGATCCTGGTGGCGGGGATGCTGGTGGATGGCGCGATCGTTGTGTCTGAACTGGCGGATCGTAACCGGGAAGCGGGCTTATCTCCGGCGGAGGCGTGGCAGCAGGCCTCGATTCGGATGAGCTGGCCGGTGATCGCGTCTACCATTACCACGTTGATGGTGTTTCTGCCGCTGCTGTTCTGGCCCGGTGTGGTCGGTGAGTTTATGAAATACCTGCCGGCCACGGTGATGGTTTGCCTGCTGGCCTCCCTGGCCATGGCACTGATTTTCCTGCCGGTGATGGGTAGTCTCGCCGGCGGCCAAGCCAGTGTGATCAAACCCAGGTCTAATCGTCTGTCACGACATTACCGCCATGTATTAGCGCGCCTGTTGCGCGTTCCCGGCTCGACCCTGACCGCTTTACTGGGTGTGATGGTGGCGGTCTATGTGGCTTACGCGCTGTTCAATCATGGCGTCGAATTCTTCCCCGAGATCGAACCGGACTCCGCCCAGGTGGTGGTTCATGCCCGGGGCGATCTGTCGATTTATGAGCGTGACGCCTTGCTGAAACGGGTTGAAAAGCGACTGCAGGGAATGCCGGAGTTGGAAGCACTCTATGCGCGTTCTCAGGCATCGGCAAACAGCCAGCAGCAGGCCGATGTGATCGGGACCATCCAGTTCCAGTTTATCGACTGGGAGCAACGTCGGCCGGCGAACAAGATTCTGGCCGAGATGCAGGAGCGTACGGCGGATCTGGCCGGGCTCAAACTGGAGTTTCGTAAGCAGGAAGAGGGGCCGGGAGAAGGTAAACCCGTGCAGCTTCACTTTATCTCCGATGATACCGATGCCAGTTACCGTGCCGTGGAGCAGACGCGAGCGGCGATGGATCGGCTCGGCGGTTTTGTCGACCTGGAGGACGATCGGGTACTGCCCGGCATCGAATGGCGTTTGCAGGTGGATCGTGAAGCGGCGGCCCGCTTTGGCGCCAGTGTTGCCAGTATCGGTAATGCGATCCAGCTGGTCAGCCATGGTTTATTGCTGACCACTTACCGGCCCACGGACGCGGATGATGATGTAGATATTCGGGTGCGATTTCCGGCCAGTCAACGAACGTTGGATCAGCTGGGGCGTTTGACGCTACGAACCGAACGGGGGCAGGTTCCGTTGTCTCAGTTTGTGACCCTGGAACCGGCCCAGAAAACCGGTGTGATTCGCCGTATCGACGGTGCCCGGACGGTTACGCTGAAGGCGGATCTGGCGCCGGGCTACCAGCTCGATGAGCGTCTGGCAGCTCTCCGGGCAGAGGTGGGTGAACTGCCGGAGGACGTTCGCCTGTCGGTGGGCGGCGAGCAGGAGGATCAGCAGCAGTCAGCCACTTTTCTCGGTGGTGCTTTTCTGGTGGCCATCCTGCTGATGACGCTGATCCTGGTGGTCCAGTTCAATAGCTTCTATCAGACCCTGCTGGTGCTTTCGGCCATTGTGTTCTCAACGGCTGGAGTGCTGATCGGCCTGCTGGTGAACCAACAGTCCTTCGGTATTGTCATGGTGGGGATGGGCATTATCGCGCTGGCCGGCATTGTCGTGAACAACAACATCGTCTTGATCGATACCTACAACCAACATCTCGGGGAGGGTTATTCCCCCTATGAGGCAGCCCTGGAAACTGGCTGTCTGCGTCTGCGCCCCGTACTATTAACGGCGTTGACCACGATTCTGGGGCTGATGCCGATGGTGCTGGGCGTCAATGTTAATCTGCTGGAGCCCAGCCTGGGTATTGGTGCGCCGTCGACCCAGTGGTGGACTCAGCTCTCCAGCGCCATCGCCGGAGGGTTGGCGTTTGCCACCTTACTCACCCTGATACTGACGCCCTGCATGCTGGTTCTTGGTGCCAACGTCCATAGCTGGATTCAGCGCCGGACCGCGTAAGATGAAAAGCTATTGATCGGGTGCGCGATTTCGGTACATTGCGCGCCATACTGCGAAAACGACCGCCTTAACAAGGAACACCGATGAACGTTGATGTGATTATCCTGGCTGCGGGCCAGGGCAGTCGGATGAAATCCTCCCTTCCCAAGGTGATGCATGGCCTGGGCGGCAAGCCGATGGTGCAGCACGTCATCGACAGCGCGGCCGGCTTAGGCGAATCGGTACGTCGTCATGTGGTGATCGGTCACGGGGGTGATGCGGTTCGCGCAGCTCTGGCCGACAGCGATATCCGCTTTGCCGAGCAGGCCGAGCAGCTGGGGACAGGCCACGCGGTTGCACAGGCGATGCCCGCCGTGGCGGAAGACTCCATCGCATTGGTGCTCTACGGCGATGTCCCGCTGATTAAATCAAAAACTCTGGATTCCTTGTGTCGAATTGCAGCCCGGGATCATCTGGGGCTGTTAACCGTGGAACTGACTGATCCCAGTGGCTATGGCCGCATTGTTCGTAATGACGTCGGTGATGTGGTGGCGATCGTGGAGCATAAGGATGCTAACGAGAGCCAGCTGAAGATTCAGGAAGTGAATACCGGCATTCTGGCACTGCCCAGCCGTTTGCTGCGTGAATGGTTACCGCAGTTGAGCGCCGATAATGCCCAGGGCGAGTACTACCTGACCGACGTGATCGCCATGGCGGCTGATAACGGTGTTCGCATCGAGGCGATCCAACCGATGTGCGAGCAGGAGGTTCAGGGCGTTAATACCCGCGCGCAGCTGGCGATGCTGGAGCGGTGGTATCAGCGACAGCAGGCTGAACATCTGATGGCTGCAGGTGTCACACTGGCCGATCCTGATCGTTTCGACCTGCGCGGTGAGCTCACCGTGGGCTGTGACTGCTATTTCGATATCAACCTGGTGATTGAAGGCCAGGTCAGGATCGCGGAAGGGGTCAACATTGGCCCCAACTGTGTGATCAAAGACAGCATTATCGGGCCCGGTACACGGATCGAAGCCAATTCGTTGATTGAAGGCGCGCAGGTAGAGGCTTCGGCCAGTATTGGCCCGTTTGCGCGAATTCGCCCGGGAACTGAGCTGGCCGAGGGTGCCAAAATCGGCAACTTCGTCGAGACCAAAAAAGCCAAAATCGGCCCCGGCAGCAAGGTGAACCACCTCAGCTATATTGGCGATGCACAGATCGGCAGCAACACCAACATCGGTGCCGGTACCATCACCTGTAACTATGATGGCGTGAACAAATCGCTGACCGAGATTGGTGATGACGCGTTTATCGGTTCGAACACGGCGCTGGTGGCACCGGTGAAGGTGGGTAATGGCGCCACGGTCGGTGCGGGCTCCACGATCACCAAAAACGTCGATGACCAGGAACTGGCGGTTGCCCGCGGTAAACAAACCAACATCGGTGGCTGGAAGCGCCCCATCAAGCGTAGTTAAGGAGTCGGTAACATGTGCGGCATAGTGGGGGCGGTTGCGGCCCGTCAGGTATCCGGAATCTTGCTGGAAGGACTCCGCCGTCTTGAATATCGCGGCTATGATTCTGCCGGCATGGCCGTCATTGATCAGGGCCAGATCGGGCGCGTTCGCCGGGTGGGCAAAGTACAGTCTCTGGCTGAAGCACTGGCGAAGCATCCACTAACCGGTACGCTGGGTATCGCGCATACGCGTTGGGCAACACATGGTGTTCCAAACGAAGTAAATGCTCACCCTCATATGTCCGGCGAACGTTTGGCCGTGGTGCATAATGGTATCATCGAAAACTTCGAAAGCCTGCGTGATGAACTGATCGGGGCCGGTTATACATTCAGCTCCGAAACCGATACCGAAGTCGTTGCACACCTGCTGGACCGTGAGGTATCCGCGGGGAAATCGCTACGTGAAGCCATGCGTGCCGTGATCCAGTATCTGGAAGGTGCTTTCGCATTGGGGGTGGTCCATGCTGACTATCCTGACCAGCTTGTTACCGCTCGCAAAGGAAGCCCACTGGTGATCGGTGTGGGTATCGGTGAGCACTTTATCGCCTCTGACCAGCTGGCTTTGCTGCCGGTCACCGACCGTTTCATGTTCCTGGAAGATGGCGATATTGCGTGCCTGACTCCGGATTCAGTGGAGGTTGAGGATGGCAGTGGCCAATCGGTTGATCGAGCCGTCACCCGATTCGAGCATGGCGCCGGCAGTGCGGAGAAGGGTGCCTTCAAGCACTTTATGCTTAAGGAAATTTACGAGCAGCCGGCGGTCATGGCATCGGTCATGGAAGGGCGTATCAGTGATGGACACCTGCTGGAGCAGGCGTTTGGTGTGGAAGCAAAAGCCCTGTTTGACCGGGTGCGCCAGGTTCAGATCGTGGCCTGCGGAACCAGCTACCACGCCGGTATGATCGCCAAGTACTGGATCGAGGAGCTGGTGGGCATCCCTTGCATGGTGGAAGTGGCCAGCGAGTTCCGCTACCGCCCGGTGGTACTGCCAGAAGGCACCCTTTTCCTGACTCTGTCTCAGTCCGGTGAGACCGCCGATACCCTGGCGGCCCTGCGTGAAATCCGCTCCCGGGTGATCGGCACGTTGGCGATCTGCAACGTACCCGGCAGCTCACTGGTGCGCGAGTCCGATCTGGCCCTGATGACCAATGCCGGCCCTGAAATCGGCGTAGCCTCCACCAAGGCGTTCACGTCGCAGCTAGTGGCACTGATGCTGACCACCCTGGCCTTGGGGCGTCGGTTTGGTCTGAGTGACACGCGAGAGCGCGAAATCCTGGCCGCCTTTGCCCAGCTCCCGGCGCTGCTGGAGCGGCTGCTGGCGCTGGACCCGGAGATTGAGCAGATGGCCGCCCAGTTCGCCGAAAAGCACAACGCACTCTTCCTGGGTCGCGGCACCCTGTTTCCGGTGGCGCTGGAGGGGGCACTCAAACTCAAGGAAATCTCCTATATCCACGCCGAGGCTTACCCGGCCGGTGAGCTCAAGCATGGCCCGCTGGCGCTGGTCGACAAGGATATGCCGGTGGTCACCGTCGCACCCACCAATGCCATGCTGGAGAAGCTCAAGGCCAATATGCAGGAGGTCCGTGCCCGTGGCGGCGAACTGTTCGTCTTCGCCGGACAGGATCAGAGCCTGCGTGACGAACCCGGCATCAACCTGATCCGCCTCCCGTCAATTCCGATCATTCTGGAGCCGATCGCCTATACATTGCCTCTGCAACTGCTCTCCTATCACGTTGCTGTCCTGAAGGGCACGGACGTGGATCAACCGCGGAATCTGGCCAAGTCGGTGACGGTGGAGTAGGAGGGTTTCTTTGGTCTTATGGTGTTATCGGTGAAAAATAAAGTTTGATTAAAATAAATAAAGTTTGATCATTTGTTGTAAAGTCTGATACAAAACTCTCTCCTGCTTTCCCTGCTAGGAGGGAGTTGTGTCGGACGATGCCAACAAACCGTTAGATCCATCGGATCAGAAAAAGCTGAAAGCCCGAGGTCATGGCTTCGGTGCATCTTATAAGCCTTTCATCCAGATCCAGGACCTTAGCAGTTCCGGTGAAAGTGTCCGGGCCCCTGGTCGCGTGACCGGGCGTATTCACCATCTTCTTTCCGGTATTGAGTTTGCTGCCTTTAGCATCTTCGACTGGTATCACGATACAGCGGATATCAGAGAGCAATTTCCACTTCCGCTGGAGGAGACAATTCGCTTGTGCGCCGAAATGGGCATCAAGCATCCGCAAATCAGAGGAAAGCTCAAGATTGTAACTACGGATTTGCTGGTGGATTTCCGTGAGGGCCCTCCCTTGGCCATCGCAGTAAAGCCTGTCTCAGAATTGGGCAAAGCCCGGACGATAGAAAAGTTACAAATTGAAAAGGCCTATTGGGAGCAAGCTGGCGTTGGATGGAAGCTATTCACTGACCGAGAAGTATCTCCTTCTCTCAAAGAGAACCTTCAGTGGATCAGGCCTGCTCTTGCCGACATTCGCTGGGAGCAGTTCAGTAGTGAGGTAGAGGATTCCAGCTCTACAGAATTGATTACTAGGCTTGCTACCTATTCTGAGCAAAAAGCTACGAGGTGTTGTGCTCGCTTGGATGATGAATATGGGCTTGAGCCTGGTTCACATGTGCAAATGCTGCGGTATGGGGTAGCAACACGACAAATAAAAGCACCACTTCAAAAAGCATATCACGACTGGAAATGCTCAGAACTCGTTTTTGATGGCGTGGCCTCTACACAATGGAGGTTAAGTCATGCAAATTAATACAGTTCTACAAGCTCCTGTTTCAGAGCAGAGAATCCGAGTTCTGTTCACCAACCTTGAAAATTATCAGGTGATTGATGTTGATGATCAGAATGCTTGGCCGTTTACATTAACGTCAGAAGAGCTGGAAGACTTCCAGGAAACCACAGACCCTTTCCCGATCCCTTCAGTCCAGGAAGGCACATTAGCTGCGCAAAAGCGTGATGAAGCAGTATCTGCACTGAAGCCCCTACTCGAGAAGCATGAAGCTTTATTCGAGAAGAAAATGCGGAATGAACTCATAAGATTGGCGGTCGAACAATCGGGACGACCTCGCCTGTTCATTGTTCGTGCTCTTCGCCGTTTCTGGCAAAGAGGGATGTCTCCGAATGCTCTCGCACCTGACTATCAACAATGTGGAGGGAGTGGCAAGCCACGACGAAATTTGGACAAAAAGCTGGGCCGGAAGCGTTCGGTCTCACCGGGGGAAGGACTTGTCGTAACTGAGGATGTGGCGGATATATTTCGCACGGCAATTGAGACAAGCTATCTCGTAGGAAAGCCAGTGCCGATGTCAGTTGTACTCAATAAAGCCAACGGCCTCCTGCGGTCCCGTTACCCTGATATAACACCAGGTCGATTGGCGACACGGGGCCAGCTTCAATACTTCTACTCTAAGAACTATCGAAAGCATGAAGCTGAAAAACGTCGAATGCCAGCTCGGGCATACGATAAAGACATCAAACCCCTAATCAGTACGGCAGCGACCAATAATTTCGGCCCAGGAGCTCGTTACGAAATTGACGCAACCATAGTGGATCTGTATCTGGTTTCAGATGAAGACCCTGAAAAAATTGTAGGGCGTCCAGTGTTGTATCTCGTGAAGGATGTATTCAGCCGTATGATTGCAGGTATGTATATCGGCTTTGAAACACCCTCGTGGGTTACTGCAGGTATGGCTCTAGCGAATGCGTTCTGCAGCAAGGTTGAGTACTGCGCGCGTTACGGTATTGAGATTACTGATAGTGACTGGCCTGCAGTCGGTATTCCGGCCAGCATTCTGGCAGATAGAGGTGAGCTGCTTTCCCGTCAGGCTGACACACTGGTGAATCGATTTGGAATTCAACTAAGCAACACCAGAGCCTATAGAGGCGATGACAAGGGTATCTGCGAGCGGCACTTCAACACTATTCAAGCTGAGTTCAAACCCTATGTTGGCGGAGTGGTAGAGCCTGTTAATGGCAAAAAACGGACAGGGAAACGCTACGAGCTTGATGCAGAGTTGGGCCTATCTGCTTTTACGGAGATGATGATTCATCTTGTACTCCGCCATAACACCAGTCATGTCGTAAAAGACTACGATTTCGCTCCGGATATGCCGAATGATCTGGCAGCTGTTCCTATTGCGCTTTGGAACTGGGGAGTTAGCAACCGGACAGGAAAGCTGCGTACCTGTGACGAGAGGCTAGCCAGAATTAACCTGTTGCCAAACGAAACTGCAACGATTTCTGAGGTAGGTATCAAACTGCGTGGAATCAACTATACATGCCAGGAAGCGTTGAAAGCTGGATGGTTCGACCGGATCAAACAGAACCGTCCAACCAAAATTGAAGCAGCTTTTGATCCTCGAAACACCAATGAGATATTTATCAGACCAGTTGCTGGCGATGATGAGTATTGGGTCTGCGATCTTTCAGATCGTAGCCGCAGCTATCGAGGAATGACATTTGTGGAAGCGGCTCAAAAGCAATATGAGAGAAAGAGAGCACAGGCATCTGCCAAGCAGCGGGCAGACTATTCAAGTATCGACACCTTGGATGCTATCGACCATATAGTCCAACGTGAGCGAGCGAAGAAACCCTCAAAGCCATCTCTGCCAGCGAGCCGTAGGTTGATGGGCATTCGTGATAATCGGCGCGATGAGTTGGCAGCAGAACGTCAGCGTACATCATTAAGTAAGCCAGATTCTGCCAGTTCCACTGGCCATAAGGCTTTGGTTATCGATATCAAAACGCGAAGTGAACCCTGCCTGGATTATCCTGATCTGGATTCGTTCTTGGAGGATGGAGATGATTAAGCATCCCCTGGCGCATTACATCGAGGCCGAAATCCCCGACTATGCTGGGCATCCTTTGATTAATGCACTTCCGCCGATTAATTCCCCTCAGGAAACGGCTAAGAAGCTAAATCGTTATCCAACGGTTGGCGACAGTGAGAAGAAGCTGCCTGGGCACATTCGTCGCCATGCGATGATGAGGATATTGGATCAGTTCCTCTATCCGACCAAGTCGCATTTGCAACTGGAACAAATGCTCTCGAGCATGATTCGTCGGGGCTACCTGAGTCGGAACATAGCCGATGCCAGCCACCAACGTAATCTTGATACTGTTGGTTATACAGACTTCAAATCTGCCAGCCGTAATGCAGGCAATGAATCTCTGGTTAGTTCGGTGATTGGCTGCTCGGGAACAGGTAAATCGACAGCTGTAGAGGCGATTCTGAGCTGCTATCCGCAAGTGATATATCACCCTGACTATCAGCATACCCAGCTGGTTTGGCTGAAGGTTGAGTGTCCCCATGATGGTTCCGTCAGGCATCTCTGCATCAACTTTTTCAGAGCGGTTGATGATGCCCTTGGCACAGATTATCAACAGTTATTTGTAAAATCGCGCTCTTCTGCAGAGTCGATGCTAGGTGACGTAGCGAGAGTAGTTGCGCTTCATTCGGTAGGCTTGCTGGCTATCGATGAAATTCAGCACTTGGAAAAATCCAAGTCGGGAGGCTCCCAGAAAATGCTGAATTTCTTTGTCACCCTGACCAATGTGATCAAGGTGCCGGTGCTGTTTATTGGTACCCCGAAAGCACTGGATCTGTTTACACCGACCATGCGTTCAGCTCGCAGGGCTGCCCAATTTGGCAGTCTGAACTGGAACCGCTTCGAACGTTCAGACAAGCCGGAACAAGACGCGGAGTGGGAGCGTTTCATCAAAAGGCTCTGGAAGCTGCAGTGGTTTGAAGCTCCGACTCCACTCACTGAGCCGATGAAAGACTTGTTCTGGGAGTTCACCCAGGGTATCCCTCATGTAGCGGTATCGCTGTTCTATCTCTGTCAGACCCGTGCTGTCATGGCCAGACGAGAGGTGATCGATCAGCTTCTTGTAGAAAAGGTCTTCAATGAAGAGCTTTCGCTAATCCACCCTATGATTAAGGCATTGCGAAGTGGCAGAAAAGAACAAATTCTGGCCTATGCTGACTTGGACATACCAACTGATACTATTCGCGCATCTGGCATCCATGTTGCTGATCCAGAGCTTCCACATACTTCTACTGAGCCTCAACAAGCCAGCAAAGCCCAACAGTTGATCGATATGTTGATGCAAATGGGTATTGGATCGGACATAGCCCCCGTGGTGGCCGAACAAGCTATTGAAGAGAAACCGGATGAGGATCTTTTGGGTCTGGTTGCACATATTCGAGCCTTACAGGAAAAGCCTACCCCTAAGCAGGTTTCTAAGAAAGCAGTGGCCAAACCGGCCAAGCCGGTGTATCTGAAAAATGATTTGCGGCTGGTTCGACAGAGCAGTGGTACTGAGACCTATAGCAAGTTTCAGGAAATGGGCGTTGTTATCCGGCTGGACAGCTTCCTGTGATTAGATCCGACCACATGGTATCAGACTTAATATACTAATGGGTTCGAAAGTAAGCGAACATCATTTATAATGTAGGCTCCGTTCGCCAAGCTTATCGGATATTTACACACATGCGCCACGATGACGGTCGTAAACTTGATCACAAAACATTAGAAGCCATTCGCGTTCGCGCCGTTCAACGGGTCATGGATGGCGAGAGTCCAGAAGTCGTCATCAAAGCGCTGGGGATGAGCCGAGCACGAATCTATGAATGGCTGGCTGCCTACCGCGAGGGTGGCTTTGACGCGCTCAAGGCCAAGCAGATTTCCGGTCGTCCCAAGAAACTGAGCGGTGCTCAGATCCGGGAGCTGTATATCTGGATAACGACCTTT
>NZ_AUAZ01000006.1 GCF_000428985.1 Marinobacterium litorale DSM 23545 | reverse complement strand
GAGACAGTTCGGTCCCTATCTGCCGTGGGCGTTTGAGATTTGAGAAGAGTTGCTCCTAGTACGAGAGGACCGGAGTGAACGAACCTCTGGTGTTCGGGTTGTCATGCCAATGGCATTGCCCGGTAGCTACGTTCGGACGGGATAACCGCTGAAAGCATCTAAGCGGGAAGCCTCCTTCAAGATGAGATCTCACTGGACCCTTGAGGTCCCTAAAGAGCCGTTCGAGACCAGGACGTTGATAGGCTGGGTGTGTAAGCGTTGTAAGGCGTTGAGCTAACCAGTACTAATTGCTCGTGAGGCTTGACCATATAACGCCCAAGGCGTTTGAGTGCGAAGCTGAAAAGCTTGTAAGGCACACAGTTGAATATACGATCGATCGCGGTTGAAGCTTGTAGCGAACGACAGGACAGTCGATAGGAGATGAGCGATAGCTGCTCTTCTAGAGAGTCTTTCAGAGCCAGTTTTGTTAAAACCAGTTATGCCTGGTGACAATAGAGACGTGGAACCACCTGATCCCATGCCGAACTCAGTCGTGAAACGCGTCATCGCCGATGGTAGTGTGGGGCTTCCCCATGTGAGAGTAGGTCATCGCCAGGCACCTAATATTAAAGAACCCCGGTACCGCAAGGTATCGGGGTTTTTTAATGTTTGGAGCGAGGATCTGCTGTGCACTACCTGGCCCATGTGAGCACGCGTGTACCGAAGGTACGGCGGGGAGGCGTAACCGTCCGCCGAACCCATCTTGAGCTACCGGTCATCCACTGGCGATAGTGTCCACCTATTTTTAAGTGGACACCTGTTATGACCCTGCCAAGCGTATCAAAAGCCCCCAAGAAGCGTCGTCGCTTTACCGCCGAGTTCAAAGCCCGGATTGTGGCTGACTGCCTGCAACCAAACGCTTCGGTCGCCGGCATCGCTCTGCAGCATGACCTCAATGCCAACCTGGTTCATAAGTGGATCCGCGCTGCTCGGCTGCAACAGTCGGAGCCGGTACCACCTGCTTTTTTGTCTGTTCCCTTGCAGGCTCCTTCAGCACTACGCTCATCAATGGATATCGGCGACAGTATCCGTATCGAGATCCCTCGTACCAACGGTAGCCTCGTCGTGAACTGGCCCCTGGCTGACGTCGAACGCTGTTTGCGCTGGTTGCAGGATCTGCTGCGATGATCCGTATAGATGAGATCTGGTTGGCGACTGAACCCATGGATATGCGAGCGGGGCCGATACCGCTCTGGCACGGGTGATTAATGTGTTCGGCGAGGCTCGCCCACACTGCGCTTACCTGTTTGCCAACAAGCGCGGTAATCGGATGAAGGTGCTGATCCATGATGGGCTGGGAATCTGGCTTTGCGCACGTCGCCTCCATCAAGGCAAGTTCCACTGGGCTGAGATCTGGCGGGGTAGCCAGATCGTGCTGACGTCCGAGCAACTTCAGGCACTGGTACAAGGGCTGCCCTGGCGACAGCTGAGTGCCGCCGGTGTGATTACGCAGGTCTGATCTAATGTCTGATGGGTGATGATCACAAGACCGCTTAGCCTGCCATTAGCCAATCAGGGTATCCCCACACGGGTCTAATAACAGCATACTGTTATGCATGAGTTCATCCCCTGATCTGACCCAACTGACACCCGAACAGCTGCGCCAGTTAGCCGCCGATCTGATCACGCGTGCCGAGCAGCAGGATCAGGTGATCCAAGCACAGGGTCAAGCGCTTCAACAGCGGGACCAGGTCATCCAGGCGCGCGATCAAAGTATCCAGCAGCGAGACCTGAAGATCGGGCAGCTCACGCATGAGGTCGCCCTGTTGAAGCGGCACAAGTACGGCCAGCGCAGTGAGCATCTCAACGTGCTTCAGATCAGCCTGCTGGACGAGGTTGTGGATGCCGATATCGCTGGGATCGAGACTGAGCTTGAGCAGCTGAAAACCCCAGAGGCCATACCCTCCGAAAAACGTCAGCCCAAGCGCTTACCCTTACCGCCAGAGCTGCCTCGTACCGAGATCCATCATGAGCCGGATAACACCGCGTGTGCCTGTGGTTGTCAGCTCAAACGTATCGGAGAAGACGTCAGCGAGAGGCTCGACTACACACCCGGCGTGTTCACCGTTGAACGCCACATCCGGGGCAAGTGGGTCTGCGATCATTGTGAGACGCTCACACAGGCGCCTGTGCCCGCACAGGTCATCGACAAGGGTATCCCGACGAGCGGCCTGCTGGCCCAGGTGTTAATCGCCAAGTACGCCGACCATCTGCCGCTGTACCGCCAGGAACAGATCTTCGCCCGGGCCGGTGTGCCGATCGCCCGCTCCACACTGGCGGAATGGGTCGGCATCTGCGGGGTACAGCTGCAGTCACTGGTCGACGCTCTGCGTGAAACGTTGCTGAGCGAACCTGTTCTGCATGCCGACGAGACGCCGGTGCCGATGTTGTCACCCGGCAAGAAGAAAACCCATAAGGCCTATATCTGGGCTTATGCCAGCACCGCGTTCTCTGACCTGAACGCGGTGATCTACCACTTCGCTCCTGGACGGAGCGGACAGCACGCCCGCGATATGTTCGGTGAGTGGAGCGGCAAGCTGGTCTGTGATGACTACAGCGGATATAAGGCCAGCTTCGCCAAAGGGGCCACCGAGATCGGCTGTATGGCGCATGCCCGTCGCAAGTTCGTGGAACTGGAGGTCAGCGGTAAGAGTCAGATCGCCGGTCAGGCCGTGGAGTACATCCGGTAGCTGTATGAGGTCGAGCGTGACCTTGCTCCGCTCTCAAGTGCTGCGCGTCAGGGGGTCCGGCAACGCCGCTCCAAACCGATCGTGGATGGACTGCATCGGTGGATGCAGGCGCAGCGCGCGAAAGTGCCGGACGGCACGGCCACGGCCAAAGCGCTGGACTACAGCCTTAAACGCTGGGCGGCGCTGGCGCGTTACCTGGAGGATGGGGCGGTGCCGATCGACAATAACCGGGTGGAGAACCTGATCCGGCCCTGGGCGCTAGGCCGGAAAAACTGGCTGTTCTCTGGATCCTTGCGCAGTGGCCAGCGGGCGGCCAACGTCATGAGTCTGATCCAGTCAGCAAAACTGAATGGACATGAGCCTTATGCGTATCTAAAAGATGTACTGATGCGACTGCCCACGCAAAAAGCCAGCGCGATCGATGAACTGCTGCCGCAGCACTGGTCGCCTTGCAGCGGTAACGATCATTAGAAGACGGGGAGTTCCGCTGCGTCCTTGCAGCCTCCGACACATCCTTGAAAGGTGACAGAGGCTCTCATCCTGAGAGCATCGGCAGTCCTTGCCCTCTGTCAGCCACCACCCTACGGGTGCTGGTGTTCAGTTGCACGGACCGATCCGGTGTAAGTTGAGTTAGGTCAACAAATAGTCAACTTCTGACCTTGGCAAGAGGTGATGGGCGGACGGTTACGACGCAGAAGGCCAGCACCATCGATGAGTTACTGCCGCATAACTGGACGCCGGTTAGCGCTGACAAGGTGTGATCGCCGGACGGTTACTTTTAATGTTCGGAGTGGTGAGGATCTGCTGTATTGCGGCCACAAAAAAGCCCCGCACCGAAGTGCAGGGCTTTTTAGAATTTTGGTGCCCGGAGGCGGAATCGAACCACCGACACGGGGATTTTCAATCCCCTGCTCTACCGACTGAGCTATCCGGGCAAACAGTGTGCATATTCAACCACTTAGCCTGGGGAAGGTCAAGTTGAAAAAGACGTTCTCAGGCGTCGATTCCGAATTCGTTGCGGTAGGCCTGGATAGCCTCCAGTTGAGTACGCATATCCTCTTTTTCAGAAAGGTATTCGATCAGATGGTCCAGGGTAATGATGCTGATCACGGGCATACCGTAGTCGCGTTCCACTTCCTGGATGGCAGACAGTTCAGCCTGGCCACGTTCCATACGGTTCAATGCGATGGCGACAGCAGCGGGCGTCGCGCCAGCCTGCTCGATGATTGCCATGACTTCACGGATTGCGGTGCCGGCGGTAATAACGTCGTCGATGATTAAAACACGGCCTTCCAGCGGGGCACCAACCAGGGTGCCGCCCTCACCGTGGTCCTTGGCTTCCTTACGGTTAAATACGTAGGGCACATCCCGGTTGTGCTCGGTAGCAAGCGCAACGGCAGTGGATGCGGCGAGTGGAATGCCTTTATAGGCCGGGCCGAGCATGACATCGAATTCAATACCGGCATTAACGATAGCCGAGGCGTAGAATTGGCCCAGACGCGCAAGGGCTGAGCCGGTATTGAAAAGGCCGGCATTAAAAAAATAGGGGCTGGTTCTGCCCGATTTCAGGGTGAACTGGCCAAAGCGCAGCACTTCGCGCTCAATGGCAAATTCGATAAATTCGCGCTGGTAATCCTGCATGACTTTCTCCGGTCTGGGCCTGTGGAACGGACGCCTATGATACCGACAAATGGGGCGTTGTGCTGCCCTGTTAGCTTGCACCGAGATGGCGCATTCGCCCAATATCAGCGGGTTACAGGGCGGAAAGGTTTTAAATTTGGGGTGCTTATCGATACAATCGAGGCTTCGTTTTCTTTTTCCGGATTTGGGTTCGGGTGGGGCTAAAGAAACTATGCGCGTGATTACATTCAATACGCAGGGTATTGAACAGGCTGCCGATAAAGGCTTCTTCGACTGGATGGTAAATCAGGATGCAGATGTCGTTTGTCTGCAGAACCTGAAAGCGCGCGAGTACCAGCTGGATGGGGACCGCTATCACCCTGAGGGTTATCATGCGTATTTCTTCGATGCATTCGAGGATGGTTATAGCGGCGTTGCCATTTATACCCGGCACTTGCCCAAGGCGATCATGACCGGGCTTGGTTTCGAGGCATGTGACTATCAGGGCCGCTTTATTCAGGCGGATTTTGACAAGGTCAGTGTGTCATCGATGACGATACCCTCCGGTCTTCGCAGTCCTGAAGCGCAGGCCGCGAAGATGGAGTACCTGGAGCATTTTCAGGCCCATCTGAAGAAGACGCTGCGTAAACGTCGTGACTTTATCTTTGCCGGTACGTTCAACATTGCTCACAAAACCGTGGACCTGAGTAACTGGTATGTGAACCAGAAGGTTTCAGGGTTCCTCAAGGAGGAGCGCGAGTGGATGGAGGAGGTCTTGGGTGAGATGGGTTATGTGGACGCCTTCCGAGAGGTCAATAAAGCCGAGCGTCAGTACAGCTGGTGGCCGGAGTATAACCGCGCCTGGACGTTGAACGAAGGCGCCCGTCTGGATTACCAGATCACCACGGCTAACCTGAGGAAAAGTGTTAAAAGCGCGCGGGTTGATCGCGATAACCGGTTTTCTGAGCATTGCCCGTTGATCATTGATTACGCGCTCGATCTCTGATTTTGATGGCGGATAGCGCCTCCCGGGCTATCCGTTTAAATACCTACTTGGAGGCTGCATGACAGCCGATTCCCGTCTCACCCGGTTTGTTCCGTTTCTATTTGTTCTGCTCTGGAGTACCGGTTTTATTGGCGCGAAGTGGGCACTTCCCTACATCGAGCCGTTTAACCTTCTGTTCATTCGAATGCTCTGGACGCTGGTGGTTTTTCTTGCGCTGATTTTTCTGTTTAAAGCACGCTGGCCGTCGCCGCCACAGGCACTCAATCAGATGGTTGTTGGTGCGCTGGTTCATGCCGGATACCTAGGGGGCGTTTTTGCCGCGATACGCTGGCAGCTGCCCGCGGGCGTCACCTCCCTGATAGTTGGGCTGCAGCCACTGTTGACTGCAGTGCTAGCGTGGGGGCTTTGGCGCCAGAGACTACGCGGTTTGCAATGGTTGGGGTTACTGCTTGGGTTGGCCGGCGTAACGCTGGTTTTGAGCGGCGGGCAGAAACTGTCCGAGGCGGCTTTCAATATGCCCGCTCTTATCTCTGCTCTGGTTGCACTGGGCTGTATATCGGTGGGAACGCTTTACCAAAAACGTTTTGGCCAGGGCGTTGATCTACTGACAGGCTCATTCTTCCAGTATCTCGCCACAGCCTTGTTGATGGGCGTGCTGACCTACAGTCTGGAGTCAGGGCGGATTGACTGGCAGCCCGAGCTGGTCGGCGCACTCGTTTGGTTGGTAGTGGGGCTTTCTGTCAGCGCTATTTTGTTGCTGATGTATATGATTCGGGAGGGGGAGTCCGCACGGGTCGCCAGCTATTTCTACCTGGTGCCCCCTGCAACCGCGTTCGAAGCCTGGCTGCTGTTTGATGAGCGTCTCACCGGCCTTTCGTTACTGGGTGTCGCTGTGACGGTGGCGGGTGTGTTTCTGGTGCTTCGTCCGCAAAGACGCTGATGTTAAAGGGTTATTGAATGCCTGAACTTCCAGAGGTTGAAACCAGCCGGGCCGGGGTTGCACCCTATCTCGAAGGTGCTGTCGTATCCCGTTTGGTGATCCGCCAATCCAGGCTGCGCTGGCCGATTCCAGATCAACTGGTGTCTAGCCTGGAGGGGCAGTCGATACGTGAAGTCAGTCGGCGAGGTAAATATCTACTGATTCGCGTGGAAGGCGGTTCTGCGCTGGTGCACCTGGGCATGTCAGGCAGTCTGCGGATGTTGCCTGAGAGCTCGCCGGCAGGAAAGCATGACCACGTCGATCTGGAGCTTGCGACGGGTTGGGTGATGCGTTTTACCGATCCGCGTCGTTTTGGCGCCTGGCTTTGGCAGCCCGCCGGTGAGCTTCACCCTTTGCTGGCATCCCTTGGGCCTGAACCACTTTCCGATGCGTTCGATACCCGCTATTTGGCAGCCAAGGCGAAGGGCCGTAAGACCGCGATCAAGGCACTGATCATGGACAGCCACGTGGTGGTTGGGGTGGGTAACATCTATGCCAATGAAGCGCTGTACCAAGCCGGTATCGATCCACGTCGAGCAAGTGGGCGTATTTCCAGAGTGCGGCTGGCTCGTTTGGTTGAAGCGATTAAACAGGTTCTTGCAGCGGCAATTATCCAGGGCGGCACGACCCTGCGTGACTTTGTCGGTGGTGATGGCAAGCCCGGTTATTTTAAACAGGCATTGTCTGTCTATGGACGCGGTGGTGAGGCCTGTCCCGGTTGTGGCAAGATGCTAACAGAAATCAAATTGGGGCAGCGCAGTACGGTATTCTGCCGTAGCTGCCAGCGGTAATCGCCGCATTTCACTGGGAACGGGATATGAATCAGCGTTTGGATACGATCACGCCAACCGATTTTGGCAGGGAAGACGACCCGGTGCGTGCCGAGTTACATCGGCGTTTGGGTATCGGTCGCTACCTGGCGAAACGGGAAGCTTTTCGCGTTGGGCCGGATGGTCTCCACTGCGAGTACTACCACTATGCTGATGATGCGCCACTGATCATCTTTCTGCCTGGAATTGCAACCTATGTGGAGCTTTACGCTGAGCTGCTTGGCCGCTTGAGTGAAACCGGTTTCAATGTGGTCGGCGTCGATCCATACGGGCACGGTTACTCCGAAGGGGATCGAGGAGTCTACACCGTAGAAAGCATGGTAGAGGGGCTTCAAAACGTCATTACCGCTTTATCAGGCCGCAGCAACGGTCGAGTCGGCGTTTATGGTTACTCCATTGGTGCGATGCTTGCCGTGGCGTTGGCTGAAGCCGATCAGCGTATTGACGCAGTGCTTTGCGGTACCTTGCTTCTTACCGAGCGCCCACCGGATATGCTGCACCAGTTGGGCTGGTATTGGACCTGGAGCACTGCCCAGCTGTTCCCGTCCATGTCTGTACCGCTGAGGACATTTATGGATTTTGACACCTTACTGGAGGGGCATCCCGCCGGGGAGGTGATCAACGATGACCAGAGAATCGTGTTTGATTATCCGCTCAGTACTCTGTCCAACCTGTTCACTCATAGGGCTCAAGTTATCAGCAAACGCTATCCATTCAGAGCGGCCGTGATTCAGGGGGACCGGGACGAGATCCTGCCGCTGAGCTATACCCGGCGGGTGCTGGAGGAACTTGAGCATCCGTTCGAGCTGGTACTGATGCCGGGCGAAGGGCATATGATTCCCTGGGATAACCCCAAGGGTCTGGTCAGCACAGCCGCACATTGGTTCAAAGATAATCTGGTGCACGCTTAAGCGGACGTCACCAAAGCGTCAACGAGGCGTCACAGTCATGTCATCCGGTTCCGTGAGTATTGTGCGGAGGCTGCACAGAACGGATGACCACCATGAACAGACTGCAGAAACTCACCGCGTTTGATACCCGGATTTTCTTCTGGTGTACCGATTTGCATCGGGCGTTGCGATTGACGCCCATCAGTCGGTTTATCTCCCGTCTGGGGGATGGTCTGTGCTACCTGCTGATCGGATCGGGGCTTGCGCTCTGGGATCAGGATCGGGGCCTGGTTTTTTTTCAGGTCGGGCTGATCGCATTTAGCCTGGAGCTGCCACTCTATCTGCTCTTAAAGAATACCATCCGGAGAGACCGTCCCTGTCACTGCTTACAGGGGTTCCGCGCTGTTATCGAGCCTTCCGATAAATTCAGTTTTCCTTCGGGGCATGCGGCCGCGGCTTTTGTCTTCACCACCGTTCTGGTTGCTCACTATCCATTTCTTTTTCTGCCCGCCTACCTGGTTGCAATGCTAATTGGCCTCGCACGCGTCCTGCTGGGTGTGCACTATCCCACTGATATTGCTGCGGGGGCGTTGTTGGGTATCTGCTCGGCCAGCCTGGCGATGCACCTCTGGGAGGTGTTCTGACTATGCGTATTCTGTATGGGGTTCAGGGCACCGGTAACGGTCACACGACCCGTGCGCGAGTCATGTCCACGGCCTTCAACAAGGCCGGAGTGAGTGTTGACTATCTGTTCAGCGGGCGGGCACCGGATCGTTACTTCAATATGGAGCCCTTCGGTGACTACCAGACGCGTCAGGGACTGACGCTGATCACCGATGCCGGGCGGGTCAAGTTGCTGAAGACGGCCTGGAAAAATAATCTGCTGCGGTTGTGGCAGGACGTGCGTAAGCTGGACTTGAGCGGATACGATCTGGTGATCACTGATTTCGAGCCGGTGACCGCCTGGGCGGCTCGGTTACAAAAGGTGCCCAGCGTCGGTATTGCCCATCAGTACGCCTTTTATCACCGGGTTCCCGGCACTGAATCCGCACCCTGGCTGAAACCCGCGATGAAATCGATCGCACCGGCCCAGCTGGAGGTCGGTGTTCACTGGCATCACTTTGGTCATCCTATCCTGCCACCGCTGATTGAACCGGCGCCGGCGTCGCTGCCGGTGGTCGCGGAGAATGTCCTGGTATATCTACCGTTTGAGTCCCTGGATGAAATCCGCTATCGATTGCGTGAGTTCGAACAGTTTTGCTTTGTGATCTATGCGGCTGTGGAAGAAGAGGTTCGTACCGAAAATCTATGGATCAAGCCGTTTTCACGTTTGGGATTCCAGGAGGATTTGGCGCGTTGCGGTGGGGTAATCGCCAATGCCGGATTCGGGCTGTGCAGTGAAGCGCTGCAGGCCGGTAAAAAACTGCTGGTTAAACCACTGCGTAACCAAGTGGAGCAGGCGGCAAATGCGGCTGCGCTTGAGCAGCTGGGGCGCGCGACTATTATGCGTCAGCTGGATAGCTCAGCCATCGCGGAGTGGCTGGAACAGGGCTCTCCAGTGCCCATTAACTGGCCTGATACAGCAGGTGCACTGGTGGATTGGATTCTGGCCGGCCGACACGAGCCAATGGAGTGTTTGGCGGACAGGCTATGGAGTGAGCTGCCGCTGGAGGTGAGAGAGCAACGCGCTTCTGAGGCATTGATGTCCCGTCAAAGCTAACCTGTTTTGTGCTCAACAAAAACTGTCGACAATTCGTGAGCAGTTTTCGGATTCTTGTGATTTGAAAAAACAAAGGGGCGTATGATCCTTCATACGCCCCTTCACTGGCTTCCTGGTTCCTTGCACTGCTCTAAATGCGTCCTGCGTGCGTCCTGCCTTCCTTTAGTGCGAATCGAGCCATCCGATATTCAATCCCTGAACAGGAGATCCATGGGTCCTATTATGGTTATTGGCGCTGAGATGGATATAGGAGTTTTTCCTAATTTTGACCAATCCGGTGTTTTTTGTAAGGGCATGTGTTGGCAACCTGCTATCGGTGCCGATCTGTATTTCAGCCGGGCAGCGTAGGTTATACACTTGCTCTTAACAGACCCTGATGTTCTTTAAGCGTGTTTCATCCCGTTGTCATCATGTTGTCGTCCAATGTAAACCTGAAAGAGAGATACCCACAGTGACCTTTAACAACAGCCAACGCTTTTATCCCGATACCCGTATGCGCCGGATGCGAGCGGATGATTTCTCCCGCCGACTGATGCGGGAGAGTCGTTTGACTCCGGACGATCTGATCTATCCGATGTTCGTCATCGAGGGGCAGGGCGAGCGGGAAGCAGTGGCATCCATGCCCGGTGTGGAGCGGCTGAGTATCGATCTGCTTGTAGAGCAGGTGCGGGAGGTCGCGGCGCTGGGTATTCCGGCAGTGGCTCTGTTCCCGGTCACGCCAGTCAGTGCGAAGTCGGAACTGGCAGAAGAAGCCTACAACCCGGATGGTCTGGCTCAGCGTGCTGTACGTGCGATCAAGGATGCGGTACCTGAAATCGGGGTAATCACCGATGTTGCGCTGGATCCGTTCACCACTCACGGTCAGGACGGCATCATCGATGAGCGCGGTTATGTACTCAACGATATCACGGTCGAGACACTGGTACGTCAGGCGTTGTCACACGCTCAGGCCGGTGCTGATGTGGTTGCGCCCAGCGATATGATGGATGGTCGTATTGGCCAGATTCGTGATGAACTGGAGGACAATAGCTTCGTCAATACACGCATAATGGCTTACTCAGCCAAGTATGCGAGTGCCTACTACGGGCCTTTCCGCGATGCTGTCGGATCAGCGGGTAATCTGGGTAAAGGGAATAAGTTTAATTACCAGATGGATCCGGCGAACAGCGATGAGGCGCTCCATGAGGTTGCTCTGGATCTGGCAGAAGGCGCCGACATGGTTATGGTTAAGCCGGGGATGCCCTATCTGGATATCGTCCGGCGCGTCAAAACTGAGCTAAAAGTACCCACGTTTGCTTACCAGGTCAGCGGTGAATACGCGATGCATATGGCGGCGTTCCAGAACGGCTGGTTGGATGAGGAGTCGGTGATGCTTGAGTCGCTGCTCGCATTCAAGCGGGCGGGCGCTGATGGCATTCTGACTTATTTTGCAGTGCGTGCGGCTAAACTACTCAATGCCTGATAGCGATTTAGCGAGAGAATTATGGAACAACAAGCACAATCAGGAGCGGTGGATATGAGCGAGGCGACGGATCAGGATCTCACCTGTGAGGCTACGGTTGCCCTGAGAGACAGCCGGGAGAGCCTGCCCACTATCGATCCGATAGAAGCGCCTCCGGTGGATTTGAAGGCGTCTGAGCTCTACATCAACAGAGAGCTGAGTCACCTGCAGTTCAACGTCCGGGTTCTTGAGCAGGCTCTGGACGAAAAACAGCCGTTGCTTGAACGTCTGATGTTCCTGCTGATTTTCTCCAGTAATCTGGACGAGTTTTTCGAGATTCGTGTCGCTGAACAGATGCGTCAGCTCAAATATGGTCGCGAAGCGGTAGGGCCCGATGCCATGCACCCGCAGAAGGTGCTGGAAAAGATTCGGGAGATCTGCGAAGTCAACGTTGAGCGTCAGTACCGGATTCTCAACGAAATCATGCTGCCTGCACTGGAGCGGGAGGGCATTCATTTCCACCGTCGTGGCGCCTGGACAAAAGAACAGCGCGCCTGGGTGGAGGAGTACTTCAACGAGAAGCTGGTGCCGGTGATCAGCCCGATCGGACTGGACCCGTCCCACCCCTTCCCGCGCTTGGTCAACAAGAGCCTGAACTTTATTGTCGAGCTGGATGGCAAAGACGCTTTTGGTCGCGAAACGGGCATGGCGATTATTCCGGCGCCGCGTTCGCTGCCCCGTCTCATTCGGTTGCCTGATGAGTTATGCAGCGGTGGGGATAACCTGATCTTCCTTTCCTCCATTATCCACGAGTTTGCCGATACGCTGTTTCCCGGCATGAAGGTGGAGGGCTGCTTCCAGTTCCGCATTACCCGCAACGCGGACTTAACGTTCGACTTTGAAGAGATTGAAGATCTGGCGCGCACCCTGCGCGGCGAACTGCACTCGCGCAAGTTCGGTGATGCGGTGCGTCTTGAGGTAGACAGCCGCACACCGGAGCACTTGATCGAGTTCCTGCAGGAGGAGTTCAAGCTGCCGGCAGCCCATATCTATCGGGTGGGTGGTCCGGTCAACCTGACCCGTTTGATGGCCGTACGCGATCTGGTGGAGCGTAATGATCTGCGCTGGGACCCGTTCACCCCGGGTATGCCCAACAAACTGAAGAATAATGACGATATCTTTGCGGTACTTAAACGCAACGATCAGTTATTGCTGCATCCGTTCCAGTCATTCTCACCGGTGGTTGATCTGCTGCGTCAGGCTGCGAAAGACTCTGAAGTGGTGGCAATCAAACAGACGCTCTATCGGACCGGTGTGAAGTCAGACATCGTTAATGCGCTGGTTGAGGCTGCGCGGGCAGGGAAGGAGGTGACTGTTGTCATCGAGCTGCGAGCCCGCTTCGATGAGGAGAGTAACCTGCAGTTGGCCAGCCGCTTACAGGAGGCGGGATGTCTGGTGGTGTATGGTGTGGTTGGGTATAAAACCCACGCCAAGATGATGTTGGTAGTGCGCCGTGAAGGTAACCAACTGGCACGTTACTGCCACCTGGGAACCGGTAACTATCACTCGGGAACCGCGCGTCTCTACACCGACTACAGTTATATGACCGCCGATGAGCAAGTGGGCGAGGACGTTCATAAGATCTTCCAGCAGCTGACCGGAATGGGCAAAATTCAAAAGCTGCAGAAGCTCTACAATGCGCCGTTTACGCTGCATGCGAAGATGGTGGAGTTGATCAACAACGAGATTCGCAACGTTAAGGCGGGTAAAAAGGGGCATATCATCATCAAGGTGAATGGCCTGACCGAACCTAAATTGATTCGTTCACTGTACGAAGCCTCTCAGGCGGGCGTACAGATCGACCTGATTATCCGGGGTATGTGTCGCCTGCGTCCTGGCCTGGAGGGTATATCGGAGAATATCCGGGTTCGCTCCATCATTGGGCGTTTTCTGGAGCATACCCGTGTCTACTGGTTTGCTAACGGTGGCGACGCCAAGGTGATCTGCTCCAGTGCCGACTGGATGGAGCGCAATATGCTTAACCGCGTTGAGACCGGGTTTGAGCTGTATGGCAAGCATGCTGAGCGGATCCGCTCCGAACTGGATTATTACCTGCGTGATAACTGTCAAAGCTGGGAGCTGCACTCCGACGGTAGCTATACGCTGAATCAGCCCGCCGAGGGTGAAGAGCGCTTCAGCGCCCAGCACGCGCTGCTCAACGAGCTGGCAAACAGCTAAGGGGCAGTACCCTCCAGCAATGCGTTAAAGCCCGCCTGATAATCGGGGTACCGGAGCCGGTACCCCGTACTTTTCATGCGCAGGTTACTGCAACGCTTACTTCCGCCGCGCCGTATCTCGCGCTGTTCAGTAATCGTCACATCCATCTTTTTGGCTAACCAGCCCGTCACTGCACTGATCGGCGTGGGCTGATCATCGCTGGCCAGATAGAGCGGTGCCAGTGTTTTCCCCTGTTCAACTGACGCGATCAGATGTTGAATGAATCCCGCGCAGTCATCCCGGTGAATTCGATTGCTGTAATGCTGCGGTTTCTCCGGTGCCTGAATGCCGGCCCGGACCTGGTCCAGCAAGTGAGTGCGGCCCGGGCCGTATATACCCGAGAAACGAACCACGGTTGCCGGGCTGCTCGCGTTCAGGGCAATTGATTCGCTTTCCAGCAGAATCTTACCGGTTTCGCTGGTCGGGTGAGTTGGGCTGAATTCGTCCACCCACTCGCCATCGGACTGGGCGTAAACGCCGGTGGAGCTGGTCAGAAACAGATGCTTGGGTGGTTGCGGTAATTGGCGTAGCAGATGGTGCAGGCCATCCACATAAACGGCCCGATAAACGGACGGGTCACGACTTTTCGCCGCTGCACAGTAGACCAGATAGTCACAGGCCGGTAGGTTGGGAAACGTATCAGGTTGGGTCAGGTCCGCCGGCAGTGGCTGGATGGGGTCTGGGAGCTGGTTTATAGTACGCCGCATGCCCACGACTTCGGTGCTTTCGCTGGCCAGCCTCAGACCCAGCGCTATACCCAGGTCGCCGCAGCCGGCAATCAATATACGGATAGGTTGCATCAAAGCCTCCTTTGAATAAGCGGGCTCATCTTAACAGAGGATACAGCATGACGCTGACAGAGCTTCGTTATATTGTCACCCTGGCTCAGGAACAGCATTTCGGACATGCCGCCGAGCGTTGCTACGTCAGTCAGCCAACGCTTTCCATCGCCGTCAAAAAGTTAGAGGAAGAGCTCGGTATTGCCCTCTTTGAGCGCAGTAAAAACGCAGTGCGGGTAACCCCGGTCGGGGAAAAAATCGTGCGCCAGGCGCAGATGGTGCTGGAACAGGCGGAGGCGATCCGTGAAATGGCTAAAGAGGGCAAGGATCAGCTCGCTTCTCCACTGCGCGTGGGTGCGATCTACACCATCGGTCCCTATCTTTTTCCGCAGTTGGTACCTCGCGTGCAGGAACTGGCACCTCAGATGCCGCTGTATATCGAAGAAAATTTCACCGAGGTGCTGCGGGGAAAAATCCGCACCGGTGAGCTGGATGCGATCATTATCGCGCTGCCATTCCATGAGCCGGATGTCCTGACCCGGGCGCTTTATGATGAGCCATTCATGATGGTAATGCCCAAGGAGCATCCGCTGGCTCGTGAGAAGGAGATCGACTCCAACAAGATCAGCGATGAAAGGATGCTACTGTTGGGTGAAGGGCACTGCTTCCGCGATCAGGTGCTGGAGGCCTGCCCGACGCTGAACCAGTCTTTTCACAACCAGCATACCATTACCGAGGGAAGCTCACTGGAAACCATCCGGATGATGGTGGCGTCGGGCCTGGGTACCAGTGTTCTTCCGATTTCCGCTATTGAGGGCCACCCCTCCCGGGGACTGGTGGCGACCCGGCCGTTCAAGGCCCCTCAGCCGACCCGCACCGTGGCGTTGGCCTGGCGGGCCAGTTTCCCCAGACCGCAGGCGATTGAGGCGCTGATGCAGGCGATTTTGCAGTGTCACCAGCAGCCACCGGTGGCTGAAACCGCTTGATGGATATAGAGGTTGCCGCTCCGTTGCCGGTTACCCGCCTGAAGGGGGTGGGCACGGCCATGGAGCTCAAGTTACAGCGGCTGGGGATCACATCGATACAGGATCTGTTGCTGCATCTGCCACTACGTTATCAGGATCGTACCCGCGTCTTACCCATCGGCTCGCTGCGTCCCGGTGATGAAGGCGTGGTGGAGGGCAATATTGCCGCCGGGGACATTGTTCAGGGGCGCAGGCGAATGCTGTTGTGCCGTCTACAGGATGGTACGGGTACATTAAGCCTGCGCTTCTTCCATTTCAGTGCGGCGCAGAAAAACGCGCTGCGAAACGGGGCCCGGGTGCGCTGTTTTGGCGAGGTCCGGCCGGGTCAGGCCGGGCTGGAGATGGTTCATCCTGAGTATCGGGTACTGAGCCCCGGCAACGAGCCGCCCGTTGATGATGCGCTGACGCCGGTTTATCCGCTGACCGAGGGACTGACTCAGGGGCGTTTGCGAGGCCTGGTGATGCAGGCGCTTGAGTGGCTGGATAAAGGGGCCATCGAAGAGATACTGCCCGATACATTGCTGAGGCAATGGAGTTTGTCCCCGCTGTGTGAATCGATTCGCTATCTGCACTGTCCACCCGTGGACTGCGATCAGGCCGCCCTGCTGGAGCACCGGCATCCTGCTCAGACGCGACTGGCGTTTGAGGAGCTTCTGGCCCACCACCTTTCACTGTTAAAGATTCGCCATAGCTTGCGTGAACAGGGGGCTCCCGTACTTAAACCCACAGGTGAATTCAGCCGTCCGTTTCTTGCGGGACTCCCTTTTGAACTGACCGGGGCGCAACTGCGAGTGGCCCGGGAAGTGGCTCGGGATATGAACATGGCAGTGCCCATGTTACGGCTGGTACAGGGCGATGTGGGTTCAGGCAAAACCGTGGTTGCTGCGTTGGCGGCAATACAGGCGGTGGAGAACGGAAGCCAGGCTGCGGTCATGGCGCCCACTGAAATTCTGGCTGAGCAGCACTTCAACAACTTTAAGGCGTGGCTGGAACCCCTGGGTATTACCGTAGACTGGCTGGTCGGCAAGGTTAAAGGTAAGGCGCGCAGTGAAACACTTGCGCGAACGGCATCGGGTCAGGCACAGGTCGTTGTGGGCACCCACGCGCTGTTTCAGGAGGATGTTCACTTTGCCGATCTTGCGCTGGTGGTGGTGGATGAACAGCACCGTTTCGGTGTTCATCAGCGTCTGACGCTGCGGGAGAAGGGGCGCGATGGTAACCGAACACCGCATCAGTTGATCATGACGGCGACGCCCATTCCACGGACGCTGACCATGAGCGCCTATGCGGACCTTGATTGTTCAATTATTGACGAGCTACCGCCCGGGCGGACGCCGGTCAACACGGTGGTGATCGCCGATGGACGACGTCAGGAAGTGATTGAGCGCGTGCGGCAGGCTTGTGCGGAAGGACGTCAGGCGTATTGGGTCTGCACCCTGATTGAAGAGTCGGAAGCGTTACAGTGTCAGGCGGCGGAGGTGACCGCCGAACAGCTGCGGGAGGCCCTGCCTGAACTGCGCATAGGGCTGGTGCATGGGCGTTTGAAAGCGACTGAGAAAGCCTCGGAAATGGCACGTTTCAAAGCTGCCGAGCTGGATTTGCTGGTCGCAACCACGGTCATTGAGGTGGGCGTGGATGTGCCCAACGCCAGCCTGATGATTATCGAAAATCCGGAACGGCTAGGGCTGGCGCAACTCCACCAGCTGCGTGGACGCGTAGGCCGTGGTTCGGTCGAGAGTTTCTGCGTGCTTATGTATCATGCGCCCCTCTCTCAACAGGGCCGAGAGCGTTTGGCCGTGATGCGCGAGAGCAGCGATGGTTTTCGTATCGCTGAGAAAGATCTCGAACTGCGTGGCCCCGGTGAAGTGCTGGGAACACGTCAGACAGGGATGATGGCCTTCAAAATAGCGGACCTGCAACGTGATAGCGCCTTGCTGCCCAAGATCAAGCAGGCCGCTGCGGTATTGGACGCGGACTCCGGATTATGCCAATCCCTGATCAAGCGCTGGTTAGGCGCGGGTGATGACTATGCGCATGTCTGAACAATGATTGAAGTGAACTCGATGCAGCCAACCGAACAACAATTGACACTTATTGAGACCCAGCTTGGGCGTAAGCCCCGCGGGATAGTCGGTATCGCCCGCAGTTCCGAGCAGGGCGTGCCACTGGTACTGCAGATGCGTTCGCTGGTGGATGATCAACCGTTTCCCACGCTGTATTGGCTCTGTTCGCGAGATCTGCATCACTGGATTGCAGAAATCGAAACCGCTGGCGCAGTCAAACGAATCGAGCAGCGGCTGGTTGAGGATGTGGAACTGCGTCAGAGATATCTGGAGCAGCAGCAGGCCTATGCCGATGAGCGCTGGCGGCGGATGGATCCGGCTGATCGTGCCCGAATAGAGGTGCTGGGTTTTACCGACCTGTTTAACCGCTATGGTATTGGCGGAATCGCCCAGTGGGACAAGGTGCGCTGCCTGCATATGCAGTATGCCCACCATCTGGTGGGAGAGAATCTGGTCGGGCAGTGGATGGACCGGGAGTTTGGCCTGGCGCAACGCCTGGCCGAAATACGGCTCTAGACCGGCCGTAAAAAGAAAAACGGCAGGTCTTTGCCTGCCGTTCTACATCGCCGGGCGGGTTAGCCCTGGATCAGCTTCTGGTACTTATTCATCAGCTGATCTTCGGTTTCCACGTGATCGGGATCCTTGGGAATGCAATCCACCGGGCAAACCTCAACGCACTGCGGTGTGTCGTAGTGGCCGACGCACTCAGTACATTTGTTCGGATCGATCTCGTAGATCTCTTCCCCGGGAGAGATCGCCTCGTTAGGGCATTCCGGTTCGCATACATCACAGTTGATGCATTCATCGGTAATCATCAATGCCATGCTGGCTACCTCAATGACAGACTGGGTTTAATTTAGGCCTTGTAGTGCTGCTTCAGTGCATCGGATACGGCGGGATGCACAAACTTGTCGATATCCCCGCCCAGCGAGGCAATCTCCCGAATCAGCGTAGAGGAGATAAACGACAGGCTTTCCGCCGGTGTCAGAAACAGGCTTTCCACATCGGGTGCCAGTTTCCGGTTCATGTTGGCGAGCTGGAACTCATACTCGAAATCCGATACGGCCCTCAGGCCACGCAGGATCACATTGGCACCGAGCTGGCGTACAAAGTCGGCCAGCAAACAGTCAAACCCGACGACTTCCACCCCGTCGAGATGAGCCAGTGCCTTGCGGGCCAGTTCCACGCGCAACTCCAGCGGCAGAGCGGGCCCTTTTTTCGGGCTATCGGCGACAGCCACGACTATGCGATCAAACAGGCGGGAGGCGCGCTCGACCAGATCTGTGTGACCATTCGTAATCGGATCGAATGTGCCGGGATAGACTACCGTATTCATTACAGGCGCTGTCCTTTACCTTTTCTGAGCTAGACCGCGGTGACGAACCTTGCCGGCCCGTGACGAAGCCTCCTGCAGAAAGTCGGTGAATGCACCGCACACGAGCGCGATACGATCTTTGACTTCCTTCAGGCGCGGATGTTAGCCGAATTGCCAGAAGCGTACAAATAGATTAATGGAATCTGCATTTATACAAAAGTTATAAAAAACAATATCCTTTATTTTATATGGATATATAAGAGGCTATTTTGTAGCCACCGATAGTGATTGCAACGGCTATGTGTGACATTACTGTGACACTATAGGTGCTGTGCTTGATTCGCACAGGGCCTGGGCGTAATTTCAGGCAGCGGTTCAGGCAATATGGATGTTTTCAGGGGAGGGTAGGTTGGTCAGGCGGAGCCGGGAAGAGGCAGAGGAAACACGACAGGCGTTACTGACGACGGCGCTTGAGCTGTTCGCAGAGCGGGGAGCGGATGCGGTCACCATGAAAGAGATTGCGACGCAAGCCGGGGTGACACATGGGGCGATGTATTGGCATTTTCGTAACAAGCAGCACCTGCTGACTCAGGTGCACCAGCAAACCCTGATCCCGTTTGAGCCGCACTATCTGGAGCAGCGTCAGGCGGTTCAGCAGGATGCCCTCGGTGCGCTGGAAGGGTTTATTCGGGGAAGTTTGCGAGCGCTGGCCGAGGACCCTCAGGCGCAGCAGGCCTACCGGCTGTTCCACTATGGGCGTCGCTCATCACCGGCGTTGCAACCGCTGAGTGAGCAGCTGGATGCTGAGGTGGAAAGCTGGCAGGCGTATCTGCACTACTTTCTCAAACAGGCCAAAAAACAGAAGCAGCTGCGCAAAAAGCTTGACCTTGACCAAATCAGTGCCAGCCTGCTGATCAGTCTGGTGGGGGCGCTGGATCTCTGGCTGACCATGCCACAGCGCTATGACCTGCGGCTATTGACCGATTATCTGATTGCGATCGATCTGGAAGGGTTACGCAGCCTCAAGAAATCGATGGTCTGAGCGTTAGGCCTGTGATGTCAGCTCATACAGACGGTAGCTAACCTGTCCGGCGTGCTTTTCGCGATATAGCTCCCACTTGGAGGGCATCGGTGGCAGCTCGAGCTCGCGTTCACACTCCACGTACACCATGGCGCGCTCAGCCAGCAGATTGCGCTGTTCCAACAGTTGGCACAGGGGAACCACCAGGTTTTGACGAAAGGGCGGGTCCATGAAGACCAGGTCGAAACGCTCGGCTTCATCCTCGGGGCGAGATTCCAGCCAGCTCAACGCGTCACTGTTGATCACTTCACTGTTCTGGGCCTTGAGCCGTGAAAGGTTGTCTTTCAGTGCCCGGGCGACCAATGCTGACGCTTCTACGAAGGTGACGCTGGCCGCGCCTCTGGACAGCGCCTCCAGCCCCAATGCGCCGCTGCCGGCGCAGAGGTCCAGGCAGCGTCCGCCCTCGGTGACGCCCTGCAGCCAGTTGAACAGTGTCTCGCGCACGCGGTCTGGAGTCGGACGCAGACCGTTGGTGGCTGGAAATTCGATACGCCGGCTACGCCAGTCACCGCCAATAATTCTGACCTCCGCCAACTCCGGGCGAACATGATTATTTTGCGATGGGTTACGGCGTCGGCTCATGGAGTCGTCCTGTCGGTGTAGTAGAGGTAGAAGCTGTCGTCGGGCGGTAGCAGCTCGGTGATCAGAGTACGGGCCTGCTCCAGATCAATTTGGTTTAGTGTATCGCGAAAGGCGCGGTGGCTGTCCAGCGGCAGGCGGTAGAGTGCAACCAGGTGCAGCCATTGTTCGGGCTGACTTTGCTCGATCCGCGTCAGGCTGGTCAGCAAGCGATCTTGGGCCTTTGCCAGAATACCGGCGTCGAGCTCAGCAGCCAGATACTGCCCCAGCATCGTCCGGTCCAGCTGGCGTCCTTTCCAGATCAGTGCCTGATAGCCCCCGCCCAGCAAAGGTTGCCAGAGCCACCGGTAGTCCTCCTGTTGCCGGAACAGGGTAGGAAGCAGTAGCGAGACCAACTCCGCCACGAGGCGTTGATGGGCAAGCTCGGTGCCGTTGGTCGGGGCATTCAGTGGCTGGCCCAATAGCCGCCATTGATCGCTGCTTCGGCCGCGCAGTTCAGCTGTCGAAAGCGCGAATTCTCCCGGGTTCCAGTCCCGGTTAGGTGGCGGAGCGGCTTGAGGGGGGCGATCGGTTATGCTCGCATCGCCCTGGGCGATCAAAAGGCGGCGCGGCTCGGTCCACCACAGGCGACTATAGAGGCTTTCGATGCTGCGATCGGGGCGTGGGAGTTTTTCACCAAAAGCGGAAAGTAAGTGCGATTGAGCGCTTTGAGACGCCAGGTAACGCTGTGCCTGAAGCCTGTCACGGGCGCTACGCCAATCGAAGTAGGGTTGTTCTCGCAGCAGGTTCAGCAAGCGGGTTGTCGCTTCCTGCTCGGGCGGTTCGGTAAAGGAGAGCTGCAGCAGCGTGAAGGCCGGCTGACTCGACACTGACAGCTGCCACTGCTGTTGGTCGAGCAGTGTCTGGACATCCGGTTCACTGATTCGGGCCTGAAGAGCCTGCTGAGCTACCGAGGTTTCGATCCAGTCGGTGTCATTGAGGGTTGCGGTTCTTGGCAGCAACAGCTCCAGTCGTGACGGGCTGTTTTCTGCTGGCATCAGATAGTGCTGACGGCGGCTATCCCAGGACAGGTTTTCAAGCGCTGAAGGTTGCGCGGCGTACTGGTGAAGCAGCAAAATCACCACCGGCAACACCCAGACCAGGATCAGCAGATAGCGGCGATTAAACAGTGGTTTGTACTTGGGCGACGGCACGGCCTTTTCCCATCCTCTGGTTGGGTAATAACCGCGCTATGGTAAGATAGCGCGCTTCGAATTCTTTGAACGATGTTTCGTACCGGTCTGGCCGGTTGAAGCACTCAGCTACCCGGATACTACAGAATATATGGATGCTCTTTATACCTGGATGCAAGAAAACGGTCTTGATCCGTCGCTTTTGCCCTATGCCGCTGGCGCACTGGTCCTGATCACCCTGCTTGTTCTTGCCCTGCGCTCCAAGCCGGAGCCTGTCGAGGATAAGAATGAGGCCCCCTCGGAACCACCGACCACTGAAAAAGCTGATCAAGACGCGGTCGAGAGTAAGGTAGCGGATGTTGAACCCCAGGCTGATGCTCCAGTTGCCGAAGCCGAAGCCGAAGCCGAAGCCGAAGTTGAGCGAGTCGTGCGAGAAAAAGCCGAGGCGGACGCGGCCGAGAAAGCGCGTGCTGACGAGCAGGCGCGTCAACAGACGGCTGCTGAGGAGCAGGCCCGGGCGGAACGCGCAGCTGAGGCTGAGGAGGCCGCCAGGCTCAAGGCGGAGCAGGACGCGCGGGAACAGCAGGCTCGTCAGGAGCAGGAGGCCGCAGAGAAAGCCGCGCTGGCCGCACGTCAGGCTGAAGAGGGAGCGGCACGGCAGGCTGAGCTGGAAGCCCAGGCGCAAGCAGAGGCTGAAGCCAAGGCCAAGGCTGAGCGAGAAGCCAAAGAGCAGGCGGAAGCGGCGGCAAAAGCCGAAGCTGAAGCTGCAACGCAACAGGCTGTTGCCGAGCAACCGGAAGTTCAGAAAAAGCGACTGTTCGATCGGATCAAGAGTGGATTGAGCCGCACCAAGGCGGGCTTGACCGAGCAGCTTGGCAACCTGTTTATGGGCGCCAAGGAGATCGATGATGATCTGCTTGAAGAGATAGAGACCCTGTTGCTGATGGCGGATGTGGGGGTTGAAGCCACCACAGAGATTGTTACCCGCCTGACCGATCGTGTTGAACGCAAGCAGCTCAAGGATCCGGAGGCGCTGCGCGAAGCGCTGAAAGAGGAGTTGGGTGATCTCCTGGGCGGCGTTGAGCATCCACTGCTACTGCCCGCCGACAAGACCCCAGCCGTGATCCTGATGGTCGGCGTTAATGGGGTCGGCAAAACCACTACCATCGGCAAATTGGCCAAGCGCTATCAGAGCGAGGGTAAGTCGGTCATGCTGGCGGCGGGTGATACCTTCCGTGCCGCCGCGGTGGAGCAGCTCCAGGTTTGGGGTGAGCGTAACAACGTTCCGGTTATTGCTCAGCATACCGGCGCGGATTCCGCATCGGTGCTGTTTGATGCGCTGCAGGCAGCCAAGTCCCGTGAGGTCGATGTATTGATCGCCGATACCGCCGGTCGCTTGCAGAATAAGGATAACCTGATGCAGGAGCTGCAGAAGGTTGTCCGCGTGATGCAGAAGCTGGACCCGAGTGCACCCCATGAGGTGATGCTTGTGCTTGATGCCGGTACCGGCCAAAACGCCATCAGCCAAGCCAAGCAGTTCAAGGAATCTGTAGGTGTTACCGGCATCACCCTGACCAAGCTTGATGGTACGGCCAAGGGCGGGATCATCTTCGCCATCGCCAAGCAGTTTGGTCTGCCGATCCGCTTTATCGGGGTTGGCGAGCAGGTGGATGATCTGCGACCCTTTGAGGCGGATGAGTTCGTTCAGGCCCTGTTTGACTGACCCTTGGACTGTTTCTAATGACCGCAATCCGCTTCAGTAACGTCGGCAAGCGTTACCCCAATGGCCATGATGCCCTCAAGGGGCTCAATTTTGACCTGGATTCGGGTGAGCTGGCGTTTCTGACCGGTCACTCGGGGGCGGGTAAAAGTACCCTGCTGAAGCTGATTATGCTGATGGAGCGGCCCAGCCGCGGTGAAGTCTGGGTCGGTGAGCAGGATCTGGCCCGCTTGCCACGCAAGCAGATTCCCTATCATCGACGCCATATCGGTGTGGTTTTTCAGAACCACCAATTACTGTTTGATCGCAGTGTTTTCGATAATGTGGCGCTGCCTCTGCAGATCTCGGGTTACGATCCGGTGGATGCCGCGCGACGGGTCAGAGCTGCGCTCGATAAAGTGGGGCTACTTTCCCGGGAGAAGCTCAACCCGGTGACGTTGTCCAGTGGGGAGCAGCAGCGGGTGGGGATTGCCCGTGCGATTGTTCACAAGCCCAAACTACTGCTCGCCGATGAGCCCACCGGTAACCTGGATCCGGCGCTGTCGGAGGATATCATGCACCTGTTCGAGCAATTTAACCGGATCGGAACCACGGTACTGATTGCCAGCCATGATCTATCGCTGATCAATCGTCTGCATCATCGGGTACTGGTTCTCAAGGATGGAAGGCTGGTGTCGGATGGCGGCTAAACGCGAGCAGAAACGGGGTGCGGTCCAGCATCGTGTGGGTCTTGGGGACCGTGTTCGCAGTTGGTCCCGCAACCATTATCGAGTGTCCAATCAAGCGTTGGCCCGGCTATTGGTTACGCCGCTGGCGTCGCTGATGACTTTGGCTGTTTTAGCGATCGCTCTGGCCCTGCCGGCGTTTATCTTCTCCGCGCTGAAAAACCTGGATCAGCTTACGGCCGGTTTGGAGACCGATCCGCATATCTCTCTCTATCTGGAGGTCGGTGTTGCGCCGGAGCGACTGGATCAGCTCAGTCGCACGTTGCTGCTGCGTGATGATCTGCGTTCGGTGGAGCTGATCAGTCCGGAAAAGGGGCTGGAGGATTTTCGCGCTTATACCCGTTTTGACGATCTGCTTGAGTTCTTCGACGAGAACCCGCTGCCGGCGGTGATTATTCTCATGCCCTCCACCCGTGAGCCTGACCAGCTGGAGGCGATCCAGCAGGAGATGGCCGCATTGCCGGAGGTGGAAGAGGCGCGCCTGGATATGGAGTGGGTGCGTCGACTGGCCGCCTTTATGGCACTGGCCGAGCGGGGTGCCTGGGTATTGGGCGGTCTGTTGTCGTTGACGGTGTTGCTGGTAGTGGGTAACACCGTACGCATGACCATCGAGAGCCGACGGGATGAAATTCTGGTCAGCAAACTGGTGGGTGCGACTGACGCCTGGGTGCGGCGGCCGTTTCTTTATAGTGGACTTTGGTATGGCCTGTTTGGTGCCGTGTTGGCGTGGTTACTGGCGCAGTTGGCGCTGGCACTGATCAGTGAACCGGTGCAGGCGCTGGCGGCGCTTTACCTCAATGGCTTTGTGGTACATGGGCTGGAACTGTCCGAGTCGAGCCTGCTGTTGGCTGTCGGGCTGTTGCTGGGGCTTGGCGGGGCCTGGCTTGCGGTGGGACGTCACTTACGCGATATAGAACCGGGCTGAACCCCTTGCGTTTCTTGTCTTCAAACGCTATTTTTTCCTGTCCGATAGCTGACTGAAGTGTTCAGGTACTGGGAACTTCGGTTCGTTAACGCGGTCGTAATACAGGTTTCAATCCTTCTGGATTTATAGTGAGGTCACTCCTTCAATGGGCACGAGCTTACAAGTTGTCGAACAACTCTCACCAGGCCGCAATGTCGAAGCCTATGTGCAGAGCGTGAGCACTATCCCGATCCTCACAGCAGAGGAGGAGCGGGAGCTGGCCGAAAGGCTGCATTATCAAAATGATCTGGAGGCTGCGCGTCAACTGGTTATGTCCCACCTGCGTTTCGTGGTGCATATTGCGCGTAGCTATACGGGGTATGGTCTGCCACTGGGCGACCTGATTCAGGAAGGCAACGTGGGCTTGATGAAGGCGGTCAAACGCTTTGATCCGACCATGGGCGTGCGGTTGGTTTCTTTCGCCGTACACTGGATCAAAGCCGAGATGCACGAATTTATCCTGCGTAACTGGCGGATTGTCAAAATCGCTACCACCAAGGCTCAGCGCAAGCTGTTCTTTAATCTGCGCTCGCAGAAAAAAGGACTGGGCTGGATGAGCAATGATGAAGTTGAGGCAGTGGCGGCAGACCTGGGCGTTGATGTTAAGGCTGTGCGTCAGATGGAAGGTCGGCTGGCCTCCACCGATACCGCCTTTGATGCGCCCACCGACAGCGATGACGACAACGCCTATCAGGCACCGGCTGGGTATCTGGAGGATCACAGTGGTGATCCGGCAGCTCAGCTGGAGGCGGCTGACTGGGAACAAAGCTCCCAGCGTCAGCTGATGGGAGCGCTGGAGTCGCTGGACGAGCGTAGCCGGGATATTCTGATGCAGCGCTGGCTCAGCGAAGAGAAAGCAACTCTGCATGATCTGGCTGACAGGTATGGTGTATCCGCCGAGCGGATCCGTCAGTTGGAGAAGAACGCCATGAAAAAGATCAAAGCCGCAATGACGCTGGCTGCCTGATCGTTTTCTGATCCCAGCAAGGCCGTCGGGCAATCAGCCCGGACGGCCTTGTTTTTTTCCCGCCCCGTCAACGCGTATACTATGCACCCATCCGAAAGCCGTGAACCGGAGTCGTGGATGTCCGCCCGTTTGATACTTGGCTGTGCTGCCCTGCTTGGCGCCCTTTCCGTAGCGCTCGGAGCCTTTGCCGCACATGGTTTACGCGACCAGCTCTCGGCCCGAATGCTGGATGTATTTCAAACCGGGGTGACCTATCAGTTTTACCATGTGCTGGCGTTGCTGGCGGTGGGATTGCTGATGCAACGGCGCAGGCATCCGCTGCTGGCGCTTAGTGGCGCGCTGTTTCTACTGGGGATTCTGCTGTTCAGCGGCAGTCTCTACCTCTTAGCGGGCACCGGTGTCCACTATCTGGGGATCGTGACGCCCATAGGCGGACTTTCTTTGATGGGCGGTTGGCTGGCTCTGGCCACCGCGCTGTTTACTGGGGGTAAAAAGCATGCAGATACAGGTCAACGGTGAAGCGTTCGATGCCAGTCAGTGTACGAGTCTCAGCGATCTGATTGATCAGCTGGGTTTGGCCGGCAAACGGATCGCCATCGAGCTGAACATGGAAATTGTCCCGCGCAGCGAACACCCGACCACCGCGCTCAAGGCGGGTGATCAGGTTGAGGTGGTGCATGCCATCGGAGGCGGTTGAGCGGGCCTCCGTGGGGTTTCCTTGAATTGACTCTCATGAACTGAATAGCAACGCAGGATTATCAAATGTCAGATCAGCCGCAGAAAGATGAACTGGTTATCGCCGGACAATCATATGGATCCCGTTTGCTGGTAGGTACCGGCAAATACAAGGATCTGCAGGAAACCGGAGAGGCGATCACCGCCAGTGGTGCGGAAATCGTCACCGTTGCTGTACGCCGCACCAATATCGGCCAGAACCCGGATGAGCCTAATCTGCTGGATGTGGTGAGCCCCGATAAGTACACTATTCTGCCCAACACGGCGGGCTGCTACAGCGCTGATGATGCGGTGCGTACCTGTCGGCTGGCGCGTGAACTGCTGGATGGTCATGATCTGGTTAAGCTGGAAGTGTTGGGCGATCAAAAAACCCTCTACCCCAATATTGTGGAAACTCTCTCCGCCGCTGAAACCCTGGTTAAGGACGGCTTCAAGGTGATGGTTTACACCAATGATGATCCGATTGTTGCCAAGCGTCTTGAAGAGATCGGATGCGTGGCGGTGATGCCGCTGGGCTCGCTGATCGGCTCAGGACTGGGGATCGTAAATCCCCACAATATTCGTCTGATCATGGAAGAGGCTCAGGTGCCGATCATCGTCGATGCGGGCGTGGGTACAGCGTCCGATGCGGCCGTCGCCATGGAGATGGGGTGCGCTGGTGTGCTGATGAATACCGCCATCGCGGCCGCGCAGAAACCGGTATTGATGGCCAGCGCCATGCGCAAAGCCGTGGAGGCCGGGCGTGAAGCCTACCTGGCAGGTCGCATGCCGCGCCGAGCCTATGCCAGTGCCTCTTCACCGACGAGTGGCCTGATTAATTGATGACCCGGGGCGGCATCAGCCGTCCCGCAGCTGTTTGAGAACCTGGATTGATGAGCGAAACAGAACAGCAGCCGCGTCCGATGCGGAACGTGCGTAGCTTTGTTGTCCGTGCCGGACGTATGACCGAAGGGCAGGAGCGGGCACTGAAAGAGAACTGGCCGCTCTACGGCCTTGAGCTTTCCGGCGGGCGTTTGGATCTGAATACCCTGTTTGGGGAGCCCAAACCGGTGGTTCTGGAGATCGGGTTTGGTATGGGGGATTCGCTGATCGAGATGGCGCGCAGGGCTCCTGAAAAGGGCTTTATCGGTATCGAAGTGCACCCGCCGGGTGTGGGACGTTTGCTGGCCCGCGTTCGGGAGGAGGGGCTCGATAATATACGCGTCTATTGTGATGATGCTGTCGAAGTACTGGCGCAGTGCATCCCTGATAATAGCCTGGCGGGGGTGCAGCTTTTCTTCCCGGACCCCTGGCCCAAGAAGCGTCACCACAAACGACGTATTGTCCAGCCTGAGTTCGCGCAGGCCATCCGTCGCAAGTTGAGTCTGGGCGGAACCTTCCATATGGCGACGGACTGGGAAAACTATGCCGAACATATGATGGAGGTTATGTCTGTCGCGGACGGTTTTCGCAACAGTGCGGGCGAGGGAGAGTACTCACCGCAGCCCGATTGGCGGCCGGTCACTAAATTCCAGAAGCGCGGTGAAAAGCTGGGTCACGGCGTCTGGGACCTGATCTTTGAGCGGATCGAGTAAATAAAATAAAAGTGGTCGTGTGATTCGTGTAAAACGCGCCGCAACAGCAAAACCCCGATCCTGACCGGTCGGGGTTTTTTGGGCGTGTGGTGTTGTTAGAATCGAACCCGATAGGCCGTTTTAACGGCAGTTGCGTCCGTCGCCATCGTGGTGCCTGCCCCACCCCTTGTCACCACCATGATAAGATTCGAAGCTCTTGCCATAATGTTCGCCGCGTTTGGCCATCATGGTCTGCAGCTTGTCGTACTGCGCGTCAGTAAGGATCTCGCTCATCTGCTCGCGCATCTGCGCGTGCTGGCGAATGCGCTCTTCCACCCGGGCCTGGGCCTGCTCAATCAACTTATCCACATCGGCCTGAAAACTGTCGGAACGCGGGTCCAGCGCCATCATCGCGCCGCGTGGTGATTGCGCCTGCTTTGCATCACGGGCTTCCATTTTTTGCTCCCACAGGCTTTGCATCTGTGTCTGCTGTTCCGGGCTCAGCTCCAGCATCCGGGCAAAACGCTCGCCGCGATCGCCCCGCTCGTGGGCGACGGCGATGCCTATGGTTGAGCCTGCCACCAGTGTGGCGGCCAGGCCGGCGATAACCCATTTACGTTTGTTTGTAGTCGACATTGTGAACGCTCCTGTTTGTGTCTCTTTTGATGGGTTCAGTATGCGCATATCGCCTGATAAGTTGGGTTAGCGGCGGGTAAAGTTTGGTAAAGGGAAACGCAATCGACCAGTAAACGCTTAATATAGGTCGTGAGGTGAAAGTTGGAGTAACAAAGATGAATGAACGTCTGCTGTTGGTGGATGACGACCAGGCCCTGTGTGATCTGCTCACGGATTACCTGCAGCATGAAGGGTACCGGGTAACAGCCTGCCACAGCGCTGAGGCGGCGCAGCAGCGGTTTGCCGGGGGTGAAAACTTTGATCTTATGGTGCTGGATATCCAGATGCCGGGGTTAAGCGGTTTGGAGTTGCTACAGCAGTTACGGCCCCGCATTCAGATACCGGTGGTCATGCTGACCGGGCGCGGCGATGAGATCGACCGGATTCTTGGGCTTGAGATGGGAGCCGATGACTACCTGCCTAAACCCTGTAACCCCCGGGAGTTGCTGGCCCGGGTGCGCGCCGTATTGAGAAGGGCCGGCGCAACGGCACCGGAGCGTGGCGAGCTGTTCCCCTCCGGGGTTATTGAGCTTGAAGGTGTGCGCCTGGATCCAGGCTTGCGCACGGTAACAGTGGCCGGAGAACCGGTGGAGCTGACCAGCGCTGAGTTCAATGTACTGGCTTATCTGATGGCCAGCGCGGGGCGTGTCATGAGTAAGGAGCAACTGACCGAGCTGGTGTTGCACCGTAAGCTGACCGCCTATGACCGGGCGCTGGATGTTCATGTCAGTCGGGTGAGGCAGAAGCTCTCGCCGTGGGTCGCTGATCCGGGTGCTCTGATTAAAACCATTCGCGGCCAGGGTTACCAGTTTGTGCGGGAGTCGTCATGACCGTTGGGCGTAGACTGTCCAGCCTGAAACGGAGGGCCCAGAGCGGGATCCGAGGGGGCTGGTATAAACGGCTGTTTTGGAAGATTTTCCTGATTATCTGGTTGGTGAGCGCTGCCGGAACCGGTGCTGTGCTGGTTGGTTTATTGACCGTCACCGACAAACGGCAAAGCCTGGAACTGCTCGAGACCAAAGCGCGGGCGCAGGCTGCGCTCATGCTGGAGCGTTATCAGCAGCCGGAGCGTGACGAGCATCATGAGCACCGGTTTCACCGGCGGCTTCCACTCTGGATTATTACTGAGGACAAGCAGGTTTTGATCGGGCCGGAGGGGCGGATACCCAAGGGTGCACGCGGTATTCGCTATCCGCTTGAGGAAACCTGGCAGGGTCAGGCTCTGACGGCCGTGGTGCCTGCGCCGCCGGAAGGGTTTTATATCAAGCGTTTACTGGGGTTTCTGTTCTCATTACAGGCCGTATTGGTGTTGTTGGTATCGGCGCTGGCTGCGCTGTTACTGAGCTGGATGATTGTGCGGCCGATTAACCAGCTGTGTCGTCATGCCAAGGAGCTGTATTACCACCAGAACCTGGCCAGCCGTGCCAGCGGCCGGTTGAGCGAGCGCAGTGACGAGATTGGCGAGTTGTCCCGGGAGTTCAACCAGATGGCCGCCTACGTAGAGCGTACACTGACTGCCCAGCAGCGCCTGCTGCAGGACGTGTCCCATGAACTGCGTGCCCCGCTGGCCAGGTTGCAGGTGGCTGCGGGGCTGGCCGAACAGCGTCTGGGCGAAGGCGATAGGGCCGTTGCGCGGATTAACCACGAGTGTGAACGTCTGGATGAGTTGATCGGAGAGATCCTGTCGCTGTCGCGGCTGGATCAGGCCTCCCCCCGGGGTGAGCCTTTTCGTGTAGTCGCGCTGTGTAATGAGCTGGCTGAGGATCTGGCCTATTTCCAGCCGGAGCGTGAACTGGTGCTGGATATCGTGCCCGCAGACCTTGAGCTGACTCTGAATCAGAGTCTGCTACAGCGCGCACTCGGCAATCTGTTGAGTAACGCGGCCAAGTATACGCCTGCCGGAGGATGCATCCTGTTGTCTGCCCGAGCGGAAGCCCCGGATCAGGTCCGTATTTTGCTGCGCGATCAAGGGCCTGGGGTGGACGAGTCGATACTGGATCGATTGACCGAGCCTTTCTTTCGTGGCCAAAGTGAGTCAATCGAGGGGTTTGGCCTGGGATTGAGTATCACACGTCGGGCGATCGAGCGCCTGAGCGGGACGCTGATGCTGCGTAACCATCCTGACGGAGGCCTGGAGTGTGAAATTCTCCTGCCGTTGAAGGTGGCCGGGCTCAAGGGTTAAGCGGTACGCAGGCGACCCGGTCACCTTCGGTGATCTCCAGCGCTCTGGCTTCGGTTGGTGACAGGCTCACCTGCTTCGCGCCGAGTTGCACTTGGGCGGAAATACAGCGAAATCCCAGCGTCCGGCCGTTGGCGACCAGATAGAGCGGCCCGGGTTCAGCCTGTCCCGCAGTGCTGATTTTGACTTCATAGGTATGGCAGTCGCGTATGGCTCGTATATCGCTTCGTCGAGCGGCCAGAGTAGGACCTGCATCGAAGATATCGATGTAGTCTTCAAATCGAAACCCCTCGCTCTCCAGCATACGGCAGGCCGGTTCTGTATTGGGGTGCACCCTGCCGATGATCGCCTGTGCCGACTCGGGCAACAGGTGGATATAGATCGAGTGGCGCGGCATCAGTTCAGCCACAAAAACCTTGTTACCTGACCCGGTCAGGTAATCGGCACGGTCGTAATCCATCGAAAAAAAACGGCGTCCGAGTCCTTCCCAGAAGGGGTTGCTGCCACTCTCATCAGTGAATCCTCTCATCTCAGCAATAACCCGGTCGTCGAACCGGCCGGGATGCTGGGCGATAAACAGAAAACGGGACTTGGAGAGCAGTCGGCCAAGGCCGCCCTGGCGCACATCCGGACGAAGGTAGAGCGTACACAGCTCGGAGCTGCCGGTGTAATCGTTGCACAGGTTCAGAACCTTGAACTCGTTATAGATCTCCAGTTCACGGGAGGAGTGCACCAGAGTGCCGACATGGTAGTGATAAAAGGGCATATCCAGGCCAACGGCCGCGGTAATCCCACAGGTACCCACCACTTCGCCGCTGTCTGTGGCCTCCAGCACGAACAGGTAAGTCTCGGGACCAGGCGCGGTATCGGGGCGGGCCAGCGTTTCAATGGAGTTCTCTATTTTACGCCTGAGCAGTGTCGGATCATCCGGCAGTGAGGTAAATCCGGCCCCGGACTCGACGGCGATGGCGTGGAGGGTATCGAAATCACGATGCTCGATGGGACGGACACGAAACATAAACCGGGCACTCCTTTGAGACCGCCTTTGGTTTTAGTTTAGCCGCTGTCCCGCGAGTATGGGTAATTTTTCAAGCTGTGGGTAAATCTGTTATCTAAACGCCGGTCTATACAGCTGATTCTAATTTTTTCTATTTAAAATCAAAAGGATAATTGGCATTTTTGATTGGGTGCTATATGTGTGTAAGTTGTGACTATTGGCTGCTGGCAGGAGGCGATGCGAGGTAGCGCTCAATCAGGGTTTCTACAGGGAGGGGTTTATCAAACAGGTAACCCTGGCCGATGGGGCAGCCCGAAGCAAGCAGGAACTGTCGTTGCTCTTCGGTTTCGATACCTTCCGCCAAGACCTGTAAACCGAGCTGCCGAGCCATCAGAATAATGGTCGATGTGATCGCCAGGTCATCCCGGTCCTCCGGAATATCCTGTACGAAGGAGCGATCTATTTTTAGAACATGGACCGGCATTTTTTTCAGGTAGCTCAGTGATGAGTAACCGGTACCAAAGTCATCGATAGCCAGCGTGACGCCGAGTTGTTTGAGCTGGCCGAGTACTTTCACCGAGGAGTCGAAGTTTTCCATCATCAGCCCTTCGGTGATCTCCAGCTCCAGGGCGTCCGCGGGCAACCCGGTTTCTCGCAGCACGGACTCCACGGTAGACAGGAGACCCAGGTCATCAAACTGGCGCACCGAGAGGTTGATCGCTACGCGGAAGTGGCTGTCCATCTGCTCACGTATCGCTTGAGCCTGACGGCAGGCTTGCAGCAAGACCCAGCGTCCGATGGGTATGATCAGGCCGGTTTCTTCGGCCATGGGGATAAACTCTGTGGGCGGAATCGGGCCCTCAATCGGGTGGTTCCAGCGCAGTAATGCTTCCATCCCAACCAAGCGTCCGCTTTGCAGATCGATTTGTGGCTGGTAGAGAAGAGACAGCTCCTGGCGATCCAGTGCCTGGCGCAGATCGTGTTCCAGGGTCAGGGCCCGGCGCGCCTCCGAGTTCATCTCGGGGCTGTAGAACTGGTAGGTGTTGCGGCCCACATGCTTGGCGCGGTACATGGCCAAGTCTGCATTGCGCAGCAGGCTGCTCACGTCCATGGCATCGATTCCGATCAGCGTGATACCGATGCTGACGGTAACCTGCATCTGGTGAGTGCCGATATCCAAGGGTTGGGCAAGCAGCTCGATAATATCGTCGGCATAATCACGAATACGATCAATTGAGTGCAGGTCGTCCAGCAGTACCGTGAACTCATCGCCACCCAGGCGATAGACGGTATGCGGAGCGTTGACACAGAAGCGAAGACGGTTAGCGACGGTACGCAGCAGCGTATCGCCCGCCTCGTGGCCCATGGTGTCGTTAATCTTCTTGAAGTGGTCAAGATCCAGCAGCAGTAAAGCGCTGACATTATCGCTACGGCTGCGCAGCCGCTCTTCCAGTTTGTCCCGAAAATGGCGGCGGTTACCCAGATCGGTCAGCGGGTCGAAGAACGCGAGGCGCTCCATCTGCTGTTGATGTTCCTTGAGCTGGGTAATGTCGTCACTGACCGAAACAATGTTGGTGAGCACACCGTTCTCATCGAGGATCGGCGAGATTGACTGCAGACTCCAGTAAAAGCTTCCATCCTTGCGGCGGTTATGCAGTGTGCCGCGCCATTTCTGATGCTTTCTGATCGTCGCCCAAAGCTCCGCATACACCTCTCTGGGTGTATTGCCTGATTTCAGAAACGAGGGCTGGCGGCCGATGACCTCGTTGAGGTGATAGCCGCTGATATCGGAAAACCGGGTGTTGACGTACTGGATGTTGCCCTCGGCATCGGTGATAACCACGGCGCTGCCGCTGTTCTCCACCGCATTGGAGAGCTGTTTCAGCTCCAGATCCCGCTGGCGCTGCTCACTGTGATCATGGATCAACGCCAGTGCCGACTCGGGTTGACCCTGCTCGTTACGAATCAGCGATATGTGCAGCTGTAAGTCCAGGGCCCCCGCCGCAGTGTTGATCCGGTAATGGTGCAGCGTGAAACTGCTGATTTCGCCCGCGAACAGGCTGCCCAGTTTATCCAGTAACTGGCGCCGCCCTTCACCGTGCAGTAGCGCTTCTGTATCGGCCTCGGTTTGGGCCGTCAGCGTGAGCAGGCTGCTATTGGGGTGGTGGCAGTAGCCGTCACGATCAAGTAGACAGACACCGACGGGCGATGTTTTAAGTCCTTCAATGATATGGAGTGCACACGACTGCTTCATGCGTGACTCTTAACCCTGTTGGCGCTGCCCGTCCGGCTCTGCCATCCCAAGGCTCGGCTCCGCGCGGGAACAGAGCGGATGGGGCGGGTGGTGAAGTCGAACGACATGATCTGCGACTGACTGGCTGAGGTGAACCGATGAATATCGATGCTCAGAGCGCGTCTGAGCCGCTCTCGCCGGTGCGGATGCGAATAACCTGCTCCAGCGGCGAAACAAAGATTTTTCCGTCACCGATCTTGCCTGTATTGGCGGTTTTGCTGATCGCTTCAATGACCTGATCGACCATGTTGTCATCAATAGCCACTTCAAGTTTCACTTTGGGTAGAAAATCCACCACATACTCGGCACCACGATACAGCTCGGTGTGCCCCTTCTGTCGACCGAAACCTTTAACTTCGGTGACGGTGACACCCTGTATCCCGATATCGGAGAGCGCTTCACGAACGTCATCCAGCTTGAACGGTTTGATCACCGCAGATACCAGTTTCATCTTCTACTCCTCGTTTATCGTTAGACGCAGGCACTGTGCCGTACTGCAATTCAAGTTGCTGCCGGATGCATCAGTATACCTACAATAGCGGCATCACGCATTGACGTCATTAACGAAAAGAGGGAGCCACCGGGGCTCCCTCTTTACAGGCCTCTTTAGAGTCCGAAATTACTTCTTGTTGGAAGCGAACTCCGGATAGGCTTCCATACCGCACTCGGAGAGGTCGACACCTTCGTACTCTTCCTCTTCGCTGACGCGGACGCCCATGATGGCCTTGATTACGAACCATACGATCAGGCTGACAACGAAGACCCAGATGAAGATGGTCAGGGCGCCAATGATCTGGCCGGAGAAGCTGGAACCATCGTTGGTCACCGGTACCAGCAGCAGACCCAGCAGACCGACAACACCGTGGACAGAGATTGCACCGACCGGATCGTCGATCTTCATTTTGTCGAGAGTGATGATGGAGAATACCACCAGCACGCCACCCAGGGCACCGAAGATGGTGGCCTGCAGAGCGGACGGTGTAGACGGCTCAGCGGTGATGGCAACCAGACCAGCCAGGGCACCGTTGAGGGCCATGGTCAGATCCGCTTTACCGAACAGGATGCGAGCAACGATCATGGCAGCGACAACACCACCGGCCGCAGCGGCGTTGGTGTTCATGAAGACAACGGCAACCGCGTTGGAGTTTTCAACATCGGAGGTTGCCAGTACGGAACCGCCGTTAAAGCCGAACCAGCCCAGCCACAGGATGAATGTACCCAGTGTCGCCATCGGCAGGTTGGCGCCCGGAATCGCATTGATCTCACCGTTCTTGCCGTATTTGCCTTTACGAGCGCCCAGTACCAGGACACCCGCCAGAGCAGCAGCAGCACCGGCCATGTGTACGATGCCGGAACCGGCGAAGTCAGAGAAGCCCAGGTCGCCCAGTGTGTACATGCCGAATACGGCGTTGCCACCCCAGGTCCAGGAGCCTTCCATCGGATAGATGAAACCGGTCATTACGACTGCGAACAGCAGGAAGGACCACAGTTTCATGCGCTCGGCGACAGCACCGGATACGATGGACATGGCGGTTGCAACGAACACAACCTGGAAGAAGAAGTCAGCGGACGGTGCATAGGTCCAATCATCAGCAACACCATCGCCGGTGATGCCGGTCAGGAAGTACTCGCCGCCGTACATGATGGCGTAGCCGGAAACGAAGTACATGATGCAAGCGATCGCGAACAGCGCGATGTTCTTGGTCAGAATCTCGGTGGTGTTCTTGGCACGGACCAGGCCCGCCTCAAGCATGGCAAAGCCGGCAGCCATCCACATGACCAATGCACCGCATACCAGGAAGTAGAAGGTATCCAATGCATATTTCAGCTGGGTCACATCCCCAGCCGTTGTATTCAGAAGTTCTTCCATCGGGTTAGCCCTCCATCAGGCTTACTACATCAAGTTGGTTTGACGAGGATTAGAGCGCGTCGTTACCGGTTTCACCGGTGCGGATACGAACCACCTCTTCCAGCGGCATGACGAAGACTTTACCGTCGCCAATTTTGCCGGTTTGAGCGGCTTTACTAATCGCTTCCAGAACCTGGTCGACGATGTCATCAGAAACCGCAGCATCGATGCGAACCTTGGGCAGGAAGTCGACGACGTATTCTGCGCCCCGGTAGAGTTCGGTATGACCTTTCTGACGACCGAAGCCTTTCACTTCAGTAACGGTGATGCCCTGAACGCCGATGTCAGACAGCGATTCCCGTACGTCATCCAGCTTGAACGGTTTGATTATGGCTGAAATCAGTTTCATCTCTATGTGTCCCCCTTGGATAAAGTCGAACGAGGTGTGCGCTGCTTAGGGGCGCGTCACGCCTCGGTTGTGTCTCGTTTAAGCCAAAACTGTGCCACTAAAAAAAAGTGCTTAAAAAACAATATGCTGTTTGCTTTGATTAAAAAGTGAACCGCGCCTTTACGGCCCAGGCAGTGAGAATTGATCACTTTTTGTGCACTATGTTGGTGCGTGCATTCTAATGGTGCGGGCATGGTTTGCCCTCTGATCGTGCCTGACAATGATGGGCCTAGACGGTATAGTTACAGTCATTGAAAAGGCCCGGATGGAGAGCGTTTATGCATCAGAAATTGATCGACAGTCTAACCACTCAGTTTGGCCAACTGTTTGAAAATGCGCGTGAACTGCCGGGTCAACATGAGCTGCAACAACAGGTCCGCACGCTGGTGCAGAGCACGTTTTCCCGCATGGATCTGGTCACCCGCGACGAGTTTGATGCCCAGATGGCTGTGCTTGCCAGAACCCGGGAGCTGGTAGAAAAACTCGAAAAACGTGTCGCGGAGCTCGAGCAGACTCGCTCCGGTACACAACCCCAAACTAACGACGGCTGATTGGTCATCTGAGATCAGCCCATGACCCAGGGACGGTGTCATGTCGCTATCTGTTATACAGACCCGGGCGCAGCTGGGCGTAGAGTCGCCTGCGGTCCAGGTTGAAGTTCACCTATCGGGCGGTTTGCCGTCTCTTTCCATCGTAGGGCTGCCGGAAACGGCGGTGAAAGAGAGCCGTGAGCGCGTACGCAGCGCACTGATCACCGCCGGTTTCGATTTTCCCCAACGTCGCATCACCATCAATCTGGCGCCGGCGGATCTGCCCAAAGAGGGTGGTCGCTATGACCTTGCGATTGCGCTGGGCATCCTGGCCGCATCCGGACAAATCAAGCGCGAAGGCTTCTCTGATCTGGAAGTAATTGGCGAACTGGCACTCTCGGGGGAGGTACGTTCGGTCCGGGGTGTGCTTCCGGCGGCGATTGCCTGTGGACAACGGCAGCGCACACTGATTGTCCCCGCAGCCAATGCTGACGAGGCTGCCATGAGCGAAGGGACGGTCGTGATTCCGGTGTCGCACCTGCTGGGCCTCTGTGCTCATCTGCAGGGCGAAACACGGATATCACCCCATCAGCGCCCGCCGCTGGATGACGGCGGTAAGCCGTTGGCCGATCTCGGGGATGTACGTGGGCAACTACAGGCCCGGCGTGCGCTTGAGGTTGCCGCGGCCGGGATGCATAACCTGCTTTTTCTGGGGCCTCCGGGCAGTGGAAAGAGCATGCTCGCGTCCAGGCTGCCCGGCCTGTTACCGCCCATGGCTGCGGATGAAAGCCTGGAGGTGGCGTCGATTCACTCGGTGGCAGGCCTGCCTGTTGCATCCGCCTGCCTGGGACGGCGACCTTTCCGTTCGCCGCACCATACCGCATCTGCCGTGGCACTGGTCGGTGGCGGAGGGCGCCCGCGCCCGGGTGAGATCTCGTTGTCCCATCAAGGTGTGCTGTTTCTGGATGAGTTGCCGGAGTTTCCGCGCCGGGTACTGGAAGTATTACGTGAGCCGATGGAAACCGGTGAGATTCTGATCTCCAGAGCGGCGCACTCGACGCGCTATCCGGCCCGTTTCCTGCTGGCGGCGGCGATGAACCCCTGTCCGTGCGGCTATTTCGGCGATGGTACCGAGCGCTGTCATTGCTCCCCAGATCAGGTGCGACGCTATCAGCAACGGATATCGGGCCCGCTGCTGGATCGGATCGATCTGCAACTGGCCGTACCTGCATTGCCACCGGATGAGTTACTGGAGCCGGGTGTTCCGGGGGAAAGCAGCGATCAAGTCCGCCAACGCGTCTTGGTGGCACGGGAGCGTCAGTTGCAAAGGCAGGGTTGTGTGAACCGTGATCTGGATAATCGCCAGCTTATGATCCACTGTGCGCTGTCTGAAGCGGGACGGCGGCTTTTGAGCCGGGTGATGGAAAAGCACAGCCTTTCCGCCAGAGCCTGTCATCGTCTGTTGAGGGTCGCGCGAACTCTGGCTGATCTGCAGGGTATTGAGTCAATCGACGAAGCCTGTTTGCTGGAAGCGGTGATCTTTCGCGGACAGTCGAATCAGAGTTAGGGCGTCGCCTGTAGCTGGTTGTTATCCAGCATGCGCAGAAAGGTTTCCAGGTTAACCGGTGGGCTGAAAAAGTAGCCCTGTACCTGGTCGCAATCCTGGCCAATCAGAAACTCCAGTTGCGCCTTGGTTTCTACGCCTTCGGCAATCACATTCTTGTTCATGTTGTGCGCAAGGCTGATGATGCCGCGTACGATCTCTTCGTCATCGCTGTTTCCGGGGATCCCGGCCACGAACGATTTATCGATTTTCAGTGTGGTAACGGGCAGCTTCTGAAGCAGTGAGAACGAGGAGTAGCCGGTACCGAAATCATCCAGCGAGAAGGCGATCCCCAGGCTGCTCAAGGCCTTGATACACTCCCTTACGTGACGTTCGTCGCTGAACAGGGCGGTTTCCGTTAACTCAAATTCCAGCATCTCGGTGTTGATGTTGAACTGGTCGATCAGTCGCTCGATGGTGCGTGCCAGGTAGCTGTCCTGGAACTGGCGGAAGGATAGGTTGACGCCAATATGACCGTGTAAACCGGCCTCTCGGATCCGGTTCATATCACGACCGGCCCGTTGAATCACCCAATAGCCGATCGGCACAATTAGCCCGGACTTTTCGCACGCGGGAATAAATTCATCCGGTCGCACGATCCCCCGCTCAGGATGCTCCCACCGAATCAGCGCTTCTGCACCGATAATGGAGCCCGTGCGCAGGTCGATTCTGGGTTGATAATAGAGGACAAACTCCTCTTTTTGCAGCGCGCGCCAGAGTTCAGGCTCCAGCGTAATCTCGGACTGTACGGCCTGATCCTGATGTGGGTCGAAAATCGCATAGCTGGTGCCCGGCATCTCTTTGGCACGCAGACGGGCGAGACTTGCTTGCTTGATCAGTGTGTCGAACTCGTCACTGTGGTCGGGTGCCAGCGCTATCCCGATGCTGCAGGAGAGGGATTTGTCGATGTCGCCCAGGGTGTAACAGGGCAACAGCAAGCCGACCAGCTCGGCGACCACCTGTTTGGTGCGGTGTTCAAGCACGTCCGGCTCTTCGACAGCCAGAATCAGCGCGAACTCATCGGCGCCAATGCGGGACAGGTGCTGTATCTGAGGGCATTCCGCCAAGCGATGGCTGAGCTCCAGAACCAGTTCGTCGCCGCCATCGTGGCCCAGCTCGTTGTTGAGCCGGCTGAAACCGTCGATATCGATGTTAATCAGAGCCAGCTGGCGGTGCTCTTTCAAACTGTTGACCAGCGCTTTATAGAAAAACTGCCGGTTACCGGTGCCGGTGAGAGGATCAGTCATCTGTAGCCGGGCCAGGGCGTCGTGGTTACGCCAGGTGCATTGGGCGTAGCGCAGGGCGCGGATCAACATTTCCCGGTCGAGACGGTCCAGGCTGAGCCAGTCGATTAAAGGCTGGCTGAGCAGGTTACCTGGATCCAATTGAGTGGTTTGCTGACTAAACAGAATGATAGGCACACCCGGGAAGTGCAGGTGGACACGCTCTATCAGCGCCTGTGTATCTTCAAACGCATCAGCATTGCACAGCAGCAACGTTCCAGGTTCTATCTGCTCAAGCAGCATCTGAGAGTCGGTGCAGTGTGATAGCGTGAAACAGTCTTCCGGGCGCAGACAGGCAGAGATGGCCGGCTCCAGGCACCTCAGAGGGTCGAGCAGCAACAGCGGCTGGCTCCTGTTATCGACTGCCTGTTCTACTGCCAGCATCTGCCGGTCCTTCTGAGACTACGAGTGGGGCGGCCTGTATTGCTGTGGTGCGGGACGCTCTTAAAATTGATTCACTCATGCGATAATAGCATCCCCATACGTGAGCTGAACCAGAATATCACCAAAGCTTTCGGCTTAAAACAAGCGTTTAACTCGGTTATTTAAGGCGGCTTGGTCAATTTATGAGCTAAGGCCCTTAAAAGTCTCATCGGCCGCATCGGTCCAATGTTTAGGTTTCTGTGATGAATAAGTTGAACCCCCGCCAGCGTGAGGCGGTTCACTACATAGGCGGCCCCCTTTTGGTGCTGGCCGGTGCCGGCTCCGGCAAAACCAGCGTGATTACGCGCAAGATCGCCTATCTGGTGCAGGAGTGCGGTATCGAGGCACGCCATATAGCCGCAGTAACCTTTACCAACAAAGCGGCCCGCGAGATGAAGGAGCGCGTCGGAAATCTGATTGCAGGAAGCGCCAGCCGGGGGCTGACGGTCTCCACCTTTCATAACCTGGGCTTGAATATAATCCGCCGCGAGCATCGAGCCCTGGGATTCAAACCCGGTTTCTCCATCTTCGATGATCAGGATAGCAAAGCGCTTTTGCGGGACCTGTTGCTCCACCATGACGAGGACGTGGATCATGTACAGAGGGTCCAGCATCAGATATCGGCCTGGAAGAACGATATGGTGGAACCCAGACAGGCTTTGGAACTGGCTGTCGGCCCTCAGGAGATTCTGGCAGCGCGGGCTTATGAGGCCTATAACCGCAACCTGCGCGCCTATAATGCCGTGGATTTTGATGATCTGATTCTGGTTCCGGTGCGGTTATTCACAGAAAAGCCGGATGTTCTGGAGCGCTGGCAGGGCCGGATACGTTATCTGCTGGTGGATGAGTATCAGGATACCAACCTGTCCCAGTATCGCCTGGTTCGACAGCTGGTGGGACACCGCTCGGCGTTGACCGTGGTGGGCGATGACGATCAGTCGATCTATGCCTGGCGCGGTGCACGTCCCGAGAACCTGGCTCAGTTGCAGGAGGATTTTCCCGGCCTGAAAGTGGTCAAGCTGGAGCAGAACTACCGTTCCACCAGCCGTATTCTGAAAGCCGCCAATACACTGATTGCGAATAACCCCCATGTCTTTGACAAGACACTGTGGAGCGAGATGGGCTATGGTGATCCGATTCGTGTCCTTCATACACGCAATGAAGATGCCGAGTGCGACCGGATTGCCACCGAGATTCTCGACCGGCATCTGCGGGAAAGAATACCGTTCCGCGATTTTGCGATCCTCTACCGGGGCAATTTTCAGTCCCGCCTGCTGGAAGTGAAGCTCCAGAGCTACCAGGTGCCCTATAAGATCAGTGGCGGCACCTCCTTCTTCGCCCGCGCCGAGATCAAGGACTTGATGTGTTATCTGAAGGTGCTGGTGAATCGTGACGATGACAACGCCTTCCTGCGAATCATCAATCTGCCACGCCGTGAGATCGGGCCCAGCACACTGGAAAAGTTAGGGCAGTACGCGTCCGAACGGCACATCGGTCTGTTCGATGCCTGCGATGAAATCGGCCTGGAACAGGTGCTGCCCGAACGCGCAATTGAGCGCTTACGCCGCTTCTGCAGCATGATGCAAAGTCTTTATCAGCGCTGTGTGCAGTCCGACCCCATCGATGCGATACGCCAGCTGATTGTCGAGATTGAGTACGAGGACTGGATCCGGCAGAACTGCTCCAGTGATGCGGTGGCGGAGAAGCGGATACAGAATGTCTGGTTCCTGGTGGAGTCGCTGAAAAACACGCTGGAGCGCCTGCAGGAAGATGACCCCGATGCCGGCATTGAAGAGGCGATTGCCCGGCTGGTGTTGCTGGATCTGCTTAATCGCCAGGAGGAGGAAGACGACTCTGACCGTGTGCAACTGATGACGCTGCATGCCAGTAAGGGGCTGGAGTTCCCTCATGTTTATTTAATGGGCATGGAGGAGGAGCTTCTGCCGCACCGCAACAGCATCGAGATGGATACCATCGAAGAGGAGCGGCGCCTGGCCTATGTGGGTATCACCCGAGCTCAGCGCACACTGACCATGACACTGGCCAAAAAACGGCGCCAGTTCGGTGAAGAGGTGGAGTGCGCACCCAGTCGTTTTCTGGAGGAGTTGCCCGCCGATGACCTGGAAACGGAAGGGCTCGGACAAATCAGTATTGAGCAGAATCGCGCCAAGGGCAATGCTACGCTTAACGGCCTGAAAGGGATGTTCGATGATCTTTAGGCATTCCACAGGCACAAAAAAAGGCCGCATATGCAGCCTTTTTTGTGCGCTAAAAGATCAGGAGCCTTCGAGCATGTACTCGATAGTCGCTTTGATCTCATCGTCAGAGCAATCAGCACAGGTGCCTTTAGGCGGCATGGCATTGAAGCCGTTGATCGCATGGGTCAGCAGTGTTTCCATGCCTTTCTCTTCCAGGCGTGCCGTCATTTCATTGGTGCCGAACTTGGGTGCGCCCAGTACGCCGGAACCATGACAGGCAGCACATTTGCCGTTGTAGATGCTCTCGCCGGTGCGAGCACCGCCGGAAGCCGCGGCCGGAGCAGCTGACGCGCCACCACAGCTGTCGTCACCCTCTACGCAGACATTACCCACCGGCTTGATGCGCTCGATGATCGCCTCATCCGAAGTGGCCGCCTGAACGGAGCTGGCCAGCGCCACTCCAAGACCCAGCGCGGCAAGTGCTTTAACAGCTTTAGCAGCGAATTTGTTCACAGTCACAACCTCTTTTCAGAAAATGGTCTTGGCAGCTTGTCAAAGCGCCCTCCCGAGCGAGGCAGACAAGATGCACCAAAAAACTGGTCAGGGATTATACCGGCAAAAAAGCCCGCACGAAAAGGCGGACCTTAGTCGGCCGTTGTTTAAGCTCAGAGTTCCGTACGTGGCAGGCGGTTGAACAGATCCTTGATCCCTTCACCCCAGGCCTTGCGCAGCGCCAGAAACTGCTCATCTTCAGCGCAGATCTGGCGGGTCTTGTTAAGTTGGTAACTGTCTTTTTCGTAAATCAGCACATCCAGCGGCAGATCCACCGTCAAATTACTTTTGATGGTGGAATCCATGGAGATCAATCCACAGGTCAGTGCTGTTTCCAGCGGTGTATCAAACTCGATAATCCGGTCCAGTATCGGTTTGCCATATTTAAACTCACCGATCTGGAAAAAGGGGGTCTCGATGCTGGCTTCGATAAAGTTACCCTGTGGGTAGATCAGAAACAGGCGCGGTTCCTCATCGCGGATCTGCCCGCCCAGCAACAGGCTGCAGCCTAGATCCACACCCTGGCCCTGCTGCTTGTGGGTATCGCGCTCGATAATCTCACGCATCAGTTTGCCGACGTACGCAGCCTCGTCATACATCGACGGCAGCGTCATCAGGTTCTCTTCCGCCTCGTTAATACGCCGTCGCAGCAACTCAACGATACTCTGTGTGGTGGCCAGGTTCCCGGCGCTGAGCAGCACCAGCGCATGGTCCTTGCCGTTACCGAAGGTAAAGAGTTTGCGGAAGGTGGAGATGTTATCCACACCCGCATTGGTCCGCGAGTCTGCGGCAAAGACCAGCCCTTCGGCCAGCCGCATGGCAACACAGTAGGTCATGGCTGTTTCGCACCGTTTAACAATTGCGCCTATAGTAGGTTGGAGTACCTGCGGCGTCCATACTCCGTCATGCAGAATTCACGCTTGCAAAGCGCGCATGAATCGGTAACATTGCGCTCCGCAAACACTTCTCGACGCGCCTGTAGCTCAGCTGGATAGAGTAGCAGGTTCCGATCCTGTTGGTCGGGGGTTCGAATCCCTCCAGGCGCGCCACTTTTTCTTGTTGCAACACCTTCCAGTTTCTCCTCTAGCTTGGAACAGAGCACTATCGCCTGGAGGGTGAGATTGGTGCCTAGTTGACCCCCGTCACCAATTGTAGCCGCGCGACTTTTTTGGCCATGATTAGCGCAGTATTTGGCACATCACGAACCCAGGGATTAATGCGGCTCGTAGCGGATCTCGAAGACCTTCTCCTCGCTCATGAGATCCCGCCCGGAACTTGACCTTATCGCGTAGTAGCCAGGTCTCAACGACTGCCACGATGAGCACTTACGGTAGCCGTCTTTTATCAGCTCCTGTTCTAGCTCAAATGCGTCTTCTATTGATAACCCGCTTTCTGTATGTGACATAGAGCCTCCTATTCAAATAGCCCCTGCTGCCCCTTTGGCACAGGTTGCTCCTTCCAATTACCGTATACCAACTCTACACAGTCTGAGGGCTTACCGTTACCGCCAACGGTGTACTCGTAGTCGATCTCGATTACTGGAAAGTCCGAGAATACCTCACGAATGTCAGGATGATCATTGATACTGATGATCATGCTTCCTTTTATGGACTTCGCCAGCTCAGCCATTCGCTCGTAATGCTCGAAACCAAAGCCCACTCCGTACCCCTCGGTTTGCCAGTACGGAGGGTCGCAGTAGAACAGAGTGTGAGGGCGGTCATATTTAGCCACGATTTTTTCCCAGCTCTGGTGCTCGATCGTAGCGTTAGAAAGTCGGTAATGAGCGTCGGCTAAGTCCTGTTCTAACGTGAAGATATTGAACCGTGGACGGCTAGTGGTTGTGGTACCGAAGCACTGGCCTTCAACCTTGCCGCCGAATGCCTGCTTTTGGAGGTACATAAACCTAGCCGCTCGCTGGATGTCGGTCAGGGTTTCCGGTGGTGTGTTTTGCATCCACTCCCAATGCTGTCGGCTCGATAAGAGCCATTTGAACTGTTTATACAGCTCCTCCAGGTGGTGCTTCACCACTCGGTAAAGGTTCACCAAATCCCCATTCACATCATTGAGTATCTCGACCTCTGAGGGCTCTTTAAGAAAGTAGAGAGCTGCTGCTCCGCAGAATGGCTCTACATAGCAGCTATGCTCGGGGAACAAAGGCAGGATATGTTGGGCCAGTTTACGCTTGCCGCCGATCCACGGGATGATGGGCTTTGCCATGCTTCATCTCCTTTATCGGCGCTCTTTGGCGCTCTGGTGCGGGGTTCAAGACCCTCAGAGAGTTCATCGTGTTGCAGCGCGGGCACTTTATCTCTAGTGCCAAAAATTGCGCTTTTGCCAAGAGTTTCTGGCACTTACTGCATCTGATTTCCTGCATGTGAACCTACCTTATTTCTGATAGGCTGCTCCGGCCGTGTGCACGGCGGGGAAGCCTTGGCTGGCTCACAGTGGCTGGTTCACTGTGTTCTGGCGACTGCACCGGGTGTTGCCGCACCTGGTGTGGTCGCTTCCTCTCTCCTAGTAAAGAATCAAATTGAACTGCTGCAGCGTCCCTGTTGTTTCCACGATTTCGCCGCGCTGCATGTATGCGATTTGGCCGACTGAGCCGGTACCGCGTACTTTGACGCTGTCGCCGCTCAGCAGCTCGACAGTGCTGGTCTGGCCGTCCGTGCTTGTGATGGTACCTGCCGTTACCGCGTCGTTGTCGGTCAGGGCTTTGAACTGGGTCCAGAGGTTAGGCATGGGTCACGCTCCTGTCTGCGCTCAGTATCTGGTCCACGCGCAGGCGGTCTTTGGTGTTTTCCACGTTGATGGTGGTGCCGGTGATCTGGACGGGGTAGGTTTCTCCGGTGTCCTGGATCTCGACCATGTGGCCGGGCAGCATCAACCCCGGTGCATCGCCGCTTTCTGTGAGTTTGGTGGCGAAGCGCATCTGCTCCCACTCGCCACCGGCAGCGATGGCGTTGCGACCGCGTTCCTGTCCTGCCTCCATTGCCGTGATGTATTTATCGACTACCTGGGGTGCGAGCACGTCGCCTGCGGTGCCTTCTCGTACAACCGTGACCAGTACCCCGCCTGTTTTACCCCCGGCCACAATGGCTTTGTTGTAGAGCGGTCGGCTGACGTATTGGGCGCTGATCTGTTGGATCATGGCGGCGGGCAGGATGGCGGCGAGCGCTGTGCTGCCCTCAGCCCAGCGGTGCGGGTTGAACGGGTAGCGTGGTTTGATGATCAGGGTCTTATCTGATGGGTGGCTCTGGACGATGGCGTCTACCGAGGAGGCCAGCTGCTTGATCGCGCTGATGGGGGCCAACTGATCGTAGGTGTGGACGTTGCCCGGGACGAGCCAATCAGCGGTCTGCCAGTCCAGCGTCCAGCCTGTGTATTGCAGCTCTTGCTCGGCCAGATCCATGGCGTTGTAGGCGCTGGTGATGAGCTTGGAGCGCTTCGGCGCGTATGGGTCAGATAGCCACCGGCTGAGGCTGGCACCACTGATCTGGATCCGGGTCTGGCCGAAGCTGCGCGTGGGTGCGTAGCTGGTGACCATGCCAGTGAATAGGTGGCCGTTGATCTCGCAGCCTATCTCACGGGGGCCATTTGTGTCGGGCTTGAGTAGAGCCAGGTCTGATTCGCGCTTCAGTGTCGCGTTAAACCGCCAAGCCCAGCTGTCGGCGTCGGTGCTCCAGCTAACGCCCAGCGCCTCAATTTCTGTGCCGTCCGGCATCCGGTATAGCGTTACGTGTGGCATGAAGATGTAGACCTCTCTGATGTCTGGCTGCTCTGGCCGGTCGGCTTCCTCGGGTGGCTCGGCCGTCCAGCCTGGCTCCGCGATGTAGTCGGGTAGCGGGCGCTCCCAATAGCCATCCCCCCATACGATTTCGTTTGTGTGCTCGCGTGGCGGCGGTGCGTTGTGGCTGATCGACAGGCCTGGATCCACTGGTCGTACCGGCTGATCTTCGTAGGGGTTTGCGGCACCCCAGCTGAACTGCACGTTTTCGCCTGCAGGTGGGGTGTAGTACCCACCACCGAAGTCGAAATTGACGGCGTACCGACGCGGTGGCGTGTAGTCGCGGGTGTCCCAGATCAGGCGTTGGCCGTAATCATCAACGCGGTGGAACGGCTGCAGCTTTGTCTTGTCGGTCGGGATCGGGTAATTCCAGGGGTCGCTGTGATCCCGGTCCATGGTTCGGTCGAAGTCGGCCCACAACTGGTACCGGAGCAGGTCTGTCGGCAGTGGGTAGTTGCTCGGCAGTTCGGGATTGCGGTCAGCCCAACGGGATAGGTCACCATGGGGCGCTGTGCGCTCGGTGTCGAATTGCGGCAGGGTGCCGTGGGGGATCGTCGGTTCAGCCTCGTGACGGGGTGCGTCGATCCAGCGGGCACTGATGGTTGGTTCTTTCTTTGGCGCATCGTTGTAGCCCATGCGCGGGCCGTTCTCGGCTTTTGCGCCATCACCCCACCGAATACCGGCTTTGTCGTCGGCGGTGCTGGCTGCGATGAGTGTGGTACCGGGGATTCGAACGCCCCAGGCCAGTTTTACATCGGCTGTGATCGGCGGCAGCGTAGCGACCGCGCTGGTGATAACGTGGCCACGCGCCAGCTGCACATCGGCGGTGATGGGCGGCAGTGTTGTCCGTGGGTCGATACGCCGAGTAGGGTCAAAGTCCAGCGTTACACTGGCAGAGGGTACGCCGGGCAGTGTCGCAACCGGTGTCAGCAGGTGCTCAGGGAACCATGTAAGCTCCACATTGGCCGTGATGCCGCCTGGCAGTATTGCCCGCGCATCAACGCGCCGATCCGGGAACCATGCCAGCTCAATGGCAGGCTGAACGGCTGGAAGCGTAGCGCTTGCCGTGATCTCTCGCGGCAGTGTGCCGGGGGGTGCGTGGTTTAGTTCGATCTGCCAGGCCGGGGCTGGCAATGTTGCCGCCGCGGTTATGTCGCGTGGCTGAACGTGCTCAAGGGAAAGGCCGCTGGTAAATGCTGGAAGGGTCGCGCTGGCGGTGATCTCGACCGGGGCGCCGAAGACAAAATCAACGGCATCCCCGGCAGGCGGCGTGTAACCAGCCCCGGTGAAGTCGAAATTGACCGCGTTACCCGCCGGGGCCGTGTAGCTCATTTAGCCGGCGTGCTCGAATACATGAAACACCAGCGCCCCGCCGCCCATCTGAAATGTGGCAATGTATTTGCCGGGCGTATCAGGCATCGGGTTGCCGGTTCCGTAAATCGCAAAGTACCGCTGTTCTTTTGGCTCCCGCTCGTCGCAAAGCGCCCACAGGCAGCAATTATCACCTTGCATCTGCACATCGAGCACCTTAGCGCCAGCAGGCATCATCAGCGACTGGTTATCGGTAACTCGGAGCCGCCATTTCAAGATTCTCATATTCGTCTCCATGCGGGCGGTGTAGCTCATGCGTTACGCGCCCGGTTCGGTCAGCGCTGGCGTGGTGTTCTCTTTGATGCGGATCGGGCCGCCGCTGATGATCTCGGTGGTGTTGATCGTGAAGGCCGCGCCGCTGCCCTCAAGGCCCACCGATACGTCCAGCACGTTGTTGCCGTCGCCGTCGCGGAAGCGGCCCCATGTCGCTGTTCCGTTGGCGTCGGCGCTGCTGTCCTCGGTCCAGGCGCTGAACTCGAGCGCGACACTGGTGACGCCCGCTGATACCGGCGTGGTGACGACGGTGCCGCAGGGCTGGCTCAGCGTGAGCGTGCCGAGCAGGACCGGGATCTCGCCCATGTCCTGCCAGGTGATGTCGTTGTCAGTGACGGTGCCGCCGTTGGTCGGCCACGTCGGGGCGGTACCGGCGCTGGTGCCGTCGTTCTCGGCGCGGTAGTAGTGCAGGCCGGCGGTGACGTACTGCCCTGTCGTGTAGGCGGTGCTGACGGCGTGGGCCGGGATCGAGTCTACAGACACGTCCGGGTCAGGCTGACCGCCGCTGTACTGCTCGAAAACGCCAGGTGTGACCGCGGCGTCCAGGGCGTCGATGATGGTTTGAGCGCGAGCGGTACGCAGCGGTGTTGTCATGCGGATGGTCATTTCGCTACCTCAGTAGATTTCAATCGAATCAATAAAACCGCCGGTATTGCCAGCGTCACCATGGATACCGATAAATGGGCCGCTCCGGCTTATCAGCTCGTCTGATAAAACGATTTGTTGGTCCATTATCAGGTCGATCAGCGATCCGGATTTAAAGATAATTTCGTACTCGTGAAACGCTGCGTCTGGGATATGCGGAAAAGTTGCATGTGGAGCGTTCCACGACAACCACGACGCCGTGTTCGCTATACCTGACGACTCAGCAGAACGACCTTCAAGGCGCAGCATTTGACCAGCACCAGCGGAATCACATGCAAAAAACACGTTCATCAAATTAGTGGCACCCGAGGCCACTTTTGCGATAATTCGGATGATGGTCCCATCAGGGAAATCGAACTCGGAACCCCCGGGTGCTATATATGCACGGTTATTCGAGGGCCAGACTTGAAACGACGGCGGATCCAGCCCTTCTGTTGCGCTAACCGTGATTCCGTAATTTGTCCAGCCTGCAAGGCTGCTACCATCTGTTGCCCAGACCGGCGGGGTAACATCAGGAGATACAGGTCCATGCACAAGAGGTCGTCGACTTTGAGTGCTCGGCATCGCCAAAACCAACACATCAGACTCTGCGCCGTACCACTCTCGTTCGTAGTAGCCATTCGCATCACTCTGAGTTGTTGATTTTTTTTCTGCAGTGCTCGCGTCGAGTATGTGTACAGAGGTCGATAGTGGAGCTCCATCCTCGGTAACGAAACCAGAAACCAGGTTCCTCGCCATCAGTCCGCATCCCCCCGAATCTGCAATTTAAACGAGTCATCCTGCTTGGTCGGCGTACCGCTCACCGTGGTTCGCGCTATCCACACCGGAGCGTGGGCGGCATCGGTGTTGAACCGCAGCACGTTGTTGCTGCTCCACCCTGAGCCCCAGCCTTGCCAGAGGATCGTGAAGTACGGCTCCCCGGTAATCGGGTTGATTGGGGCGCAGTCCGTTGTGGTGTTGCCCGATGCGATTTGGCCGCTCGTCTCACCTACCACGTTGAATGTGGTTGAGCTGGTAAAGATGATCGCCCAGCGCTCGCGGATTGCGTTTTTGTTGTTGACCTGAATCGGGTAGAGCAGATCGTTATATTCGGCCAGCGGCTCGCCGCCAATGCGCTCATCCGACCAGGTGCCGGTCCAGCTGGATTGGTCGAATACATGGTGAACACGGGCGCCTAGGTCGCCAAAGATGAGCGCTGAGCTGACCCAGGTATCTGCCGGGTCGTAGTTGCGGCCGATGGCCCCGACTAATGACAGTTGCCCGTTAATTTGGGCTTCGTTGACCAGCGCCATATCTTCTATGCGGTACCGGGCATGTAGCGGCTCAACGTATGCGCTCAGGTCCAGCGGATCCGCCATTGTCACGACGCCGGTTTCGCGGTTGACGCTGTAGAGGGCACTGTCGACAGCGGTGCCTTCGGCGTCGATCAGCGTGCAGCTGGCGAGCTGGTCGTAAGCGAGGGTTTCAACCTCGCCGGGGGACAGCGGGCTGCTCAGCGTCTCGGTTTTCGTGCTGTGAATCACCACCACGTCGCCGTTGCGGATGATCGGCACGCGGCCGTCGATGGGCAGGCGCACCGGGTCCAGGCCGAGGATGTCGGCGTTCAGCGGCATCATGCTGTAAACCACGGCGTTGAATTTCATGGTGCCGGGGTCGACAGGGTCGGGCCGCCAGATGGTCCCGTCGCCTTGAACATCAGCCGCGTCGTACCAGGGCTCCGCTTTATCGTCAGCCGTCAGGTCTGCATCGTTGACCCAGGCACCGAACTGCACATCAACAACGCCCGTGTCGTAGTCGATACTGCCCTGTATGTCGTTGGTATCGAGCAAGCCCTGGGCGTTGGCGGTGGCGCCGACCAGGCTGCCGTCCGGTTTGGTGGCACGGAGGTAAAAACTGCTCGGGCGCAGGGGTGAACCGGGTGTGCGGAAGTAAAGCTCTGAACAGCTCCAAGCGCCGATCTTAACCAGCAGGGTTTTGATGGTGATGCTGTTGGTTCCGCCGCCCTGGTAGTCGTCAAACACAACGTCTCCCGTGGCATAGTTGATAGTTCCGCAGGCGATGGCCGCACCGGTCTGTCTGTCCCAATCTGTGTACAGCGTCCCTTCCCGATCGATGACCGTTTTGCCGTTCCAGGTGAACTCGACGCTGCCGGGCACCACTTGCCGGTTTGTGCTGGGTACCAGATTGGCTGTCGCGTTGGGTATTGCGAGCGTCTCGGTCTGGTTGGTCGCGGTTACGCTGTCCTCCTGGTAGTTGATCGTTACCGCGCCGGTTACCCAGTATTGATCGGTTACTGTCACTGGCGCCCAGGCACCGCTCACATAGGCATACTCGGTATTCGACTTGCTCCAGTTGGTGCGAATGACTACCGCGCCGGTTGTGTAGTTGATGGTTCCGGCTTCGCCGGTGCCTTCCACCGATAGAGTGCCATCACCGTTATCGAGCACTCGCAAATCGCGGGTGCCGGTTTTGGTATCGAACCGGACGCCTTTGACTTCCTGCTTGCTGTAGCCCTGGGTGAAGGTGGCCGCGAAGGTGCCGGGGCGGATCGGCGCGTTAGCAACGCTCAACTGAATATCGTCACCGTTGACGGTGTAGCTCGGGGTTTCCTGCTGATTGAAACCGATATCGTAATGAACCGTCAGGTTTGCATCGGAATCCGGCAGGCTCGCAGGCTTCCAGCCCACTTCACCCATGCCATAAACAACACGGCCGGTGGCATCGCCGGTTAGGTTGCCATTGCCATCATCGGTGGCGGTTTTGGTTGTGCCGTTAACATCCCACTCAAGCGTCAAGCTGTTGGGGATGATTTCCCCCTGGTTAACGGTAAATGTGAGATAGGCTGTCTCGCTGTCCGGATCCGTCAGGCGTTGCTCGTAATGGACCGGCGTTGCCCAGGTATAAATAACCTGGCTGCCGACATCGGGCAGTGCCCCCAGGGTTGCGATCACCGAGCCTGTGGCGTAGTCGATAATGCCGGTGCCGCCGTACTCGTCCTCAAGCTCGCCCAGGCCATTATCCTGCATCCGGTACCACTCACCCTGGGACATATAGTCCACAAAAAGCGTGGTTGGCTGAGGTGTTGGCCGGAGGGTTTTGACGTAGTTGTAGCCCCGGTTTTCGAAGTCGATCTCTTCACTGGCGGTGTGAGCAGTGTCTTGTATGGCGGCGGCGGGAGTCGCCGTTATTACCCAACTTTTTATGCCGTATACATAGGTTGTAACTCCAGCGAACACGCCCGTTTCATAGTCAATAGTTCCTCGTGTCACTCCTCCTGAATCGACCACGTTTCCATTGCTGTCGTCCGTCGCTGACCAATTAGATGTCCCTGTGTAGGTATCAGCATAAGCAACTGCAACACTCCCAGGCACTACCGCTCTGCCAAAGCTGACGCCAGACCCCGGCACACTATGTTCGATGTTGTTGGCAACGCTATACTCCTCCCCAGCCGCCACCAAGTTAGCCCGCTCAACCCCAGCCTGAACATCCACCACTGGCGATTCCACAGTGGCAGATGGCACCAGCTGCCCGAAGATGGTTTCGGCTTTTAGCGTCATATCCCCCGGCGTGATCGCCTCTTCCAGCTTGACGATGCCGTAATACTTGGAGGCGTCCGCAACCTGGGTTGAGCGGAATAGCGTCGGGCTTTCGTGCTCGGAGTAGCGGATCGCGGTTTCCGGGCCGGGGAATGTGCGGCGCAGCGGGTTGCCGATCTCCAGCGTGTAGACGCGGCGGATAAAGACGCCCCGGCTGTCCTCGAACTCCTGTTCTTCATGCTCTACGGAGTCGATGCGTACGTACTGCTGTTCGCCCTGGACATTGCCGTTGCTGTCCTCCTCGCTGAGCAGGTATACCTGGCCCACTTCCGGCAGTTTCACATCAAGCCGACTGTAAACGCGGACCATGCGCTGGCCCTCTAACTGATCCCCCAGCAGCACGTAGAGCGATTCCGGGCCGGTGACCACGTAGCTTTCGATCCGATCCCGGGCGTTGGTGCGCTCATCAATGTAGCTGCCGGTGGTGAACATCAGCACGGATACGCGAGGATCGTCCGGGGCGTCGGTGATGATGACGTGGGAGCCGTAGTACATCGCTTTGTTCGCGGTTTGCACGGCGGCGTAGAGCTTACGCAGGTTCACGCGGCCGTAGGTGCGATCAAGCCGGGAGATATCGGGGAATGCGTTGTTAACCACCCCGTCGACGATCTCCACGGCACTCATCATGCCGCCGCCGTCCTCGGTGTCAGCCAGGCGCTCGGAGGCCATGAGTTTGATATCTGTATCTAGGATTGTTTCGCTCATTTACACCACCAGGAATCGCAGGGTGAGTCGGTACCAGTCGCCATCATCAAAGTCGGCGGCGTATACCGGTTTAACGGGAGTCGCGGATAGAGGGCCCTCGCTCTGTCGGAACATGACGTCATAGGAGGTGCCATTGATTGTGAGGGTGTGGGTCTGACCGGCCTGTTGGGTCAGCGTGTAGAGCTGCAGCACCAGTGCGCGACTGGCCCAGCCGTCGGTGAGGGTAATCGGACGGCCCGCCAGCCTGGTTGCTTCATCGATCATGAGCGCGCCGGTCAGGGAGTAATCAGCCCCCTGGCGCACAGCCGTCCAGCTGAACTCATCGGACCAGATCAGGTCTTCGGGGAGCGTAATACCGTTGAGCGTGATCATCGGGTCACCTCAGCGATTCCGGCCAGCTCATCGAGAAGCTCACTGGCGTTAGAGGAGCTGAACCTGCCGGGGAACTGACGGCCGTTAAAATCGAATTTAACGACTACTTCATCCGCTCTGGGTGCCTGAACCTGCTGCCCCGGCTGCTGCTGGGGCGCTTGTTGGCTGTTCACCAGATTGGATGCTTGGGTGACGATGCCGACAAGATCAGCTTCCAGATCTGCGAAGGTATTGCGCATCGCCAGCAGGCGCTTGGCTGCGTCTACATCCCCGGCAGCGATATCACGCTGGTATTGGGCGAGCTGGTCGTATTTGGCCTGCACCTTGTCGGCTTCTTCGATCGCCGACTTCTGCATCATTTCCCACCAGCGGTCGTAACCGGCGAGGCCCTGGAACCCGCCCTGCGGGACGTCACCCTGGGCGATCTTTTCCAGGAGGATCTCGGCAGCATCGTCGCGGCCCTGGGCGCGGAGGCGGTTGGCTACTGTTGAGGAGGTTGAGCGACGGGAACGCTTGCCCGACTCTTCATCATCGGCGCTATCGTCGTCTTCGTCGTCGCCATTTCCGCCGTCTGTGTTGTTTTCATCATTCGCCGCATCTTTAGCACGCTTTATCTCGTCAGCCGCTTTACCCGCTTCTTTCTTAAGGTCACCTAACGCCTTTTTCTGGCCATCGACCGATGTTTTCGCCGCATCCTCAATCTCCTGGTACTTCTCCTTTATTTTCTGCAGCTCCTTCCGGTACTCGCCCCAACTGATAACGCCATCCTCTGCGGCTTCACGGAGCTGCGTCTTCAGCTCATCCAAACCCGCCGTGGTGCTGACTTGATCGAATGCTTTCTCGAAGGCGGCTTTGATGATCGCGCTGGCTTCCTTACCCTCAACGCCTGTCCGTTCCAGCTCTTCGCGGACGGTCTGGAACGACTGGAGCGCAGAACTCCCGACCGATGTAATGCCGGTGCGCAGTTCTTCTACGTCCACACCCAGCTTGCGCAGGCTGGCATCAAGGGCGCCGTTGAGCACTCGGTCGAGCTTGCCTGCACCATCTTCAGCATCGGCGAAGGCTTCGATCGCTTTCTGCCGGAAGGCTTCCAGCTCCTCCGCAGTCATCTTCTCCAACGTTTTAGCCAGGTGCTCGCGGAGCTGGGTATCCAGCGCCTCGGACTCACCGGCGATCTCGGTCATGGCGGTACCGAGGGCAGTGATACCCTCGATGGAGGTTAGATCCACCTCTTCGAACGCGGCTTTTATGGATTCAGCGGTGGTGCTGCCCTCATCCCGGGCTGTATTGAACGCGGCGATGATCTTCTGGGCAGCAAGGTCCAGGGTGTTGGCTGCGTTATCACCAGCCTCGGCAACCTCTTCTGACGCCTGAGCTGCCGTATTGCCTGCGGCTTTGGCTTGTTCGCCTGATTCCGCGACAGCTTCGTCAAGCTTTTGTTTTGCTAGCGTTACTTCACCAGTAAGAAGATCCCAACCATTACCGATGTCTTTGAGGTCTTGATTGGTTTCATTGATGAACTCGTCAACAACAGCGCCCATGGCACCAAGACTGATCTCAAGGCTCTTAACTGTCTCATCTGAAACCAAACCGATGCGGTTCAGAATCTTGGCAACCGCCACCTCAGTTTCGGTCAGTTTGTAAAGTACAGTGGACGCAAATACGCCAATGCCCTTAATGAGCATGGTGATCGTGTTATAAAACATTTGCATCGCACCGGAGACCCGGTTAATGGCAAACGCTGTGATCTCACCCCAAGCACGCAGATTGCCCGCCTCTTTCATCTCCCGGAACTTGGCAGCCACGCGATCCAAAAGTCCCGCCAATGGCTCCAGCGTTGGGTTGCTGAGCGTCTTACGCAGGGAGTCCCAAGCGGACTGGAAACCTCGGGTCGCACCGATCAGATCGTCACTGGCCGTGTCAGCCATCTCTTTAGCGGCACCATTGGCACTGCGCAGCTTGTCTTCAAATTCGCCAATGCCTGCTGCCCCCTCGGCGAGCAGGGCACGGAGGGCGGGGCCCGCTTCGATACCGAAGGCATTGATGGCTTGAGTAGCTTCAGGGCCGCGCTGACGCAGGCCCTCAATCATCTGGATAAAGTTATCAGTGGGGATGCCCAGCTCGGCGATCGCTTTGGATGCTTTACTGGCCGGGTCTGAGAGCTGGGCAAGGATGGCGCGGAGACCAGTACCGGCACGCTCACCGCGCAGACCGTTTTTCGCCAGTACGTCCAGGACGGCAACCAGCTGCTCCAGATCCAGATCTGCTTCACGGGCGAAAGAACCGGTGTAGCTGATCGCATTGCCCAGCTCCGTCATGCGCGTGTTAGCCAGGCCAGAACCACGCGCCAGCACATCTGTCGCCTGGGCCCCCTTGCCGATCTCCATTTGCATGACGGAGAGTGTGTCGGATATCAGACCCGCCGCTTCAGCAAGGCCGACACCTTCAGCGGTGGCCACCGCCAGCACGGAGGGAAGCAGCTCGACTGACTCACGGGCATCAAAGCCAGCACGCGCAAGTATCTCCAAGCCTTCACCGGCCTGAGTGGCGGTAAATTCGGTGGTACTCCCAGCCTCTTCAGCGGCTTCGGTGAGCAGGCGCATCTCTTCAGCAGAGGCTCGGGTGACAGCCTCCACTCGGTTCATCTGGCGCTCGAACTGCGCACTGGAGCGTAGCGCCCCATTGAATAGCCTGCCTAGTCCAGTCGCTATGGCACCACCGAGGAGGAAGCCTTTCAGCTTGCTACCCAGATCCCCAACACGACCGGTGAGGGTTTTGGCATCTTTGGAAGTGTCGCGGAACTCCTTGCCGAGCTTGTCGGTTTCAGTGCGGGCGCGGCGGGCACCAGCTACAAAGCGCCCATTTGCATCGCGCAGGCGCCCGGTGCTGTCGTAGTAACGGCCAGCGGCCTTATCCGCCTCGCTCAGTTCGTCGGCAAAGTGGCCAACCTCATCGCCAGCCTTGCTGGAGCTTTTCTCAACCGCATCAACCTGCTCATCCGCCTGCGCCAATGACTTATCGAGCCGATCGGCTGCATCGCCAGAGTCATCCAGGTCACGCGTAAAACGGCGCACCGTCGAGCTGGCAAGATCTTTAGCCTTAATCAGTAGATTGAGCGCTAGGTTACGATCGGCCATCGTGGCTCCAGGTTAGAGGCGTTAAACGAAGTGCGGAGGGCGGGCGCCCTCCGGGTGGTTCAGTCGACTATCAGGCGGTTTCCTGGTCGAAGTAGTAGGGCGCGGTTTCGCCATCAACCAGCTTCACGTCGCCCGCCAGCGTGGTGCTGACGTACGTGCTGGAGAACAGGTCCACCGCTTCGGTCGGCGCGATCGCCGCTTCAGGAACCTCCAGCTTGCAGGGCAAGCCGTTGGCCAGGTTGGTGCCGTCCATAAAGATCTTCATGCGGATCTGCGAGCGGGTACCGGCCTTGATGCGGGTGCCAGCGATTGCGCTGTAGTCGTAGGTGATCTTGGCCGATACATCAGAGCCGGTGTCCTGAGCGCCACCTGGCGTGGTGCGGATCATGCCCAGCGCGTAGTTGACCTCAAACGCGGGCGCGGCGATCGGCGTGGTCCCGTCGGACTCATACAACGCCAACCCAGAATCAGCCAGGTTGCCATGCGGTAGCTTGGTCCATTTATTACCGGCCTTGAGCGTGACGTCTGCGAGTGAAACGTTGCCGGAGCCCTGGTTGATCTGCTCCACGTCACCAAGCATGGCCATCGCCAGCAGGTCCGCAGGCTGGTCATCGATCACCATGTTGATGGTGGTCGGCTGCGGCAGGGTGACTGTGTCCAGCGTCTGGCCGTAGGTGCTCTTGCGTTTGGAGGGCCGCTGCACCTTCTCAGACGGGGTCTGGAGCGCCAGCTGGGTGACGTTGATAGGCCCTACCAGGCCGGTGGATACGCCGGTGTCAGTGAGGCGGTCGATGTAAACGTCGCCAGCGAGAAGAAGTCCGCTCATTTTCGTGCTCCTTTGGTTCTGAAGGTCAGTTCAAATGCGAGTGGGTAGTAGCCAAAGCCGCCTCTGAAGCTTGGCTTCGCCGGGGCGTTGACGCGTTTGATGGAACCAAGCTCGGTATGGACGCCGGACATGGTTTTGATCAGGTCAGCTAGCAGCCCGCCAGCCTTATCCTTCTTGCGCAGATCGATGGCAAGGACGACTATCCATGTCTGGGTAACGTGGCCGACAACGCCGCCCTGTGACTGCAAGGGAATGCTGTCGCCCCAGTAGATGAGGTGCAGCGCCGGGCAGATCTGGGATCGCTCATCCAGGGTGGCGAGATCCTCCGATCTATAGACTTTGCGGATATCTGCTACCTGCTCCAGCGTGGTGACCAGGATCGGCTCAGCAGCCAGGTAGTCGTCTTTCAGCTCCAGCATCAGATGAACCCCTTGCTGCTATTGCGGGCGAACACGCTACCAGCGGACTGGATTTCAGCGGTGTTATTACTCGGGCCGCTTTCGTTGGCATCGAGCACACCGAGACTCAGTTCACCGCTGCCCAGCTTGGTCAGGAACTTGATCGCTGCGTCGTACCGCACCTTGAGCTGTTCGGGGGCTCGATCATCATGGAGCAGGTAGCGGGCAATATCGCAGCACAGACGCACCAGCACCTCAGGCACAGTGACCAGCGGCAGGCGGTAGCGACCGCCGATGTAGCCGTCGATCTCGGCGCTGGCATCAGCCAGCATCTGATCAAGTACGCTATCGACAATCACACCGGCGCTGCCGTCCCGATCGGTGAGGAGCTGGATCTCCTCCTCACCAAAACGGTCGATCATGTCCTGACGGGTGGCATACATGGGTTAGGCCTTATCTGCCTGAGCCTGGAACATTTCCCAAGCGTTGGCGCGGTCTTCAGCAGTTGTGCCCTGAGGGAAGTTGGCCGCTTTGGGGCTACCGTCCTTGTTCCAGAGCTTTTCGTCATGTGGGTCCAGCTTCCCAATGATGTCCATCAACGGCTGGAGCAGGTTCTCACCGTTGTCCGGCGTCACATCGCCAGATGCACTGTCCGGCTCCACGGCCCCCGTCTGATCAGCAGGCGGATCTGCTTGCTCAAGTTCTTCCACTTCGAAGTCGCCAAACTCCACGGCCAGGCGCGGTTCCGCTTTGAGCTGCCGGATCTGCTCGTCGGAAAAGTAATCGCCCGGGTACACAGTTGGCTTACTCGGATGAGCCACTCCAGCGCGTCGGAAGCCATTAATTGCAGAGCTGATACGAATACTTGGCATTTCATATGTCCTCTCGCTATGTCGGGTTGAGCGGGCAATCGATCGCCCGCCATAAGGTCAGGCGATTAGTCGAGCCAGGGAACGACCATCACTTCGACGGCCTGGTAGTTCGGGTTGCTGGCACCATTGGCTTTGTTCTGGGCTTCGATCAGCGTCTTGGCAGCAGAGCGATTGGAGGGACCAACCACCAGCAGGTTGGGCATGATGCCGAGCGGGCGGCCCTTGTCTGACTTCAGTGCGCCCATGGCCGCCATGGCGGCATCGAAGTTGGTTTCGTCCAGGGTGGCCTTGGAGCCGAATGCCTGCTGCCAGAACCCGAAACCGGCATTCACACGGGCATCCACGCCGTACAGGTATTCATCCGCCATGAACACACGATCGGAGGTGCCTGCGTCGGTCTTCGCCTGCAGACGGTATTCGCGGCGGCGTTGGAAGATGAGCGGCTTGAGCGGACGGTTAGTGTCCAGCAGGAACCAGGCGTTACCTGCGCCAGCCTGCATATTGCTGACGCTTTGCGCCGTGCCGTCGGAACCAATCACGGGATGATCGGTATCGAAGTAGTACTGCCCGTCGTAGCATGGCGTGGTAAAACCTGCAGCCAGCAGCGCAAACACCAGCTCGTCCGGGTGAGTCGCTGAGGCGTAGCCCATGTCCTGGAACTTGGGCATGATCACGCCGTAGGTATCGTCCTCGATCCGCTCAGCGGGGATGCCTTCGGTACCCTCGAACTTTTCGTTCTTGATCGAGTAGTCGTGCACCTTCATGCGGTTGATCTGGCGATCGCCGATCCACTTGCGCAGACGGGTGAACTCACCCAGCCACTCGTAGTTCTCCTGCGCCGTGGTGGAGTTCACCAAGGTGGCAATCTTTTCCCACTTCGGAGTGTAGGTTGCGCGGCCCTGCTGGAACGCCGAGTTCACAGCGGTGTAGAGGGCTCGCAATGCGTTGGCTGTAATGTCCATCAATCTCTCCTGTTAGAGCTGTTCGGTTTTAACGCCCGCTTAAACGCCGAGCGCTACCCAGACACCGTCACCGTCGACCTGGGTGATCGTGCCGGCGGCATTGCGAGAGCTGGTGGCGGAGTCGCTGGATACGGTGGAGTCATCCACGAAGTAGGCAGTCGCGCCCGCATTGGCGACGGTGATATCGCCGTTGTTCGCGAACTTGTGCTCACCGCTGACCACTTCAGCGATCACGTCGCCATTGGCCCCCGCGCTGTTATCCGCTTCGAAGGTGGTTACACCTGCGCTTGTGGCACTGCCGGAGCCGTCCGACACATCGGTGAGGTAGCCGCTATCGAGTACAGCGGGTACGTTGGCGGCCAGGTTGGCACCGGCCTTCATCGGGTAGCCGCGCTTGCGACCGTCGCGTTCTGCAATAGCGCCCATATCAGTTCAGCTCCTGCTTGGATTTGATGAACTCCTCGCGGGACTGGCCGGTGGCCTTCAGCACCGCGAGGTCCTCGGAAGTCAGATCAGCGTCCTTGCCTTTGCCCTGGTCCTTCTGGGTGTCCTGTTCGTCCGTCTGTTTACCCTTGAGCGCAGCAACTGCCGGACGGGCGTCGATCAGCGCCTTCAGCGCGGCCACTCCCTGCTGCTCCGCGAACTGGTTCAGGTAGTCCTCTTCAGCAGCCAGCACTTTGCCGTCCTTGCGGGCATCAGCGATCAGGCGCTCAGCGCTCTCGGTTTCGGCACCCGCTTTCAGCGCGGCATGAGCGGTGACCAGCGCGTTATAGGTATCAACCGGCACGTACTTGGAAAGATCCACGCCCTGAGCAGGCTGTTTTGCCTTAAGTGTGGCGAGTTCGGTTTCCAGCTCACCAGCACGTTCAGACTTGGAGGTCAGTCCATCCAAGGCGCTCAGCGCAGCGGTGGCTTGCTCCTCGGTCAGCTCGGCACCCTCGGCAATTTTGATACCGAGCTTGGCGAGCAGCTTGCGCATGTGTTCGTTCATCACAGTCTCCTGTTCAGTTATAGGGAGTTGAGCGTTCAGTGCGGCAACGGCCTGCATGCCGTCGATACCGGGACGGTTAACGAGGGCGGCGCTGTGCAACGACAGCGGCTCGCCAGTACGTTTGTCGTAGGGAAAAACAGCTGAGAGGTAGCGGTACTCGCCGCTCTGGATGAAGTCGCGGGCACGGTCGGTCCAACTCGGGCGTATCCAGAGCCCGGACTCACGCCACTCAGCATCCTTGAACCAGCCGGCAGCCGGTGCCGGCTGGCCGTTCTGTTCGCTGTAGAGGGTTTGATGTTCGTAATCGATAACCAGGTCGTTGGCTGCAGCCTGGGCCCGCTCGATCAGGCGACGGGCGATACCCTCATCCAAGAACCAGTGACCGCCAGGCACATCGCTGGGACGGCCATCGATCGCCTTGAAGTGCCCAGCGGGGAGCAGCTGCTGCCAGCCGTCAGAGTCGGCGGACAGATCCAGCGCCAGAATAGCGACTGGGTGGTTCCCGATCCGGCTGGCGAGTACTGCGAGTGCGGTGTGGTTTGAAATGCTCATGCCGCCATGATGGCGGCATGTTCAGGGGAGGTGGTTTAACGTGGGTTGGAGGTTATTTCTCCTTTGGGCGCGGCGGTGGCGGCGGTGGTTGCCATTCTCTCTTTCCTGGCGAGTCTATATGTGGCTCAGGCCTCGGGCGTTGAGGTGTTTGGCGAGGGGGGCGCGGCGGATTGTTCGGTCTCTGCTTGTCTGCTGCCATTGCTATCTCCCATATTCACTAAGGTGAATACCGATAATAGCAACAATCCAGAAACTAGGGTTATTATTGCGAGCCTCTGAAGCCAGCAGGACAGCGCCGAAAACAATTTACCTGGACGTCCTTCATAAATAGTTCCGTCATCGAGCTGCCGAAGTGCCAGCTTGTACGCCTCCATTCCGAACAGTATCTCTCCTAATATGCTGGCTAGACTAAAGACGAAGAGGCCCCAAGCCGTCAAAAGCAACCACGGCTGAACGATTTGCTCTATCGAGATAACGTCCTTCAGGAAAGTGATTGATACTGCCAGCGCCCCACCAGAGAGAGTTACCACCAACTTGTCAAAGCTCGAATTGAGATTGTGGACAACCTCAATGAGCATAGTTCGATAACTTGAGTTCTCGCCGTCGCTGCTGTTTTTAGCCGCGTCATTGCCACCAGTCCCTGTAGTCATGTCAAACCTCTATCAATAAAAGCGCTGTTAGCCGTTAGAATACCGTTAGAATCGACAAACTATGAAATCCGCTACCGACATACACCAAGAACCTTAAATACGCCCTGATGGCGCTTGTGTATGCGTCAGTATTTCGTCCTCCAGGATGTCCAATATCTCCCGCTCATCATCCGGGCCGACACCAAAGAATGGCCTGGCGGGTAAGCCACCCTGGAAGCTGTACGCTCCCACCGTTGCCCAGACGGGAAACGGCAATTGGCGACCGAACACCTGGGTGATCAGACGCTGGTGACTGGGCACACTGATGGTCATGCCTTCCGTACCGAACTGGTGAGCGGCCGCGTAGGCATCGGTTTCCATGCCGGTACTGACTCCCGCCTCGGTCTTGCTCCAGAACGGGTGGATCATATCCCGCAGGTTGAGGGTCACCCCGTGGAGAGTCTTGCCGGGGATCGGCAGCGAGGTGCGCTCGCCGCCGACGTAGTAGCCCTGGTTCTTCTCTTCCTGCGTTTCCGGTTTCACCTTCGCCCAGGGCGTACCATCTGGGGCTTTCTCATTGTCGAAGTGCTCACGGGTTTGGCCGTGGAGGTATTCGGCGATCTCCATCATCACCGGCTCGGTGTTTTCGGTCACCCGCAGTACACGGTTCAAAACGTCCTGTACCTGGGTATCGTCAAAGTCGACGGTGATCCGCTCCTGCACGCCGCTCATGAGCCATCCTCCGTGCGGTGGTAAAGCAACACGCCTTCGCGCAGTTGCTCCATGGATTCATCGCTGTCCATAACGGCTCGGCCGGTCCATACGCCTTGCCCCTGATCGAATAGCGTGAATCCGATGCGGCCATCCTGCTGCCAGCGTTTGAGGTATCGCCGCTTAACGCGCAGCCGCTTAGCGTCTTTGATGTCGGGCTCCAGCAGCGTCCATACCTCGTCGGGCTGCTGTAGTGTCCGGGCCAGCAGGCGGATATAAGGGCGTAAGCTCTCATCGATACTGATGGCGCCATCGGCCCCTTCAAACATGATGCGGTCGAGGGCGATCGGCTCGCCGGTGATATCACGAAACAGCGTCGGCCCATCAACACCAAACTCTTCCAGGAAGGTGTTCAGGTAATCGTCCAGGGGGCGCGCATCATCCAGTAACAGATCCGGGGTTGTTGGTGCTGGCTCCGGCAATGTCGGCTTGGTGGAGGTGTTCACCGGTACCGGCTGGACATGCTCCGGCAGTTCGGCACGGTGTCGGTTGGCAAACGGGCGCAGCAGACTGGCACCTGGCCGATGCTCAAAGCCCGGATCGATGCCGAGCGGGATCTGCTTCACTTCGCCGGTGCGTTCATCCAGGAACTCACGGTACTCATCCTCTGGTGTTTCATCCGGTACCTCACGGCCCAGCCGCTTGGCTTGGCGGCGCGAGACTGGGAACTTCTTGCACTTGCAGCCGTAACCGTTGCTAGGGCTATGCACGTCCCACCAGGGATCATCTGCGCGGAGCACCAGCCCATCCCATGCTTTGTGCTGTGGGCGGTAGTTTTCGGCACCAGAATGGCGATACTGCATGAAGGGGAAGCGCTCGCGGTAGGCCGGGTCACTCATCTGCCGCTCGCGTCCAGCGTTGTAGCTCTGTCGGATGTTGGTCTCGTAGATCAGCCGCGATCGCCAGCCCCGGCTACCCTTATAGTCCCAGCCGTGTCGGGTGACGATATCGTCAAAGCGGGCTCTGAACTCTTCCAGAGTTTCGCCATTTTCCATGGCAGCCTGGATAGCGGTAGCGAAGTCTTCAACAATCGCGGTTTTATTGGCACCGGCGACCATAAAAGCCCGGTCATGCTGCGGCCCGTACACATCCTGCCAGCCATTGGTAGGTAGTGGCGCTTTCTGGTTAAAGTAGTCTATCGCCTCGCTAAACGGACGGCTGGCGAACTCCGGCATTACTGCGCCTCCTGGAGCAGCTCGTAACGTCCGGCCAGCGCAGCGGCCTGAAGCGCCTCAGCCATAGCGTCAGCTAGCTCAGAGGCATCCAGCTCCAGTTCCATCAGACCGTCGCGGATCGCTTCCAGGCTGTCTGCTGAGTCTACCAATTCGCGGATCTGGTCGATCAGCGCCGTACTGGAATCGCTGGTTACTTCCTGGAGCTGACCCACGTACTGCTCGACCACATCCTGATTTTGCTGATCACCTGCCTTGAGTGCTGCCAGTTTCGTCTGCTGTGGCAGCGCTGGCATGCGAGGCTGAATCGTCAGCACGGGCTCATCGCCGGCTGGCTGCGGGATGCGGGTCTTTTCATAGACCCAGCTAGTCGGAATCTGTACGCCCAGCTCGACTAGGCCCTTCAACGGCTTACTGAATAGGGTCAGGTCTTCAGGTTCGTTCAGATCGAACTCGAAGCGCGGAATGCGGCGCGGGCTTTTGAAACTGCGGCCGTTGAGCACATACAACGGGTAGACGATATCGCGGGTGAAGGTGTTGGCCAGCGCTTTGAGGTCTGCATCGCGGATCTCTTGACGCACTTCATTGTGGACGTTGCCCAAAGCGTTGGTGCTGGTTTTGCCGTCAGCCTGGCTGGTAAGTGTACCGCCGAGGATCGCCTTGGACTGACTCTTCTCGCACCAGTTCATCATCGCCATAAACGGGTCAGACTGACCTTCTGCCGCTTTCTGAAACTCGATCTCCATTCCACGTGGGATAATCCCGCCTGCATTGTGGCCAATACTCATTACGGCACGCAGCAGTGTCAGCTTCTCACGCTCACTGGCACCTTCAGGATACTTACCCAGCCGCAACGGCAAGCCGTAGATCTCCAGGAACTCGGCCAAGTCTCTAACGCTGTAGTTCTTGAACAGGAAGGGCCAGGCCAGCACGCGCACCAACCCCCGGCGGGATAGGTAGCCGGACTTGGCTTTCGCCTGATGGCTGATCCAGCCGAAGTTGCGCAGCTCGGCGCCCTCGTGGCTGCCATCGCGCAGGCGCAGCTGGTTACGGTTGTCCGGGTGGGTCTGGAACCAGCTCGGGTCGCGCCACTCGGTATCGGTGATGTAATGGGTCTTGTCACCGTACTCCCAACGAAGCTCTTGGTTAGAAAAACACTTTAGGATTGCGTCTCCACTATCGAAAATTGCATCGTCCAACCAGGTGGCGGAACGCAGCAACTCCTCAATCATCTCGGTGTCGCGCTTCTCGGCAGCACTGGCGTTGGGAGGAGGCACAATGTTCCAGTCAGGCCCCTGCATGGCCAGCTTTCGCTTGCCCAGCTCGCTCTGGATATGGGCGTCTTTCTCTTCCATGTCTTCGGCCAGTTCGCACTGGCGCATCAGGTCGCCCTGCTCGGCTTCCTGCATGATGGTGGCCAGCTTCGCTGGCGTCAGGCCACTGGATGGATGGCTGCCAAAATGACGGTGCAGCTGGGCCAGCTTTGAGTCCGCCTCGGTCTGCGGCTCTTCCAGATCCTGCAGGTCGAAGGGCTGCCCATTGATGTCGAGAATGGTGGATTTAGCCATTACCAGGCTCCTGAGTCATAACGTGGAAGGTCGTCGTCATCGTCGTCGGCAGTACCATAGAGGCCGCCTTTGCCGGGGAGTGGAGTAAAGTCGATCGCGCCACCCTCCAACCAGCTGGCTCGCACAGCCATTACCAGGGAGACTGCAAAGTCACCGTGTCGCTGTTGCCCATCGGCCCCTTTACCCGAACCTTTCTCGATTTGAGGCACACCCTGTTTCATCTGGATCTTACTAACGTCGGACTGCACATCTTCGTGGCGCGGGATCTCCAGATTATCGTCTTCAAACTCCGCCTTGAGCTTGGGCATCCACTCGCGATACCAGGGAAGGTTAAGCATGACGCAGTCGATCATGTCAGCCCCCCAACGCAGGCGAGCAGCTTCAGCGAGATACCCACCGTTACCGGTCGCATCGAAGGCAGCGCCGGTGAAGCGTGGCAGACGCTCCAGGATGTAGAAGAGAATCTGCCGCTGGGTGTCGTAGGGGGCATTGACCAGCTCAACCACAAACGGCGTGCGCTTGGTCAGATCAGGCCGGATCGCCATCGGCGTGAATACGGATAAGTCGCCTTTGCGGGCGAAGTCCTCGCCAAATACGTGGCGATACAACGGATTGAGCTTGTCCAGCTCGGGCTGCAAAACGACTTCGCACCACTCCTGCACATCCACGACGCGGGAGTCTTCGCTCTGCAGCTCAAAGTCTTTTGGTGCGGTCCAGCGCAGGATTGGAATAGAGCGATCGGACACCATTGCCCGCTCGACCAGGGAGCGCTTGATGTACACGCCAGAGCCCGACTTGGGCACGCAGTAGTACTCCTCCAGCGCGTCCTCTTCGGTGGCCGTGTCTTTCAGCAGACCGGCTTTCCACTCGTCCTCGGCTTCCTGTGTCCATTCCTTGCGGGTTATTTGGCAGATGCGCTTGTAGAGGCCTTCGGCGCAGGCGTCATCGAGCGTGATGGTATGCACGCTGTAACGTTTGCGCCCGGCCAGGCTGTCCTGGATCAGCTGGTTGAACAGGTTGTCGATGCCGTTGTGGGTGCTAATGATACGGACCTTCGCACCCCACATGGTGAGTGCCAGTGCGGCCTTGAGCACTTCGGCCAGGCGCTCATGAAAGGCGGCTTCGTCGATGGTGACGTTGCCCTGCATACCGCGCAGGTTGCTGGGGTTGCTTGACAGCGCTTGCACTTTGAAGCCGCTGGCGAAGTAGACGACGAAGGTTAGGATGTCTTTATCTTCGTCCTGGAGTACTTCTTCCTGGATCTCGCCAGCAGCACGATCAAATGCACCCGCCCACATGGCTACGGCTTCGATGAACTCGCGGGCCATCTCCTTGTTGCTGCCCACATAGAAGTGGTTGGTTCCACCCTCGCTGCGGGCGGTACCGGCACATAGGCAAGCATCGGCAGCTTCCGCCCAGGTGAGACCGGTTCGGCGGCTCTTCTGGGCGATTTTCAGCGGCGAGTCGTCGGCGATCCAGCGCTTCTGGTAGCCGAGGAGTACTTCATCCTTACTGAACTGCTGGAGATCTTCGAGGCCGGTGGTGACGGCCTGGGCGATGGCGGTTTGTTGGAGGTTCATGCAATCCCCAGTATCTGCGCCTTGATCTGCGAGACGCTGTCAGCGGTGAGGCCCTGTGCTTTGGCTGCTTCGTCCACAGCATCAGCCGCTTCTTCGGCCATCTGGCGGCGGATCTCACGTTCGCGTTTCTCGTTTACGCTGGCGGCTTCCTCCAGGTGCTTGATCGCCAACGACAGCTCTTTCAGTAGCTTCGGCGGAATTGGGTCTTCATCCTCCGACATATGCAGGGCGGTCTCGAACGCCATAGTGCGGGTGAATTCATTCAACAGCTTGCCGACCTGACCTTGGGGCTGGTTTCCTAGTTTGCCGATCCACATCTCGGCGATCTGGCGGGACTGGCGCATCTTCTCGCCGATCGCATCCATCCTCTGGCTATAGCGGTTCACCGCTGACTTGCTGACGCGGGTATCGTGCTGCTCCGCCTCAAGTAGCGCATTGACGCGCTTGGTGGCCTCCAGCTGGTTCACCGTCGGGTCGCGCAGCAGCTCATGGAGTGCGTCGCGGATCTCTGCCGGCAGCATGTCGATGGAGGATTTACGCGCCATTTTCTTTCTCCATCGACTTCAGAAAGTCCTCACGGATTCTGCGTACCGCTTTCTGGAACTCCCGCTCTGCCTGGGCACATTCCGGGTCTTTCTTCCTCATGTGCTTTTGAAAGCCCTTCATCCCTTCGACGTTCGCTTCCACCTCGCCGTAAACAAACCAGCGTGCAAATGAGGCCATCACTTTCTTCTGCGCTGCTGTGAGTGGTTTCACCGCCATAAGCGTTCTCCTTCACCGAGGCCCCGGACGCTTGACGCCCGGCTGGGTGGCGCGACCATTGGCGACATCAAGCCCCCGCTGGGTCAGGGTGACGACCAGCACGGAGTTGATCTCCTCGACGGTGACCAGATCCTGCTCGGCCAGCCAGGTTAGGTCGGTGTGCAGGCGATCGCGGCTGACGCTATGGCCGTAGAGGTCGATGCCCTGTTGCAGGATCGAGGAGTTGACGCGGTAGTCCTGATCCTCGGCCAGCAGGCGCAGGATCACCAGGCGCCGGTCTTCCTGTTCAAATTGGGCGAATGGCATGGCTTACCCCTTGTTGTTCATCAGGTAGTCGTGGATGCGATCGAGCGTGCTGGTCACGCGGTCCAGCTTGCTTTCCAGCCCGGAGTACTGCTCCCGCAGGCGCGCAATATCGTCGTGCGTTGGGCTGTGGCGCAGGTGTTCTTCAGCGGTGGTCAGGCGGCGTTCGACGCCATCTATGTGCTTGGTCAGCTCCTTGTCCGCCGTTATAAGGCGCTGCTCTAACGCTTCGGTGTTCTGGGTAAGCTCACGGATGGCACTCTTGTTGTCCTTCCGGCCCCGGTCTATCCAACCCCATACCGCCAGCACGACAATAAACAGCCACTGGATGGCATCGAGCCAGAAACGCCAGGCGTCATAGTTGGTCGGGTCATCCATGGCGGCGCTGTTCCTTTTCATATTCGCCCTGGCAGTAGATGCAGCGGGCAGCGTTGGGTTTAGCGGCGAGGCGCGCGGCTTGTACCGGTTCGTCGCAGTCGATGCAGAGCACGCACCCGGCGACGATTACCTGTTCCGGCTCGGGCGACAGGCTGGCCCGGTAGTGCGCCTGCGCGTCCTGGGTGTTCTGTTGTTCGCGCTCTTGGGCTCGGTCGTAGAGATCAGGCATTACTCCGGTTCCTGTATCCGGTTGAGGTGGTCGATCAGCGCGTTGAGCTGCGCTTCTATCTGCTGGCAGCGGCTGCCGTATCCGACGATGTGGTTGAGGATGTCGGGCTGGCGGACGCCGCTGATGCCGAGCGGGTCGGCCGCAGCAGATGCGGCGGTGCCGGGCGCTCCATCAGCTCCGGGGGCAGCACCAGCGGCGGACACTCCGGCGGGGCTGATGGCGCTGTTGTACAGCCCGACAAAACCGCGAGTGAACACGCAGTCAGGGCGAGGCTCAGGCGCTGAATCCGGCGCCGGGCGGTAGTGTTCGGTGACATAGGCGATGCGCTCCTCCAGCTGGTTGGCACGGTGGGCGATGGCGGCTTTCTCGGCGCGCAGTTCGCGCACGGTCAGGGCGCCGACGGCGATCTGGTGTTGGTACTGTTCGCGCAGCTGCGTCTCGCGCTGGGCGATCAGCTCCGCCTGCTGGCGGTTGTGCTGCTCCTCGGCTGCGTCATGGCCCTGCTTGTAGCCGAGGGCGAACAGCAGGCCGAGCGCGCCGAGGATGGCGGTAATGGCGATCGGGCTGAGCAGTTTCAAAAGCAGACCCCCTCACCCCAGCCGGCAGCGGCGTATCGGGGCGTCAGCTCATGCAGGATCCGGCGCGGATAATGGCGGTTCTCACGGAAGTTGGCGGCGGAGCGCCCGGCGTTGTAGCGCTCGACGTTGTCCCACCAGAGCCAGCGGCTGTGGCCGTTCTCTACGGCCAGCGCCTTGTCGCGCAGCACCCAGCCAAGCCCGCCGTTGTAGGCCGACAGCGTCATCGCCCAGCGGTCGCAGTTGGTGTCGGCCTTCAGGCGGCTGTGCAGCCAGCGGTCGTACCGGGCCAGCGCGCGCAATGACCAACGCGGGTTAAACGGCACCGGTTGGGCCAGTACGGGGTCGATATCCGGCATCCATTCCGCGGTGCGTGGCATGAACTGGCCGAGGCCCTCGGCGCCGACGGGGCTGATCGCCTTCGGGTTCCAGTAGCTCTCCTGGTGCACCTGCGCGGCCATCACCGCCAGCGGCGCGTCCAGCCCCCAGACAAGGCGAGCCTGCCGGGTCAGCTCCTGCCGGTACTGGTGGGCGGCATGAGGGATCTCGGCGGCCTCACCCAAAGGGGCGAGTACGAAAAGCACCACAAGCGTCCAGAATACGGACCAGGCAACGGCGAACTTCACGTCAGGCCCCCAGCGCGATGGCGATGATGACCGCGGCCATGACAATGGCGCGGCGCAGGGTGGCGGTGCCGGCGCAATGCCGGACGGCCCGGCTGCCCTCGGCGTTGTTGCCTTGGCGCAGCCAGTCGGCGATGTGGAAGAACTCGTGCGGCCGGGCATAGGGGAACACAACCCGGTCGATCCAGTAGCCCAGCACGGCCGCCAGCGAGACGAGGCTGAGTTTGTAGAGGGTGACGCCCAGCTGATGCGGCGCGAGGATGGCAATCACCAGCGTCAGAATCAGCGCGATGACAGCGAATGAGGTGAGGCGCGGTGCTCTTAACATAAAAATCCCCGGATCTGGTGTAACTCACGTTGGAGGCTGTGAGTTCCACTGTGCCGGGGATTGTGGGGAGCGTGGTTTAACCCACGTTGGAGATAGGCTTGTTATCAGTTCAGCTGTTCAACAGTGCCATCTGCATAGAGGATTTTCCGCGGTTCGAAGATGGCTCGAATGTTCTGTTGCTCCGCTGCGCGCAGCCTACGTTCGGAATCCTTGAACTCGTTGTAGTCGATCAGGCCATGCCAGTCGAAGAAGTCGTAGGCCGGGACCGGGTCATTCACTTCAGTGCGCAGCGATATGATCGAATTACCCAACAGGTCGACGAAGTGAATGATGCCGTCAAATGCCCGGATATCTCGATCCTGCTGATTCTCAAACCGTATCGTAAATGTGATCTCTTCACGGATCTTCATGTTGTCCAGATCCTTTGGAGAGAAGCCCTTGCGGATCAGAGTCGCCTGAATAGGCTGCGACTCAGGGTCGGGTATCGAGGGCTCCTGTTTATCGACTGGTTGCGCGGCGTCAGATAGCCCTTTGAAGCCTTCCGCGATCCCGCTAAAGGCATCGCTGAAGGCACTGCGCATTTCGTACTTCAGATGCTCACGTCCCGCGTAATAGCCCAGCACAAGGCAGAAGAGCCCGATCAGTACTACATGTTTTTTGGGTAGATCACCTTGCAGCAGCCCCGCCAGCTTTTGCATGGCAGGCTCCGATGAATTCGTAGCTTCCTCTTCTGGCGTGACGCTGCTGACCGCATAAACAGCAGCGCTTTCCGACTCGTCTGCTTCCGCCTTGGCATAAAGCACCCGGCACTTCGGGCACCGCGTTTCCGGTACCGGTTCATCGGCTTTGCGGGCGTAGCCGCACTTTGGGCAGACCTTCCCGACCACTCCCTGAGAGGCGCCCTGATCGTTACCAGCCATCGCATTATCTCCGTTGCTTGCTGTCATGGGTTCACCGGATCCTATCAAAACAACGCCGGCTGTACCCGCTTGAGGTGAATCGCCCGCTGTTCGTTAATGATCCGGTAGACGTGTTGCGCGGATATCTTGTACTTGGCCGCCAGCTGGTCCGGCACCAGGCCGTTGTCGTGCCAGTCGCGGAACAGTTCCACATCGCGGATCGCCTGCTTCAGCCGGTCGCCTTTCGGGATGTAGATGTGGCGACCGCCGCAGTACATCGCCTGCTCGGCGAGCAGGGAGTGCGCCAAGCGTTTGGCCTGCACGTCATCCAGCCCGCCGCGCTTGAGTGCCGCTTCGAAGATATCGATCAGCGCGGCGAGGTCCTTCGGCCACTTGCGTTTGGTTTCTGCCGGGATCTCGTCCAGGTGCTCCAGTAGCTCTTCGCTGAAGCTGCTCTCGCCCAGCATATCCTGCTGTTCTTCAGTCGCCACGATTCAGCTCCTCCCGGTTGGTGCAGTAATCGGGGTCATTCTCAATGCCAAGCTGCAAGTCAAATTCAGGCCACCACATGATGCGGTGCTCGGCCAGTAGCTGCCGGACCAACGCGACTACATAAGCGGGCCGCACTTGCTTTGATTGGATCAGCGCAAAGTCTTCCTTCTGCCACTGGCGATGCACGCGCTTGTTCCACTGTTTGAGATCTTCCAGCACCTGACTGGCCAGTTTTGTGTCACGCTCCAGCCAGTCCAGTGAATCCACGCCGACACCGCCGTTGCGCTTGCTGCTTGCTCGTTTGGCCCAGTGGGTCAGTGCAAGCTCGGAGCCGTCGCGGACGATGCCTGCCTGGTGCATCTCGATCCAGATGGCCCGCATGACGTCGATGATCTGGCCCTTTGATTTTGGGCTGTAGTACTGCTGGCGGCGGCTCTTCGGCTGGCCGCCACGATTTCGCTTGAATCCGACGTTTTCCAAGTGTTTGATCACCTGGTACAGCTCGCCGATCGCCATACCGGAGCAGCTGCGCTTACCGGTGATGTTTTCGAGCATCTCGCGGTAGATATCGTCATCCAGGCCCAGCTGTTTCTTGGCGATGTGGATCTGTGCGAGCGCGGCTTTGCGGTTGTCTTTTGCGGTCATGGCGTTACCAGTCGATATCGTGGATGTTCATGGTGCTGCGGCTGACAACGGCCCGGCGTTCGGCTTTTGAGCCTGTACTTGCGTTCGCTGGCAGAGCTTCGATATCACCCTCAACCACCGCTGCTCCCTGGTTCTCAAGCACACGTTTCAGGTAGTTGTGATTGGTCAGCGGCTTGAAGCTACCGGCCAGCTGCTTAACTCGCATCTGCTCAACGGTGTGAGCCATCGCAGGAGTTAGAGCGTTAAGCTGTGCCAGCTCTAACGCCTCGGTTGCGATGCGCAGTGCGCGATCGTTGGCCAAGTCGCGGCTCTTGCTGCGGAACAGGCTCATATAGCTGACCAGCGCACCGGCTGCGGAGCGGTCCAGCCTGGCCAGCATCGCCAGCAGTTCACGGCCGGCGTCATCCTGGACGAGGGCGTCCAGGTGGATGCGGCTGTGGCAAACAGGGCAACGGGTCAGCTGCATGTAGACCCCACCTTCAACCGCTCAAGGGTACGGATAGCACCCAAGGCTACATCCAACCCGTCATCTTCGATCTTGAAAGTGCTCTCTTCCCAGTGAAGGATTGCTTCTTCACCACTTACATACACCTCAATACCGGGTGGCAGGCTGTTGCGCAATGCCCGCAGGGGACTGATGTTTTTGGCTGGTTCGGACATCTGCAGCACCGGCACCTGTACCGTTTTCGGCTTACTGTGAGCAGACTCAGTTGACTTCTGTTTTGCGGCGACCTTTGGTTTAACCGATACCGGCGCGGGCTTAATGTCAGCGACCGCCGGTGTCGTTACCGTAGTATCGACCGTTGCTCCGATCTTTCCGTCCAGCACCTTTTTCTTGAGGGCGGCAGGCATTGCCCACTGACCGTTTGACTGGTATTTCGCCAGCGCCTTCTTCTCCAGCCCCTCCAGTGTGCCTTTCAGCTGCGCTTTTGAATCCAACCCCTCAACATGGGGCATGATGGTGGATGCGGCGCAGGGCCCACGCCGGGCGAGTTCGTTGAGTATGCGGACTTCTAAGATTGACAGTTGCATTGCTTTCTCCTGGCTGCTCATCAGTGCCCGACCACCACGCCGGACAGACGGACGCTTAGCGCCCGTTTCGCTCTGTGCATGTGCCGTCGCAGTGAGGGCAGACATTGTTGCCCATGCCGTTCATGCAGGGTCGGAGGTCGTTGATCGACGCCTGCAAGGCTCTACCGAACACCTGCGCTTTAGTTGGAACCTGATCAGCTTTAGGTAAGCCCTTAATATCAACAACCACATTTCCGCTGTCGTGGTCAGTCAGGGTGATGGTTACTGTGCTCATGTCAGGTCTCCGCCGTTTGTGATTGATACCCGATGCTGACGACCTCCAAGCCCTCCAGCTTCTGGAGCTTGCGGCGCAGGGACTTCGCAGTGCTGAAGTCCGGAGTCCAGAAAGAGAGCTTCTCGTCCAGGCGCGGGAAGTGCTTTTTAGCCGCTCGCTTGCCGAAGGTTTTGATGATCCGGGCGCGCTCCTTTGGCGGATGAATCGAGTGAGTACGTTCACGCCAGACTTTCTGAACAAACTCATCGAACGAATCCATATCCGGGAAGCCCCAGCCAAGGTTGAACGACCCGTCGATGAACACCAGAATCGCCAACCGATTCTCTTTGACGAAGCGCTTTTCCAGCGTTAGCTTCCGGCCTTCTAACATCAGCTCCACGCGGCCAAACATGTCCTGAAGCTGTTCCTCGATCTCGGCCCACTGTTCTTTTGTTATCGCCATCTCACACCCCGTCCGGTCGGCCATGAATCAGTCCCAGCATCCACCGCGCCATGTCGATGACACCCTCTTCGTAGGTGCCGTCTTCGTTGTCAGTTGTGCTGCCTTCAATGTGCTGCTCAGCCCATTCGAGCACTTCATTCAGCTCGGTTTCGGGTACACGTATTTGTGGAGTCATTTGCTCAGTGCCTCCCGCACGGTTCGGTGTTGACGAAAGCGCAGCGCTGGGGTGCCGTCGCTGGGCCGGGTGCCGAGGTCAAACAGGCCGAAGTTTTCAAACTCCACCGCGTGGCCTTGCTTGATCTCTTTCAGCACGGCGTTGCCGATCGCCTGGATCGCCTGCTCCGCCTGCAGCTGGGTCAGGCGGGCCTGAAAAGCGACGGCGGGTGCTAGTTGGTTTGCGGATTTGGTGGTCATGACCTTCCCCTAAACCGATGCCAGATCCAGCGGGATCGGGCGGTACTGATCAGACTTACCGATACGTTCATAGAGACGCACGTACACCGCTGTGCCGGTGTTCTTCATGGCATCCTTGAGCGCTTCCACTCATCGTCGTCGATGCTGAGTCGCATCAGATCCAGGATCTTTCCGGTACGGATCTCGCCCTTGGTGTTGGTGCGGAATGCCTGTTCAACAACGGCCATCAGGTGCGGATCGGCGTTGGTGCTCCAGCGGCGCAGGCAGTTGTCGATCAGCGCCTTACCGGCCTCGATCTCTTCGGTGAATGCGATCACTTCGCGGAAGCTACGAACCACCTTGTACTGGCCGTCGTAGCTTGTCAGCGTGACGTTTCCCTTTTTACCGCCAAGCTTTGCGCCATAGCGTTCACCGGCTATGGTGACCAGGTCATCGATATCGGTCAGGGCCTCGTCTTTGAACGCCTTCAGCGCCTGGTTAAGACCCAGAGCCTTGGGCACTAGGCCATTCACCAGCTGGTCGCGCAGCTGATCCTGTTCGGATACCTGGTCCGCAGGAACTAACCGGCCCTGGGAATCCATCATGTAGCCTTCGGGAATATGCGGTTGCACTGCCTGGTTCATGCGGCTTCTCCTTCTTCGGTTGCCGGTTTCTTAGGGGTGAGCAGCTCCATCAGGTCGCCGTCGTGCTCCCGGACTACCTGGGCCAGAATGGCGCGAGTGGTCGCACCGTTGTCGTAGCGGTGAAGGGCTTTGTTCAGGTGCTCCTCGCTCACGATCATTGCGGAGTCTTGGTCCTTGGTGTCGTGGCGTGGAACAACTGCCCAAAAGATCATTTCGCCAGCCTTGCGGGTGGCCGGCAGATTGATGATGAAGTAATCGTTATTCACTGGATTTCCTCCCAACGAACCTGGCATTCAGATACGAAGGCGACGCGCTCGATGATGCGCCGACCGTTCCGAACGGCGTTTTTGGTATAGCCCGACTTCAGCTGCTGACAGCCTCGGCCGGGGTTGATCAGCACCAGGGGGCGGCCATCCACCGCACTGAAGCTGGTCACAGTTAGACCAAGGGCTTGCAACGTGTTTACGGCAAGGCTCACCTTCGTCAGGTTCTCTTTAATCAGTTGGTTCTGTACGTTGTTATCCATGACTGTTCTCCTGACATTCAGGGTTGCGTGGGCAGGTACGACACGCGCGGTACAGACGAATCCGCGTGGGGTTACTGCCGATAAACGGTTTTTGGCGCTCTGTTTGGCACTGCTCACCGGTAATGGGGCCCAGAACCGGGCACTCGACATGGGCGGCCCATTTCATGATGGTTTTTGCCATCTTGTCGGTGCACGCCGGGTACTTGTTGGCGAGCAGGGTGCTAACCGAGGCGCGGTTGATCCCGAGGCGACGGGCAGCGGCGGCATTGTTGCCTTCCTGCTCGACCACGTTGGCCAGTACTCGGATAAACTCCGGCGGGTTGTCGCCCCAGGCGCTGGTATCAATGGTGCTCACAGCATTTCCTCCGGCTCATCGGCGTGCATCACCTTGTTCCAATTGGGGTCGTACACCACGCCAACACGCTGGATCTGAGGCGGGCGCGGGCCGCTGTCCATGCGGGGGATTAACTGGAGTACTTCCAGCTTGCCCCGGTGCCGATCGCAGGGGTGGACCATCTGCAGGTAGCCCGCCTTTTTGAGGGCTTTCAGGTAACGGCGCGCAGTCGATTCCTTCAGGTCAATGCCTGAGCTGACGACATGGCCCACCAGCTGGCGGGCGTCCAGCGGGCCAAGCATGCGCAGACAGCGCCACATTGCCTCTTGCCCAAGCCCCTGGGTGACCGGCTGTCCATCGCGGGTCAGTCGTGGGGCTTCGATGCCGGTGTCGCGAATCAGCTGGTAGTCCGCCTGATCGAACCGCTTATCGGTCAGCTTGACGACGTAGCCACCTTTCTCCAGGCACTGGAGATAGGTCTTCACGGTTTCATCGTCGGCTTCTGCACGCCGGGCGATGGTGTAAATCTGGAACCGTTCCTTGTGGATACGGATCTGCTCCCATGCCCGCTGGCGTGCTGGCTTGCCGCCAACGAGCTCCATCTGAATCGGTTTACGCAATCCGATATGCTTCGACATGGACGCTTTCTCCTAAATGCGCTTTCATTTCATGGCGAGTGCGGTAGACGCAGAGCCCAAAATTACGGTGTGAATTCGTCGTGCTCGGTGGCCCAAATGGCGGATCAACCCAGGCAACGTCTCGGTATACAGGGCCCATCGGTTCATGAGGCAGATAGGTGTATCGGGACGTGACCATCCCGTAGAAGTGCCCGTTGCCAAACAGATCGATCCACTCACCGGTCTTCGCATCCCGCACCTGTTCGCAGATTTCAATGTCGCTCATCCCAGCCTCCGCTTTGGTGCTTCGCCGGTGTACAGCTCGCGCCGCCCCCAGCTCTTGCGATCGATGTAGCCCGCGCCAGCGGTACCGGCCACCGTGGCAATCAGCTCCAGGTTGACTGCGACACGACGCACGCTGCCGCCGGAGATCTCAACAAGGTGAGCCAGTAGATCCTCTGCGACCTCAATGCCGGGGGCATACATCGGTACCAGTTTGGCGGCGTCTTCTAGCGATACCGGCTGCGCCGGCACCCAGTTAAGGATGCGCCCGTGGAAGCGCTCCCACTTTTTCAGCTTGTGGGGCAGCTGCTCTTCGCCGATCAGCAGGATCGCGGCCTGACTGCTCTCGTATATATCGCGGATCAGCTCAACCACGTTCTTTTCAACGAGGTGGTCCATTTCGTCAACGATCAGCGGGCGGCCGCTAAGCGCTAGTTCCTGAGCCACCATGTCGAGCATCTGCGGGATCGTGGCCTTGCCCGGCTGGACACCCATTTCGTGCAGGATGGCTGCAAGCGTGTGGCGACGGCTCCAAACAGACTTGGCCTGGATGTAGTAGGCCCGGCGGCGGCAGGCGACGTGGGTCGCCGCTACACTTTTGCCAAAGCCGCTGGGGCCGAACATGCAGACCATGCCCGGCAGGCTCCCGGTCCTGTCGATCGCGCGCTCAAGGGCGACATCGCACAAGCCAAGGTTGGCGGTTTCGGCGACGCCGTTGACGGGTACTGTGTTCTCGTTCATCATTTGTTAGTCACTCCTTACGTGATCCTTGGGGTTCGGCAGGTTGCGGCTGCCGGCCCCAGCCCTCTTCTTCGCTTTCTTCGTGTCGTCTTTTCATCGACCTGTATTCAGGATTCCTTGCGTAGCTCTCAAACCAGTACTGTTCCTCTGGCGGCAGGCTTATCTCGCCGCGGGCAACAGCGCAGTGCTCGGCCCAGCGCTCTTCCGGAGTCATCAGCTCAAACCGGCTCAGCGGTACATCTTCATATTCATCCACCGGCTTGCTCATCTGCTTGCGGATCAACTCACCGTTGATACTGCCCAAGGCACCCAGGCTGATGCTGTCGTCATGCTCCAGGAGCGGACGGCCGCGGCGTTCTTCCTCAATCTCCACGCGCTTGTTCTCGATGCGACGCAGACGGCCCTCGTATCGTTTTTCGCGGGCCTGCTCGATGACCGACATCGGCATGTAGTCGGTGCGGTTGGCGTTCCACTCGGCACGGCAGATCAGGCGGTCGTGTTCCTGGTCGAATACCCAGATGTGATTCGGGTTATTGAGGTCATAGGCCACCTGAACTTCTTCGCCATGCCACTCCGTCAGCTCTTGACTGAAGTAGCGATTGGCGAACACCTGGATCTCGCCGCGCAGCACTTTGCGGGTCACGCGGGGGCGGAAGACCTGGGCGGCTTCGTCCCCACTGAGCGTAAGCGGTTCCCAGCCCTGTTCGGTGTGGTGGTTCCAGGCTTCGTTGGGCGTCAGGTGGCGGCGCTTGCCGGATGCATCGGTAATCTTGGGCAAGGTGCTGTGTGGGCGGTTGTTGTACCAGTCCATCCGCTGATGCACCCATTCCATAAAAGTGGCCCAGGGCATCAGGGTCTGGCGGCCGCCTTTCATCGCCTGGCGGCTGAGTTTGAACTGGTGGTGCCGGGCTTCGCGGTCCATATCCGCGCCCATGTAACCGGCCAGACTCTTGGCGCCATCAACCCACAGGGTCTGGTGAATGCGCTCGATCGCACCCCGTGCCTGGGAGTTGTAGGGCAGCGAGTGGGTCATGGTGCTGCCGAGCCGCGCCATCACGCCGGTGGCCTCATCTTTCAGCATGGCGTTGCAGTAGCCAGAGCCGTTGTCCACATAGATCACCGCCGGTACCGCCTTGCCGCAGGCATCGATCAGGGCATCCAGGACGGCGATGCTGCTCTCGGCCAGGGCCACCGATACGCCCACAGCTCTGCGGGTGGCGATATCGATCCAGGTGGTCACCTCCGGGCGGAAGGGGCGGCCGTGCAGCGGGTGCTGTACCTCGGCATCGAAGGTGTGGCCGTCGGCGCTGTAGATGTCGCCCGGCAGCAGAGAGCTGAAGTCCCGGCGCACGAACGGCATGATGTTCTTCAGCTCACGAGGCCCCATGCGACCGTGCTGCTTGGCCACCGATCCCATCTTCTTCAAGAAGCGGCGAACGGCATGAATACTGGGCGGCTGCTCATCGCTGGCCCAGGCATCGATAAACTGGCGGTAGGCGTGCTCGACACTGGGCTTTTCCGGTTTCTGCCAGCACACCAGGAAGGCATTCGCCCAGGTAGGCGGCACCATGTCCTTTTCGCGCTTCTTGGGAGCCAGATCCTTAACGTCTTTGGTAATCCATCGCTTGAGGCTGCGAGCGCTGGGGTAGGGTGAGTGACCACCGCGACCACGCGAATCCTTAGCCAGCTGCAGCGCCTTATCCAGCACCGGGTTGAGCTCAGCGAGCTGGCCGGTTTCCGCTTGTGTCAAAAGAGTCGTCAGCGCAGCATTAAGGCTGATGCCCTGGCTGCGCATCCCGTCGATCGCGTTGATGATGGTCACACGGGCATCGGCAGCGGCGCGCTGCTTGTGCGTCATCGGCACGTTCGGCAGCGCAGCCGTCACCGGCTTGAGCTGACGCGGCGTGTCGTCGAGACGCGTTAGCATCTCGCGGGCGAAGTGGGCTTCTAACGCCTGCCGGGCCTCATGGGGGAGGTTGCTGATGTGGTATTCGTAGCCCTTTCCGAATGCGCGCTTTTGGGACTCCCAATTTTCGCGCTCGGCTACTTTATTTATGCCGCGAACAGTTGTCGGGATCCCCGGCAGCTGCATTGCTTCCAATTCCTGGGACGTGAACCACTGTTTCATGATCCACCTCGTATCGGCTTCAGGTCAGCCAGTTGCTCGTTCGGCAGGACATCACGCCATTTCATGCAGGCGTCATCAGCCCCGGCGTAAAAGGCATCAAACTCAGCAGTGCCTTCTCGGTAGGCACCTGAATAGGTGGCAACCGGAATGCCCTCATGGGCACGCTGCAGCCAGGCTTTGAGGCCAGCCTGATAGGCCGGGCTGCGCCGCTGTGCATAACCAAAATGGGTGTCGATCAGTGCCTGGTAATCCATCACTCACCTCCCAGCAGCAGCTCGGGCTGCTGATGTTTTTCGATATTGCCCCGCTGAAATGCGAGGTCTTCCATCAGGCGGGTCACGGCCAGAACGGCTTCATCGGCGCCTTCATGGCTGTCATAAAACTGAATCAGAAGCCCCAGCACCTCGTGGGCAAACAGGCTCAGCTCGTTCAGTTCGCGATGTTCAGCTTTGCGGCCGGTCGGCACCTTCACCAGCAAGTAGCCCGCGCTATGCGCCAGATACTGAGTGACAAAGTCAGCGCCGCAGGCATGCTCAAAGGCGCGAATCTTCACCGCCGGCATCCGGCCTGACTCCATCCACTTGTAAAGCGTGAAGTGGCTGGCTTCCCCCATCAGGTCGGCGATCTGCTCGACGCTGCGGTTCATCCGGTCATGCGCGTGACCGATGCACAGTTCTGAACCGTGCCGGAGGCTAATCGGTTGTTCCCGGCTCCAGTTTTTCCGTCGCTTCTGTCCCATCGCGCTGGTTACCCCTTCCAAACAAAATCAGCTTTTGCCTCTGTGCGTTTCAGGCAGCCGAGGCTAGGCTCAATACATCGATTCCAATGCGCGTGAGGTCACGCTATGCGACAATGCGAATGGGTAATATTTGTCTTAAAATCTATGGCTGGCTTGATGTAGCGCGAGGGCCAGATCTCGGCGGGTTCCACTTCCAGAAAGGCGGCGATGATCATCTCCACCTTGGGATAGGGCTTGTGGAATACGTTGTATAGAGCGGTCGGATTGCTGTAGCCGTGGTGGCGACCAAGCTCGGCGAGCGTGGTGCCTTTCTTACGGATCGCGGCCATGATGTCTTCTCGGTGCCAGTCCTGTGGGCGAGTGTTTTGCTTGCTCATTTTTTTGGGCTCCGCTGTGGGTAGTTTTTGAGGCGCGCATTAGTGCGCGTTACGCGTCAACAATAGTCGCAAAACTGATTGTACGTCAAGTCATTTTTGCGTGTTCCTTTTCTCCGAGAGGGGTTTTTGAATCATTTTTGCGATAAGGCATTGTTTAAAAATGAATAATCCGACAGACGAAGGATCAGAAACGAAAGGGAACGATGTTCCTTTTCAGGAGAATGAAATCGGAACTCGCATTAGCGAGATCAGCTCATTCGTGGGCGGGAAGAAGCAGCTCGCAAAAATGATTGGCCTATCTGAGGCTCAATTGCACAGGATCATCGCCGGCACCAGTCAACCGAGGCTCGAGCCAATTGTCGAAATGGCTCGCCTTACTGGGGTCTCCATTGCATGGCTCGCGACAGGAGACGGGCCGATGCGCCTTGGTGATCTCAGCGATGCCGAGCAGCGACGGGAAGATATCTACCTAGCTGAGGCGGGAGACCAAGACGCTGCGGACAGGAAAGAGGTGCACTTCAGAGAAGCGGTTGGTTTACTCCAGTCTTCCAGGGAAGCTGCGGATACGGCAGCGGCCGGAAAGGATCTCAGCATAGGGGACTACGAGCTGCTCCGCGCCATTGCAGGCGCCAACCCGATGGGTGAAGATCTGTTGGCGGGCTTGGCGTCACGTCTGAGCGTCGATACAGCAGGGGCCGAACTCAGCCAGGAATTCGCTCTGATACCCGGCTACAGCATCCAGGTAGCCGCCGGATCAGGCGCGTTGCCCGATAACGAGCAGCCCTCGCGAAAACTGGCGTTCCGGCGCAAGTGGCTGCGTTTCAGGGGGCTGAACGAAAAAGACCTGGTGCTGGTGTTCGCTAAAGGCGACTCGATGGAGCCGACGATCAGCGACAACAACACAGTCATGATCGATACCAGCCAGCGCGAGCTCACCGACGGCTCCATCTACGTGATCCGCACCGACCACCACCTGATCGTGAAACGGGTGCAGACTCTCTGGAACAAAGGCATCCTGCTGCTCAGCGACAACAAGGAGTATAAGGAACAGCTCGTCGAACCAAGCGAGGCCGACGACCTGGAAGTGATTGGCAGGGTGGTCTGGATCGGAAAGGATGTCTAACGGGGCAGGACGCCCACGTTGAGCGCATTGATTGTCTTTTTAGCCGCGCCGCTCGAAGAGTGACAAAACACGCGCAAGATCTACTCGTTGGCGCGTTGGCGTTGCGCTAAATCGATCCGCCCTCTAACATTTCACGGAAATCGCGCCAACCCTCCAAAGCCCGCGTATCCCGTGACATCCATCCCACTTAATCCCGTTTCATCCCATTTAATCCCGCTTATATCCCTGGGACAATTACTTCACTAGATCACACCAATCCATCCCGAAAATAGAGATAATCCCGCTCATACTCCCCTACGCAGTAGGTCCATTTTTGCCCGCTGCCGGAGCGCTTGACCTCGCAGGGGTGGCCCCAGGCGCGGGTGGCTTGATCTTCATCCATACCGACGACGACTTTACCCAGTCCTGCCAGTTCATCGAGACGGCGCTGGTGCCGGCGCTTGTCGAGTATCCGTTGCGATTTTGCATCCATTCTGGATTCTTCAATGGCTCGCTCCTGGCGGCGCTGCTCGAAGGATTGTTCGGCACGGCGCTGGAGGGCTTTGTAGTTACCGGGGTTTGAAGTGGGTGGCGCGATTTTGACTTGTTCGGAGGGATGGTTGTCACAGGGTTGGGCCTGGAACTGGAGTCGCCCTTCGCTGTTGCGGCACTTGTATACTTCGGCCCATACGGGCAGCGCGGTGGCTGCGAGCGTGGCTGCCAGAGTGAGGTGTTTCAGCATGAGTCCTCCTTGACTCGCTAAGTGGTTTTTAAGGTTTAGACGATAGAGAAGCCGCTGCTGTCGGCGGTGTAGTCGATGGTGTAACCCATATCCTGCAAGGTACCGCAGGTCATATCGTCCAGGTAATTGGTGTCATTGAAATTAGCAGGAAGACCGGGGCTGAGCCAGTTTGATCAAAGGGACAGGAATATAGGTCAATCATGGACGTGAGAAGGGCTGAGGGGCCTTTTTCCCAGACCTCGGCCACGCTATGATCGGGCGGCTGACCTTACCGACAAATTATGACAATTGGACTGAACCATGATGAAAAGCTGCTTTGCACGGCTCAAGCCGGTCGCTGCGTTGGCGACCCTGCTGACGTTTGTTGGCACCCCGGCATTGGCCGAAGACACCTATACACTCAAACTGGCGGAGACCTGGGGCCCGAATACGCCGATCCTGGGTGATACCACCAAACACATGGCGGAGATGGCGGAAACCATGTCCGGTGGCCGTCTGAAGATTCGTATCGACTCCGGCAACAAGCACAAGGCACCGTTCGGCATTTTTGACATGGTGAAGGCCGGTCAGTACGACATGGGCCATACCGCGTCTTACTATTACAAGGGTAAGGTGCCAAACACCATGTACTTTACCACTGTACCGTTTTCCATGACCGTGCCGGAGCAGTATGCCTGGTTCTACCACGGTGGCGGCATGGAGCTGGCCCAGAAGGTATATGAGCCCCATGGCATGCTCTCATTCCCAGGCGGTAACACCGGTAATCAGATGGGTGGCTGGTTCCGAAAGGAGATCAACTCCGTCGAAGATCTTCAGGGTCTGAAAATGCGCACCCCCGGTTTTGCCGGTGAGGTGATGTCTGAACTGGGTGTTGCCGTGACCAATATCCCACCGGGCGAGCTTTACACCTCTCTGGAGCGCGGCACCATCGATGCGCTGGAGTGGGTTGGCCCTGCTCTCGATCTGCCGATGGGCTTCCACCGTATCGCCCAGTACTACTACTCCGGCTGGCAGGAACCCGCAGCTGAGGTGCAGTTCCTGGTGAACAAGAAGGTGTGGGATGATCTGCCGGCGGATCTGCAAGAGATCCTGCGTGTGTCCATGCGAACCGCAGCTTACGACATGTACACACAGAGCACGCATATGAACAGTGCAGCCTGGGATAAGATGAAGGAAGAGTATCCGAACGTGACCCACAAGGTGTTCCCGCCGGCGGTGATCGATGCGCTGCGTCAGGCCACCGAGAAGCTGCTGGTGGAGCAGGCTGAAGCCGACCCGCTGGCTGCTGAAATCATCGAGAGCCAGCAGAGCTACCTCAAGCAGGTTCGCAAATGGACCAACATCTCCGATAAGGCTTACCTGAACAGTATCTCTACTGTGGAGTAAGTCTCATCCGCGGAAAAGGTAAACCCCGTCCACTGTGGCGGGGTTTTTGTTTTCAGGCCAGCCACTGTTCGATCAGGTGGACCAGTTCCGAATCCTCGGCAAACGCCTCGGTGGCGCTTATGCGGTAGTGTTTGTTGTAGGGCGTAATCGATTGACGGTCGTAGGTGTTGGTGGGAGCGGGGTCCACGTAAAGAATCGTGGCCGCGGCCTGACTGCCGATATAGGCCTCGGCGCAGAAGGCGATGACGCTTTCGCTGCTGCCCACCACCACGACCAGATCCTCTTCTGTGAGACTGTTCATCAACTCGAAGAGCTCGGCATACACCGGTGCTATCTCACCGAAAAACACTACGTTGGGTTTGAAGCGGCCCTGTTGCGCCGTGTAGTCGAATGCCTCGTAGTGCAGCGGGATGATCTCCCGGCTGTCCAGATTGACCATCTCCAGCAGATTGCCGTGGATATGCCGGACCCTCGGGCTGCCCGCGCGCTCATGCAGGTCATCCACATTGGAGGTCATCAGAATGACGCGCTCCGGTGCCCCCTGTTGCACCTGCGCGATTTTGCGATGGGCGGTATTGGGCTCAACGCCGGCCAGAGCCGTACGTCGCTGGTTGTAGAACTGGTGAACAAGGTCATAGTTCTGCTCAAAGGTGTCGATATGACAGACATCTTGAATGCGGTGGTTTTCCCACACCGCATCGGAGCCGGTTCTGAAGGTGGGGACGCCCGACTCGGCCGAGACCCCCGCCCCGGTAAAAAAGATCACACGTTTCATAGCTATCCGGTTTGTTGGTTCCCGTTTGACGTATCAGCGGTCACCGTCGATCAGACGGCCCAACCCGCCCAGCACGGAGCCTTCGCCCTTATCGCTGCCGCCATGGGAGGGCGCGTTTGCGATAATGCGATCCGCCATGCGCGAGAATGGCAGGCTTTGCAGCCAGACGGTTCCGGTGCCGCGCAGAGTGGCCAGGAACAGTCCTTCGCCGCCGAAGATCATCGATTTCAGGTTGCCGGCACGCTGGATATCGTAGTCGATGCCCTCGGTAAAACCGACCAGACACCCGGTATCCACGCGCAGGGTTTCGCCATTGAGCTTTTTCTCGATGACCGTGCCGCCGGCCTGAATAAAGGCCATGCCATCGCCTTCAAGTTTTTGCAGAATGAACCCCTCACCTCCAAATAACCCGGAGCCGATGCGCCGGTTAAAGGTGATACTGACCTTGGTGCCCAGTGCTGCGCAGAGAAAGGCGTCCTTCTGACAGGTGATCCTCTCGCCATATTGAGCCATATCGAGCGGGACGATATTGCCGGGGTAGGGCGCAGCAAAGGCGACCCGGCGTTTACCGGCTCCGCGGTTGGTGAAATGTGTGGTAAAGATCGATTCGCCGGTGAATACGCGCTTGCCGGCGGAAAACAGCTTGCCCATGAAGCCTTCGTCGGGATCGGAGCCATCACCCATGCGGGTTTCGAAATCGATCCCTTCTTCCATGTAGGTCATCGCCCCGGCCTCTGCGATCACGGTCTCGTTGGGGTCCAGTTCCACCTCGACCAGCTGCATTTCAGAGCCGATTAATTCATAGTCCACTTCATGGCAGCGCATGGTTGAATCCTCTCTCATCCTGATTGGCGATAATCCAAACAGTTTAGCGAAGTTGGCCGAATCAAGCATACAGGGTTAACGCGCTTTGATTGACTGGCATTGGGGTTGATTTTAAGCTCGCGCACAGGAACAGGAAGTTCCATCCGGCCGTAATCCCAGGGAGGCTCGCTCTGACACCCGCCCCCATGTTCGGTTTGTCTGACTTCCTGTCGATCCTCAACCACCTGGGAGGCTCAGGATGAGCGAACATCTCAAGCATTTCAAAGCCCTGCACAGCAACATGGCGCAAGCCATTGTCGGTAAACATCGCACGCTGACCCTGGGGCTGATCACCCTGATGTGCCGCGGTCACCTTCTGTTGGAGGATGTGCCGGGCCTGGGTAAGACGATGCTGGCGCGGGCGCTGACCCGCAGTATCGATCTGGAATTTCGTCGTGTGCAGTGCACGCCGGATCTGATGCCCTCGGATATCACCGGGGTTTCGATTTTCAATCAGCAGGAGCATCGGTTCGAGTTCATGCCGGGGCCGGTGTTCTGCAATGTGCTGCTGGCCGATGAGATCAACCGTACGTCGCCACGGACACAGTCCAGCCTGCTGGAGTGTATGGCTGAGGCTCAAGTCACCACGGAAGGGGTGACCCGGACCCTGCCGGAGGTGTTCATGGTGATTGCCACCCAGAACCCGGTGGAGTATCACGGCACCTATCCACTGCCGGAAGCGCAGCTCGACCGCTTTTTCATGCGTCTCTCCATGGGTTACCCGGATCGCGATGCAGAGATTCGGATTCTCCAGCAGCAGTTCACCGGTCACCCCATCGATAACCTTAAGCCGGTTATTTCGATCGCCCAGTTGCGGGCTCTGCAGGAGGCGGTTGAGCAGGTGCATATTTCGGAGCCGGTGCTGGGCTATATCGCGGATATTGTGCGTGCCAGTCGGGAGCATCCGGATCTGGAGCTTGGCGCCAGCCCACGCGGCGCTCTGGCGTTGATGAAAGCGGCACGGGCGGCGGCGTTGATCGATGGCCTGGACTATGTGACGCCGGATCAGGTGATCAAGGTGGCTGAGCCGGTGCTGGCACACCGCCTGATCCTGAGTCAGCCGGCACGGATGAAGAAACTGCACGAAACGGACCTGGTGAAGGCGATTCTAAAGCAGGTTGAGCCGCCGGTCTTGGACGCGGCGCAGGCGTTGTGAGGGCGCTGACGGCGCTCAAAGGGATCTGGCGCCACCCGGGGTTTTGGCTAGGTACGCTGTCGGTGCTGATTCTGCTGGCGGCCTGGAATACGGGCGAAAGCCGCTTGTACCAGTTTGGCGTTTTGCTGAGTGCGACACTGATCGCTGGCTATTGGCTGCCACGGCGTAATGTGCGTGGGATCCATGTCAGTCGTGAGCTGCCGGCGGAAAGTCATGAGGGCGATGAGATCGAGGTGGCGCTCCAGTTGCAGGCCAAAGGCTTCTTTGCCCGCTATATGCTGCAGGTTCGGGATCGGTTGCCATTTCTCGATCAACCCGACTATCCGGTGCTGATTGCGCGGCTCAGGGGGCGGCAGCAGTTTCAATACAGCATTACCTGTGAGCGTCGTGGTATCCATACGATCGGCCCACTGCAGGTGAGCTCGGAGTTTCCGCTGGCATTGATGCGGGTGAGTCTGCCGCTGACCGATAGCCTGACCGAAATCCGGGTGCTGCCTTCAACCTTCCCGATACAGGGGCTGATGTTGGCGGGACAAACCGGATTTCCCACCGACAGTCATCAGGTGGGCCCGGCCAGTCGTGGTCAGGATACTTTCGCTGGCGTGCGGGATTATCGGCGCGGCGACAGTATGCGCCATATTCACTGGCGTGCGTCAGCGCGCCGGGGTGAGTGGGTGGTCCGCGAATATGAGCAGATCGAAAACGCTGAACTGGTGATTGTGCTTAATGCGGATCCGGGTGCGAACCCGGGTAGCGGCCGGGAGAGCTGTTTTGAATATGCGGTGCGTATTGCTGCATCACTGGCTCGTTATGCCACTGAAAATGGGCATAAGGTCGGCGTTTTCTGTCAGCAGATGGATGGTGTGCGCTGGCTGGCCCCAGACAGTGGCTGGCATCACTACCGCCATGCGCTGGAGTTTCTGGCCGGTGTAGAAGCCGACACGCCCGGCGATTATCGCCAGGCGGTTGAACAGGCAGCGACACTGGCCGGTCGACAGGGGCGGCTCTGGCTGTTCCACACCGCGGAGTCTCCTTCGACCATTCCGGCGGCACCCGCGCTGTCTTCTCGCATTGATCAGGCCCCGGTCCAGGTGGCGTTTGATGCCCCCAGCTTTCGTCAGAGAGCGGCAACCCAGGCGCCGTCCCTGCGCCAGATGGCGGTGCCAGACCTCTACTGGATCAGCCGCGGGGCCAATCTGGCGGAGGTGTTTGCATCATGAACGGGGGATTGAGTGGCGGCGTCTATGGGGCGCTGTGGATGATGCTGACGTTGGCCGCATTCGGCTGGACCAATAACCTGGTGGGCGCATTTCTAATCTCGTTGCTGGCGGGCGGCGCTCTGCTTTCCGGCTTCCGTTACAGCCGTGCTCCGGCCCGCTGGATGCGGCTGTTAAAAGGTTTCGCCGTTGTTATCGGGCTTCTGCTGGCGCTGCCCGGCTTAATGCGCGGTGACCTGCTGAACGGCATGATGATGCTGATGCTGTTCATCGCGTTGGGGCTGTCCTGTACGCTGAGCAACCGCCGTGAGCTGTTCATGCTGATCCTCGCGTCGATCGGCCTGATGCTCTACGCCTCAACCTATTCCCGCAGCTTTTCGATACTGCTCGCGTTGTATCTGCTCAGCGTCGTGATTGTGTTGATGCAGCTGCAATTGGCTCGCGTGCGTCAGCAGGTGGCGCAGTATCGAGGCCGTGGCAGCGCGCTGGCCGCATTGCCGGTGACCCTGTCCATTCTGGGCCTGACGGCAATCCTCTACTGGCTGTTGCCGCAACCCGAACCCACCTATAAATCCTGGGTGCCACAGGATGCTGAACTCACTTATGGCAACCGCGGTTGGGAGTCGATGGCAGATCAGCAGGGGCGCGCAAAGCGCGGGGGGCAAGGCAGTTCCGGCTCCGGCGGTGGCGGCTCGGGCCAGGGTGAGCAGGGTCAGCCACCGCCCCCGACATTGGCGCAGGAGCCGATTCTGGGGGAGGGCGGCGCGCCTGATAACGAGCCTCCCCGGCTGTTGTTAAAGGTGGACAGTGACTCCCGCCCGCTCCTGCAGGCCCAGATTTTCGATCACTTTAACGGGGAGAGCTGGAGCCGGGCGGCCCCGGGGATGGGAGACCGCTTTTACCGAGTGTCGGACGGCCTGTTCGAGCGTGATGTGCCGCGTGGATTCCCGGTGACAGTACAGCAGATTGAGGTTGTAGAAGAGATGCCCGGAGCCCTGCCGGTATCGCCAGTGGCGTTTCGCATCGCACTGCCGACCCGGGTGATCCGAATAGATCCAAGGGGGAATGTCTACCTGCCGGGGCCGTTAGAACCGGGATTGCAGTACCGGGTTGAGTCGGCTCGTGGTGAAGTGGATGGCCGCCGTCTGTCGCCTGGTCAGGCGGATGGAGCACAATGGCTGCAGTTACCGGGGTCTGCTCACGCGCTTTGCCCGTTAAGTGATCGTCTGGTGGCGGACCGCGCCCCCCTGGCCGCCGGCCGAGAGATTGAACGCTATCTGCTGGAGCGGGGAGCAGTCGTTGGCAAAATGGGCGGGTCCTCGCGCATTGAGCTGGATCCGGAGCAGTTCCAGGAGGGGGCGGGGCTAACGGCCATGCAGCGAATCAGCGCTTTTGCCTTGATGCTGCGCTGCCAGGGGATCCCGTCCCGGGTGGTGAGTGGATATCGCGCTGATACCCGTCACCCGATCAGCGGGACTTGGGAGGTCACTTCCGCGAGCGCCGTGGTCTGGGCCGAGCTCTATCTGCCGGGCCAGGGCTGGGTGCAGTTTGTTGTCAACGATAACCCGGGAACGGCTGCACGGTCGGCACTGGAGCAGGCCCTTGATTACGTGGAGCAACGGTTGCAAAGAGCGGACACGGGGTTGCTGGAGTATATCGGCCTGTCCATGGTGGCCGCCTTGCTCGGCGCTCTGATCGCCGTGTCACAGCTTCCGTTGTGGGTAAAACTGCTGTTGTTACTCTGTGCCTTGTTGGTTCTGGGGCTGTTGATCTGGGCGTGGCGCAACCGGGAGAAACTGCGTGATCGATGGCTGGAGCGGCGTTTTCTTCATCGCTTGCAGCAGTCACCGGAGAGGGCCGCAACTCATCTGCTTGCTGCGCTGGAAAGTTGGCTTGAGCGCCGGGGACAGGGCCGTGCACGGCACGAAACGGCCAGTCTATGGCTAAACCGGGTGGGCAACGATTACCCCTGGCTGCAGGATGTGTTGGTACCGGTGGAGATCGGCTTTAACCGCGAGCGCTATGCGGACAGCGGGGAGGGGATGACCGCCGCCCAGGCACAGACCTGCTGGCGCGCTTTTCGTCAGCGCATTGCCCAGCAGGGCTGGCAACTGGGCGAACGGTAGAGGATCAGGCGCGGGAACTGAACTTACCGGTTTCGGTATTGATCTTTACTTTCTCGCCGGTTTCCAGGTACTCCGGGACCTGGATCTCCAGCCCGTTGGCAAACCGGGCCGCTTTGGTGCGTCCGGTGGCGCTGGCCGCTTTCATACCGGGTACGGTCTCGACGATCTCCATAACGACGATGGAGGGCAGCTGGATCGAGATCGCCTGGCCATCCACGAGGGAAACCATAATCCCTTCCATGTTTTCGATCAGGTAGGGCAGCTGATCTTCGATAACATCAGCGTTAATACCGTACTGGCTGTAATCCTCGGCATCCATGAAGTAGAACAGATCATCCTCACGGTAGAGGTAGGAGCATTGACGGCGCTCCAGTGCCACATCCTTGACGATATCGTCACCCACGTAGGTGGCTTCATGCTTGCCGCCGCCGGGAATCTGGCTGAAACGGACACGATAAAGTGTCGACGCGCCCCGGGCTGTGGGGTTACGCACGTCGATCTGCTGGACCAGCATCAGCTTGCCGTCGATATCGATGACTTGGCCGCGCTTAAGTTCGGATGCCTTAGGCATAGGGACCTCGAAAGGTTGGGTTGAAAGTGCGCTATTCTACCGCCGTTTGCCCCGTAATCAGTAGCCCCGTCGATAGTTAACCGCAGGCGGAATGGTTCCATCTTTTTGGTAGGCCTGCAGATTGTCGCGGACGATTAAACTGGCGGTTTTGACATTGGTCGGCGCGGATATGTGGGGTAATACCGTAACCGCCGGGTGATGCCAGAAAGGGTTGTCCGGTGGCAGCGGTTCGGTGCTGAACACATCCAGCACGGCATGGCGCAGGGCACCCTGATCAAGCTGGCGTAGCAGGGCCTGCTCATCAAAAATTGCGCCACGTGCAAAGTTGATAATGGCGGCCTGGGGCTTGAGCAGGGCCAGACGCTGGATATCCATCAGGTGCTCGGTGTCGGCCGTTAAAGGCAGCAGGCTGACCAGAATATCGCAACGGGCCAGCAGGGCAGGCAAACGCTCCAGCCCGGCGTAATGATCGACACCGTCGATCTGCTGCTCGGACCGGCTCCAGGCACTGACACGGAAGCCGCATGTCAGTAGCGCCTCAATTGCCGCCCTGCCCAGCTTCCCGCTGCCCAGCACGCCAACCTCACACTCGTCAGGTGGTGTGTAGGGCCGCTGTTGCCAGATTTTTTCTTTCTGCTGGCGCGCATATTCCGGCATATCTCTGTGCAGATAGAGTGTCCAGGCCAGAACGGCTTCGCCCATGGTGCGAGCCAGCTCCGGGTCCTCCATACGCACAATGGGAATCTCCGCGAGCTCAGGCATTTTGACCATCTTTTCCACGCCGGCCCAGACGCTCTGTACCCAGCGCAAGCCTGTGAACCGGCGCAGTTCATCCGGAGAGGGGTTGGCGACAATCGCCACATCGGCGTTAGCCGCCTGATCTGTATTGAACTGCTCGGACGGGCGCACCTCGGTATCCGGCAGCACTGTGTTTAGCTGGGTTAACCAGGCGTCACGTTCATCGCTTTCGATATTGGCGATCAGGGGGATCGATCTCATGCCTTGTTCCTGCACAGTGTTAACGACAAAAGGGGCCGTTCAGGCCCCTTGCAGTTAGAACATCAGAAGACGGGTGGCGTTAGCCCAGCACCTCTTCGACCGCGCCTTGCAGAGCGCTGACCACCTGATCGCACTCTTCCCGTGTGATGCATAGCGGGGGCGCGAAGCCGAGGATATCACCCTGCGGCATGGCGCGGGCAATGACGCCGCGCTTGAGCAGGGCGGCTGCCAGTTTGCCACCTGTGGTGCCGACATTTTCGAAGCGGCGGCGCTCGGCCTTGTCCTCAACAAACTCTACCGCGCACAGCAGCCCTTCACCACGAACATCACCCACGTTGGCGTGGTCGCCGATGGCATCCTTCATCGCCTGCTTGAAGTAGGCGCCGGTTTCGGCTGCGTTGCCCACCAGGTTCAGCTCGTCCACCAGCTGCAGGTTGGCTACACCGGCGGCAGCACCGATCGGGTGCGCAGAGTAGGTCCAGCCGTGGCCGAATACACCGAACTCGTCAGTGCCTTGCTCCAGTACCTTCCAGACCTTGTCGGAGATGATGGAACCGGACAGCGGTGCGTAGGCGGAGGTCAGGCCCTTGGCGATGGTGATGATATCCGGCTTGAGTCCATAGTGAGTGGAGCCGAACATGCTGCCCAGGCGACCAAAGCCGGTGACGACTTCATCGGCGATCAGCAGGATATCGTGCTTGTTGAGCACAGCCTGAATCGCTTCCCAGTAGCCCTTGGGCGGCGGAATCAGGCCGCCGGTACCCAGCGCCGGTTCACCGATGAAGGCGGCGATGGTATCGGCACCTTCGCGTTCGATCAGCTTCTCCAGTTCCGCCGCACACTGGGCGGAGAACTGCTCTTCGCTCAGGCTGCCATCCTCACGGCCATAGTAGTAGGGCGCTTCGGTGTGGATAACCTGGGACAGCGGCAGATCAAACTGTTTGTGGAACAGGTGCAGGCCGGTTAGAGAGCCGCTCATCAGGCCGGAGCCGTGGTAGCCACGCCAGCGGGAGATGATCTTCTTCTTCTGCGGACGGCCCAGCACGTTGTTGTAGTACCAGACGACCTTGACGTTGGTCTCGTTGGCATCGGAGCCGGACAGGCCGTAGTACACCTTCGACATATGGTCCGGGGCTCGATCCAGGATCATCTTCGACAGGGTGATCGATGCTTCGGTACCGTGACCCACGTAGGCGTGGTAGTACGCCAGCTCATTGGCCTGCTTACTGATGGCGTCGATCACCTTCTGCTGGCCGTAGCCCACATTGACACAGTAAAGGCCGGCAAACGCATCCAGCAGGTTGTTGCCCTTCATATCATTGATAAAGACACCTTTGCCGCCGGTGACGACGCGGTTCGGTGCATCGCCACGGGCAAAGTCGGCCAGATGTGTGGAGGGGTGGAAAAAGTTTCCGCGATCCCAGCTTTCCAGTTCATTGATATCAGTCATAACATCCTCCAGTGGGTTATCCGGCGCTTATTCAAAGTCCCGGCAGACATATTTCACTTCAGTAAAGGCTTCGATGCCCAGCCGGGCACCTTCGCGTCCGATACCGGACTGCTTCATCCCCCCGAAGGGGATAGGCGCGCCGGTGACCTTGGTTCGATTGACCGCGACCATGCCGTACTGCAGGGCGCGGGTCAGGCGGTAGATACGGTGTGCGCTCTCCGTGTGGATATAGCTCACCAGACCATATTCGGTGTCGTTGGCACGACTGATCGCTTCGGCTTCAGTGTCAAAGGGCGCGATAGCGGCCACCGGACCGAAGGTTTCTTCATGGAAAATGGCCGCGTCAGCCGGTACATCCGCCAATACCGTGGGCTGATAGAACAGCGGGCCGGCCTTGTGGATATCTCCGCCGGTGAGCAGCTTGGCGCCTTTTTCAAGCGCGTCGCTGACCTGCTCCACCTGCTTGGCCACGGCTTTCTCGTTCATCAGCGGTCCAATGACCGGGTCATCAATACCCGGGCCGATGGAGAGCGCGGCGGTTTTCTCGGCAAAGCGTTTACAGAACGCGTCATAGACCGGGCGTTCGACCAGTATACGGTTGGCGGCCAGACAGTCCTGACCGGATGTGGCGAATTTGGCGTCAATGGCGCAGTCCACCGCATGCTCCAGGTCCGCATCGGCAAATACCAGAAACGGCGCGTGTCCACCCAGCTCCAGCACCAGACGTTTGACGGTGTCGGCACTCTGGCGGTACAGCAGCTTGCCGATCTCGGTGGAACCGGTGAATGACAGGGCGCGCACCTCGGGCATCTCGGTCCAGGGGCCTACAATGGTGGGGGCTTCGCCGGTCACCACATTGAATACGCCCGCCGGCATACCTGCGCGCTCAGCCAGTTCTGCCAGCGCCAGCGCCGAGAAGGGAGTTTCCCAGGAGGGGTGTGCCACCACGGTACACCCGGCCGCTAGAGCTGCACCCGCTTTACGGGTCAGCATGGCCGAGGGGAAATTCCAGGGAGTGATCAGGCCCGCGACGCCCACCGGTTCGCGCCAGAGTTCAACTTCGGCCCGCTCAAGGTGAGACATGACGCTTTCGATATTGAGGCGCTTGCCCTCTTCGGCGTAGTACTCCAGGAAGGAGGCGGCGTAGTCGATCTCACCCCGGGATTCTGACAGGGGCTTGCCCTGCTCCAGGGTCATCAGCAGTGCCAGGTCCTCTTTGTGCTCCATCATCAGGTCGTACCAGCGATCGAGGATCTTGCCCCGCTCCTGGGGTAGCTTGCGCGACCAGGCTTCGAATGCCGCGTTGGCCAGGTGCACTGCGTTGCGGCTCTGCTCAGCGCTCATGCTGGCGACAGAGCCCAACCAGACACCGTTGGCCGGGTTATAGACATCGGTCCGTGCGTCATTTTCACCGGAGCACCATTCGCCGTTGATGTAGGCAAATTCACGCAGCAGCGTCGGGTCAGCCAGAGAATCCAGGTGTGGATCGCGTTCGTGGCGTTTTTGAGTAGACAGCATAGTCTGGCCCTCCTGGGGAGTCTTCGATGTCAGCGTTGACTGTATTGTGGTTCAGGAAGCCGGGAGGTGTTTTCTTTAATCCTGCGGTTACGGGGAGAAACTCTCTTTTTACAGTGGGACCGGAAGAGAGAGTCTCTCTCCCGGTGGGACAATGACCGATGGGTTAGAGCACCTCACCGATCACGTAGAGGCAGTCGCCGATCTTGGCCAGCGACGGCACGTGACGCGCGATAACCATACCGTCCCGGGGGGCGCGGTATTCGCACGTGGGTACGGCGGTGCGCTCGATATTGTGGATCCGTGCCATCACCTGGCCCTCCCGGACACTATCGCCGAGGGATACACAGGGTTCCACCAGCCCGTTGTGCTCGCTGAACAGATAGGAGCGAAAGTCGGGCATATCCAGGCTCACCGTTTCTGTTTCCGGCAAGTGTAGTTCACCTTTCAGGATCCCGGCGTGGATCAGGAAATTATCCACACCGCGGCGGGCGATACCGACCGACTCGGGTGACGTGGTTCCAGCGCCCCCGAGCTCGGTGGTGACAAACACCTTGCCGCTCTCCTCGACCTGGGTGTCGTAGAGCCCGCTTGCATCGATCTCCAGCATCTGCACCCGGTAGGGCGCGCCGAACGCCTTGGCTGCCTCTTCACAGAGCTTCTGCTGGTGCTTGTCGTCCAGAATGTGCGAGGCGGAGAAGGGGACGAAGTCCAGCGTTTTACCGCCGGAATGGATATCCAGTACATAATCGGACATCGGCACCAGGTAGCGGGAAAAGTAATCTGCAATGACTTCGGTGGTGCTGCCATCAGGGCGGCCGGGAAAGATACGGTTCAGGTTGAGCCGGTCGATGGGCGAAACCCTTCGAGCCTGCTGAAACGCCGGGTAGTTCATGGCCGGGATGATGATCACGCGGCCCTGGATATCATCGATCTGCGGGCGGCCTGCGAAGTTGAACAGGGCCACAGGGCCTTCGTACTCGTCCCCGTGGTTGCCGCCAGTCATCAGTGCCGTGGGGCCATCACCATTCTTGAACTGGGTGATCGGGATCATGATCGCGCCCCAGGCGGATTCATCACTGGAGTAGGGCAGACGCAGGAAGCCGTGCTGAATCCCCTCTTTGTCGAAATCGATGGTGGCGGAGATTGGGTTGTTTCGCATCACGTACCTCCTGAGCTTATTTCACAAACAGTTTGCGTGGCACATTGGACAGGACCTGGCCCCCGTTCGGGGTCACGGTCAGGCTCTCGGTAATCTCAAAGCCCCAGTCGTCGAACCACATACCGGGCATAAAGTGGAAACACATCCCCTCCTGCAACTCGGTGGTATCGATATCACGCAGACTCATGGTGCGCTCGCCCCAGTCCGGCGGATAGCTCAGGCCGATGGAGTAACCGCAGCGGTTATCTTTTTCGTAGCCGTTCTTACGCAGCAACATGGTGAATGCATGGGCCACCTCGCCGCACGTGGTGCCGGGGCGGAACATATCGATGACCAGATCGATCGCCTCCAGAATCACCGCTTCGATATCCCGGTACTTCTTGGGCGGTTTGCCGAAGTGTAGCGTCCGGCTGCAGGGGCAGTGGTAGCGGTTGTGCGCCCCGGCCAGCTCCAGACACATACCGGTATTCTTCTCGATGGGAGTGGAATCCCAGGTCAGGTGGCAGGCGCTGGCCTCCGGGCCGGATGCGATCAGTGGCTGGATCGCCGCGTAGTCGCCGTAAAACTCCTCGGTGCCCTGGGTGCTCGCATGCAGGATCTCGGCGACCAGATCGTTCTTGCGCATGCCCGGTTCAGCAATCTCCAGTACCCGGTCGTACACCCGCTCAATCACCTGGCCGGCACGCTGCATATACTCGATTTCGAGGGGGGATTTGATTGCCCGCTGCCAGTTCACCAGCGCGGTGGCATCGGTGAAGGTTGCGTCCTGCAGGCACTCCATCAGCAGGTGCATGCCCCGGTAGGTCTGGTAGTAGTTATCCATCTCGGCACCGATATGACCGGTGTCCAGCTGGCGCTGCTTGAGGACCTGAGCCAAGTATTCAGTCGGGTGCACTTCGGCGGACTGAACGTAGTGATCCGGGTAGGCGATGATGTCCTCTTCCGGCAGGTGCGTGGTGATATGCGCAGCGGGCGCGTCAATGCCGCGACCGAACCAGAAAAGCTCGCTGTCGGCGCTGATAACGACGCACTGATAAACATAGAACGACCAAGCATCATAGCCGGTAAGCCAGCAGATGTTGGAAGGATCTGCGATTACCAGCAGATCGATACCCGACTCAATCATCGCTTTACGGGTTTTTGCCTGGCGTACCAGATATTCTCCGGCATCAAAACGGCGACGTCTTGGTTTCACAGAAAATCCTCTCGCTAGAGATGTATACAATTACCGGCTTGGGAGCGTTACGCGTCCTTTGTTTCAGCCACATGTGTAGTACTATTTTGATCAAATGTATACATCATGTTTGCAATATCGTGACTAGGTTGTATGTTGAATAGCAGTGCAACTGCTGAACGGCAAATCGTTCGGCGCTTTTGCATGATGAGGATAACGAAACATGTAAAAACGAAATTCACTTCCAGTAGAGGGAATTCAGATGAAGAAAACATTTGCGCCGAAGTATCTAGCCAGTGTCATCGCGGGCGTGGTCATGACGACCGGAGTTGCTCAAGCAGATACTTGGCGATACGCCTTTGAAGAGGCGATCACCGACGTTCAGGGTGTGTTCGCGACCAAGTTCAAAGAGGAGATCGAAAAGAACTCCGATCATGAAATCGAACTCTTTCCCTACGGTACACTGGGCGAGTCAGCCGATATCATGGAGCAGACCCAGGCAGGTATCCTGCAGTTTGTGGACCAGTCACCGGGCTTTACCGGGGCGTTGATCCCGGAAGCTCAGGTCTTTTTCGTCCCCTACCTGTTGCCTACCGAACCCGAAGCGCTGAACGAGTTCTTCCGCACCAGTAAGGCGATCAACGAAGACTTCAAGGAACTTTATGCCCAGCATGGGCTGGAACTGCTGACCATGTTCCCCGAGGGTGAGGTCGCGATGACCACTCAGGAGCCGGTCAAGAGCCCCGCTGACCTGGAAGGCGTCAAATTCCGTGTCATGACCAACCCGCTGCTGGTAGAAACCTATCAGGCCTTCGGTGCGACTCCGACACCGCTGCCCTGGGGTGAGGTATATGGCGGCCTGCAAACCAACATCATCCAGGGCCAGGAGAACCCGGCGTTCTTCATCGAATCCACCAAGATGTATGAAGTGACCGATGTGATCACTTATGCGGGTCACAGCAACTTCACCACCGCCGTAATGGCCAACAAGGATTTCTACGATGGCCTGCCTGCGGGTGATCAGGAGCTGGTTCAAAACTCCATCGATACGGCGTTTGAATACATTCTCGATTACCAGCGAGGACTGGATGAAGAGTCGATTTCCAAGGTCAAGGAAGCCAAGCCGGAGATCGTGGTCAACGTGCTGACCGAAGCGGAGCGTGAGCCGTTCAAGGCTGCTGCGAAAGAGGTTGAGAAGAAGTTCATCGAAATGACCGGGGATAGCGGTAAAGCGATCCTTGATCAGCTGAAGAAAGATCTGGCCGCCGTTACCGAGTAACCGAGCGGACCTGGCTGCGGGGCGTCGGAGATCCCGATGCCCCGCGTTCGTTTGCGTGGGAGCACTGCAATGTCCATCTCATTGATCTCCAAGGAGGGGCGCCATGGCGGATAATCCACAGGACCACGAGCACGCCTCCGACCTGCCCGGCTTCCTGGGCACGATCGACTCGATCATCAGCCGCCTGGAATCGATCGGCCTCGCGGTTAGTGTCCTGCTCATGGCGGTGAATACCATAGCCAATGTGGCCGGCCGGTTCCTGTTCGGCGAGAGTATCTTCTTCAGTGAGGAGCTCAACCGAATACTGATTATTCTGATTACCTTTGCCGGTATCGGCTATGCGGCCCGGCACGGGCGACATATCCGTATGTCGGCGATCTACGATGCACTACCGCCCGCCGCGCGCAAGGTGTTCATGGTGGCTATTGCAGTGATTTCGGCACTGTGCATGTTTGCGCTGTGCTATTTCGCGGTGACCTATATCCAGAAGGTCGCCAGTTCAGGGCGGGTCCTGCCTTCGCTTCAGATACCGGTTTACTGGATCTATCTCTGGGTGCCCATTGGGTTTCTCGTGACCGGTGTTCAGTACACGCTGACGGCGATCAAGAACCTGGTGGAAAAGGATATCTATCTCTCGACCAAAGTACTCGAGGGATACGATGACACTGAAGTCGAGCTCTAGGAGAGACGATCATGGCAGCGACAATATTTCTGGCAATGATCATTCTGTTATTGCTGGGCTTCCCGATGATGATCCCGCTGATTGTCGGCGCATTCATCGGTTTTTACGAACTGTTTAACGGCATCGACAAAATGGATTTTATGGTACAGCAGTTTATGGCGGGTATTCGCCCGGCCTCACTGATTGCCGTGCCGATGTTTATTTTTGCCGCCGACATCATGACCCGAGGCCACTCTGCCAACCGGCTGATCGATATGGTGATGAGCTTTGTGGGCCATATCAAGGGCGGACTGGCAGTCAGTACGGCTACTGCCTGTACGCTGTTCGGGGCGGTTTCCGGCTCCACGCAGGCGACGGTGGTCGCGGTGGGGTCACCGCTTCGCCCGAGGATGCTGAAGGCCGGCTATAAGGATAACTTTGTACTGGCGCTGATCGTCAACTCCAGTGATATCGCCTTCCTGATCCCCCCCAGTATCGGCATGATTATTTACGGGGTGGTTTCCAATACCTCGATCTCCGAGCTGTTTATCGCAGGCATTGGGCCGGGGTTGCTTATCCTCTTCCTGTTCTCGATCTACAGCATGATCTACGCGACGGTGAAAGGCGTACCGACGGAGCCGAAGGCGTCCTGGTCGGAGCGCGTCAAGGCAGTGCGCGAGGCGGTATGGCCTCTGGGCTTCCCGGTCATCATCGTGGGCGGTATCTACGGGGGTATCTTTAGCCCCACCGAAGCGGCAGCCGTATGTGTTCTTTATGCACTGATTCTGGAGTTCATCGTCTTCAGGGCGATCACCGCTAAAGAGATCTATGAAACGGCTAAGTCCACCGGCTTGATTACTGGTGTGGTCTTTATCCTGGTGGGCGCCGGCGCCGCATTCTCTTGGGTTATATCCTTTGCCCGCATTCCGCAGGAGTTGCTGGGTGCCGTAGGTGTGGCCGACATGAGCGCCGTTGGCGTGCTGCTGGTGATCTCTATCTCCTTCTTTATCGGCTGTATGTTTGTTGATCCGATCGTGGTCATTCTGATTCTGGTGCCGATTTTTGCGCCGGTCGTTGAGTCTGTAGGTCTGGATCCTGTGCTGGTGGGCACCATTGTCACCCTGCAGGTGGCGATAGGTTCGGCGACGCCGCCCTTCGGGTGTGACATTTTTACTGCCATGGCTGTGTTCAAACGTCCCTACTTCGAGGTCATTCGTGGTACGCCGCCGTTTGTCTTCATTCTGCTGAGTGTGGCGGTAGCGCTGATCTTCTTCCCGGATATTGCCCTGTTCCTGCGGGATCTGGCATTCCAGAAGGGAGCCTAGGCATGAAGGGGGAAAAGGATGTTTAAACGGATTTTGCTGGCAGCAGATGGTTCAGAAGGGGCCTTTGAGGCCCTCAAACTGGCTGTCGAGCTTCAAAAAACGCATGAGTCGGAGTTGTGGATACTGTCGGTGTTCCGCCACCACAGTCTGCGAGAGGCATCGATGTCCATGGTGCGTCCACGGGAGCCTGAGCATATGGATGATTTGATGCAGAGCTACTCCAAGGAAGTGGCTGAGAGCTTCAAAAAATATGCGATCGAACATGGTTGTCCCGGTGTGCGGGCCTTCGTGAAAAATGGCCATACGGCGAAGACGATTGTCGAGTTTGCTGAGAAAAGTCAGGTCGATCTGGTTATTCTCGGTAGCCACGGACTGGGGGAGGCTGAGACCTTTTTGGTCGGTAGTGTTTCTCAGAAAGTGGTTGGTATGGCGAAATGTCCGGTGCTGGTGGTCTGAACGGGCAGAACAGCATTCAGGGAGCATTCATGCTCGCCGTCCCCTGATTCACCTGCCTCCGTCGAGAAACGGTCGGGGCGCAGGGTGTGTGGCCGGGCCGCACGATAACAACAATACAGGATTGAATGCTGAATCATGAACAGTACAGCGGATCAGTCTCTCGTTCCGGGGGACCTTCATGGGAGCGCCGAACAGCGCTTCGAGGCGATCTATCTGCTTTTGCGCAGACGTATCTGCCTGCTCGAATATGAGCCGGGCAAGCGGTTATCGGAGACAGCACTGGCCCGGGAGTTTGATGTCAGTCGGACGCCCATTCGCAAGGTTCTTGGGCGGTTGGAGGTCGAAGGCCTCGTCGAGATCCGTCATGGCGTCGGTACGCTGGTGACCAACATCGATCTGGCCTACCTGTGTGAGGTGTATCAGATGCGGATGGAGATCGTCTGTCAGCTGGGGCTGATGTCGCCTTTGTCACCCACACCCCAGGTGACTCGCCGGATACGCGCCACACTGAACAAGGCCCGCACGATTACCGAAGCGGAGAACCCCAAGCGGCGATTCGCCGAAGTGAATATTGAGTTCTTTGATGCGCTGATGGAGCTGGTGGGTAATCGCGCCATGCGAGAAGTTGCCGCGTTGCTGTTTTACCGCTCGTCACGCATGTGGCCGTTTCTGATGCAGGATGAGGTTGTGCCACTGGAGGCGGAGATGTTTTGTAACGAGATACGAGAAACGTTGCAGCTGCTGGAAAGCGGGCAGCTGGCAGCGGTTGGCCATCTGCGTCGGCGCCATATCGCCATGGCGCTCTCGCGTTTGAAGCTGATGTCGCCAGACAGTGGGCTCGTCGCATGACGCTGGATCTGTCCTCTGTTTTCGCCGCGCGCAGAGCGATCGCGGGGAAAGTCACACAGACGCCGCTGGTACCGGCGTTCAGCCTCAGTGACGCCTATACCGAAGTGCGCCTGAAACTGGAAACCACTCAGCCCACCGGCGCGTTTAAATTGCGCGGTGCTACAAACGCGGTATCCCGGCTGACACCGGAACAGCTGGCGCGCGGGGTCGTATGTGCCTCTACCGGAAATCATGGCCGAGCGCTGGCCTGGGCCGCGTCTCAGGCAGGCGGGCGGGCAACGATCTGCATGTCTTCACTGGTGCCCGAGAACAAGGTGGAGGCGATCCGCGCGCTAGGGGCCGATATTCGTATCCATGGGCGCAGTCAGGACGATGCCCAGGTCTTGGTTAAAGAGCTGGTCGAGGATCAGGGGATGACAGAGATCCCTCCGTTTGACCACGCCGATGTGATAGCCGGACAAGGCACTATAGGATTGGAAATACTGGAAGAGTGGCCGGAGGTGGATACGCTGATTGTCGGACTCTCCGGGGGTGGGTTGCTTAGTGGGATTGCATTGGCAGCCAAGGCGATTAAACCGTCAATCCAGGTAATCGGTGTCAGTCCCGAGCGTGGTGCAGCCATGGCCGCCAGCCTGGAGGCTGGAGAGCCGGTTGAGGTAGAGGAGCTGGAAACACTGGCAGACTCGCTCGGTGGAGGGATCGGCTTGGCAAACCGTTATACCTTCAGCCACGTCCAGAGACTCATGGATCATCGGGTGTTGCTGTCGGAGCTGGAGATCGCAAGGTCCATGAGGCATCTCTACATGCACGAACAAGTGGTCGCCGAAGGGGCCGCCACGCTGGGGGCCGCTTTGTTGCTGGAGCCCGCCCGAAGGCAGGCGCTGGCTGATCGCCTGGGCCGGAGAATCGCGATCATTGTCTCGGGCCGAAATGTGGATATGGCGATGTTCACCCGCATCATTAATCAAACTCATAACGTCTGGCAAAACGCAGGTGAGTGATGGCAGATATCAAAATACTGACCGAATCTGAACTTCGTCAGTGTGTCAGCCTCGACAGAGCGCTGCACGATCGAATTGAGCATGCGTTTTCCCAGCTGGAGCAGGGGGATGTGGTGATGCCCCCGGTGCTGAGTATGGATCTGCCGTCGGTGAATGGCGAGGTTGATGTCAAAACCGCATTTGTACCGGGTATGGATAACTTTGCGATCAAGGTCAGCCCGGGTTTTTTTGATAATCCGGCCAAGGGTCTGCCCAGCTTGAACGGGCTGATGGTGGTGCTCAGTGCTGAAACCGGCATTGTCACCGCGGTATTGCTCGATAATGGTTACCTGACTGATATCCGGACCGCTGCCGCAGGGGGGGTGGCGGCGCGTCATCTCGCGCCGGCCAGTGTGCAGACCGCGGGTATCCTTGGCACCGGTGTGCAGGCGCGCCTGCAGCTTAAGGCGCTACTGCTCGAACGGGAAGTGCAGCGTGTGCGGGTGTGGGGCCGTGATCGAGATAAAGCGGAGTCATTTGCGCAGGAACAGGCCGAACTGCATGGCATACCGGTCACGGTCAGCGAAAGCATCGAGGCATTGGTGCTCGAATCCCAGGTGGTTATCACCACGACGCCTGCGCGTGAGCCGTTGATTCGAGCCGACTGGTTGCATCCCGGTATGCATATTACCGCCATGGGCTCTGATGCACCCGATAAGAATGAAATAGCACCGTCGGCGTTGGCAGCAGCCGGGTACCTGGTTGTTGACCGGGTCAGCCAGTCTCTGGAGCGCGGGGAGTTGCGCAGTGCCGTGGCCGCGGGCGTGTTGCGACGTGAAGGTCCGTTCACCGAACTGAGTGCGATCTGCGCCGGGACGGCCCCGGGGCGGACCCATGAAGCGCAGATTACGGTCTGTGACCTGACCGGTACCGGTGTACAGGATACGGCGATCGCGGACCGTGCACTGCAGGTGGCTGATATACATGGGCTGGGGACACTTATTCACAGCTGACCGGCGCTTGGGTAAGCTGGTGCCGGTTTCGTTCAGGGTTTAAAGGGGCAGTGTAAACACCTATGCGTGTAAAACTGGATGATCGGGATATCCAGATGTTGTCGATCCTGCAAAAGGAGGGGCGCATCACCAAAACGGAGTTGGCCAGGCGCGTGAACCTGTCTCCCACGCCCTGCTGGGAGCGGCTTCAGCATCTGGAGAAAGTGGGGTTAATCGAGGGCTATGGGGCGCGTATCGCCTGGTCGGCTCTCGGGAGCCAGACGCTGGTCTTTATGGAGGCTGAACTCAACAGTCATCTGGCGTCTGATTTTGCACGTTTTGAAAAGGCGGTCCAGGCTCAGGATGAGGTGCTGGAGTGTTGGGCATTGGGGGGTGGCATCGATTACCTGCTGAAGGTTGTGGCGCCCTCCATCGACGACTACCAGCGTTTCGTGGACCGGATGCTGAACGCGGATGTGGGGTTGCGTCGCTACTATACCTATATTGTCACGAAACGGGTGAAAGACGCGGACGCGGTACCGGAAACGCTGCTGCAATCACTCAAGAGCTAAGCGGCTTATTGCCGTCGCTTTCTGCTACAATTTCGCTCTTTCGGACAGAACGGAAGACAGGCATGCAACAACTCGGTCACCTTTACATCGTCTCCGCCCCCTCCGGCGCCGGCAAAACCAGCCTGGTCAAGGCGCTGCTTAAGCGCGACCCCCAGGTGGTGGTATCGGTTTCTCATACCACGCGGCCGATGCGCGAAGGTGAGCAGGACGGGGTGGATTATAACTTCGTCAGCCGCGAGACCTTCGATGCCAAGATCGAGGATGGTCTGTTTCTGGAATATGCCGAAGTGTTCGGCAATAAGTACGGTACTTCGCAGGTTTGGGTCCGGGAGCAGCTTGCCAAGGGGCTGGATGTTATTCTGGAAATTGACTGGCAGGGCGCATCCCAGGTTCGCCGTTTAATGCCGGGCGCACGTTCGATCTTTATTCTGCCGCCCAGCCGGGCTGTGCTGGAGGAGCGGCTCAGGGGGCGTGGCACCGACACTGACGATGTGATCGAGCGACGTCTGTCAGAGGCGGTGGCGGAAATGAGTCATTATGCCGAATTTGATTTCCTGATCATCAATGACCAGTTCGACGTGGCCCTGGACGATCTGGCATCGCTGTTTCGCGGTGCGCGCCTGACACAGACGCTTCAGCAGCAGCGTCATCAAGCGCTGTTGGCTGACCTCTTGTCTAAGTTATGATCGAACCGTAAACTACTTGCCCTTTTCACCGTCACCGCATCGAGGACAGCAATGGCACGTGTAACAGTTGAAGATTGCCTGGATAATCTGGATAACCGCTTCGAGCTGGTTATGGTCGCATCACGTCGTGCGCGCCAACTGGCTACAGGCGGCAAGGATGCAAAGGTTGATTGGGAGAACGACAAACCCACCGTGGTTGCCCTGCGCGAAATCGCTGAAGGGCTGGTTGATCGCACCGTTCTGGATGAGCGCGAAGAGGCCTGATCTTTTACTTCCAGCGTGGATGGGGCATTATCCTTGGTGAGGGTTGAGCCGATTGGATCGGTTCGGTTTGTAGGCCCGGAGGTATAATGTCCACCATCGACGCGTTATCCGAAAATCTCACCGAATACCTGGATCTGCCCCAGATCCTGCAGGTGCGTCGTGCCTATTTTTACGCCGAGCAGGCACACGATGGTCAGCGCCGTAAAAGCGGTGAACCCTACGTAACACACCCTCTGGCGGTCGCCTCTGTCCTGTCCGAAATGCACATGGATCATCAGAGCCTGATGGCCGCCATGCTGCATGATGTGATTGAAGATACCGAAATCAGCTATGAAGGCATCGAAGGTCAATTCGGGCAGTCGGTCGCCGATATCGTCGACGGCGTCTCCAAACTGACCCATCTTGAGTTCGAGACCAAGGCGGAAGCCCAGGCCGAGAACTTTCAGAAAATGGTCCTGGCCATGGCGGAAGATATCCGCGTGATTCTGGTCAAACTGGCCGACCGCCTGCATAACATGCGCACGCTGGGTGCGATGCCGCCGGTTAAGCAGCGCCGAATCGCCCGTGAAACCCTGGATATATACTCGCCGATTGCGGCTCGCCTGGGGATGCGGGATCTGCAGGTTGAACTGGAGGATCTGGCGTTCCAGGCGTTTTATCCCATGCGCTCACGTTATATTCGCCGCGCCGTGGTCAAGGCGCGGGGGCAGCGCCGGGATATCATTACGCAGATTGAGCAGGCGATTCAGGGCCGGCTCGATCAGGAGCACCTGCCCGGCGTTGTGACCGGTCGCGAAAAACACCTCTACAGCATCTATAAAAAGATGAAATCGGAGCGCAAGGCGTTTTCTGAGATCATGGATGTGTTTGCTTTCCGTGTTGTGACGGAGAGTGTGGATGACTGCTACCGGGTGCTGGGTGCCGTTCACAATCTATACAAGCCAGTCCCGGGGCGCTTCAAGGATTACATCGCTATACCGAAGGCAAACGGCTATCAGTCCCTGCATACCGATCTTTTTGGCGCTCGCGGGATTACCATTGAGGTGCAGATTCGCACCCGAGAGATGGATGCCGTGGCCAGCCAGGGGATCGCCGAACACAGTCACTACAAAGTGTATGGCGACTCAGCCAGTGCCGTTGGCTCCTACAACCGGGCCCGTAAATGGGTTCAGGGGCTGCTTGAGATGCAGCGCCGTGCGGGCGATTCGATGGAGTTTATCGAGCACGTCAAGAAGGACCTGTTTCCCGACGAGGTGTATGTCTTCACGCCCAAGGGGCGGATCCTGGAGCTACCCCGTGGCGCAACACCGGTTGACTTTGCCTACGCCGTTCACACCGATGTTGGCAACTCCTGTGTATCCTGCCGTATCAATCGACGTCTTGCGCCGCTGTCTGAGCCACTTCAGAGTGGTCAGACCGTTGAGGTGATCACAACCCCCCGAGCTCAGCCTAACATGGCCTGGCTCAATTTCGTGGTGACCGGCAAGGCGCGTTCCAGTATCCGCCATTTTCTCAAGAATCAGCAGCGTCATGAGTCTATCGAGCTGGGTCGGCGACTGCTTAACCAATTCATGGCCAACTACGGCTGCGGCATTGATGACATTGACCCGGACAAGCTCACGGAGCTGCTCACTGAAGCGGATCTGCCGGCGCTGGACGACCTGCTGGAAGATATCGGCATGGGCAACCGCATGGCTTATGTGGTGGCCCGTCGCCTGAAGCCGGAAACTACAGAGCCGGAGTCTGAAGCAGCCTCGCCGCCGGGGCCGGCGGGCCAGCGCAAGCCGATGGCGATTCAGGGGGCTGAAGGGATGGTGATGCACTATGCCAAGTGCTGTCATCCGATCCCCGGCGACACGATTGTCGGGCATATTAGCAGTGGCCGCGGCCTGGTTGTGCACCGCTCTGACTGTCGGAATATCGGCTATATGCGCGATGACCCGGAAAAGTGCCTCTACCTGGAGTGGTCCGGTGCCGGTGATGAAGAGTATCCGGTTGCGCTGTCTCTGTCGGTAGAGTCACAGCGTGGCATCATTGCTCAGCTGGCCATGGCCGTGGCATCAGCCGGTGCAAACCTGTTAAAGATCGACAGCGGTGAGCGGGATGGCCAGCTCTACCGGGTGCATCTCGAGTTAATGGTCTTCAACCGTGTTCACCTTGCAAAGGTGATCAAACAGCTCCGTCGCCAGGCAACCGTCAATCACGTTATCCGTCACTGATCACGCTAACGCCCGACCGCTTTGCCCTCCCGCCGCGGATCCACGCCTGTTTCCCAGCGCCCATCCGGTAAACGACGGACACCGTGCAGTCCGCTGTTGAGTGAGCGTTGATCCAGCGTATGTCCGCGGCTCTCCAGCGCGTCGAGCAACGAAGCGGATGTCTGCCCATCCTCGATGGCGGTGCTGCCATTGCGGTTGCTGATATGTGGCAGAGAGACGATCTGCTGCAGGGGCAGGTCAGAGTCGATCATGGCGAGTACTGATTGCGCCACATAATTGATGATATGACTGCCACCGGGTGAACCGATCGCGCCTATCAGCCGGTTATCTGCGTCAAAAATCATCACCGGAGCCATGGAGCTGCGCGGACGTTTACCGGGCTCAACCCGGTTGGCGATGGGTTGTCCATTCCGCTCACTCTGGAACGAGAAGTCGGTCAGCTGGTTGTTGAGCAGAAAGCCTCCGACCATCAGGGTGGAGCCAAAAGCGTGCTCAATGCTCGATGTAATCGATACCGCATTACCCGCTTGGTCCACAATGACGAAGTGACTGGTGGAGGGCAGTTCGGGTGACCGGTCGTCCGAACGGCTCAGCGATACGGGCTCGCCGGCGGCCGCCTTGCCCATATCTTTGTTTGGATCAATCAACGCGGCACGGTGTTGCAGGTACTCCTTATCCAGTAAAGCCTTTACCGGCACCTGCACAAAATCCGGATCCGCCAGGTATTGGGCGCGATCGGCGTAAGCGAGTCGGCTCGCCTGAGTAAACAGGTGGGCGAAATCGGTGCTTTGCGGCGATTGTGGCGCGAAGTTCTCCATTATTCCGAGTATCTGAAGCAGGGTCGCGCCGCCCGATGTAGGTGGGGGAAACCCGCACACCCGATAGCTGCGATAGCTCTGACACAGAGGGGGACGTTCTACCGCACGGTAGTTGGCCAGGTCGTCTTCGCTGAGGTAGCCGGGGTTGTCGGTTACGTTGTGTACGCGTTCTGCAATCTGGCGGGCCAGCGGGCCGGTATACAGCGCGTCGGCACCCTCTGCAGCGATGCGGGTCAGCGTCTGAGCGAGCGCAGGGTTGTCTCGGCGCGTGCCGACTGGCAGCGGCGCGCCGGTTTCAGTAAAGAAGTAGTCTCGCGCCTCCGGATAACGGCCCAGTCCCGGGTTCACTGATTGACTGATCAACTGATGTAAGCGCTCACCAACAAGAAAGCCCTCTTTAGACTGTTTGATGGCAGGCTCAAACAGTGTGGCCCACGCGAGTTTGCCGTGGCGTGAATGGGCCAGCTCGAGCATACGCAGGACACCGGGCGCGCCAACCGCGCGGCCGCCGATTACAGCATCGATCCAGCGCATGGTGTCGCCATCGGGGCTGAAAAATAGCTGGGACGTGGCGTTCGAAGGTGCGGTCTCACGGCCATCGTAGGCGTACAGCTGCTGAGCCTGCGCATCCCAATAGAGTAAAAAGGCACCGCCGCCGATGCCGGAGGACTGCGGTTCAACCAGGGTCAACATCGCCTGCACGGCAATTGCCGCATCCAATGCTGAGCCGCCCTGCTCCAGAATGGCAAAGCCGGCATCAGCGGCGAGAGGGTGAGCGGCAACCACCACTTCATGGCTGAATGTAGACGCCTCACTTGCGCTGAACCCGGTACTCGTTTCCGGGTCTGGACGTGCCAGCTCATTGGCCCGGGCCGGCGCTACTGTGACAAGAAAGGCGAGCGTTAAAATGCCGAAAATTGGATGCATGTAGCCTCCCTTATTGGGGCTGTTTTTGCTGTCATCGGTAAGTGTTTCCTATACTCTAGGGGCTTCGGTGTACTGAGAGAAGCCTCGGGATAATTTATCTGAATTTAATGATTGCCAGACGATTATCATCAGCGTGCATAGACAGACTGGAGAGTGCTACGTGTCTTTAGGAGTACAGGCGCCGGATCCGGGCGCAGGGGATGAAAACGCGGTTCGACTGGTCTTGCTGCATGATGCACAAGGGAAAGCACTGGTGCTGCTCCCGGCGAGGAGTCTGTTAAACCTCGGCAATATCTGGTCTTTGACCGGCCGCCGCCTGCAGACCACACGGGGTGAAGATGCCCAGCGATTTTTCTCCCAGGCCGGTTTGCAGAATGAGCCGGGCCAGAAGCGTTTAATGGCGTCGCTGCCTCTGATTATCGATCAGACGCTTGAGGGCGCCCCTGTTCTGCAACTGCGTGAATTATACAGCGGACTGGCATTCAGCTGGCGCTATCCAGGCAGCAGTGAGCAGCCGGTTCAGTTTGCCGACATTGCCGTCAGTCAAAGTAAGCTGGCGTCTCCCCGCCCCGGTGAAGGGCAGGATGAAGCCGCCATTACTCGGGCAGTGGAGCGCTTTACGGCGCTGCGTATCCAGCAGCGTCTGGAAGACACTCTGGGTCTGCCAGCTTTGGCACCCACCACTCAGAAAATCATTATGCTGCGTTCGGACCCGGATGCCGGTGTCGATGACCTGGTGCCGGTGGTGCGCCTGGATCCGAGCCTTTCAGCGCAGGTCATGAGCTGGGCGGTATCACCCTATTATGCGGCGCCGGGCAAAGTCAGCTCCATTGATGATGCCGTGATTCGGGTGCTGGGTTTTGATCTGGTGGTCAATCTGGCGCTGGGTATCGCTATGGGACAGGTACTGCGAGTTCCTGACGATATGCCCAGAGGGTCCACACCCTATTGGCAGCAGGCCGTGTATGCGGCAACGCTGGCCGAGATGCTCGCCCGAAAGATTCCCCTCGAACGGCGTCCCAAGGTGGGCCTGGTCTATCTGTCCGGCCTGTTGCATAACTTCGGTTACCTGGTACTGGCGCACCTGTTTCAGCCGCAGTTCTCGGTTCTTTCCCGTTACATTGAGGCAAACCCGCATCTTGAGCCGGTGATGGTTGAGCAGCAGGTGCTGAATGTGACCCGGGATCAGATCGGTGGCTGGTTGCTTGATAGCTGGAATCTGCCTGCTGAAGTCTGCGCGGCAATCCGTCAGCAGCAGATGGAATCGCCGGATGAAGAAGTGGAGCCCTATGTCGGGTTGCTACAGCTGACCACGCGGCTACTGCGTGCAGAGGGGTTGGCTGATGGGCCGGTGCATGCCATCGAGCCGGCGCTGTATGAGCGCCTGGGGCTGACGGCCGATCAGGTGGCGGACGCGGTGGAAAGCCTCAAAGCGTCACAGGATGAGCTGACCGAGCTGACGCATACTCTGAGCAAGAGCCGGGCTCAGGCGTCCTGAGCCAGCTCGGCCTCCAGCGTCTCGAGTGCCTCCAGCTGCTCAAGCAGAATCTCCTCTACTTCAGACTGTTGCTGGCTCAGGCTCGCCTGGTCGGCCAGCAACTGCTTTAGCTCGTCCTTGCGGGCCTCCTCATACAGGCCGGTATCAGACAGCGCAGTCTCTATAGAGCTTAGCGCGTCTGATACCGATTCCAGCTTGGCTTCCAGTGTGTCGATCTGTTTACGAAGTGGCCGCAGCTTGGCTCGCTTGTCAGCCTCCCTGCGTTTCTGCTCTTTGCGCTCCTGGGCGCTGAGCGAACGGGGGGCATCATCCGGGGCGGGTTGTGTCGTTTCGTTGTCGCGGCGCTGTTGTGCCAGCCACTGATGATAATCATCCAGGTCGCCTTTAAATTCATCGATACCGCCATCGGCGACGAGCAGAAAGCGATCAACGGTGTTTCGAATCAGGTGCCGGTCATGCGAAACCAGAATCAGCGCGCCTTCAAAGGTTTGCAACGCCAATGTCAGGGCGTGACGAACCTCCAGATCCAGGTGGTTGGTCGGCTCATCGAGCAGCAGGAGGTTCGGCTTGCGCCAGGCGATCAGCGCCAGTGCGACGCGCGCTTTCTCGCCGCCTGAAAAACTGCCCACCGGATCCAGCGCCTGGTCGCCATTGAAGCCAAAACTACCCAGGAAGTTGCGTAGCTCCTGGTCGGTGGCTTGGGGGGAGATCCGCTGCAGGTGCAGAAACGGGGAGGCTTCCAGGTCGAGCGCTTCAAGCTGATGCTGTGCGAAGTAGCCAATCTCCAGATGTTCACCAGTATCACGGGAGCCGCTCAGCAGCGGAATGTCCCCCACCAGGCTTTTGATCAGCGTGGACTTGCCGGCACCGTTATGGCCCAACAATCCGATACGTTCTCCCGGTGTCAGCGTCAGCGCAATATCCTGTAAGACCGGTTTACCGGAATAGCCCAGGGTCGCATCGTAGAGCGTGAGCAGGGGAGAGGATATTTTATCGGAGCAATCAAAATGAAAACTGAAGGGGCTGTCCACATGCGCCGGAGCCAGCTGCTCCATTCGCTCCAGTTCCTTGAGGCGGCTCTGGGCCTGTTTGGCCTTGGTCGCCTTGGCCCGAAAGCGACGCACAAAACTTTCGATCTGCTCGATTCGCGCCTGCTGCTTTTCGAAGGCGGCCTGTTGCTGAGCCAGATTTTCCCGCCGCAGCCGCTCAAACGCCGTGTAGTTGCCCTTGTAGAGGGTCAATGAACGTTGGTGCATATGGGCCACGTGACCGACCACGGCGTCGATAAAGTCACGATCATGAGAGATCAGTAACAGTGTGCCCGGATAGAGCTTGAGCCACTGCTCAAGCCAGATGGTGGCATCCAGGTCCAGGTGGTTGGTGGGCTCGTCCAGAAGCAGCAGGTCGGAGCGGCGCATGAGCGCCTGGGCCAGGTTCAGACGGATACGCCAGCCGCCGGAAAAGCTGCTGACCGGGCGTGCGGCATCACCCGGCATGAAACCCAGGCCATCCAGCAACTGGTGCGCCCGTGATTCAGCGCGGTAGCCGTCGATCGACTCCAGCTCCGCATGCAGCTCGCCGATCTGTTCGGCGCGATGACCCGCTTCGGCCTGAGCTAAATCGTGCTGAATGCGGCGCAGCTCAGGGTCGCCATCGAGGACGTACTCGAGTGCCGTACGGCTGCTGGAGGATACCTCCTGTGCCATATGGGCGATCGTCAGCCCCGCGGGCAATGATAGCTCCCCGGCATCGGGCTGCAGCTCACCGAGCAGCAGCTTGAATAGACTCGATTTACCCACGCCGTTGTTGCCGACAATGCCGACTTTCCAACCCGAGTGAAGGGTCAGGTCAGCCTGCTCTAGCAACGGCAGAGGCCCGCGATGTAAGCTAAGATTCTGGATCTGGATCATGGCCGCGAATAGTACAGCGACTAAGCTGGCCAACGCCAGTCCGGCATGCGCCGGACCGGTGGAAATTTGGTCGAGCCGGAGAATACCGCTTATGCCGTTAGATAATCCGTTGTGGCACTACGCCCTGAAACTCTACGCCAAACCCGGAGTGGAACAGGCGGCACTGGAGTTGCAGAACGCCGGCTGCAGTATTAATCGTTTGCTGCTGGCCTGCTTTCTGGCTCGGCGTGGGGAACGATTGACGCCGGACATGCTCTCAGGCGAGGCGCTGGAATGGCAGCGTGAGCTGACTCACCCGCTACGTGTTTTGCGTTATAGGGTTCGTAACCGAAAAAGTGAACGGCCCGAACTGGATGCATTCTATAGACGGCTGCGAGAGGCGGAGCTGGCGGCGGAGCAGGTGGAACTGTCTCTGTTATGGGAGTCGATCGAATCCGATGAACGGCCGGCTGCGCCTGCCGGTGAAAGTTTAGCCCGGACCAATCTCCAGGTGGTGCTTGCGGATGCCGGCCCCACGCTGGTGCCGCGCTTCTCGGCTCAGCTTGAGGTTTTGGTACATGCCGCTTTTGGCTCTGATCTGGCCAGCGACTGAACTTTCGCGTTTAATGGTCGCCTAACCCGGAACAACCCGCGTTCAACCGTTAAGGAATCGAGAATGAATAAAACCTTACTCGCTGTAGCACTGACCGGTGCTCTCGCCTCCGCTCCTGCTCTGCACGCTCAGGAGCTGACAACCGAGCAGGAAAAGCTGAGCTACAGCCTGGGTCTGATCCTCGGCCAAAAGCTGAAGATGGATATTGAAGACCTGGATGTCGATGCCTTCCGAAGCGGTGTGGAAACGATCTACTCCGACGAGGAGCCGCTGCTCAACGATCAGCAGATCGGTGAAGTGATGCAGGGGTTTCAGCAGCGCAAGATGGAAGAGCAGAAGCAGGCGATGGCTCAGCTGGCTGACGAGAACAAAAAGGCCGGTGAAGCCTATATGGCTGAAAACGCTGACAAGGATGGTGTAACCACCACCGAGTCAGGGTTGCAGTATGAAGAGCTGGCCGCTGGTGAGGGCGACAGCCCTGAAGCCAGTGATACCGTCAAGGTTCACTACCGTGGCACTTTGATTGATGGTACCGAGTTCGACAGCTCCTATGCCCGTAATCAGCCGGTCTCCTTCCCGCTGGATGGTGTGATCCCGGGCTGGACCGAAGGGCTCCAGCTGATGAAAGAGGGCGGCAAGGCGCGCTTGGTTATCCCGTCTGACCTGGCTTACGGCCCGGGTGGAATGGGTAACGCGATTGGCCCCAACGAGACGCTGGTGTTCGAAGTTGAGCTGCTGGAAGTGAACCCGGAATCCGAAGCGCAGTAAATAATGCGCCTGGGTTTCTGAAACGGCCGCCGATGAGTGCGGCCGTTTTGTTTTCAGGCCGTCGAGAGCGCTAAAGACTCGGCCTGCGTTTTAACGCAGGACGTTGAGAAGACCGTTGGAACCGAACGCGTAGTAACGTCCGTCATTGCCAAAGGCGACGGCCTGAACACTGGTGCTGGTGGGCCCGTAGGCAGCGCGCTTGTGCACCGCCCAGCGGCGCAACTCCTGACCGCTGCTGACGCTCCAGAGCTGTACTGTGCCGGACGCGGTGCCGGTAAGCAGTCTTTGGCCATCATCGGAGAAACGGGCGCTGATATAGCTTACGCGCCGCTTCCAAAGAGCTTCGTCACCGCTCAGCGTATGCAGGATCTCACCGCTGGCGGTATCCCAGATATGGGCTTGATCCAGCGTCGCGGAGCTGAAGGCGAACCGGCCATCAGCCGACAATTCGACAGTGTCAACGGTGTTGGCAAACTGAATGCTGTGCTGGAGCTCTCCGGTGGCCAGGTTCCACAGACGGGCCTGGTAGTCATCACAACCGGTTATAGCCAGGCTGGCACTGTCGTCTAGATCGACACTGCGCACTCGCGCTGGGTGGCGCAATGTTTGGCTGATACCGCCGTTCTTGATATCGAAGTAGACCGCTTCATGATTGGCCTGTCCCAGTAGTGCGAAATCTCCGCCGGGAGACAGTGCAATGGACAGGATCTCGGACGGGGCACTCCAGAACCAGACCGGTTGGCCGTCATCCAGGGTCCACAGCACCATATCCTGGGAGGTGGCCGTGACAGCGAAGCGGCCTTCCGGAGAAAAGCTGCTGTCGACAATATTAGCGTATTCGCCCTGTTGGTGGTTCCAATCATAGAGGCGTTCATGACGCTGGATATCCCAGAGGCTGCCGCCATGCCGGATAGAACCGATCATGGCGCTGCGACTGTCAGGGGAAAAGCTGGCGCTGTAACTGCCCTGGCTGGTATAGGCGTGCCAGCTGTCCGGAGCATCTCCGCTGCCACAGCCAGTCAGTAGCAGCGTACACGCAAGGGCGAGCGGGAGACCTCTGTTCACGCCCCGCTCGCGGCGATGGCCGGGTTATGTGCGGTATGGAGAACTTCGATCAGCTGGTCCTCCAGCTCGAAGCGGTCTTCAAGCGTCTCGCCAAGCCGGGACAGATCCTCGGTAAAATCGCGAATTTCACGCAGGGTCGGTGCGTCAAAGGTTCCGTACTGATCGTTGAAGTCGAGCGCACTGTCGGTGGTGGGCTGGATCTTGGGAAAGATATCCTGAACCTGTTCCACACTGCCGTCAGCGTAGTCGCTGCCCTCTCGCAGCAATTGCTCGTAGACCTCGAAATGACCGGAAGAGACATAGTCCATCATCAGGTCACAGAAGAGTGTGAGCTGAGTGTTTAGCTCTTCACCAATCTGACAGTCGGATAACGAAAACAGGGTGCTGATCAGGCGCTGACGCTGCTCCAGCCACTGGTCAATGATATCGCTGACTCCGCCCCAGCGTTCCTGTGCATTGCGACATTTTTCCAGCATAGGCGCCTCTCCCGATGAATGTGGTTCAATAGTACTGCCAAGCGTAATCGAGGTGCAACAGCTCCCCGGGAGGCTGCCAGAAAAGAGTGCAGCAGGTATACTGCCGGAGCTGATTTGGCGCAATACAATCGAGCCGCAAACAAGGGAGAAGTGCATGACCAGAGTGCTATCGTTGATGCTGGTTGTCTGGCTGGGTCTGATCGCCCCGGTCGCGCAGGCAACAGAAGAGAACACGCAGGAGCAGTACATCAGCTACATCGAGCTGAAGCCGTTCGTCACCAATTTTGGCAGTGCGGATGATCTGCGGTTTCTGAAAGCGGAGGTGACCATTCAGGTCAATTCCAGTGCTGCGCACCATGCCGTGAACGCTCACAAGGCTCAGATTCGCAATGATCTGGTGTTTCTGTTCAGTGCCCAGACCGATGAGAGCGTCGGTACCGTTGCCGCCCAGCAGGTGCTGGCCGGCAAGGCCCTGGAGCTGATCCAGAAAACGCTGATGGAAGAGGAGGGTGAATCCTACGTCAGCGACCTGTTTTTTACCTCGCTGGTGATCCAGTAATCCCTTATTGCGCGAGGTACTCTGCCAGGAACTGATCGAATGGAGGCTGTGGCTGCGCTTCGATCTCTTCCTGCTCCGCCAGTGACCGGCCGGTCATCTCTGAGAACAGGGCGTGTTCACTGTTGCTCAGCGGCACCTGGCTCAGTGTCTGGCGGTGGGCGCGGCTCTGTGCCATGGCCCAATCGGTATAACTCAGTCCACTTTCCTTGATCGCGCGAAGTACCTGAGCCGAAGGCGTCTGGTCCGGGTCTTCCAGCTTGGCGTGCTGGGCCTGTACGGCGTTTTCGTGGTCGCGGCCACCCAGCTGTTCGTCCATGATTTTGGCGGTCAGCAGGGTCTGTTCAAGAATCTGTTTGCCGCGCTCGGCAACGCTGCGCTCGCCATCGGCACAGGCCAGCATCAGGCCCGGCTCCCGACCGCGAGTAACGATGCGTTGATGGTTGGCGGCGATGCGTTCACACTCCGCATCGGAAACCAGGTCGTCACTGCACAGCAGGCAGGTGATCAGGAAGGCATCCATAAAACGCGCCTGTTCCAGATCAATACCCAGCGGCTTGAGCGGGTCGATATCGGTATTGCGGACCTCGATGTATTCCACGCCGCGTGACATCAGTGCATGGACCGGCTTCTCGCCGGAGAAGGTCACCCGTTTGGGTCGTACATCACTGTAGTACTCGTTTTCGATCTGCAGGATATTGGTGTTTAACTGGCGGTACTGGCCATCCACCTTGACCCCGATTTTCTCGTAAGCGGCGTGCGGTGTGTTGATCGCTTCATTCAATGATGCGGCATAGGTATCGAGGTGGTTAAAGCAGATATTCAGTGAGGACTGGGCCCGGTTGGAGTAGCCCAGGTCGCTCATCCGCAATGAGGTCGCATGAGGCAGATAGAGGGTGTGATCACCGAGGCGCTCGAGCTGGTGAGAGCGGCCCTGCATAAAGCTGGTTGAGAGTGCCGGCGATGCTCCGAACAGATACAGCAGAATCCAGCCATAACGACGGAAGTTGCGGATCAGCTTGAAATAACCGGCAGAGCGAAACGCGTCGGTGCTGCCTTCAGCCCCGGTCAGCGACTGGTAAACCGGCCAGAAGCGATCGGGCAGAGAGAAGTTGTAGTGAATTCCGGCGATGGTCTGCATCATCTTGCCGTAGCGGTGCTCCAGTCCTACCCGGTAGATATGCTTGAGCTGGCCGATATTGGAGCTGCCATATTCAGCGATGCGGATATCGGCCTCGGTACCGATATGACAGGGCATGCTGGCCGCCCATAGCTCCTCATCTCCGAGCTGTTCGAAACAGAAACGGTGCAGTGCGGCGAGATGATCAAGCGCCTGCTCCGGAGTGGCGCAAACCGGCGTGATAAATTCCAGCAACGCCTCGGAGTAGTCCGTGGTGATCTGAGGGTGGGTCAGCGCGGAGCCCAGCGCCTTGGGATGCGCGGTCTGAGCGATCACGCCACGGGTATCTACCCGCAGCCCCTCTTTTTCGATGCCATGACTGAGCTGGGTCAGCAGCGCTGTTTCGCCGTTGGCGACCAGCAGGTCGAGGTGTTTTTCCAGAGTTGCCAGCACCGGTCAGCTTCCTGTTTCTGAGTGTAAAGCGCGGCATTATACAGCCGCGCGGGGATGATGAGCCATGCCTGATCGTTTTTTCGCCGCAGATGATTAACGGCGCAGACCGGCGGCCTTGAGTTGTGCCGCCAGGCTCCCTTCAGGTTGCTGTGCCCCGGGCTTTGCGGAGCTGGCAGTTTGCGTGCGCTCAGGCTTTCCCCTGGGCGGTGTTTGCTGGGCCCGCATGGACAGACTGACACGCTTGCGTCGCTCATCCACGTCGAGTACCCGCACCTGCACAATCTGTCCGCTACTGACAACCTCATGCGGGTCCTTGATAAACCGGTCTGCCAGCTCCGAGATATGCACAAGGCCATCCTGATGGACACCGATATCAACGAATGCTCCGAAGTGTGTCACGTTAGTCACCACGCCTTCCAGTGACATACCCGGGGCCAGATCCCCCAGGGTCTCGACGCCCTCCTTGAACGCCACCGACCGGAACTCGGGGCGTGGGTCGCGACCGGGCTTCTCCAGCTCCGTGAAGACATCCTTGACCGTATAGAGGCCAAATCCTTCTCGAACGAAATGCTCCGGGTCCAGGCCATTCAGGCGTTCGGCATCGGCCAGCAGCGCTGAGCGGTCGACTCCGGCGGCAGCCGCAATGCGATCCACCAGTGGGTAGGATTCCGGGTGTACCGCGGAGTTGTCCAGTGGCTCCTCGCCATCACGAATGCGCAAAAAACCGGCGCTGAGCTCAAACGCCTTGGGCCCGAGCCGTTTGACCTTGAGTAGCTCACGGCGGTTTTTGAAGGCACCGTTCTCGTCACGGTACTCAACGATGTTATCCGCCAGCTTGGTGTTGAGCCCCGATACATGGCGTAACAGCGGGCTGGATGCGGTATTCAGATCAACTCCCACATGGTTGACGCAATCCTCAACGACGGCATCCAGAGCACCACTGAGCTGAGTCTGGTTAACATCGTGCTGATACTGACCGACACCGATGGAGCGTGGGTCGATCTTGACCAGTTCAGCCAATGGATCTTGCAGACGACGGGCAATGGACACGGCGCCCCGGATACTCACATCCAGATCCGGAAACTCCTTCGCGGCCAGTTCCGAGGCCGAATAGACCGACGCCCCGGCTTCACTGACAACCACCGGCTGAACGCCCAGCTCGGGGTGTTTCTGTGAAAGTTCGCGGGCCAGCTGCTCGGTTTCCCGGGACGCGGTGCCATTACCAATGGCGATCAGCTCCACACTGTGTCGGCGGCAAAGTGCGCGCAGTTGATCCAGGCTGGCGTCCCACTGTTTGCGTGGCGCGTGCGGATAGATGGTCGTGTGCTCCAGCAGTCGCCCGGTCGCATCAACGACCGCGACTTTGACCCCGGTACGCAGGCCCGGATCCAGCCCTACTGTAGCCCGGCCTCCGGCCGGTGGTGCCAGCAGCAGATCATTCAGGTTGCGCGCGAATACATCGATTGCGGCCGCCTCCGCTGCCTCACGCAGACGCCTGACCAGTTCGGTTTCCAGCTGCGGTTGCAGCTTCCGTGACCAGGCCTGTTCCAGCGTGCGTTGCATCCACGGTCCGGGAGCGCGCAGCTTCCAATGGCGTTGAACGGTGTCGATGCCCCGGGTGCTATCGCTGTCCGGAAACTCCAGTTTGTACTTGAGAATCCCTTCCTGCTCGCCCCGGAGGATGGCCATAGCCCGGTGGGAGGGGATGCGGCCGATCGGTTCGGCATACTCGAAGTAGTCGCGAAACTTGCTGTCCGGGTCGGCCTTGCCACGACTGGCACGGGTGCTGAGCTCGCCCTGAGACCAGAGTCTGCTGCGCAGTGTTTCCAGCAGATCGGCCGATTCGCTGAGCTGTTCAATCAGCAGATGACGAACCGATTCCAGTACGGCGTCCGGTGAATCCAGCCCATGTTCGGGTGAGAGATAATCACCAGCGCGGCCCGCGGGGTCACGCTCGGGGTGTTCCAGAACCTGGCGTGCCAGCGGCTCAAGACCCGCTTCGCGTGCCTCCTGGGCTTTGTTGCGCCGTTTGGGGCGGTAGGGCGCGTAGAGGTCCTCCAGTCGGGTGCGGTTATCCGCTGCCAGCAACTCACCGCGCAGTTCATCGGTGAGATGACCGCTGTCCGTCAGTTGGCTGAGGATCGTATCCCGGCGTGCCTCCAGCTCACGCAATTGGCCTAAACGGGTATGCAACTGGCGCAGCTGGGTATCATCCAGTGCGCCGGTGGCCTCTTTCCGGTAGCGGGCGATGAAGGGGACGCTGGCCCCTTCATCGAGTAACGCCAGGGTAGCGTTGATCTGATTGATACCGACGTTGAGCTCGCCGGCCAGCTGTTCAGCGATCCGCATGCGTCAGGGTACCTGAATGATCTGCATGGAGTTGGTGCCACCGTGTACGCCCAGCGTCTGCCCGCGGGTCAGCAGGACGGTATCACCGCTGGTGATCTTGCCGGCCGCTTCCAGCCCAGCCAGCAGCTCCTTGTTGAGTGCTGCCTCACTTACGGCCGTTGCATCGAAAAACATCGGCTCCACGCCGCGGTAGAGTGCGACGCGGCGCATGGTCTGTTCGTTGCGGGTCAGCGCGTAGATCGGCAGGCCAGAGCGAATACGGGACATCCACAGCGGCGTGGAGCCGGATTCGGTCAGGCAGATGATCGCTTTGATGGTTGGCAATCCGTTCGCTGTGTACATGGCGGACCGGGCGATCGCTTCGTCAGTGCTGGAACAGGGTGTTTCCGGTTCGCTGGGCGCCGGGCGCGACAGCTGATGTTTCTCTGCGCCCTGGCAGATCCGGCTCATCGCCTGTACAACCTCCACCGGGTAGGCACCTGCCGCGGTTTCCGCGGACAGCATTACGGCATCGGTGCCATCGAGAATCGCGTTCGCCACATCGAACACCTCGGCCCGGGTCGGCATGGGGCTGGTGATCATTGTCTCCATCATCTGAGTGGCGGTTATTACGACCCGGTTGAGTTCGCGGGCACGGCGGATGATGTGCTTTTGCACGCCGATCAGCTCCGCATCGCCGATCTCAACCCCCAGGTCACCCCGCGCCACCATGACGCCATCGCTGGCGAGGATAATCTCATCCAGCGCTTCAGCCGTGGCGACCGTTTCTGCACGCTCGACCTTGGCGATAATCTCGGCCCGGCTGCCGGCTTCATCCAGCAGGTGGCGGGCCTCTTCCAGGTCGGCGCCGCTGCGGGGGAACGAGACCGCAACGTAGTCCAGGTCGAGCTCCGCTGCGACCTTGATATCGAAACGATCCTTGTTGGTCAGCGCCGCCGCCGACAGGCCTCCCCCCTGACGGTTGATCCCTTTATTGTTTGAAAGGTTGCCGCCGATGGTGACTTCGGTCTCGATCCGAGAGCCTTTGATGCCGGTCACTCGCAGCTGAACCCGGCCATCGTCCAGTAGCAGGATATCGCCCTCACGGCAGTCCTCCGGGAGCGCCTTGTAGTCGATACCGACTTCGGTCTGTGTGCCCGCTTCCGTTTCTAAAGCGGCATCAAGGGCAAACGGGTCCCCGACCTCCAGTTGAATCGGGCCTTCAGCGAAGCGGGCAATACGGATCTTGGGCCCCTGCAGGTCGCCCAGCGTGGCAACTGAGGCACCGAGCTTGCGGCAGGCTTCGCGCACGGCCAGAACACGCTGGCGGTGATCATCGGCGCTGCCATGGGAGAAATTGAGGCGCACGGTGTTGACGCCTTCGCGGATGAGCTGTTCCAGCACACCGGGTTTATCGGTGGCCGGGCCGAGCGTTGCGACGATCTTGGTTCGTTTATGCATGCTTGATCTCTGGCTGAAAGGAGATGCGCCTGTTCGGCGTGGCGCGACTAAAGTAAGATTCAGCCTAGCCAATTTCAAGTCATGCAGGAAGCGAGATGGGGAGATGCCGTGGTTATGGCGGTTGATACCGGCAGGCCCGTCAGTTCGCTGAGGGCATACAGACCACTACTGATTACACTGCTGCTGACACTGTTTGTCCTGCTGCTGGTGGAGACCGGTGTGGTCAGTCGACAGCAGGCGATTGACGAGCTGCAGCGCAGTGCCGAATCCCATCTCGACCGCTACATGCTGAGCCTTCAGCAGAAGCTGGATCGCTACAAAGACCTGCCCCATCTGTTGGCCACTCACTCGGAGTTACACTCAGCTGTGACCGCGCCCCTGGGCGACCCCATACTGGAGCGCGCCAGTCGCTACCTGGAGGAGGTTAATGGGATTATCGGCACCACGGATGTCTATCTGATGAATGCTGAAGGGGTGACGGTCGCGGCCAGTAACTGGCGTTCGGATACCACCTTCATCGGCCGCGATTTCAGCTTTCGTCCCTATTTTCAGGATGCTATGGAGGGTCAGGAAGGGCGCTATTTCGCGCTGGGTACCACCTCCAATAAACGCGGCTACTATTTCTCCTACCCGTTGCATCAGGACGGGCGGATCGTGGGTGTCGTTGTGGTCAAGGTCGATTTACATGATGTAGAGCGTCACTGGAGCAACCCGCTGATCGATCTGCTGGTTACCGATTCCGACGGCATTATCTTTATCTCGACGCGCCCGGACTGGAAGTTTCGTTCTCTGCAGCCCTTATCTCAGCAGGAGATGCAGCGCATTGTTTCCAGTCTGCGTTACGGTAACTACGAGCTGACGGAGCTTGAGATTCTCAAGCGGGAACAGCTCGACAGTGGGGGCGAGCTGATCACGCTGTTGGACAGCCGGCATATTGAGAATGAAGCGCTTGATGGCTTGAAGCCGCGGCAGTTCCTGCTGCAGCGCAAACAGGTGCCTGGTTTCGGTTTGCATGTTTCAGTGCTGGCGAGCCTGGAGCCGGTGGAAAACAGCATGCTGCGCAGTGTGTTGATGATGGGCTTTAGCACCGCCGCAGTGGCGCTGCTGGTGTTGTTCCTGTTGGCGCGCCGGCGCATCGTCAAGGAGCGGGCACGTTTTCAGCAACGGGAGATGATGGCACTGGAGGAGAACGAAGCGCGGGTTCGTGCGATCATCGATAACACCCACGCGGGGTTGGTGATGCTGGATACCAGTGGATCTATTGAGTCGATCAATCCCACCGCGGAGAAACTGTTTGGCTTTGCCATTGATCAAATCAGGGGGCATTACTTCAGTCAGCTGCTGGCACAGGCTGACCGGGCGCTATGTTGGCGCCATATTCTGGCGGATGACCCGGAAACGCCGGACCTGCTGTCGATTGAGGCAACCGGGCTGCGTCAGGATGGCAGTCGATTGCCGCTGGAGCTGAATATCAACCGGATGACGCTGGCCGGCTCCCGACACTTTATTGTGACCATTCATGATCTGACCGAGCGCAAGGAGCAGGAGCGCCAGCTGAAGGCCGCCCAGGAGGCGCTGGAAACCCGTGTGCAGGAACGGACCATCGATCTCAGTCGCGCAAACGCCAAACTGGTCGAGGAGATGGAGCAACATGGGCGGACGCAGAATGAATTGATCCAAACCGCCAAGCTTGCGGTGATCGGACAGATGTCCGCCGGTATCAACCACGAATTGAATCAGCCGCTGACCGCGATCCGTAACTACGCCGACAATGCTCGCGCATTTCTGGCTCGGGATCGACTGGAAACGGTGGATACAAATTTGCAGGAGATCGGAGCACTTACCGAGCGCATGAGCCGCATTATCCACCCCCTTAAAGAGTTTGCCCGCAAAAGCAGTGGCGCTGCTGAGCGCGTCTGCCTGCAGAGCGTGCGGGATGGAGCCATGTCACTGATGTACGGGCGGTTCGAAAAAGCCAGAGTGGTGGTGAACTGGCCCGAGGATCTGGGTGAGATCTATGTGCGCGGCGACAGTCTGCGTCTGGAACAGGTGCTGGTGAATCTGCTCTCCAATGCCCTGCATGCGATGGAGGGGCAGGCGGATGGACAGATCGATGTAACCCTGGCGCGGGACTCACACTGGATCGAACTGTCCGTGCGTGATCACGGACCCGGCATTCCGGCAGTGGATCAGGCCCGGGTGTTTGAGCCCTTTTACACCACCAAGAAGTCGGGACAGGGGTTGGGACTGGGGCTGTCGATCTCCCATCGGATTGTGCAAACGATGGGCGGACATCTGAGTGTGGCAAACCATCCAGAGGGCGGTGCGGTATTCACGATTCAGTTACCGACGGGAGAGGACACATCTCACGCCACGGGATCTTCGGAGAAACAGAATGACCAATACTGATCAGGCGGCGGTACCGGTCCTGCTGATCGACGATGAAAAGCATATCCGCCTTGCGGCCGGGCAGACACTGGAGCTGGATGGTTACGACGTCCAGACTCTGGAGTGCGCTGAGGGTGTGCTCGAACTGATTGATCAGGGGTGGCCCGGGGTGATCGTGACCGATATAAACCTGCCTGGGCTGAATGGTCTCGAGCTGATGCGTCAGGTGCGCGATGTCGATCCGGAGCTGCCGGTGATCCTGATTACCGGTCATGGTGATATATCCATGGCAGTCAGCGCCATTCGGGATGGCGCCTACGACTTTATCGAGAAGCCTTTCGCGTCTGATTTTCTGCTTGATACAGTGCGCCGTGCCGCCGATAAGCGCCGGCTGACGCTGGAAAACCGCCGTCTGCGCCAAGAGCTGGAGAGCCAGAGTGCGCCGGGTCCGCGAATCGTCGGTAATACCCCTCAGGTGCAGGCGTTGCGTCAGCTCTGCAAAACCGTGGCAGAGACACCGGCTGATGTGTTGATTCTGGCGGAAACCGGGTCCGGTAAGGATCTGCTGGCGCGTTATATCCATGAGCGCAGCCCCCGCCGCTCGAAAAACTTTGTCGCGATCAACTGCGGCGCGGTACCGGAAAACCTGATCGAGAGCGAGCTGTTCGGCCATGAAGCAGGTGCATTCACCGATGCCAAAACTCGGCGTATCGGTAAGTTCGAGCATGCCAACGGGGGTACGCTGTTTCTCGATGAGATCGAGAGCATGCCGATGTCGCTGCAGATCAAGCTGCTGCGGGTACTGGAGGAGCGTGCCATTGAGCGCCTGGGTTCCAACAAGCTGATTCCATTGGACCTGCGCATCATTGCGGCTGCCAAGGTAGACCTGAAGCAGTTGGCCGAGGAGGGGCAGTTCCGCGAAGATCTGTACTATCGCTTGAATGTGGTCCGGATCGATATACCACCGCTGCGAGAGCGCCGCGAAGATGTGCCGCTGCTGTTTCAGCATTTTACGCTGGTGGCTTCAGCACTCTATGGACGTGAGGTGATTGAACTGTCACCGGAGCGGATGCAGAGTTTGATGATGCATGACTGGCCCGGTAATGTGCGTGAGCTGCGTAACCTGGCTGAGCGTTATGTGCTCTTGGGTGAGTCCTGTACCTTCGATTTCGATAACCGCCCGATTACCGAGGATGGTAATGGAGCGGGTCTCACGCTGCCGGAGCGGGTTGAGCAGTTCGAGCGGATGTTGATCCATACGGAGCTTTCGCGGCATGGCGGTTCGATCAAGGATACGCTTCACTCGTTGGGTCTGCCACGCAAGACGCTCTACGACAAAATGAAAAAATACGGCTTGGATAAAAGCGATTATAAGCCCTGAAACGGTTGTCCTCAGGCGCGAAATAACGCTTTGAGATACGAAAAAGGCGGTTGGCGGATTTCGACACATTTGTCTCAATCGCCAACCGCCTTTCTGTTTTGGGGCGTGCCGGGAGCCGGTGATCAGAGTTTAAAGCGACTCACCATCTGTTCCAGTTGCTTGGACAGGTCGGACAAGTGCTCTGCCACGTTGGACAGCTCCTGCGCTCGGCTTGATGTGGTTTCCGTGCTGGAGTTGATCTCGGTGATGCTCTGCTCTACCGAAGAGGCCATCTGAGTCTGCTCGCGCACCGCGCTCGCCACCTGGTGGTTCATATCGTTGATAACACGAACCTCCTCAGCAATGTTGCTCAGTGCATGCGCGGTACGCTTGACCTGCTCCACACCGTTTCCGGCACCATCCAGTGCCGTGCGCATGACGCCCACCGCTTCCTTGGCATCGATCTGCAGATCGCTGATGATCTTGTTGATCTCTTCGGTGGAGTTGTGGGTACGGCTCGCCAGCGTGCGGACTTCGTCGGCCACTACGGCGAAGCCTCGGCCCTGCTCACCGGCGCGGGCCGCTTCTATGGCCGCGTTCAGTGCCAGCAGGTTGGTCTGTTCCGCCACTTTCTGAATCACCTCAAGCACGGTGCCCACGTTCTGACTTTGCGAATCGAGTCGCTCGATCACGCCGGTGGCCTGCTCAATGCTGGATTTCAGTGCTTCGATCGCCTGAATCGCCTGCTCGGTAACTTGGGTGCCTTCCGTGCTTTCCTGCAGGGCCAGGTCGGAGGCGGAAACGGTACTTTCGGCGCTGGCTTCAACGCTTTTGGTTGCTGCTTCCATCTGCTCCATGGCCGATGCGACCGAACTGGTCTGCATCTGGTTGCCTTTGGCTCCCTCAATGGCGCGTAGCGCGATTTCGTTGATCTGGCTGCTCGAGCTTGTCAGGCGCAGCACCGTATCATTCACGTGCTGAATACTGCTCTGGAAGTTGCCAAGCATGGAGTTAAACGCCTGGGACATGCGGCCGATCTCGTCCTGCGATTTTACATCGATACGGCGGCTCAGGTCAGAGTTACGCTCGATTTCATGGATCGTGTCGGCCAGGGCGTTGATCGGGCTGACCACGATACGACGCAGCAGGAGGCCGATGATCAGGATGCCGCCGATAAACAGACCCAGTTCCACCATCGCGACGTTGCGCAGGTTAATCATGATCTCTTTGTCGATCTGGGCGAAGTCGTAGGTCACACGTACCGCACCGAGAACCGTACCCTCTTCGACCTGGTGGCAGAGCAGGCAGTTGGTACCCTTGTAGTCGGATAAAGCTTTCATGGGCGTGACGACGGTCAGGCGGTGACCTTCGTCGTCGTCAAACTCCTTGACGATATGCTCACCATCCATCGCGCGCCGATCCAGCTCGTCCATAATGACCGAATCTTCAGTCCCCGGGCCGTAAACGTCCGAGACGCCTTTACCGCGAATGATGCGGGCTTCGATCAGTGACTCGTTACTCAGGATTTTCTGCTGCAGAACCCCCCGGTTATTCATGGCCCCGCTGAGCATGAGCATGTTGATGCTGTCAAAGTAGGAGTCGGCGGTTGCTTGGGTGGTGAACTCGGCTACATCCAGACTCAGCGAGGATTCGCTGCGGTAGATCGCTGTCAACGAACTGGCGAAGACCACGAGGAACACGAGTACCAGAGAGAGATTGACCTTGGTCTGAATAGAAACGGCTTTGTTCACTGTTCAGGGGTTCCGCTTGATTTTGTTATACGACGGTGATTACAGCATGTTGCGCAAATTCATCGCGTGATTCAACTGTTAATCCCCCGGATGCGGCGAAATGACAACACTCTTTTGCTTTGAGTCACTATGTCTGTCTTTTGAGTCACTTTTGTACATCCGCCGGTTGCGGCGAGAACCCGCTCATTTATCCAGGATCGATGTGTGGAAATCCGCCGATTCAATATGGCTTGAGTAAAAATCTAGTCGAGCCAGTTAAAAAATGTTTGTTTTTAAGTCGTTGTTTTAAAGGGCTTAAATGCTAAAGGTGATTGGTGTTTAACGGGGTTGGCACTGCGGTTGCTTAATCCGGGGACGATCACTCCTCCCCAAAGAGTGGCGAATAACTACAAGCAAACGATAACCGGATAAAACCGCGATAACAGGAGAAGTCCAATGCGTCTATTGACTGCTGCCGTAACCACAGTTGCTCTGACCCTCGGTGCTCAGGTAGCCACTGCAGCCCCCATCGAAATCAAGTTTTCCCACGTGGTTGCTGAAAATACGCCAAAAGGCCAGATGGCTATGCGCTTCAAGGAGCTGGTCGAGGAGCGCCTGGATGGCAAAGTAACCGTCTCCGTATTCCCCAACTCCCAGCTGTTTGGCGATAACAAGGTGCTGGAAGCGATGCTGCTGGGCGATGTTCAGATGGCTGCGCCGTCCCTGTCCAAGTTCCAGAAGTACACCAAGCAACTCCAGGTTTTTGATCTGCCGTTCCTGTTTAAAGACATGGAAGCGGTTAACAAGTTCCAGCAGAGCGCTACCGGTCAGGAACTGCTGACTTCTCTCGAAAAGCGCGGGCTGGTCGGCCTGGGTTATCTGCATAACGGTATGAAGCAGCTTTCAGCCGGCGAACCGATGCGCACCCCGGAAGATGCTGCGGGTAAGAAGTTCCGCATCATGACCTCCGACGTACTCCAGGCTCAGTTCGAAGCTGTGGATGCGGTGCCACTGAAAAAGCCGTTCTCCGAAGTGTTCACACTGCTGCAGACTCAGGCGATCGACGGTCAGGAAAATACCTGGTCCAACATCTACTCCAAGAAGTTCCACGAAGTACAGCCTTACATCACTGAGTCCAACCACGGTCTGCTGGACTACATGGTAGTGACCTCTGCCGAGTTCTGGAAAGGCCTGGATGCTGATGTGCGCACCGAAGTGAAAAAAGCGCTGGATGAAGCGATCGCGTATGGCAACGACATCTCTGAACGTAAAGCGATGGAAGATCGCCAGGCAATCATCGACTCCGGCCGTTCTGAAGTGATCCAGATCACCGATGCCGAGCGTGCCAAGTGGGTTGAGGCGATGAAGCCGGTGTGGAAGCAGTTTGAAGATGAGATCGGCGCGGATCTGATCGAAGCCGCTGCGGCCTCCAACAACTGATCATTCTCGTCATCAGACCGGGTGTCGCCTGATACCCGGTCTACTACCCCAGGGTCTGCGCTGCAACGGATGTAGAGGAAAGGCCGGGGTCTCCCCTGTACGTCCGCAGCCGTTATGCGCTCCGAACTTTTGAGGTTCAGTTATGGCACTTCGTAATCTTGTCACGCAGATTGAAGAGGCGGTTTTATCGCTGCTTCTGGTCAGCATGACCTTTCTTGTCTTCGCCGAGGTGGTTGCACGCTTCGGTTTTAATGCCGGCATTCACTGGGCACAGGAAGCCACTTTGCTGCTGTCCGGCTGGTTTGTCCTGTTCGGCGCCTCCTATGGCGTGAAAGTAGGCGCTCATATCGGCGTCGATGTCTTCGTCAAAATGCTACCCAGGGGCGTGCATCGTGCGGTCACTGTCTTTGCCGTCGCTCTCTGCCTGGGCTATTGCACATTGTTCCTGATCGGTTCCTGGGAATATGTGATGAAGATGAAAATGATCGGTATTGAACTTGAGGATATTCCGATCCCGAAATGGACGGTCTCGACAATTCTGATTATCGGCTTTGTGCTTTTGATTATCCGTTTCCTGCAGCTGGGTTGGATGGTGATCAAAGGGGAGGCTGACGGTTTCCACTTTGCCGATGAAGCTGAGGAAAGCATGCATATTGCCAACGAACTGAAAGAGTCGGAACAGAAGGAGGGCCGCTCATGACCACTGCTATGCTCTTCATTCTCCTGTTCGGCTGCATGCTGATGGGGATGCCGATCGCGATCGCGCTGGGTCTGTCCAGCGTCACCACAATTCTGCTGTTTTCCAGCGACTCGCTGGCGTCGATTGCGCTGAAGCTGTTTGAGGCAACCTCCGAACACTACACGTTGCTGGCGATACCGTTTTTTATTCTGTCGTCTGCTTTCCTGTCCACCGGCGGTGTGGCGAAGCGCTTAATCAACTTTGCTGTTGATGCCATTGGTCATGTGCGCGGCGGTCTGGCAATGGCGTCGGTCATGGCGTGCATGCTGTTTGCGGCCGTGTCGGGCTCGTCTCCGGCCACGGTGGCCGCGATCGGCTCCATCGTCATCGCCGGTATGGTGCGCTCCGGTTACCCGGAGGCGTTCGGTGCAGGGGTTATCGCCAACGCCGGTACTCTGGGTATTCTGATTCCGCCTTCGATTGTGATGCTGGTGTACTCGGCGGCGACAGAGGTTTCAGCGTCTCGCATGTTTATGGCGGGTTTTGTACCGGGCATCATGATGGGCGGGATTCTGATGATTGCGATCTACATCGCGGCTCGCATCATGAAACTGCCGGCCCAGCCGTTTCCCGGCTTTGGCCAGCTGGCACGCTCCGGCCTGATTGCGCTGGGTGGTTTGATGCTGATCGTGATTGTGCTGGGTTCCATTTATGGGGGTATTGCATCGCCGACCGAAGCGGCTTCCGTTGCGGCCATCTACGCCTTCCTGATTGCCGTTGTCGGTTATCGCGATATTGGACCGCTCAAGGGTGTGGCCTGGCGCAAAGAGGGTGAGGGCATGGGTAGCGTGGTGGCGCGTAACACCGGCCTGATGCTGTTGGCGCTGCCGAAGTCTGTGACTCACCCGGAAGTGCGTAAGGTGCTGGTCGATGCCTCCAAGGTGTCGATGATGCTGCTGTTCATCATCGCCAATGCCATGCTGTTCGCCCATGTACTGACTACCGAGCGTATTCCCCATACGATTGCGGAAGTCATCGTAAACTGGGGACTGCCGGCCTGGGGGTTCCTGATTGTTGTTAACATCCTGCTGTTGATCGCCGGGAACTTCATGGAGCCGTCGGCGATCCTGCTGATCATGGCACCGATCCTGTTCCCGATCGCCACCCAGCTGGGGATCGATCCTATCCACCTGGGGATCATCATGGTGGTCAACATGGAGATCGGCATGCTGACACCGCCGGTGGGCCTCAACCTGTTCGTGACGGCCGGGATTACCGGGCGGGATATGGTCTGGGTCATCAAGGCCTGTCTGCCCTGGCTCTGCCTGCTGCTCTTCTTCCTGATACTGATTACGTATATTCCGCAGATATCGCTGTTCCTGCCGGAGTATATCGATCAGCTGAAAGGCTACTGATTCCGTAACAGGAGATCCGGCGACGGGAAGATGGAACTCCCTGAAGCCTCTTTGCCTCCCAGTGAGTGATACCGCCAGTGCTATCCCCCCGGATCGCCTGGCGGTTTTTTTATGTACAGGACGTACGGTATGCCGCGGTCGCAGGGATGCGCAGGCGCGTATTTCCCGGTACCGAGGTCGGATATAAGTTGTGCTGCGATAGCGGTATAATCGCACTCTGTTCGTTTTACGGTGGGAGTAAAAGATAAAATGCTGGGTGCTGTAGCTGCGATCTGGGGATTTTTGGGTATTTGCCTGTTGTTCGGCAGCGCGATCTATCGCCTGGGAAGTATGGCATTGGAGATGTCGATGGCGAGCTTCGCCTGGTATCACTGGGCCGCTTTAGCTTTTAGCCTGGGGTTTATGGGGTTTGCCGAGGGTTACCGAGGCTTTCAGCAGAACTTCTCACCTCGGGTGGCCGCCCGAATCCGATACCTGTCCGGGAATGTGACGCCGCTTCGGGTGATACTGGCACCGGTATTCTGCATGGGATTTTTTCACGCTCAGCGCCGTCGGCAGATCGTTACCTTCTGTTTAACGGGCGGTATTATCATGCTGGTCATGGTGGTGCGTTTGTTGGAGCAGCCGTGGCGAGGCATTGTTGATGCGGGCGTCGTGCTGGGACTGACCTGGGGTATTCTGTCGCTGGCCGCGTTTACCTTCCAGGCGTTCCGGAGCGAAAGTTTCAACTATTCACCGGAAACGCCTTAATCGTTGGTATCCCGCATTAGAACCTCAGTCCTTGACGATCATCGTAACCTCCTCTGAGCCATGTACGATATGAGGAAAGGACTGCAGTACTTTCATCAGACCGTAGATGGCTACGCCATGGTGGGCACCGAAGTAACCATGGTCGATGGTTTCCCAGATCTCATGACCGGATGTCAGCAGCAGGATGACGCCGGAAAGCAGATTGACCCAGGGGTTTTCCGCAAAGCGTTTTAGGCGAAGAGTGAGCATCGATAATCCTCATTGCAGGGGTGGGCGCAGACTGTATTGTTGGCAAATGGCCCGCGCCTGTCACTCGAAATATCGATGAGAGCTCTACTGATCGTGAACCACCACTGTTCAAGTGGTGGTCCGGAGCTTTTCTGTGTAGGAGGTTTCGTCTTCCTCCGTACCCTCGGTACCCAGTGCCTTTTTCCAGCCCAGTTTTTTCTCGATCGACGAGATCATGCGTCCGGCAATATCTTTTCCGGTGGCCGCTTCAATACCCTCAAGGCCCGGCGAGGAGTTGACCTCCAGCAGCAAGGGGCCGTTCTTGGAGCGGATGATATCAACCCCGGCGATATCCAGCCCCAGCGATTTGGCGGCAGTCGTCGCAAACTTTCTCTCTTCCGGGGTGATCTTGACTACGCTGGCTGTGCCGCCCTGATGGATATTGGCGCGGAACTCGCCCGGGGCCGCCGTGCGCTGGATCGATGCCACCACCTTGCCATCAATCACGAAGCAGCGGATATCTTTACCATCCGCCTCCTTGATGAACTCCTGTACCAGCAGGTTAGCGCGTAGCGATTTAAAGGCGTTGATAACACTCTCTGCCGCTTTCTTGGTCTCGGCCAACACCACACCGCGTCCCTGAGTACCTTCCAGCAGTTTTACGATCAGCGGAGCCCCACCCACCATTTCGATCAGGTCGTTGGTATCCATGGGCGAGTTGGCAAAACCGGTGGTGGGGATATTGATTCCACTTTTCAGCATCAGCTGCAGCGAAAACAGTTTGTCCCGGCTCTTGATGATCGAGTCAGAGGTGTTGGTGGTCAGCACCTTCATGCTTTCAAACTGCCGGGCAAGCGCGCAGCCGTAGAAGGTGACGCTGGGTTTGATGCGTGTTACCACGGCGTCCAGATCGTCTAACAGCCAGCCGCCCCGATAATGCGCTTCAGGGTTCTTGGCATCCAGTTTCATGTAGCACTGCTTGATATCCAGGAACACCATCTCATGGCCCCGCTCTTCACCGGCTTCCATAATGCGCTGGTTACTGTACAGGTCTGGATTGCTGGCCAGCACCGCAATCTTCAGTCCGCTGCGGACGGTCTCTTTCTCGGCGTACAGGGTCTGCAGCTGCTCCTTGTTGAGCTGGCCCATGCAGAAGCTGCTGGAGGGGTCGATCAGGAAGCGTCCGCTCATGGCCTCGCGTCCCAGCAGCATGCGATAGCCCATGGAGTCCCGGTTGGCCAGTGTCAGTTCGATATCCCAGCACTCATCGCCGAGCTGCAAAGGAACGGAAATTACGTAACGCGTTTCCGAAATCCCGCTGGAGCTTTTGACCGAACGCTTGTCCACAACGGGGCGTTCGCAGCGAATGGAGGTGCGACGATTGTTCTGCAGCGGGTGGACCTCGAAACTGACCCAGAGTTTGCTGTCCCGCCGGAATGTCTGAATATTAAACGCGTGGATCGAGGAGGTTTTGGCTCCGGAGTCGATCCGTGCCTTGATGGCCGGCAAACCGAGCTCTGGAAAAGCACACCATTCTTCACTACCGATAATCGCGCTCAATCTGGCTGATCCTTTCATGGAGATAACCGTTAAAGTTCGGGTTCAGGTTTTGGAGGGCAGTCTAGCCGGGAATATCGGTTTGGAACATCCTGTGGGCAACGGATTTTTCAGATTGGTTGGCTCTGGGGCGCGGGTAAGGGGCGGTTATTCGGCTAGCGGGACGAGTGCCGCCGAAATATTGAATCTTCGGCGGCGTCTGATGCGCAATCAGCCCAGGAACAGCTGATAGGCGCGGTTTTCAGTTTCATCGAAGTAGGTGTAACCGATCTCTTCCAGGAACTGGACCACTTTGCTGCGCTCATCCTGCGGCACCTGCATGCCGACCAGAACGCGGCCATAGGCGGCACCGTGGTTACGGTAGTGGAACATGGAAATATTCCAGCGCCCGCCCAGCTTGTTAAGAAACTTCATCAGTGCCCCGGGCCGCTCCGGGAATTCAAACCGGTAGACCACCTCGTTGGTCACGCTGGCCGGGGCATGCCCTCCCACCATATAGCGCACGTGCAGTTTGGCCGTTTCATCGTCGGTCAGGTCTACCACGTCCTCGATGTGTTCCTGCAGCTCCTTGAGCAGCTCGGCACGGCCGCCGTTATTGGGGCGGATCTGGACTCCGGCGAACACCATCGCCTGCTCATCGTCTGAGTAGCGATAGTTGAACTCGGTGATATTGCGCTTGCCCAGGGCGGCGCAGAACTGTTTGAATGCGCCGGGCCGCTCGGGAATACGGGCGGCGATAATCGCTTCGCGTTGCTCGCCCAGCTCGGAGCGTTCGGCGATATGGCGCAGGCGGTCAAAGTTGACGTTGGCACCGGAGTCGATCGCGATCAGAGTCTGACCCTCAACACCATCGCGGGCGACATATTTTTTAAGCCCGGCCACGCCCAGAGCTCCCGCGGGTTCGCAGACGGAGCGGGTATCATCGAAGATATCCTTGATGGCGGCGCAGATCTCATCGGTGGTAACGGTAATAACCTCGTCCACGTAGTCTTTGGCGATCTCCCAGGTGTACTCACCGATCTGAGCCACGGCGACCCCGTCGGCAAAGATACCGACCTGGTCCAGCGTATCGCGAAACCCTTTTTCCATGGCGAGGTGTAAACAGGCTGACTCCGCCGATTCGACACCGATCACCCGCGTTTCCGGGCGCAGGTATTTCACGTAAGAGGCGATCCCGGCAATCAGGCCGCCGCCGCCCACGGGCACAAAAATAGCGTCGATAGGCGCGCTTTCCTGGCGCAGAATCTCCATGGCGATCGTGCCCTGGCCGGCGATCACATCAGGGTCGTCGTACGGGTGGATAAAGACCAGCCCCTTTTCTTCCATCAGCTTCTGGGCATGGCCGCGCGCTTCGTCAAAGGTGTCGCCATGCAAGACCGCGCGACCGCCCAGACGTTTTACGTTGGCAACCTTCACATCGGGTGTGGTCTTGGGCATGACGATGGTCGCTTTAATGCCCAAATGCCTGGCTGAAGCGGCAACGCCTTGTGCATGGTTGCCCGCCGAGGCGGTAATCACCCCACGCGCTTTCTCCTCGTCATTCAGCTGGGCCATCTTGTTGTAGGCGCCGCGAATCTTGAACGAGAACACCGGCTGTTCATCTTCGCGCTTGAGCAGCACGCGATTGCTGAGGCGTTCTGATAAACCGCGCGCTTCATCCATCGGCGTTTCACGGGCGATGTCATAGACGCGGGCTTCGAGGATTTTCTTGATATAACGCTGCATAGGTCGCTTCTGTGTGTTGAGTGGCGTCGATCCGCACATTTCAGGAGGCCAAATGGTATCGGCTCTGCCCATTAGCGTCTATAAGGGGGGGCGACACTTGGCTATAATCGCGCCAGATCCCAACCCTATGAGAAACGTGAGCAGGTCATGACCCAGGACGAAATGAAACAGGCGGTTGCCCGTGCCGCGGTTGAGCGTATTCGGCCAAAGCTGGAAAACGATACCATCATCGGTGTGGGCACAGGTTCAACGGCCAACCTTTTTATTGATGCACTGGCTGAGGTCAAAAACGATTTTGGCGGTGCGGTCGCAAGCTCAGAGGCCACTGCCGAGCGGCTCAAGAGCCACGGGATCGAGGTGTTTGATCTCAACAGCGTGGATCAGCTTGCCGTATACGTGGATGGCGCGGACGAATTTGATCGGCACTTGCATCTGATTAAGGGCGGTGGCGGAGCCCTGACCCGGGAAAAGATTGTAGCGGCGGTGGCGCGCGAGTTCGTTTGTATCGTCGACAGTACTAAAAAAGTGGATCTGCTGGGTGAGTTTCCGTTACCGGTGGAGGTGATTCCCATGGCGCGCTCCTATGTGGCGCGGGAACTGGTCAAACTGGGCGGTCAGCCGGTGTACCGGGAAGGTGTAGTAACCGATAACGGTAATGTGATTCTTGATGTGCATGATATGGAAATTCTGGATCCGAAAGGACTGGAACAGCAGATCAATAATATCGTCGGCGTCGTCACCAATGGCCTTTTCGCCCTGCGTGCCGCCAATGTGGTGCTGATGGGCACCGAAAGTGGTGTTGAAACCCTGCACGATACTCACTGAATACTCAGGCGTTTCTTCCAGAGCTCATTGAACAGCGTCGGTTCAGGGGCGTGTTTGGGAAAGCTGGGATAGAGGAGAGCGGAGGAATCAGGCCCCGGCGTGCGGACTAACCAAGGGTTTCGACGCTGAGGCCTTATCGGCGCGAGAGTTCACCTGCTTTCAGTCGCTTGAGGCCGATGAAGCAGGTAAACCCGAGCCGCTTTTACCACTGAACGACCTGAGTCAGGACCAGTGATACCGGCATGGTGATCCATACCATGGCGATCAGGTTAACGACGATCCAACCAAAGCCAGAACTGTCACGGAAGTTTTCATTACTTGCCATTGTTTTCACCCTGTACTGCTAAAAAGTAAAATCGATCTTTCGAATCGTTATTTGACCGCCCGGACAGCCTGGAGGCCGTCTCGGCGGCGGGCCGGATTCTATCAGGCTGTTCAATTTCTTTACAGATGGTCGCGCCTGGAAGGCATCTGCCAGCGTGAACCTGATTTCGTCGTCCGAGACTGCTATAAAAGAAAAATGCGTTTGTTTTTTCAGGGAGTGTTATTGCATGAGATGGATCGCAGGCGGGATGGGCACGCTGTTGGCACTGGGCTTGGTGTTGCATTCCATACCCTTTCTGGTGCGTGATCAAGCTGTGATCTGGCTGCGAGATCAGGGTGTTGAGGATGCCCGGTTTCGCGCTTTGAATATCGATTGGTTCAGCGGACGTGTTGAACTCTTGGGGTTGAAAGCGCGCAGTGAAGGGCGGTTTCCGCTGGAACTGGATCGACTGGACCTGGATCTGGACTATGCGGCACTGTTTGATAAGCAGCTCCGTGTTCAGCGCGTGCTGGTTGAGGGCCTGCGAGGCGGGCTTGTTTACCGCGATGATGAGCAGTGGTTGGGGCCTATTAACCTGAGTGCGTTGACCGACGCTCAGCCGGAAGATGAGTCTGCAGCGACCACAGAGCCGTCATCCTGGAGCCTGGGCCTGGATGGACTGGCGCTTAAGGCAGTGGACTGGCGTCTTCGGCTTGAAGACCAGGCCCATCACCTGGAGCTGGACCAGCTGGCACTGGGGAGTGTCTATCTCTGGCAACCCGATCTGGAGACTGCGCTGAGCCTTTCAGGCCGCATCAACGGGGCTCCCTTCTCGCTGGATACCCGGTCTGTACCGCTGGCGGAGAATAAACGAGGCGATATCGCGATCCAGATTGAGCAATTGCCTGTGCAATCGCTGACGTCCGCTTTTGTGCCGGAGCTCGAGGCTACCCTGACCACGGATCTTCAAGTGAATCTGGCCCTGGAGGGCAACTCGCTTCAAGTGGCGCCCAGAGGGCGCATTCAGGTTGACCGGTTCCGCTACGATTCAACGTCCGATATTCAAGTGGGTCAATTGGTGTGGCAGGGCGATGCCGATCTGGCGTTGGAGCAGTTTCAGCTCGCTAAGTTGACTCTGGATGGATCTCTGGAGCTGCAGCAGCCCCGGTTCGCTCAGGACGCGCTGGATGCTCAACTGCAGAGCCTGAACTGGCAGGGGCAGGTGGTGCTGGATGACGGCGAATCGATCAGTATCGATGTGGACGGCGCGGTGAAGGGCGGTGGCCTGGCGTTATCTCAACAAGCTCAAGAGGCGTTGGATCTGACCGTGAATGACCTGACATGGCAGGGCCAGGTGGCGCTCGCCATGGCCGAGGGCGGGTCGATGACGGGCCGCCATCAGCTGGCACTGAATCAGTTGCAGTTGGGCCAGGGGGAGTCCCTCAAACTGACGATGAACAGGGTTGACCTGCAGACCCGGCTTAGCACCCGGCAGTTTGATCAGTGGGGCTGGCAGGAGATGCGATTAGCACTTGAGGGTGCAGAGTTAAGCATGGCGCCGTCCATGGGGAGCGAAATAGCAGCGCTGGATGTCCAGTCGCAGGGGGAGTACCAGATTAGTGATGGTCGGCTCTCGGCACAGGTCTCCCGGGTAGGCGTGGGTCGCACCGACCTTCAGGTTGGGGACGGTGCGCCCTTGGCCCGTTTCGAATCGCTTGCTGTCAACGACATGACGTTGGCCTTGCCGCTGGATCTCAGCCTTGCATCGGCCGAGCTCAAAGCGCTGGATATAGACACCGGGGGGGAGCCTCTGTTCGCCTCACTGGGCAGCGGGCGGCTGGAGCAGCTCGTGATGGATAGCGAGCGAGTCGGGATTGGGCGGATCGATCTGGAAGGATTAGTCTCCCGTCTGACCCTGGATGAACAGATGCGTCCGCTGGAACTGGAGGCACTGACCGCTCGCCTGGAGAGCGTGAACTCAGGTCAGTCCGCACCTGAGTCCCAGGCGGAGGCGCCCGGCGCAGATGTCGGCCAGCCACTGCGTGTTTCCGTGGACGAGGCGCGCATTGGCGGAGACAGTGCATTCTATTTCACCGACCGGTCAACACAGCCGGTTTTTGATACCCGGATCACTATTCGGGAAGCCGTGATCCGCGATATAGACACGGCGGGCAGCGCTCAAAGTGAGTTTTCATTCAGTGCCGGTATCGATCAGTTCGCAGAACTGAAGGCCGAGGGTGCGGTCAATCTGATCGGCTCGCCCCGCAGTGGACACTGGAATGCGGAGCTGACCGGCATGGAGCTGCCGGCGTTAAGTCCGTACAGCATCAAATACACCGGCTATTTCCTCAAAAGCGGCCAGCTGGCGCTGGATCTGGAGGGGACGCTGGAGCAGGATCAGCTCAACGGTGAGAACCGTATTCGGCTGCATCGTCTGGCGGTGGACCCGGTGGATCAGGAGCAGATTCAGGACTTTCAGGCGCGGATCTCGATGCCGTTGGGCACCGCCGTGGCTGTGCTCCAGGACGATAACGACAATATTGATCTGGACGTACCGATCAGCGGGTCACTGGATGACCCCGAGTTTGATTACCAGAGCATCATCAATCGGGTGGCCGGAAAAGGGGTCAAGCAGGGAGTGTTGAGCTATCTGACGAAGGCGTTGCAGCCCTATGGTGCGCTGATCTCTCTGGCACAAACTGCGATCAAGGCCAGCAAAACCGGCGCCTTTATCAGCCTGGAGCCGGTCGGCTTCGAGCCGGGCAGTGACCTCCCGGTCGCCGGTGCCACGGACTATCTGGAACAGCTGGCGGGTTTGCTTGAGCAGCGCTCAGCGTTGCGCCTTAACCTGTGCGGTATTGCCGTTGAGTCCGATCGGACTCTGTTAGGCGAGACCCTGCGTGAGGCTAACGAGAAAGCCGACGAGCCGCTCGAGCCTGACGCCTTGGCAGCGGAGCTGGACAAACAGCTGGCCGAGCTGGCGGAAAACCGTGCGGTGGTGCTCAAACAGCGCCTGCAGCAGCGGATTGATGGTGAACGCCTGTTCCTGTGCTATCCGCAGGTCGACCAGGAGGGCGAGCCCCGCGTTGAGCCCGCCCTCTAACGGCCGTATGGCCTACGCGCCTGCGCGCAGCAGCCGGTAGCACTGATCCAGCCGCAATGGGCGGCGGATCAGTACACCGGTGACCACGAAAAAGCAGGATGCCAGTGCCGGTAACGCAACCCAGAGTGTTGGGTGCAACCGCGGCTCAACATCGATCAGCGCCAAGTGCAAGCCGGCCAGTACCAGCTCGGCACTGAAACCAGCCAGAGCCCCGCAGACCAGACCCAGCAGCAGAAACTCCAGCAGGTCCAGGCGGCGGGTCTGGCGGCCACTGGCGCCCAGTGTCTGCATCAGGGCCGCTTCAAAGCGACGCTGCTCCAACGCCTGCAGCAGTGTGACTGCCATCAGGATCAGCCCGCAAAACAGCGTCAGTCCCAGGATCATGGCTGAACTATCTCCCAATCGCTTGAGCCAGGTGGCCAACTGGGCCAGTAGCTGGTCGATATCGATCAGTGTCAGCGACGGGAATTCAGAGAGCATCTGTGTGGCCAGTGCCTTGCGCTCTCCTTCCAGACGGAAACTGGTGATCCAGGTGGATGGGTAGGACTCCAGCGCGCCGGGACTGAAGATGACGTAGAAGTTGGGTCGGAACGAGGTCCACTCCACCCCGCGGACACTGGTGATCTCAGCGGACACCTGCTGGCCGCCGATATCAAAGCCCAGGCTGTCACCGATCTTCAAACCCAGGTCTCCCATCATGTCCTGCTCCACCGATATCTGCGGTCGATCAGGGGTCTCCTCCCACCATTGGCCGGCCAGGAGTTCATTATGCGCCGGTTTGTCGTGGGTCCAGCTCAGATTGAGTTCCCGGTGCAGGCTGTTGTCCTGAAGCTGCTCTTCGTTGAGTTGGGGTCGGATCGGCTTACCGTTCAGCTCGTTGAGACGGCCTCGGATCATTGGGTAGAGCTGACTGTCGATCGTGTTCTGCTCCAGAAAGCGATCCAGATCCGGTTTCTGCCAGGGTTGAATGTTGATCACGAAGAAGTTCGGCGTATCCGTGGGGAACTTGGCGCGCCACTCGGCCAGCAGGTCGGAGCGGCTGACCCAGACCACCGCCAGCAGGGTTAGCAATAGTACGATGACGGCTGATTGCAGACGGTGCCATTTACGCTGCTGGCGCAGACGCAGGCGCAGCAGTTTGCCCAGCAAAAGTCGGTTGGCCAGGGGCTCAGCGGCGCGTACCAGCAGCCACTGGGCAATAAATCCGAACAGAGTGCCGCCAACCAGTAGCAGCACCAGCAGGATCAGCGCGGCCAGCGGAGCCTGGAGGAATACCAGCAGGGTGACAGCCAACAGAGCAAGACAGATCATTTGCAAGGTACGGGCGCGTTTATCCTGGGGGGGACTGTCGCCGCGCAGCAGGTGTGCCACGGGGATGCGCGCCAGTGAAAGCACTGGCGGCAAACCGATCAAAATCAACATGACTAGACCTAGTGCGGCACCGCTGAACCAGAGGTAAGGCGCGGGGTCGGGCAGACGTTGGGGCAACAGGTTGGCCAGCCAACCCTGTATGGCGCTATCCAGCAACACGGCGGTAGCCGTACCCAGCAGGGCGAGCGCTACCCAGGCCAGCAGCAGTTGGTAGAGATAGATGCGCACCAGTTGGCCCGGGTTCAGGCCCAGATTAAGCAGCAGCGCACTGCGGGTGTGCTGTTTCTGGCTGAACCGGCGCAGGCTGAGCAGTATGGTCAGCGCCGATAGCAATAGGGCGGTCAGAGCAGAGAGTTTCAGGTAGGCCAACGCGTTACCCAACGCGTTCCCGGTCAATGGTTGATCCGTGCGCAGGGCCAGCAGGCGCTCGTGGTCCGCCAGCGACGGCCTTAGCTGGGCGTCCATTGCGGCAACCGATTCCTTGTCGCCAGCCATCAGCAGTCGAAAGCTGGCTCGGCTGCCCGGGGCCAGTACGCCGGTGGCTTCCAGGTCGCTGCGGTTGATGATGATATGGGGGCTGAAACTGCGAAAACCGGTACCCCGGTCCGGTGAGCTGATCAGTTCAGCGCTGATGGTAAACTCGCTGTACCCCAACTCCAGTGTCTCGCCCGGCTGCAGGCCCAGTTGGCTCAGAACGCGCTGTTCCACCCAGACTTGCCCAGGTTCCGGCAAGTCTGTGGTTTGGGCGGGTTCCGTGATGATCTCGCCACGCAGGGGGTAGGGCGCAGTGGCGGCGCGAACGGAGACCAGCATCGGCGGTGTGTCTCCGCCGGTGGGGTTGGAGATCATGCTGGGGAACTGCACCACCCGGGTCTGTGTGAGGCCGCTGGCTTCTATCTCATCAAGCCGTTCGTCGCTGAGTGGGCGGCTGCTGCTCAGTACCAGATCGGCCCCCAACAAATTTGCACTTTCGCGCAGCAGCCCCCGTTCCAGGCGGTCGCCTAGCAGGGTCAGCAGTGTGGTCAGGGTAATGGCGATCCAGGTGGCCAGCAGCAGTGCACGCCATTCAGTGGTGCGCAGTTGAGTCTTCAGCTGGCGTCCGGCCAGGCGCATAAGCAGACTCATGAGGTAATCTCCGTCAGGGCTCCGTTGTGTAAACGCAGGCGACGATCGCAGCGGGCAGCGAGTTCCGGATCATGAGTAATCAGAATAAGGGTCGTATCCTGCTGCTGGTTGAGTGCAAACAGCTGATCGATAATCCGGGCGCCGGTTTCCTCATCCAGGTTGCCCGTGGGCTCGTCGGCAAACAGCAGCCTGGGCTGGGTGGCAAAGGCGCGTGCGATAGCCACACGCTGCTGCTCACCGCCCGATAGCTGTGCCGGGTAGTGGTGAAGGCGTGGCTCCAGTCCAACCTGTGACAGCCAGTGAGCAGCCTCCTTGTCCGGGCTTTCGGCACCCCTGATCTCCAGTGGCAGGCGCACATTATCCAGTGCGGTCAGCTCCGGCAGCAGGTGAAATGACTGAAAGATGAAGCTGATTTTGGTGGCTCTGAGCCGGGCGCGCTCTTCATCACCCAGCAACTCCATCTCCTGACCTTCAATCAACACCTGGCCCTCGGTTGCGGTATCGAGGCCGGCCAACAGGCTGAGCAGGGTTGATTTTCCGGCGCCGGATCGGCCGACGATGGCCAGGCTCTCACCAGGACGAACCTGCAGGTCCAGGCCGCTGAAAAGTGTGACGGCCCCGGCCTCGGTCTGAAATACTTTGCTGATTGAGCGGGTTTCGATCATCAGGTTTTCACGGGTAGACTGATCCATATCCATCTCGTATCTGGTTTATCTATCGGGTTACGCGGATTTTAGGTGAGCGGAGCACCCACTATTGCACGTATGAGCCCTGAGGGAACCAATGGTTCTGATAAGAAGTGTAAAGGAGCGACAATAATGCGCGTATTTCTGTTTCTGATTTTGCTGATTTCGGGTGTGGCTCAGGCATCGCCGCTACTGGTGCTCGGGGATAGCCTGTCGGCGGCCTACGGTATTGAACGGGACCAGGGGTGGGTTAACCTGCTGCGACAGCGCCTGTCGGAGCAGGGGTATGATCTGGAGGTGGTCAATGCCAGCGTCAGCGGTGAAACCACCAGTGGCGGATTGAGTCGGTTGCCGCCCCTGCTCGAAACTCATCAGCCAAGTATTGTGATTATCGAGCTGGGTGCCAATGATGGTTTGCGCGGTACGCCGCTGGATATCGTCCGGCGCAATCTGGAGCAATTGGTAGAAACTGCTGAGGTGTCTGGCGCGCGTGTGATCTTGGTGGGTAATCATCTGCCACCCAACTATGGCCCGCGTTACACCCAGGCGTTTTTTGCGCTGTTTCAGGAGGTCGCTGAGGAAAAGAGCGCTGTGCTGGTCCCTTTTCTGCTTGAAGGGGTCGCCGATGACTGGGATCTGATGCAGGAGGATGGTTATCATCCCAAGGCGAAGGCTCAGCCGAAACTGCTGGATACGGTTTGGCAGGTACTTGACCCGGTCTTAGGGTCGGAAACGGAAAAGGCGCCCCAATGAGGCGCCTTTTTCAGCGTTGATCAAACCTTTGATCAGGCGAAGTTCTGGTTCGCGAAGTCCCAGTTCACCAGTGACCAGAAACCTTTCAGGTATTCCGGACGCGCGTTACGGTAATCGATGTAGTAAGCGTGTTCCCACAGGTCGACGGTCAGCAGTGCAGTCTGGCCGCTGGTCATCGGAGTGCCCGCGTTGCTGGTGTTGACGATCTCCAGGGAGCCATCAGCGTTTTTCACCAGCCAGGTCCAGCTGGAGCCGAAGTTGTTAACGGCCTTGTCGTTGAACTCTTCCTGGAACTTCTCGAAAGAACCCCACTTGGCGTTGATGGCGTCAGCGATAGCACCAGTGGGCGCACCGCCACCGTTCGGGGACAGGCAGTGCCAGTAGAAGGTATGGTTCCAGATCTGAGCGGCGTTGTTGAATACACCACCAGCCGGTGCAGACTTGATGATCTCTTCCAGAGACTTGCCTTCGTACTCGGTGCCCGGTACCAGACCGTTCAGCTTGGTCACGTAGGTGTTGTGGTGTTTGCCGTGGTGGTATTCCAGAGTTTCGGCGGAGATGTGCGGTTCCAGAGCATCCTTTGCGTACGGCAGTGCTGGCAGTTCAAAGCTCATAATAATTCACCTTATTTGTTTGACAGGTTTCCGAAAGTCCTTGGCGTTGTACAGCCGCTAGAAACACGGCCGGCAGCCGTCGTACTTTCAAGCATAAAACTGGGTTAGCCCATCGGGTCACCCTCGGCGGTGAACCGATAATAGCACCCTTATGGGTCAGTATCATGGCACAAACTGTAGTGCCTTTATCGGTCTTGGCGTCCGGTAACGGCCCCGCCAAGCCGTTACACGAGGTAATGGGGATGGCTGGACGGGATTGCAAGCCCTGGTGTTCGATATTCTCTAGCGCGGCTCGGTGTCGAGAAAGTGCCGGGCCAGATAAAGTGCTGCCACGGCACGGCCTTCGGCGAACGCCGGGTCCATGGCAAGCGCGTCAATATCGCTTAATGGCCAGGCCACCGGCTCAAGCGGCTCGGGTTCGTCGCCCTCCAGCTGGCTGGGGTAGAGGTCGCGGGCCAGAATAATATCGATCTGGTGGCCCATGTAGTTGGGTGCTGAGCAGAGCTTCTTGAGCGGTATCAATTCACGGGCACCCAGCCCCACCTCCTCTTGAAGTTCGCGGTTGGCCGCTTCGAGTGGTGTTTCGCCTGGATCGATCAGCCCCTTGGGCAGCGTCAGGATATAATCGTGCAGACCGGCCGCATATTCGCGAATCAGACGCAGGTTGTTGTCGGTGTCGACAGCGACAACCATAACAGCCCCGCGCCCCCGGTTGGACAGGCGCTCGAAGCGGCGTTCCACACCGTTACTGAAACGCAGGTCCAGCGCCTCTATTTGGAACAGCTGGCTCTGAGCAACCGGGGTTACCTTCAAAATGTCCGGCTTTCGGGGCATACTTTTGATCCCTTTTTAAGTCCCATTCAACACAGAGTTTTCCCTGATTATGCTTGATTGGCAAGCCGTGGATACTGTTCTGCTCGACATGGACGGTACCCTGCTCGACCTTCACTTCGATGCACATTTCTGGTTGGAGTTCATGCCGTTGCGTTATGCCCAGCGTCATGGGCTGGATCCGGCTACCAGCCGCGATCCGCTGATTGAACGGATCATGTCCGAACGCGGTTCGCTCAACTGGTATTGCCTGGACTACTGGAGCCGCGAGCTGGATCTTCCCATCGCCGAGCTTAAGCGTGAAGTGGCAGACCGTATTGGCTATCGCCCGGGGGTGGAAGATTTTCTGGCAGCCCTGCGCCGCAGTGGGCGGCGGACTCTCATTGTGACCAATGCGCACCGTGACAGCCTCAGCCTCAAGGTCGAGCGTACCGGGGTCGATCAGCTTGTGGATGCAGTGATCTGTTCCCATGACTTCGGCTTGCCCAAAGAAGATGTCGCCTTCTGGTCTAAACTGCAGCAGGTGGAGCCCTTCGACCCGGGGCGTACGTTGTTGGTTGAAGACAGTGAGCCGGTGCTTGAGTCCGCCCGGCGGTTTGGCATTCGTCACCTGTTGTATGTCGCGCAGCCTGACAGTCAACAGCCGGCGCGCGAGAGCGATACCTTTGAAACCGTTCACGACTTTGCGGAGGTTATGCCACCACAATGAGCAAAGATTCAAAAGCCGCTGAGGCGTCCAAGGTTCGTCTGGATAAGTGGCTATGGGCCGCGCGATTTTACAAAACCCGGGCCCTGGCCAAGGCGATGATCGAAGGTGGCAAAGTGCATTATGACGGCCAGCGAGCCAAATGCAGCAAGATGGTGGAGGTGGGCGCCAAACTGCAGATTCGCCAGGGTAATGAGGAAAAGGTTGTTGAGGTACTGGCGTTGTCCGATCAGCGCCGTGGCGCACCCGAAGCCCAGAAGCTCTATCGCGAAACCCAAGAGAGTATTCAAGCGCGCGAGCAGCGTGCCGCCGAGCGCAAACAGATGGGCAGCGCGCCGGATCAGCGACCCGATAAAAAGAGTCGGCGGGAGTTACTTCGGGTTAAAGGCCGGTTTTGAACCGAGGACGCTGTTTTTGGGCCGGTAATATGATAGATCGCGTGATGTTCCCGACAACATTCCGTAAAATCGCGCCTTTGTTTTATCCAGCCCGGCGGCCGCTGGCGGTCGGGACTTAGTTTCCGTAGGTGAGATGTGAGTAACTCAGACCATATTCAGCGCATTCTTTTTGACGAGATTGATGTCCGCGGCGTAATCGCGCGGGTAGAGGAAAGTTATGCCGAGGTGCTCGCGCGGGCAGATTACCCTCCGGTTATCCGCCGAATACTTGGTGAGATGCTGGCCGCGGTCAGTCTGTTGAGCTCCAACCTAAAGTTTGAGGGACGGCTTTCACTGCAGGCTCAGGGTGAAGGAAACCTGCGTATCTTGATGGCGGAGTGCAGTCATCACCAGGATCTCAGGGCCATCGCGCGTTACGAGGGTGCCCTTGCCGAGGCGCCCTTTAATGAGCTGTTGGTCAATGGTCGTCTTGCACTGACCATCGAGCCTGAAGGCGGTCAGCGCTATCAGGGGGTGGTGCCGTTGGAGAAGCCTTCGCTGGCTGAGTGTCTCGAGGATTATTTCCGTCAGTCTGAGCAGCTATCGACCAGTATTCATTTGGCGGCCGATTCGCAGAAGGCGGTGGGCCTTCTGTTGCAGGTTCTTCCTGCTGCCGGGACCGGTGTCGACGACTGGGAGCGGATCTCCGCGTTGGCATCGACGCTGAAGGACAGCGAGCTCATCGAACTGGATAACGAAACCGTGCTGTATCGTCTGTTTCACCAGGAGAAGTGCCGTTTGTATGAACCGGAAAGCCTGCGTTTTCAGTGTGACTGCTCACGGACGCGCAGCGCCGAGGCGCTGCAGATGATGACCGAGGAGGAGCTGCTTCAGTTGGCGGATGAGCATGACGGTGTGCTTGAGGTGAGCTGTCATTTCTGTAACGAACTCTATCGTTTCGACAAGGCCGATATACAGGCGCTGTTCAGCAATGGCGGCCCGCTGGATCAGCCGGATCAGATACACTAAGCCCGACTGTTGAACGGGAACAGGGGCTTTGCATAGCGCCGATACGGGGGAATACTTCCCGGGCGCAAATGAGAAGGGTTCCGGGTTATCCTGGCCTTCACTTTGTGCGATAATATGCATCCCCAGAATAATAAATGCGGCCGGCCAACGGTGCGCGTAACAGAATAATTGCTTTCAGGTAAATTTGGCGCGCAGCCAAGGGAATCAGGTAATGACCACAGATAACGTCAATCGCGTACACGTGAATCCGAGCCCGGCGGAGCTGGTCGAGCTGGCGGTTTCTCGCAAAGAGGGTGTTCTGGCGGACACCGGCGCACTCGTTGTAACCACCGGTAAACGTACCGGTCGCTCACCGATGGATCGCTACATCGTTGAAGAGCCCAGTACTTCCGATGTGATCGACTGGGGCAATATCAATCGTCCGTTTCCCGCAGACAAGTTCGATGCGCTCTGGGACCGGGTTGAGGCCTATCTCGCCGATCAGGAGCATTTCGTTTCTCATGTTCATGTGGGGGCGGATCCCAATCACTATCTGCCGGTGAAAATGTCTACCCAGACGGCGTGGCAGAACCTGTTCGGTCAGAACCTGTTTATCCGCCCTCATGAGTACAACCCGAAGGGCAAAGAGGAGTGGCAGGTGCTCAACGTGGCTGGCTTTGTCTGTGAGCCGGAGCGTGACGGTACCAACTCCGATGGCTGCGTCATCCTCAACTTTGCCAAGCGCAAAGTGCTGATCGCAGGTATGCGCTACGCCGGCGAAATGAAAAAGGCGATGTTCTCGGTACAGAACTTCCTGCTGCCGGAAAAAGATGTGTTGCCGATGCACTGTTCGGCCAACATCGGGGAAGATGGTTCTACTACGCTGTTTTTCGGTCTGTCCGGTACCGGTAAAACTACGCTGTCAGCCGATCCGACCCGTTACCTGATCGGTGACGATGAGCATGGTTGGGGCAAGGGCGTGGTCTTCAACCTGGAAGGTGGTTGCTATGCCAAGACCATTAACCTGAGCAAGAAAAACGAGCCGATCATTTGGGATGCAATCCGTTTTGGCGCCATTGTCGAGAACGTTCATCTGGATGCCAAACGTCACGCGGATTACAACGATACACACCTGACCGAGAACGGTCGCTGTGCTTATCCTCTGGATCATGTTGAGAAACGTTCAGCTACCAACATGGGCTCCGAACCGGATGCCATCGTCTTCCTGACCTGCGACCTGACCGGCGTGTTGCCGCCGGTGTCTGTGCTTACCAAGGAAGCGGCGGCGTACCACTTCCTGTCCGGTTATACGGCGCTGGTTGGCTCCACGGAAATGGGCTCCGGTGGCGGCATCAAGTCCACCTTCTCCACCTGCTTTGGTGCACCCTTCTTCCCGCGTGCGGCGCATGTATACGCAGATCTGCTGATGAAGCGGATTGAAGAGTTCGGGTCCCGGGTTTACCTAGTTAACACGGGGTGGACCGGTGGTTCCTATGGTACCGGGGAGCGCTTCAGTATCCCGACGACCCGTGCCATCATCAGCGGTATCCAGAGCGGTGCCCTGAAAGATTGTGAAACCGAGCATTTGCCGGGTATTAACCTGTCGGTACCCAAGTCAGTGCCCGGTGTCGATGACAAACTGCTCAATCCGCGCACAACCTGGGCTGATCCGGCGGCCTATGATGCTGCAGCGAAGGATCTGATCGGCCAGTTCGTCAATAACTTCCAGAAGTTTGACGGCGTCTCTGAGGCGATCAAGCAGGCTGGTCCTCAGGCGTGATAGCGCGCTGAACGGATCGAACGAAAACGCCCCGCTGATGCGGGGCGTTTTGCGTCAGGAGGTTTGAAAAAGTTTGCCTCAGGCGCTTACTCGATGCGTAGGGTATGGCCATTGGCGCGCTGGTATTCTGCCTCGCTCTCCAGGTCGGCCCGGGTGAGCGGATGGTGGGTCAGCCAGCCGGTGGGGAAGCGCAGGGTCAGCTCATTGCCGTTGTTGATGCTCAATTGAATGGCGGGAAGCCTGGCTGTGGTGCGACTGCGGTGCAGGATTACGGCCAGGCGCAGCAGCACGCACAGGCGCAGAAACGGCTGTTGGCTCTGCTCGGGCAGAGCGCGGAACTCTTCCTTGGGAAACTTGCGGCGATGGCCACGTACCAGAAACGCCAGCAGTTGTTGCTCGGTGTTGGTGAAGCCGGGCAGGTCGGAGTGCTGGAGCAGGTAGGCGCTGTGTTTGTGGAACTGGGTATGGGCGATGGTCAGCCCGATCTCGTGAGTGCGGGCGGCCCAGCTGAGCATATCCTGATATTCGCTGTCGGCGATCTCCCAGGTGTCGCGGATCTGCGCGAGCAGATAGAGCGCGCTGGCTTCTATGCGCTGAGCCTGTCCGGTATCGACGTGGTAGCGTTTCATCAGCGCAGCAATGCTGCGTTCACGGACATCTTCATGGTTGAGACGCCCGGCCATATCGTAAAGCAGTCCCTCGCGAAGAGCGCCATCGGAGTAGTCCATCTGCTCAATGCCCAGCAACTCGAAAACCGCCAGCAGGATGGCTGCGCCGGAGGGCAAAACCGCGCGCCGGGCCGGTTTGATCCCTTCGATATCGATCCGGTCTGCACTGCCGAACGAGAGCAGCTGTTTACGAACCGCCCTGAGCCCCTCGAGCGTGATTTGGTCGCCATAACCCAGTGCGTTGCAAGCCTGTCGCAGTGCCTTGACGGTGCCGGAAGAGCCGATGGTGCTTTGCCAGCGCAGCCGGCGATAATCCCGGCGAATAGCCAGCAGTTCCCGAGCGGCCGCCGTTTCTGCTTTGTCCATGGCGTCGGGCGTAATCTTGCCATCGGCAAAAAAACGCTTGGTGTAGCTGACACAGCCCATATGAAGGCTTTCCAGCTTCAGCGGTTCAAAGCGGGATCCGATAATAAACTCGGTACTGCCACCCCCGATATCGACCACCAGGCGGCGGTCACTGTCGTCCGCCAACGTATGCGCAACACCCAGGTAGATCAGGCGTGCCTCTTCACGGCCCGCAATAACTTCAATGGGGGCTCCCATCAATGTGCGTGCGCGGCGAATAAATTCGTCCCGGTTCTTGGCCTCACGTAGCGCGTTGGTGCCGACGATGCGGATGGCATTGCGAGGCAGCTCTTTGATGCGCTGGGCAAAGCGGCTGAGACACTCCAGTCCGCGCAGTTGCGCTTCTTCGCTAAGCAGACCATCGTCTCCGATACCGGCCGCCAGCTGAACTTTTTCCGACATCACATCGAGCGGCTTGAGCTCACCGTCCACCAGGCGGGCGACCACCATGTGAAAACTGTTGGAGCCCAGGTCGATAGCGGCGAGCAGATCGCCGGTTGTAGGGGGTTCCTGGTCGAGCATGCCGTGTAGCACCTCCGAAGTTGAGCTTGACCCACCGGTGGCGGCTTGGCCGTCCACTTTGTTGCGTCGCGCAAGATTACCAGATGTTATCCATCGGTGCAGGCGTGTCGATGGCGTTTAACCGCCTGTTCACATTGGTTCGATGCTGGTGGTATCATCGGTGGTCAGATTTTTAACGCACCAGGTGCACTGGAGAGCAGAGCCAATGAGTGAAAACATCGTTAGCGTCACCGACGCCACCTTCGAAGAGGAAGTGTTGAAAGCGGAGGGCGCTGTCCTGGTAGATTACTGGGCTGAATGGTGTGGTCCCTGCAAAATGATCGCCCCGGTACTGGAGGAGATCGCCAAGGACTACGCCGGTCGTCTGAAGGTCTGCAAGCTCAATATCGATGAGAATAACGAGACACCACCGAAGTTCGGTATTCGTGGTATCCCCACGCTGATGCTGTTCAAGGGTGGAAACGTTGAAGCGACCAAGGTTGGCGCACTGTCCAAATCGCAGTTGGCCGCTTTTGTGGACGCGAACCTCTAAGCACACCGAAAGAAAACGCACTGTGTCCGGCGGACCATTGCGTTTTCTTGCATTACGTGCTGGACAGCACAACCCTTAGGCTTTATATTGCTTTTCACTTATCTGTCCGGTGGCGGCGTCCGTCGTATAACCCGGCCTGATCACTGAATTTTTTCTTCCGACTAATCACTCCGGTCCCATCCGAAATCGGCCTTTCATGGCCGCTTCCAAAAAAACTATGAATCTAACCGAACTCAAGACAAAAAGCGTTCCGGAACTACTGGACATCGCCACCGAAATGGGCCTCGACAACATGGCCCGATCCCGCAAACAGGACGTTATCTTCGCGATATTGAAGAAGCATGCGAAGAGTGGGGAGGACATCTACGGCGATGGTGTTCTCGAGATTCTGCAGGACGGCTTCGGTTTCCTCCGCTCCGCAGACTCCTCCTACCTCGCCGGTCCCGACGATATCTACGTTTCCCCCAGCCAGATCAGACGCTTTAACCTCCGCACCGGAGACACCATCGCCGGCAAGATTCGCCCGCCGAAAGATGGTGAACGCTACTTCGCGCTGCTCAAGGTCAACGAGATCAACTATGACCGTCCCGAGAACGCGAAAAACAAGATTCTGTTTGAGAACCTGACGCCGCTGTTTGCGCAGAAGCGTCTGCGGATGGAGCTGGGTAACGGCAGTACCGAAGATATCACGGCCCGTGTGCTGGATCTGGTCACCCCGATGGGTAAAGGTCAGCGCGCCCTGATCGTGTCGCCGCCAAAGGCGGGTAAGACATTGATGCTGCAGAACATCGCCAACAGCATCACGCGCAACAACCCCGAGTGCTACATGATCGTTCTGCTGATCGACGAGCGCCCGGAGGAAGTCACCGACATGCAGCGCACCGTGCGCGGTGAAGTGGTTGCCTCCACCTTCGATGAGCCGCCATCCCGCCACGTACAGGTAGCCGAGATGGTGCTGGAGAAGGCCAAACGCCTGACTGAGCACAAGAAGGACGTGGTGATCCTGCTCGACTCCATCACCCGTCTGGCCCGTGCCTATAACACGGTAATTCCCTCTTCCGGTAAGGTACTGACCGGTGGTGTGGATGCCCATGCGCTGGAGCGCCCCAAGCGTTTCTTCGGTGCGGCCCGTAACATTGAAGAGGGCGGCAGCCTGACCATCATCGCTACCGCATTGGTCGATACCGGCTCCAAGATGGACGAGGTTATCTTCGAGGAGTTCAAGGGTACCGGTAACTCCGAGGTGCACCTGGACCGTAAAATCGCTGAAAAACGTACGTTCCCGGCGATCAATATCCGTCGCTCCAGCACCCGTCGTGAAGACCTGCTGACCAGCGAGGAGGAGCTGCAGCGGATGTGGATTCTGCGCAAGCTGCTCGACTCCATGGAAGACGCGGCAGCCACCGAGTTTGTGATCGACAAACTGAAGGACTTCAAGACCAACGATGAGTTCTTCATGTCGATGAAGCGTAAATAAGCGCGACGGTTGATCTGTTTGTGAAAAAGGCGAGTAAGAGAGGCTCTGAAAAGGCTTCCTGCTCGCCTTTTTTAATGTCTGCTGGACGGGGCTGATAGGCCGGAAAGCCAGCACATCTGTATAACCAGCAAAAGGCCCGATTGCTGATGAGTAACCCCAAGTACAAGGATCTGCGCGACTTTATAAAAATGCTGGAGGCGCGTGGCGAACTGAAGCGGATCAGGACCGAGGTCGATCCCTACCTGGAGATGACCGAGATCAGCGACCGCACGCTGCGTGCTGAAGGTCCGGCCCTGCTGTTCGAAAACCCCAAGGGCTACGACTACCCGGTGCTGACTAACCTGTTCGGTACGCCGGATCGTGTGGCTCTGGGAATGGGTGAGGAGTCGGTCACTGCGTTGCGTGACGTGGGTAAATTGTTAGCGCAGCTGAAAGAGCCTGAGCCGCCCAGGGGGATGAAGGATGCCTGGGAGAAGCTGCCGGTCTTTAAGCAGGTGCTCAACATGGGCCCCAAAGTGGTCAAAAATGCGCCCTGCCAGCATACGGTGATCGAGGGTGATAATGTGGATCTGTACAAATTACCGATCCAAACCTGCTGGCCCGGCGATGCCGGCCCATTGGTGACCTGGCCGCTGGTCGTGACGCGCGGGCCTGAGAAATCGCGTCAGAACCTGGGTATTTACCGTCAGCAACTGATCGGTCGTAACAAGTTGATCATGCGTTGGCTGTCCCACCGCGGAGGCGCCCTGGATTTTCGCGAATGGAAACTCAAACATCCCGGCGAACCTTTCCCCGTTGCGGTGGCGCTGGGCGCGGATCCCGCCACGATTCTCGGTGCCGTGACTCCGGTACCGGACACCCTGTCGGAGTACGCCTTTGCCGGGTTGCTGCGCGGTGGCAAGACCGAGGTGGTGAAATGTATCGGTAATGATCTGCAGGTACCGGCCAGCGCCGAGATTATCCTTGAAGGTTATATCTATTCGGACGAACTGGCTGATGAAGGCCCCTTTGGTGATCATACCGGTTACTACAATGAGGTGGATCGCTTTCCGGTATTCACCGTCGAGCGCATCACCCAGCGCGAGGTGCCTATCTACCACAGTACCTACACCGGCCGACCGCCTGATGAGCCCGCCGTGCTTGGCGTCGCCTTAAACGAAGTGTTCGTACCGATTTTGCAGAAGCAGTTTCCCGAGATCGTCGATTTCTACCTGCCGCCGGAGGGGTGTTCCTACCGGATGGCGGTGGTCACCATGAAGAAACAGTACCCGGGTCATGCCAAACGGGTGATGATGGGGGTCTGGTCTTTCCTGCGGCAGTTTATGTACACCAAGTTCGTGATTGTCTGTGACGACGACGTCAACGCCCGGGACTGGAAGGATGTGATCTGGGCGATCACGACGCGAATGGACCCGAGCCGGGATACCCTGCTTGTGGACAACACACCGATCGATTACCTGGATTTTGCTTCCCCGGTGTCGGGCCTGGGCTCGAAGATGGGGATGGATGCCACCAACAAGTGGCCCGGCGAAACCGACCGTGAATGGGGCGTGCCGATCACCATGGATGCAGCGGTTAAGGAGCGAGTGGATAGTATCTGGCAGGAGCTGGGTATCTTTGACGACGATTGAGCAGAGCGATTTCAATCGCTGGCAGGTTTCTCTACCTGAAGAGGGGGTTGTCCTGGCGCTGCGTCAGGAGGCTTCGTTACTGGAGCAGCTGGTGGAAGCCGGTGTACCCCTGCGCCATGCCTGTCGCAATGGCGTCTGCGAAATCTGTGAGGCCTGGCTATTGGAGGGGCGGGTTGAACAGGCCTATCCGGCAGACGTCATTGAGGGAAATAAAGAAAGAGCGCCGCTGATTCGCCTTTGTACGGCGCGAGCGCTCTCTGATCTAACGCTCAAGCTGACCGGCTATGCCCGGCGTCAGTGAGATTTCTTCGTGAGTTTATCCAGAATGCCCATGGCAAACGCGGACACCACGAACGTCAGGTGGATAATGACGTACCAGAGCAGTTTGTCGTTATCCACATTGCCGGCATTCATGAAGATTTTCAGCAGGTGGATCGACGAAATGGCGACGATGGAGGCGGCGACCTTGTTCTTGAGACTGTTGGTATCCAGTGTGCCCAGCCAGCTCAGCTTTTCCGAGCCCTCATCCAGGTCGATCCGGGATACGAAGTTCTCGTAACCAGAGAACATCACCATCACGATGAGTCCGCCGACCAGTGCAATATCGATCAGTGACAGGACCACCAGTACGATATCGGCTTCGGCGATCTCGGTCACATGGGGTAACAGGTGTATCAGTTCCTGAAAGAATTTGATGCCCAGTGCGACCAGCGCCAGACTCAGTCCCAGATAGATCGGGGCCAGAATCCAGCGTGAGACATACATCAAACGTTCGAATTGACGTTCCAACATCTGTAATTCCTTTATACCGGGTAACTACCAATCGACCCCTTTGATGGGGTCGGTGGCCGCAAGTTCAATCCTTGTCCGGTGCGTGCTGTTTTGCCGGTGGCAGGGGAAGGGCGGGCAGTGCGCCATTCATCAGTTCGAAACCGCGTGCGGCGACGGCGGAGGCGCGTTCTCCCTCGCCCAGATGGGTCAGCAGGCGGCTGAGTTCTGCGCAGGCTTCGGCCCCTGGCTCCAGCTCAATGCTACGCTCGAAGTGGCTGATTGCGTTGCCCCAATGTTCATTCTGCATGGCCAGGCGGCCCAGGGTCAGTTCCAGAGCAGCACTCTCGTCCTGCTTCTTGGCCCAGCCACGGGCTGTTTCCAGCTGTTTGTGGGGATTGCTGCTGCGGATGCGACCGTAGAGGCGAACCAATGACTCATCCCACTGCTTTTTAAGTTGATCGCGCAGCATCTTCTCTGCTTCATCGGCGCTGCCAGCGTCGACCATCAGCTGGGTGTACTGTTCGATCAGCTGGTTGTCATGGGTGCAGTTGGCTGGCAGTGATTGCCAGGTGTGAGCGACCGCCTGCAGCCGGGTCTTGCTGTCCGCTTCCGCAGGCTGCTCCGCCAGGCTCTGGTCCAGCAGGTGATGGGCTGCCTCCGTTTCCAGACGGCGAACCTGCTCATCAGGCAGCACCTGGTGGCGCTTGAGGTCCGGCATCAGCTTGTTGAGGCCAGACCAGTCGTTCAACCGAACGTAGGTCTCCTTGAGCAGTTTCAATACATAGCTGTGTTTGGGAGCCAGACGCTTCAGGTGCAGCAGTGTTGCCAATGCGGGTTCATTCTGACCCCGGGCCAGCTGAATCTGGGCCTGAACGATGCCGATAGCGACTTCCGCTTTCGGGGTGGCCTCTCGGGCTTTCTGCAGCAGTTGATCAGCGCCGCTGGCGTCGCCCTGTTCATGGGCGGCCTTGGCGGCCGCCAAGTAGTTGATCAGAGGTTGTTCGCTACGCTCGGCCGCCTGGGTCAGGTAGCGCTGAGCTTTCCACCAGTTGCCTTCGGAGAGTGCCATCAGCCCTTTGAGAGTCTTGCCCTGGGCGATCTTATGATTGCGACGGCCGCGCCAGTCGCGCATCCGCTGGGCTGGTACACCGGCCCGGGTGATCAGGTTGAGCACCGTATGCAGGACCGCAAACAGTACAATGGCGATCAACAGCAGAACCCAGAGGCTGGTTTCCACCGTGGTCTCTTTGTAGGCCATCAGAACGTAGCCCGGGTCCTGCACCATCAGCTGGCCCAGCCAGGCACCGGCCAGCAGCAAGATCAGTAAGATGATGAAAAAGCGTTTCATTGCCCGGCCTCCTGTTTCAGGCGGGCCATATCACGCAGATGGCCCTTGAGGGCTTTCAGGGAGCCGGAGATGTCGGGCAGTTCAGGAGCAACGTTGGTGGCGTTCAGTTCGCCGATGCCCCTCAGCAGCGCCTGAGTTGTCGCGTCTTCTTCGTTGAAATAGTTGCCGATCCACTGGGAGGCCTTTTCAAGGCTGGCGTCGAACGCCTGCTGCTTGCGTTGCAGCAAAGCCAGTTGCGCCTGTTCCAGCATCAGGTGCAGGTTCTGCTGCAGATAGTAAGTCTGCTCCGGTGATAACAGCGGTTCTACCGGCTCGTCACGGTGCTGAATAACCACCAGCTTTTCAAACTTGTCCATCGCCTTGCCCCAGGCCGCCGCAGCGCCCTCGGTCCAGGTTTTCTCCACCGACTCGGGCGTGATCTCCTCCAGCATGGACGGTAGTTTGCGACGATCGGTAATCGGGGTCAGGCGCAGATCATCCACCTGCCGATTCATGGCGGCCAGCTTCAGGTAAACCCCTTCCACATCAAGCACCGGCACCGCTTCCAGGGCCGCGATATCGTTGGCCAGTGCCTCGCGTACCGGGTAGAGCGCCACATCGTCACTTTCGCGCAGAATATCGTCAGTGGCTTTAAGCAGGGTCAATGCGCCGGTCGCGGTCTGCTCCATCAGTACGCGCTGGTTAGCCAGGCGCAGCAGGTATTCGGCTTCGGCCATGAGCCAGTCGGTGCGCGATGTTTCCCGGGTGGCGTTGACCTGCTTGATGGCGTCTGTCAGGCGCTGCTGGAGCTGTTCGATATTTTGCTTGTCGGCCTGAGCCCGGCTCTGGAGCGACCCCAGTTGCTGGTTCATGCTGCCGATCCGGTCGGCCACATCGGCTTTGGTATTCGCCAGAGCCGTCTCAACCTGTTGAGTGATTGCGGTGCGGGTGGATGCGGATGTCTGCTTGAGCTGCCACCCTTCCCAGGCCAAGTAGCCCACGCCGCCAACGGCAACCAGTGCCAGAACCAGTGCCAGTTTGCCAGGCCAGGTAGCACCCTGTTTTTCGGCTTTGGGTGGAGAGGGTGGGGGTGGCGGTGTCGCACCCAGGTCGCCGGAAGTTTCCTTTGCCGTTTCGCTGGGCGCAGCTTCGGCGTCTGTGGTTTTCGGGCCGGGTGTCGTCTGTTTGTTTTCCGCCGTGTTGGCGTTGGATGTGTCCGGCGTCGAGTTATGTTGCTCTGTTTCTTTTGCCTCGGTTGCCGGGGTGTTCTCCTCGGGCTTACGGGTATCGTTCATGCCTAAAGTTCCAGTCAGTCGGCAGGTCTTATAGCGCGGATCATGGACGTGTCATCCGGTCCGTCCGCTATCCTGATTCGAGTAAAGCCCCGAGCCCGGGCCAGATCGGCAATGCGCGGGCTGGGAACAATCAATTCTGTGCTCAGTAGATCCGGCTCTGTCCCCGCCAATGCCAACAGGTGCTCCAGAGCCTGGCCGCTGGTTATCAGAATAACGGATAACCGCTGATCATAAATAGTACTTTGGATAAGCTCTTTATCATGCGCCGGACAGACGCGCCGGTAAAGGTCGGCATAGTGGACCGTCGCTCCGCGTGCTTCCAGTGTCGTGGCGAGAAGCTCACGACCCGCTTCCCCGCGCATGATCAGAAAGCGCTGTCCGGCCACATCCTGGAGCAGTGGGTCGGCCAGCAGCGCTTCTGAGTCAAACCCTCCTGCCACATGGTAAGCAGGGATGCCCTCCGCTTCCAGCCGGGCTGCGGTCGCGGCCCCGATCGCCAGCCACTGCACCCCAATCGGGAGCTGGGGCCAGTATTCGTCTACCCATTGGGTTCCGATGGCTGCCGCGTTGGCGCTGACAAAAATCACCCCCTGATACAGGTCCAGGTCGAGGATGCGCGACTTCACGGTTTGATACGCGGCATCCCCTGTCTGTGTCGGGACGATCTCCAGTAGCGGCAGCGCCAGTGGCTCGGCACCCAGTGCGCTTAGCTGAGCGATCAGATTCGCAGCCTGGTGTGCCGGTCGGGTAACCAGTACGCGTTTACCGGTGAGCGGCTGTTCAGCCACGTTCGGCGTAAACCTCTTTCAGGATCGCATCGGCACCGGCTGACAGCAGGCGCTCAGCCAGCGTGATCCCCAGCTGTTCGGCCTGATCAACGGGACCGCGGATTTCGTCGCGCAATACATGGGTACCGTCGGGGCGACCGACAAGGCCACGCAGCCAGATTTCGCTGATATCGTCATTCAGGGTTGCAAAGCAGCCGATGGGTACCTGGCAGCCGCCCTCCAGGCGGCGGTTCATGGCGCGCTCGGCCAGCACACGGTAGGCGGTTTCGGTGTGGTGCAGCGGCTTGATGAGGTCGATGAGTTCCTGGTCATCGCTGCGGCACTCAATGCCTACGGCTCCCTGGCCTCCAGCGGGGAGACTTTCCTCCGGGGTGATTTCGTAGCGAATGCGCTCATGCAGCTCAAGGCGCATCAGACCGGCTGTGGCCAGAATGATCGCGTCGTACTCGCCAGCATCCAGCTTGCCCAGGCGAGTCTGCACGTTACCGCGCAGGAAGTTGACTTGCAGGTCGGGGCGGCGTTCCCGGATCTGGACCTCCCGGCGCAGGGAGGAGGTGCCAACAACGGCGCCCTGGGGCAGTTCATCCAGATGGTTGTAGTGGTTGCTGACAAAAGCGTCGGTCGGCTTTTCGCGCGGGCAGATCACCGGCAGGCCCAGCCCGTCCGGAAACTCCATGGGGACATCTTTCATGGAGTGAACAGCGATATCCGCTTCTCCGTCGAGCATGGCGTTTTCCAGCTCCTTGACGAACAGCCCCTTGCCGCCGATCTTGGCCAGCGGGGTATCCAGGATTTTGTCACCCTTGGACTGGATCTTGACCAGCTCCACCTGAATGCCGGGGTGGATACGCTCAAGCTCGGCTTTGACATACTCGGCCTGCCAGAGGGCCAGCAGGCTGCGACGGGTGGCGATGCGAATCGTTCTGCTCATGAAACCTGAAATCCTGTATCCAGAGGCATAGCCTCGACCTGAAAAGTTAATGGAGCAGAGTGTACCAGAACCGTTCAGTTCTAGCGCTTGGCCGACACGATTGGCATGGCAACCGGCTGCCACGGAGCGCGCATCAGGCTTCAGTTAGTTGGGCACTGAATTTGTGACGGCGTGTCAGGCCTTTTCACCGCGTCAGATCCTGATCCTTTTGCAGGGTGGGTCAGAGGCTGAGAAACCAACTGAAAAGGGCTGTATAATCCCGGCATTACACGTCAGGGACCGCGTTTTCGCGGCCGAATCAGCGCCAGTGAGGTACCAGTTATGAGCAAAGAGACCAATCAGCAGTGGGGTGGCCGTTTCAGTGAACCGACAGATGCTTTCGTGGCGCGTTTTACCGCCTCTGTCGATTTCGACCGCCGCCTCTATAAGCAGGATATTCAGGGGTCGATTGCTCACGCCCGGATGCTTGAGAAAGTCGGTGTGCTGACGGAAAAAGAGCGTGACGACATCATTCGGGGCCTGGGTGAGATCCGCATTGAAATCGAGCGCGGCGACTTCGATTGGTCTGTGGCGCTGGAAGATGTCCACATGAACATCGAAGCGGCGCTGACCAAAAAGATCGGCATTACCGGTAAAAAACTGCACACCGGGCGCTCGCGCAACGACCAGGTGGCCACCGATATCCGTCTGTATATGCGCGACGAAATTGATCTTGTACTCAGCGAAATCAGTCGCCTGCAGAGTGGTTTGCTGGATCTGGCGGAGCGTGAAGCGGATACTATTATGCCGGGCTTCACCCATCTGCAAACCGCACAGCCAGTGACCTTCGGACACCATCTGCTGGCCTGGTTCGAGATGCTCTCCCGTGACTATGAGCGGTTTGCCGATTGCCGCAAGCGGGTCAACGTGATGCCCCTGGGCGCGGCCGCGCTGGCCGGGACCACGTACCCGATCGACCGCGCTTACACCGCTGAACTGCTGCAGTTTGATGCCCCGGCCGGCAACTCGCTGGATGCGGTATCGGACAGGGACTTTGCCATCGAATTCTGCGCCGCTGCCAGCGTGCTGCTGATGCATATGACCCGTATGTCAGAGGAACTTGTGCTCTGGACTTCCGCCCAGTTCAATTTCATCAACCTGCCGGACCGCTTCTGCACCGGGTCATCGATCATGCCGCAGAAGAAAAACCCGGACGTGCCGGAGTTGGTGCGTGGCAAGAGCGGACGGGTGTATGGCCATCTGATGTCATTGCTGACCCTGATGAAGTCCCAGCCGTTGGCGTACAACAAGGATAACCAGGAAGACAAAGAGCCGCTGTTCGATGCGGTGGACACCGTAAAAGGCTGTCTGCGCGCCTTCGGCGATATGGTACCTGCCATTGAGTCGCGCAAGGATGAGATGCGTGAGGCCGCTCGCCGAGGTTTCTCCACCGCGACCGACCTGGCTGACTATCTGGTTCGGAAGGGCGTTGCCTTCCGCGACGCTCACGAGATAGTGGGCCTGTCGGTGGCCTACGGGATCGAGAGTGGAAAGGATCTTTCTGACATGTCGCTGGAGGAGCTGCAGCGTTTCTCCGATACCATCGAAGAGGACGTATTCGACGTATTGACACTGGAAGGCTCGGTGGCGGCGCGTAATCATATCGGTGGCACTGCGCCGGACCAGGTGCGCGCAGCGGTGGACCGCGGTCGGGTTCTGGTCGCCGCTCGGGGCGAGTAAGGCGACAGCGACTGCGCCCGTTCAGAATAATAATGAACCATCCCGGGCTGCCGGGGTGGTGATAGGGAGCAGTTTAATGGAACAGCGTCTTAAAGTGCTGTTTGCAGGGATTCTCAGTCTTATTGTTACGGTCGGGGTGGCGCGTTTTTCCTACACGCCAATTCTCCCGATCATGCTGGAGCAGACCGGGCTGGATACCGCTGGTGGTGGATGGCTCGCCAGTTTTAACTACATCGGTTACCTGGCCGGTGCACTCGCTGCGGCCGCAGTCAGCGATCTTAAGCTCAAAGATCGGTTGTATCGCCTGTGCCTGATCCTGGCGGTGGCCACCACTCTGGGAATGGCACTGACCGATAACTTTCTTCTCTGGTCCGTGTTGAGACTGGTGGCAGGCTTCGCGGCCACCGGGGGGCTCTTGCTTGCCAGCGCATTGATACTTAATTGGCTGATTCGTCATCAATACCGTTCCGAGCTGGGTGTGCACTTTATAGGAATGGGAGCGGGGATTGCGCTCTGTTCACTGCTGGTGGAGTTTTTTGCCCGTTCGGGGCTCGACTGGCAGGGCCAGTGGCTGGGGTTTGCGGGCGTGGCTCTGGTGCTGGCCGTACCGGCTTGGCGGTGGATGCCTCCACCCGATACGGGGGGTAAGACCCGCTCTGGGCAGGCATTGGTGGATCGGCCTCCGGGTAAAATGTTTAGCCGGTTGCTGCATCTGGCGTATTTCTGTGCCGGCTGGGGGTACGTGATCAGCGCCACCTTCATCGTTGATATCGTTCAGCGTCAACCCGGCCTGGAGGGGAGTGGTAACTGGGTGTTTCTGGTCTTGGGTCTGGCAGCGGCTCCCGCTGTGATTGCCTGGGACCGGATCGCTCGGCGAACCGGCTATATACCGGCGCTGTTTCTCGCTTACCTGCTTCAGCTAGTCGGTATCATGCTACCCGCTCTGCAGCCGAATCTGATCGGTGCCATGGCCGGTGCAATCCTGTTTGGCAGCACTTTTATCGGCTGTGTCGGGTTGGTGCTGACGATGGCGGGGCGTTTCTATCCGACGAAACCCGCCAAACTGATGGGGCGCATGACGCTGGCTTATGGCACCGCGCAGATTCTCGCGCCGGCCATAACCGGTATGTTGGCAGCGCGGCTGGGTAGCTATGATCTCGGTTTGTACATAGCGGCGGCTATGGTGGGGCTGGGGGCATTGTTGATGACGCTGTTGTGGCGTCTTGAGCGTGATGAGCTGGCGCTGGAGCGCCATTCAGGCTGACTCCAGTACCAGTGACGGACAGGTGCCTCAGTTCAGGGTGATATCCACCATCAAGTCGGAGGCGATCGACTCAAGCTTGTCCTGGAGCTCATCCAGATCCACCGGTGACGGTACCCAGATTTCGGCATGGGCCTTAAACAGCTGCTCGCCGGACATGGATCCAGAGGTCAGCTCGGTCTGCATCTTGTGGACGTTGACCTGCATGCCGGCCAGGGCCTGGGATATTTCCCGTACAATCCCCGGTTTATCGTGGCCGATCAGATCCAGCGTGACCGAGCGGTTGCCCGCGTGGCTCTCATCCTCGGCGCTCTTCTCGACGCTCACCCGCAGGCCCTGTTGTTCCAGAGCCTGCAGCGCGTTAATCAGCTCAGGTTGCCGCTCTTCAGGCACCTGGATGATCAGTACACCGGCAAACTGCCCGCCCAGTCGGGACATGCCCGACTCCAGCCAGTTGCCGCCATGCTCGGCGATAGTGGTAGAGAGCAGGCCGACCAGGCCGGGTTTGTCCCGACCGATAAAACTCATTACCAGAGATGTCATTGCAAGGGGCTCCGTGTAGGCTAAGGTCGCCGAACGAACGGCGTTATCGATAGTTTACGCTCATAGAGCGTCTGGCTTTGAGTATAAACAAACATGGCTGAGATTCTTACCGCACTCTGGCCCGTCTTTGCACTGCTGGTGATTGGTCATCTGGCGCGTCGCTTTGATTTTCCGGGCGCGGCGTTTTGGCCGCCTGCTGAGCGGGCGACCTACTATGTACTTTTCCCCGCGCTGTTGGTCAGCCGGTTAAGCCGGGCGGACCTGGGTGGGGGGCAGTCGCTGCAGCTGATTACAGCGGTCCTCGGGCTATTGGTTCTGGGGAGTTTACTGGTATTGCTACTGGGGCGTTTATGGCGCTTTGCCAACCCCCGGTTTACATCGGTGTATCAAGGAAGCCTGAGGTTTAACACCTATGTGGCACTGGCAATCAGTGCGGCGTTACTGCCTGATCAGGGTGTGGTTTTGGCGGCCGTGCTGGCGGCGGTTATGATTCCGACACTGAATCTGTTCTGTGTGCTGGTGTTCGCGGGTTACGGGGATGCCAAGCCCAGTATGAATGGCGTGGCTCGTACGCTGGCGACCAATCCCCTGATACTCGCCTGTCTGTTGGGGATCGCCCTGAATCTGTCGGGGCTGGGGTTGCCGGTGCCGTTTGTACCGGTCCTCGAACTGTTGGGGGGAATGGCGTTGCCACTGGGGCTGTTGGCCGTAGGCGCAGCGCTCAATCTGCAGGCACTCAGGCACAGTGGGCCGGAAGTCATCATGGCCTCAACAGTGAAACTGCTGGTCTTCCCGCTGTTTGCCGCCACGCTGGCCTGGTTGCTTCAGCTGGATCAGGCCGGAACCCGGGTGTTCCTGGTGTTTGCGTCCGTGCCGACAGCAACAGCCTCTTATATTCTGGCGCGGCAGCTGGGAGGGGATGCACCGCTGATGGCCAACATCATCACTGCACAGACGCTGCTCTCGCTGATTACCATGCCTTTGATGATCGGTTGGCTGGGTTGACTGTCTTTGCTCCGGCCGGTGAACCGTCTTGCTTGGAATGATCATTTTTGAATGTTGATCTATCGAGACGCGCTTTTATTGTTCTGGTTGCTACTACTTAGCGGCGAGGAGGGGAAATCTGTTCTAAATCAAACAAAAAAGCCGGCTTTTTGTCGTATTTGTTGCATTTTTTCTCAAGTATGGAACACTTGAGCCGATTGCATGTCAAACAGCTGTTACAAATTGGTGGGCCCGAACTTCGTGAACCGGGAAACCGGCGCCGATACTGGGTTTGCAACCTGATAATAAACAATGGAACCGGCTGAAGAAGATGAAAAGAAGTCCCGATTTGGTACTCGTTCTTGTAATCGTTTTCGTTCTAGGTGCGCTGATGACGGGTGTATCCCAGACGGACCTGCAGTTCACGGCGCTTGTCCAGCAGGTATTTAACAGTTAAACCCGGCGGCTTGTAGATACTGCGTGTTGTCGGTCACAATCCCGAACAGGGGGACATCCCAGGGCTGAACCGGGAGTGCCTCGACCCGCTGACATTCATGTGCCAGACCAATCAGCTTGGCACCGTGTATCCCTTTCTCAGTGTGTTTGTAGCTGAACGTGCGGTCGTAGAAACCACCGCCCATCCCCATTCTATTTCCCTGCGGATCAAACGCGACCAGTGGCAGCATAACCAGATCCAGCGCCCAGGCGGGGCGTCTCGGCACACCCTGTAAGCCCGGTTCCTCAATGCCGAACCGGTTCTTAACCATTTTGGTGGTCGGTGAATAGGGTACAAACCAGAGGCGGTTGTGCCGGATCGGATGCAGCACCGGCAGATAAACCTGCTTGCCGAGCTTCCAGCACAACTCTATCAACGGTCTTGGGTCGATCTCTCCGTCGTTGGGCAGGTAGAGTGCAATATGTTGAGCTCGCCGAAACCAGAGTTGATGACCCACACTCTTTTTCAGGCGCAGAGCTGCGGCTTTCTGCTGTCGAGGCGTCAATGATCGACGTCTGCGTCGCATTGTCTGGCGAAGCGAACGGCGCTCGGAATCGATAGAGGGAAATGTATTCATGAAAAGGGCCTCCCAGGGTGCCGGCATCGGTTGTGGCCCTGAACCCAAAGGTTCAGAGTGGGGACGTCAGTGGATATATTAGGCTTTCCGGCAGACCGGACTTGCACACAATATCCGCATTCCATCCCCTGGGTATTGCTTATCGGCTCGAGGGACTTAACCGACAATCGAACACCCCAGGAAGTTGATTTCCATTATACGCCGGCTGTATTAAATGTCAGGTCTTGTAATTTTTCAGGGATTTGCTACGGGGCTGTAAGTCGCTGAAATAAATAGGGTTAGATCGACTATGAGAGTTTTTCAGGGTGTGATCAGCGGCTTGCGTCATCGTCATCCGGCTGCTGAACTTCACGCTCATCGATCTGATGCAGGGAGCGGTCGATCTTGTTACCCAGTCGACGCAGCTGCATCTCGACGTTGTGGCGGCTTTCCTCACGGTTTTTGATTAACTCGTGCGACATGTTCAACGCTGCCATCACCGCGATGCGCTCCAGGCCGACGATTTTGCCGGAGGTTTTGATTTCGCGCATTTTGCTGTCGAGGTAATCGGCAGACGCCAATAGCTCCGCTTCTGCGCCGTCCGGGCAGCTGATGGTGTATTCCTTGTCGAGCAGCTTCACGGTAACGGTCCGTGCTTCCTGACTCATGACTGTTGCTCCAGTGCTTTCAGGCGGGAGATCATGCTTTCGACACGGTCCCGGGTCTGATCGTGCAGTTGCAAGAGTTGCGCACGCTCCTCACGGAGTCGGGCGTCCTGTTCGCGTAAATGCGTGTTTTCCGCTTCCAGGGCCTGAAGTCGGGCTAGCAGCCGATCGATTTTCTGTTCCAGTGCATTGAAGTAGTGTTCTGACATCGTGTGGCCCTTAATGTCCGGCAGTCGCAGCCCGTTCAGCGCGACTATAAACAGGGCAACTGTCGGGGTCAATTGAGTCCTCCGTGGGTTGCCGCTGAACCCCTTGCGCTTGGCTATGCAAGGTGGCATGTTTAGATTTTGACCAGTCGGTTATACAGGGACGTTGTGTTGACTCGCATTCTAGTCTGTTTGTCACTGTTTTGTCTGTTTCTGGCCCGGTTCGCTGCTGCGGATCTGGTGCTCAGTGACGCCGAGCGTGCGCGGGTCGAAAGCGGGCAGCCGGTGACCATGGCCGCGATGTATGATTTTGTGCCCTTTTCGTTTGTCGAGGAGGGCGAGCTCAAAGGGTTTGTCCCTGATCTGGTTGCGCTGCTGGAGCAGAAAACCGGGCTTAAGATCCAGCTGCAAAGCGGTGAATGGTCCAACAACCTGCGTCGGCTGCGCGAGCGGCAGATCGATGCGATCTCCGATATCTCCTTCAAGCCTGAACGAACCGCATTCACCCTTTATACCACCCCATACTTCGAGATTCCGACGGTGGTCTTTACCCGCAAGGAATTTGGCGGGTATGAGGGGCTTGCTGACCTGTCCGGCCGTAAGGTCGGCGTGTTGCAGAATATTTTTTATCTGCCGGAGCTGCGCTCTCACAGTGATATCGAGGTGAGCGAATACGACGATTATGAAACCCTGATTCGGGCTCTGGCCTATGGCGAAGTCGATGCCGCGATTCAGAACCTGACCTCCGGCTATCACTATGCCACGCGTAACGCCTACACCAACCTGAAAGTGGTTGGGGAGTTCCAGCTCGATAGTGTGGGGCGGGAAGACCTGCGATTTGGTGTGCAGCCCGAGCAGCCGGAGGTGCGCTCGATCTTGCAGAAAGGGCTGGATGCGATCACTGAGACTGAGCGTAAGCAGCTGATTGATCGCTGGGTCGGGGGAGCGTCCCTGGGCTTTATTCGTGACGCGAGGACTGTCCCTCTATCGCCTGAGGAGCGCGAGTATGTCAAACGCCATCCGGTTATCACCGCGCACAACGAAGCCAAGTTCGAGCCCTATAATTTTTTCGAGAATGGTCAGCCCAGGGGGCATTCGGTTGAGCTGATCAAGCTGTTAGCCGACCGGGTGGGTCTGAAAGTAGAGTTTGTCAGCGGAAAAAGCTGGGATGAGTACCTGCATATGATGCGCCGGGGCGAGCTCGATGTGATGATGAATATCGTGCGTAGCCCTGAACGCGAAACCTATATGCAGTTTACCCGGCCCTATATCCGGCTCGCCCAGGCGCTGTATCAGCAGCAGGATAGCCCCGATATTCGTACCTTCGATGATCTCAAACACAAGCGGATCGCGTTACCTGACGGTTTCTATATGTACGATCAGCTTAGCCGGGTGCCCGAGATCGAGCTCATTGCCACCGACGACAGCCTGGAAGCGCTGATGATGGTCAGTACCGGAGAGGCTGATGCCACCATCGAGTTGATGACAGTGGCTGACCACCTGCGCCAGAAATACGGTATACCCAACCTGAAAACCCAAAGCGCGTTGCGTATCGAGGGTGGCGATCCGCTGTCGTTGCATATCGCCGTACCCCGGGATCATGGGGTGCTCCGCGATATTCTGCAAAAAGCGATGGACAGTCTCAGTGAGCAGGAAAAGCGCGAGCTTCAGCAAGAGTGGGTTGGACGCGCAAAGAGCCCGGCCAGTTATGTCCACTTGACCGGGCAAGAGCTTGGCTGGCTTGAGTCACGGGCGGCTCTGGGTATCTGCGTGCAACAGGAACATCTGCCGTTTGAGCAGATCGATGAAAACGGCCAGCAGATTGGCGCACTAAGCGAAATGCTGGAAGTGATTGCCAATAATTCCGGACTCAGTTTCAGAGTCGTACCGGTGGCCGGGTTCCAGTCGGCACTGGAGGCGCTTGATGCCGGTCGCTGTGACCTGGTCAGTGAAGCGCCGATGATCGCGGGACGCCCCGGTCTGACCTATACCCAGACATTGTTTACGACCCCGTTAGTGATCGCCACAGGGCTGGATCAGGTATTTGTCAGTGATCTGTCTCAAATCGGTAAGGAAGTGCTCGGCGTCGTTAACGGTTCCGGTGTTCAGGCATTACTGTCAGACCGCCGTCCTGGTTTGAATTTGCGCAGCTACGATACCCTCCCGGACGCGCTGGAAGCGCTGCATGAGGGTGAAATCTACGGTGTGGTGGAAAGTTTGCCGGTGCTGGGGCGCGCCATGAGCCAGCGGGTGTATGGGGATCTTAAAATATCGGGCCAGGTTCAGGGCGGTTATCCGGTCCGTATCGCCATGCGCAGCGATGACGGGATTCTGAGCCAGGTGATGAACAAGGCGTTGGTTTCGGTGACTGACAGTCAGCGTGAAGCCATATATAACCGTTGGCTGCAGCTGGCCACCGTTCGTGACAAGACAGATTACGCCGTGATCACACAGGTGACCCTGGCGGCGGCGTTCGTGTTGGGGGTCATCCTGTTATGGAACCGGAAGCTGGCGCGGCTCAATAACCAGATCAGCGAAAGCAATCAACGTCTCCAGGATACGCATGAAGAGTTGCAGGTTAAGAACCGGATGCTGGAGGAGTTGTCCGTCACCGACCGGCTGACCCGGCTCAAAAACCGGCTCTATATCGAGCAGATGTTTGAGCGTGAAATCGAGAAAGCGGAACAGCATGGCGAAGGATTCGCGGTATTGTTGCTGGATATCGATCATTTCAAGGCGGTTAATGATCGTTTTGGTCACGCCGCTGGCGATGCCCTGCTGACCGAGTTCGCCGGGCTGCTGAAGACGGCCTGTGACCGGGAGGATATTATCGCCCGCTGGGGCGGCGAAGAGTTTATGGTGATTGCACCTGGCGCCGATGCACAGCGAGCTCGTGCCCTGGGTGAACGCTTGTGCCGGGTGATTGGTGAACACCGGTTCAGCGAGGTTGGCGGATGCACAACGAGTATCGGTGTGGCGCTGTGGCAACCGGGCGATCGCCAAAAGAGCCTGAGCATGCGGGCCGACAATGCGCTCTACAAAGCTAAAGAGGGCGGGCGCAACCAAGTGTGCTGCCAGTTCTGAGCTCCCCCCTCGTTCTCGCCAGGTTGAGGTGCTAGCATAGCTGTCTTCCCCTCACCTGATCAGACAATATTCCCGACTATGAGCAATGATGAATCCCCTGTAGCACTGCCTGACTTCGATCTGGTGGCCAACTTGCTGATCGAGGAGGGCGTGCTGGCCGTATCTCCGGCTGAGCTGCACGGCCTGCTTGCCGGGCAGCTTGCCGCGGGTGCCCGGTTTGATGCCGATACCCTGCTCAAGGTTTTCCAGGAACTGATGGATGTCAGTGCACTGCGCAGTGAAACCACTAAACTGGGGCTGATTGAGCTCTATCAGCGTACCCTCGCACAGTATGAATCCGATGATTTTGGATTCGCTCTGCTGTTGCCGGACGATGACCAGATGCTGGCGCAGCGTGCCGAGGCACTGGGTAGCTGGTGCAGTGGGTTCCTCAGTGGTTTCGGCCTGCATACAAAAGCGAACACCAAGCTGTCCCAGGAAGCCAGCGAAGGGTTGCAGGACCTGGCTCAGATCGCTCAGATCGCCGCTGACACTGACGCCGAATCGGAAGAGGATGAGGCTGATCTGATGGAGGTGCAGGAGTATGTCAGGATGGCTGCGATGCTGATGTTCAACGAGTGTAACCGGGTTCCCGAATCGGACGCCGAGGCAAAGCCCCCCACACTGCATTGAAGTCCTTTTTGGAGAGAACGACGCCATGCGAATAAGCCCGCAAACCTATGCCGCAAGACGTCGGCGCCTGCTCGAACAGCTCCCTGAAGGAAGCGTGGCGCTGGTAGCCGGCTCGACACTGGTGAACCGTAACCGGGATGCCGAGTATCCGTTTCGCCAGAACAGCGATTTCTATTACCTGACCGGTTTTGATGAGCCAGATGCGCTGCTGGTGCTCAAGCCCGGTCGTGCTGAGGGTGAAACCGTTTTGTTCTGTCCGCCACGGGATCCGGATATGGAGATCTGGACCGGGTACCGGGCCGGTCCCGAAGGCTGCGTAGAGCGCTATGGGGCGGATCAGGCGTTTGTACTTGCCGAGCTTGACGAACAGGTACCGCAATTGCTGGACGGTTCCCGCCGTCTCTATTACGCGCTGGGCAGTGACGAAACGCTGGATAACCGGGTGCGTGGCTGGCTCAACGCGGTTCGAGCCAAGGCACGTCAGGGAGCAGAGGCTCCGGAAGAACTGGTATTGCTGGATAACCTGTTGCATGAAATGCGCCTGTTCAAAGAGTCAGAAGAGCTGGATGTGATGCGGGCTGCGGCGCGTATCTCTGCGGCAGCGCATGTGGAAGCGATGCTGTACGCACACCCCGGTGTTCATGAATATGAGCTTGAGGCCAAGATCCTGAGCCATTGCATGGGTGAGGGTGCTCGCCACCAGGCTTACAGCCCCATCGTCGGCGGCGGCGCGAATGGCTGCATACTGCACTATATCGAAAATAATGCGCCGATTGATGATGGCTCGCTGGTGCTGATCGATGCGGGGTGTGAGCTGGACTGCTATGCCAGTGATATCACACGCACCTTTCCGGTCAATGGCCGCTTCAGCCCGGAGCAGCGGGCTCTCTATGAGCTGGTACTTAAAACCAACGAAGCCTGTATCGCACTTATCCGACCCGGCTTGCCCTGGAACGAGGTTCATGACCTGTCGGTGCGTCTGCTGACCGAAGGCCTGGTCGAGCTGGGGTTGCTCGAGGGTGAACCGGAAAAACTGATCGAAGAGGGGGCTTACCGTACCTTCTATATGCATCGTATCGGGCATTGGCTGGGTATGGATGTGCATGATGTGGGTAACTACAAAGTGGCTGGCAACTGGAGGCCGCTGGAACCCGGGATGGTCATGACGGTCGAGCCGGGTATCTATGTCTCTCCGCACAACGAATCGGTTGAACCCCGCTGGCGTGGTATCGGTATCCGGATCGAGGATGATGTGGTCGTCACGGAGCAGGGCTGCGAGGTTTTAACCGCCGATGTGCCAAAGTCTGCCGAGGCGATCGAGGCGCTGATGAACCGGAACTGAAGATGACAACTGACTATGATCTGTTGATCGTCGGCGGCGGCATGGTGGGCGCAAGCTTGGCCTGCGCACTGCTGCCGGTGGCGCAAACCCTGAATCTGAAGGTCGCCGTCGTGGAAACCGAGGCGCCGCCCGGGCCGGGTGAGCCTGTTTTTCAGCCCAGCTACGATACGCGCTCCACGGCGTTGGCGTATGGCGTTCGAGCGGCGTTTGAGCGAATGGGACTTTGGGATACGCTGGCGGAGCATCTCACGCCGATAGACCATATCCATGTATCGGATCGGGGGCATTTTGGCGCGACCCGGCTCAATGCTCAGCGAGAACAGGTTCCGGCGCTGGGCTATGTGGTGGAGAATCACTGGCTGGGTCAGGTTTTGCTCAGCCGGCTTGGCCGTGATGGGGCGCCCTGGGTTGAATTTATCGCCCCGGCTGAAGTTGTGGATCTGGATAACCGTTCCGATGGGTGTACGGCGGTCCTGAATGAGGAGGGGCGTGAACGCCAGGTCAGAGCGGGGCTGGTTGTTCTCGCTGATGGCGGCCGGTCGGCCCTGCGTGAGCGATTGGGAATCGGCTACAGTCAGAGCAGCTATGATCAACATGCCCTGGTGGCCAACGTCAGCCTGGATCGCCCCCACGCAGGGGTGGCCTACGAACGGTTTACCGATACCGGGCCTATTGCTTTACTGCCCGGCGAAGACCTGGATGGCCAGGCGCGCTGTGGGCTGGTGTGGACATTGCCGGAGGATCAGGTCGAAGAGGTGCTGGCGTTGAGTGATCAGGCGTTCCTCGACCGCCTCCAGCAACGGTTTGGATACCGAGCCGGACGTTTTATCCGGGTCGGCGAGCGTTTCCACTACCCCTTAAAACTCGTGCTTGCTCAAGAGCAGGTGCGCGCCGGACTAGTGGTGCTGGGTAATGCCGCCCATGCACTGCACCCTATCGCCGGGCAGGGGTTCAATCTGGCATTTCGTGGTGTTACCGCGCTGGCCGATTTGATAATCGAACGTCGTCATCAGGGCCTTCCCTTGGGTGATCTGCACGCCCTGCAGGCGTTTGAGGCGGCGCGCCGGGGCGATCAATTCAGAACCATTCAGTTCAGTGATCTGACCATGAAACTGTTCACCCATGAGCGGCCGGGCCTCGCGCTGTTGCGGGATGTCGGGCTCAATGCGCTGGAGTGCTGCCCGCTGGCGAAAACACTCCTGACCCGGGCCGCGATGGGGTTAAGTGAACCGGCACCGCGATTGCGGGTATCGGATTGAAGTAGGTAAGGCAGGAGAGCGGTTCCATGGATCAGCAGTCGGTAAGTGGGCAGGATGTCATCATTGTGGGTGGCGGCATGGTCGGTGTCGCCCTGGGCTGCGCGTTGGCATCATCGGGTCTGCGGATTCGTATACTTGAGTCGCGTACCGATCAGCCCTTGGAGCTGATTGAGCGCTTGCCGGAGTTGAGCAGGCTAGGGTTTGATTCGCGGGTCAGCGCGTTGACCTGTGCCTCGCAGCAGTTTCTGACTTACCTTGACGCCTGGCCCCGGATGGTTGAGGCGCGCGTTTCGCCCTATACCGATATGGAGGTTTGGGATGGGCAGGGACGTGGCTCGATCCATTTCAGTGCGGTCGAGCTGCATGAGCCCTGCCTGGGCCATATTGTTGAGAACCGGGTGACACTGGCCGCGCTTTATCAGGTGATGGCGGGGCATGGCAACATCATTTTCGAGCCGGGGATTCACATTGAAACCGTCAGTGCCGCGGATAGTGTAGGGCACCATACGCTTAAACTCAGCGATGGACGCGAGTTGACCACCGCTTTGCTGGTGGGCGCGGATGGTGCTCATTCACGTATCCGCGCTTTGACCGGCATGGGGACAACGGAATGGGATTATGGTCACCATGCGATTGTGACCACCATCACCACGGAGCATCCTCATCAGGACACCTGCTGGCAGCGTTTTACCGAAGACGGCCCACTGGCGTTGCTGCCTCTTTCTGAACCAGGCGGCCATACCCTGTCTATTGTCTGGTCCACCTCTCCGGGGCATGCGCGGGAGCTGATGTCCCTGGGCGATGACGCGTTCTGTCAGGCGTTGACCCGCGCCTTTGAAGCGCGATTGGGCGAGGTGTTGACCGCGGATCGGCGCTATATGCACCCGCTTCGTCAGCGCCATGCTCAGCAGTATGTCAAGCCTGGCCTGGCGCTGGTGGGGGATGCTGCGCACACCATTCATCCGTTGGCTGGGCAGGGGGTCAACCTGGGGCTGCTGGATGCTGCAGCGCTGGCCGAGGTTATCATTGATGCGGTCAAGCGGGGCGAGGCACCGGGGGATGAGTCGGTCTTAAGTCGTTTTCAGCGGATGCGGCGCTCGGATAATCTTCAGACAGCGGCTGCCATGGAAACCTTTAGGCGTCTCTTCGATGACTGGCCGGCACCGGTGAAGCTGCTGCGATCAGCGGGCATGGGGTTTATGGATCGTCTGTCACCGGTGAAGCAGCACCTGATGATGATGGCGATGGGGTTGCGAGGTGATATCCCCCGTTTCGCCCGTCGACCCTCGCCCGTAAAGGCCAAAATCGGCTAAAGATTGAACTGCCCGGTATTTGCCGATACATTGTCATCCCTTTTTTCCGGGCATCCGGTCCGCCGCATCAAGGTAAGTAGCGGGGCGGCTGTCAAAGATGACGGAAGCGCTGATGGCAAAAACAACTCCTCTCCATGATCAGCACTTGGCGCTGGGCGCCAAAATGGTCGACTTCAGTGGCTGGGATATGCCGTTACATTATGGCTCTCAGGTTGAGGAGCATCATCAGGTGCGCCGTGAGGCTGGCGTATTTGATGTCTCCCACATGACCATTGTCGATGTCTCTGGCCCTGATGCACGCAGCTACCTGCGCCATCTGCTTGCCAACGATGTGGCGCGGCTGGATACCCAGGGTCGGGCGCTCTACAGTCCGATGCTGAATGAGCATGGCGGTGTGATTGATGATCTGATCGTTTATCTGATGACTGAGCCGGGCGTCACGGGCGAGTGGTATCGAGTCGTCGTCAATTGCGCTACGCGGGATAATGACCTGAGCTGGATGGCGGATTGCGCCGTACGCTTCGATGTGTCCCTGGCCGAGCAGCCTGATCTGGCCATGATTGCTGTTCAGGGCCCCAAAGCGCGCCAGTTGGCCGCTTCCGTGCTCAGCGAGTCCCGGGCGCGCCTAATCGGTCAGCTGAAAGTGTTTCAGGGGCAGGAGTCCGAGGGCTGGTTTATCGCCCGCACCGGCTACACCGGCGAGGATGGCCTGGAGGTGATGATACCTGAGGAGGAAGCACTCACTTTTTTTCAGGCTCTGGTCGATGCCGGTGTGCGGCCCTGTGGGCTGGGAGCACGGGATACCCTCCGACTGGAAGCGGGCCTGAATCTCTACGGTTCCGATATGGATGAAACGGTGACCCCGTTGCAGAGCAATATGGGTTGGACTGTTGCCTGGGAGCCCCAGGAGCGAAGTTTTATTGGCCGGGAGGCGCTGGAGCGGCAGCGCGATGGCGGTGTGCCGTCTAAACTGGTGGGACTGGTGTTGGAGCAGCGTGGCGTGTTACGCGCGCACCAGACCGTTGTGGTCGATGGGCTCGGCGAGGGTGAAATCACCAGCGGTACGTTCTCCCCCACGCTGGGTTACTCCATCGCGCTGGCTCGGGTACCAGCCGCTGCGGATGCCGAAGCCAGCGTTCTGGTGCGGGGTAAGACGCTGCCCGTAAAGATTGTCAGGCCCCCGTTTGTGCGCAAAGGTGCCCAGGGTCATTCCTGAATTTAAAAGCAAGGATCTAAAAAATGAGCAATATCCCCAGTGAACTGAAATACGCGGCGAGCCATGAGTGGGTTCGAGACGAAGGAGAGGGTGTCGTTTCAATCGGTATCAGTGACCACGCTCAGGACCTGCTCGGGGATGTGGTGTTCGTGGAGTTGCCGGATCTGGACGCCGACGTGTCGGCGGGCGATGAAGCGGGTGTGGTGGAGTCGGTAAAGGCGGCCTCCGATCTTTACGCGCCGGTCAGCGGCAAGGTGATTGCGATCAATGAAGAACTGGAGGACGCGCCCGAACTGGTCAATAGTGATCCATACGGCGACGGCTGGTTTTTCAAGGTGAAGTTGAGCGACCCGGCTGAGCTGGAAGCGTTGCTCGATGCTGATACCTACGCCTCGCACTGCGAAGAAGACTAAGCCCTCCACTCTGACCCGCTTTGGCGTGCGCCGAGGCGGGTTCTATCGTTCGAAAAAGTGATTATGACACTCAAACCTCTGGTGCTTCAGGCCAACGCCGACCGCCGTCTGCGTGCAGGCCATCTTTGGATCTATAGCAACGAAGTCGACAACGGCCGATCGCCGCTAAAAAGCTTTGAACCTGGTGAGCAGGTGGAGGTGATCAATGCCCGAGGCAAGTCCCTGGGGTTGGCATACGTAAACCCCAATACGCTTATCTGCGGCCGCTTGATCGGTCGCAGCACAGAGCATCCGTTGGACCGATCGCTGCTGGTACACAGGCTTAAAGTGGCGGCCTCACTGCGCGATGCGCACTTCGATCAGCCTTGCTACCGCTTGGTATATGGAGACTCGGACGGTCTGCCAGGGCTGGTGATCGATCGCTTCTATGATACTTTTGTGGTGCAGATAGCCACTGCCGGGATGGATCGTGTACAGCCGCTGGTCATCGAGGCACTCAATAAGGTCTTCAAGCCCGCTGCAATCGTCCTGCGTAACGACGGTAAGATGCGTGCTGTAGAAGGACTCGAAACCTACGTGGAAGTGGTGCAGGGCGAAGTGCCTGAGCTGACCCGCCTTACAGAGAACGGTGTCGAGTTGCTGGCGCCGGTACTCACCGGACAGAAGACCGGCTGGTTTTATGATCACCGGGAAAACCGGGCGCGGATGCAGCGGATGGTCAAAGGCAAGCGTGTGCTGGATCTGTTCAGCTATGTGGGTGGTTGGGGCGCACAGGCGCTGGCTGCCGGTGCTGAAGAGGTATCCTGTGTCGATGCGTCGGCTGGCGCACTGGAAGTGGCCGCCGAAAATGCGAGGCTTAATGACGGCGCATCTCGTTTCCGGGCTTTGCAGGGTGATGCGTTTGATTTGTGTAAGGCGATGGTGGCCGAGCGTGAACGCTACGATGTGGTGATCGTTGATCCCCCTGCCTTTATCCAGAAACGCAAGGATATCCGTAATGGTGAGCGCGCCTATGGACGTATCAACAACTTCGCCATGCGCCTTTTGGCCCGCGATGGTGTGTTGATATCGGCCTCTTGCTCAATGCACCTGCAGCGCGACCGGCTGGTGGACTTGCTGCGTGCAAACAGCCGGGAGCTTGATCGCAGCGCGCAGATCTTCGCCCAGGGGTACCAGGGGGCCGACCATCCGATCCATCCGGCCATACCGGAAACCGAATACCTGAAAGCCTATTTTTTGCGCGTTTTACCTGCCAGTTAATCACCATTTGCAAAACCAAGGAGTGACTTGAGTATGGAATACAAAACGCTGGGCCGGTCCGACCTGTGCGTCAGTCGAATCTCTCTCGGAACGATGACCTTTGGTCGCACTAATACGGAAGCGGAAGCCTTCGAGCAGATGGACTATGCGCTCGCACAGGGGGTTAACCTGTTCGACGCGGCGGAGATGTATCCGGTACCCACGGACCCAGAGTATCAAGGTAACACCGAGCGCTATATCGGTAACTGGATGAAAGCGCGAGGGATGCGTGAGCAAGTCGTGTTGGCAACCAAGGCGGCAGGCCCCGGAGATCAGGTCAGCTACATTCGCCCTGATCTTCATTTCGACCGGGTAAATCTGCGCCAGGCGGTGGAGGATTCTCTGACCCGCCTGCAGACCGATTACATCGATCTTTACCAGCTGCACTGGCCCGACCGCAGTACCAATATGTTTGGTCGCTTGGGTTACGAGCATCAGCCCGAGAAAGATGGCACACCGATACTGGAAACGCTCCAGGTGCTCCAGGAGCTTGTGGACGAGGGTAAAATACGTCATATCGGCCTCTCCAACGAGACGGCCTGGGGCACGATGAAGTTTCTGCAACTGGCAGAGCTGCATGATCTGCCACGTGTGGTTTCGGTCCAGAACCCCTATAACCTGTTGAACCGCTCACTGGAAGTAGGTCTGGCCGAAGTGTTGCTGCGCGAACAGGTGGATCTTCTGGCGTACTCGCCCCTGGCTTTTGGCGTGCTGAGTGGCAAATACCTCGGCGGTGCCCAGCCGGCGGGCTCACGTTTGGTCGAATTCCCTCAGTTTGCTCGTTATATGACTGAATCTGGCATAGCAGCGACAGAGGCCTATGTGGCACTGGCGCAGAAAGTGGGGCTGGATCCAGCCATGCTGGCGCAGGCGTTTGTGAATACCCGTGACTTCCTCGGTGCCAACATTATCGGTGCGACGCGCATGGAGCAGCTCAAGGCGAATATTGCATCGGTAGAGCTCAGGCTTGAGGAGAGTGTCATGGCCGAGATCGAGGCGATTCACACGCGCTACACCTATCCCTGTCCCTGATCAAAAATTTATCTCGACGTACAGGCAAAAGCGACGATCCTCTGCCAAACTTTTTACGAAAAGAATGAGAAAGAGAGGAAAGTCGCATGCTACATCAGAAACAGGTGCGTGACCTGATGCTCCCGGTCGCGCATCCGCTCACTGCCGATATGGCACTATCCGAAGCGGTGGAGTTGATACTGGTTTCCGGCCAGCTGGGCCTACCAGTGGTCGATGGTCGTCGGGCTGTGGTGGGTTTTCTGTCCGAGCACGACTGCCTTCGCTACCTGGTCAGTAGCAGCTATTACTGTGACAGTCGGATCCAAGTCAAGGATATCATGCACGCGGAGCCACTCTGCGTTTCCCCGGGCGACAGTGTTATCGACCTGGCCCAGCAGATGAGCCAGGCCAAACCTAAAAATTACCCGGTGGTCGAGCAGGGCCGTTTAGTCGGTATGATCACTCGCCGCCAGGTTATGACGGAGCTGAACCGAACGCTGCGGGACTGCAAAGTGGCGATCTGATCAGCGGCGCAGGTCCAGTATCGGCCAGCTTCGCTGCTGGGCGATCTGGGTCAGGCGCTCGTCCGGGTTAACGGCAACCGGGTTATCAACCCGCTCGAGCAGCGGCAGATCGTTGCAGGAGTCGCTGTAAAAGCTACTGCCTTCGAGAGTGTACCCGGTCTGATTCAGCCACTGCTCAAGCCGGGTTACCTTGCCCTCCTGGAAGCAGGGGGTGCCGCTGACGCGACCGGTATAGCGGTCTCCGAGTTGTTCAGGGTCGGTGGCAAGCAGGCCGTCTACCCCCAGACGTTGGGCAATGGGTTCGGTGACAAAGCGGTTGGTCGCCGTGATAATCAACAGATATTCGCCGCGCTCACGGTGGCTGTCCAAAAGCTGCTGCGCCTTGGGGAGCATCATCGGTTCAATGCATTCGCGCATGAACTCGTCATGCCATTGAGAGAGCTGCTCAGGCGTGTGGTTTGCCAGCGGGCGCAGGGCGAAATTAAGAAACTCATGGATATCCAGCGTGCCGTTCTGATACTGCCGGAAAAAGTGATCGTTGGCCGCCCGGTATTCAGCTTCGTCAACAATTCCTCGATGGCATAGAAACTCGCCCCAGGCATGATCGCTGTCGCCGTTGAGCAGGGTGTTATCGAGATCGAAAATGGCCAAACGCACGGGGATGTTGCTCCAAACAGTATGATAGGGCGGATAGGATACAGTGCCTGAGGTGGGCTGCGCCAGCATACCGGTGGGAGGAACCTATCAGACAGTAAGGGGTCGGAGCTGATTGGTGTGGCTATTTGCCAAACAGAGGAACTGTGGAACAATAGATTCATATTATTAAAGTTATTCGGGACAAAAATGTGATCGATTCAGACGGGTTCAGGCCGAATGTAGGTATCATTCTGGTCAACGCGCTGGGTCAGGTACTTTGGGCAAGGCGCATCGGGCAGGATGCCTGGCAGTTTCCACAGGGCGGTATTCAGGGACGCGAAACGCCCGAGCAGGCAATGTTTCGAGAGCTGAAGGAGGAGATCGGGTTATCGCCGGGCGATGTGGAGGTTCTCGCGGTGACACGGGGTTGGTTGCGTTACCGTTTGCCCAAACGCATGATCCGCCGCCATTCGCACCCAGTGTGCGTAGGCCAGAAGCAAAAATGGTTCTTGTTGCGTATGCTCAGTCATGACAGTGCAGTGAGAATCGACGAGACTGACAAGCCAGAGTTTGATGGATGGCGTTGGGTCAGTTACTGGTACCCTCTCGGACAGGTAGTATCCTTTAAGCGAGAGGTGTATCGAAAAGCATTACGAGAATTATCGCCGAAGCTGGTGCGTTTGCAGCCGGTTTCAGAGCGTTAGACAGGGGCATACATCACATGGCGGCGACGATGTTGAGCGTTCTGCGCAAAATCGTACAGGAGGTGAGCACGGCTCCGGATCTGGATTCGGTGCTCGACCTTACCGTTCGTCGCATCCAGCGGGCCATGCATACCCAGGTCTGTTCAATCTATCTGCTTGATACCATTTCGCAGCGTTATGTATTGATGGCGACCCAGGGGCTGAATGTTGAAGCCGTCGGACAGGTGAGTCTCTCACCCACCGAAGGGGTTGTCGGTCTGGTGGGGCAGCGCGCTGAACCGTTAAACCTGGAAGACGCGTCGGTACACCCTTCCTATATTTATCTCAAATCCACCGGTGAAGAGCGCTATCACGCGTTTTTGGGTGTGCCGATCATCCATCAGGGTGAAGTGCTCGGTGTATTGGTTGTCCAGCAAAACGAGCGGCGCCGTTTCGATGAGTCGGAAGAGGCCTTCCTCGTTACCGTGTCAGCGCAGCTGGCAGGCGTCATCGCTCACGCTGAGGCCACAGGCTCGATTCAGCCGGTGGGCAACAACGTGGAAAACGGCGGCGAGCGCTTCGCTCAGGATCGCCGCTTTTCCGGTGTGGCCGGAGCGCCCGGCGTGGCCATCGGCCAGGTCTTTGTCGCGACGCTGCCCGCTGATCTGGAAACGGTGCCGGACAAGCCCGCCAAGGATGTCGATAAGGAGCTGGAACGGTTTAATACCGCGCTGGAGGCGGTTCGCAGTGATATCCGGGCGGTCAGTCGTAATCTGGCGCAGCGGTTGCGCAGTGACGAACAGGCCTTGTTCGATGTCTATCTCCGGATGCTGGAGGACAATGCGCTGGCCGGACAGGTGGCGGATCGGATTCGTGCCGGTAACTGGGCTCAGGGCGCGCTCCGCGAGGTGGTTGCGGAACATGTGCGCGAGTTCTCGGCCATGGATGATGCCTATCTGCGTGAGCGAGCCACCGATATCCGTGATCTGGGGCGCCGGGTTCTGAGTCATCTGCAGGAAAATGTGAACTCTCAGGATGTGGAGTATCCGGATAAAACCATTCTGGTGGCGGATGATCTGTCGCCCGCCATGTTAGGGCTGGTGCCGGAGGATAAGCTGGTGGGCCTGGTATCGGTCAGTGGCTCAGGGAACTCCCATGCCGCCATTTTGGCCCGCTCCATGGGCATCCCGACGGCCATGGGGGTGGTGGATCTCCCGTTTACTCGCCTGGAAGGGCGGGAAGTCATTCTCGACGGCTATACCGGCCGTGTTTACGTCAACCCATCCGATGATCTCAAAAACGCTTTTGGAGAGATCCTGCGCGAAGAGCAGATGATTGCCGCCGGGCTCGAAACCCTGCGTGATCTGCCGGCACAGACCACGGATGGTTACCGGATGCCGCTCTGGGTTAATACCGGTTTGGTCAGCGATGTGGAGCGCTCGCTGGAGCGGGGGGCCGAGGGTATCGGTCTGTACCGGACCGAGATTCCGTTTATGACCCGCGACTTCTTTCCCAGTGAGCAGGAGCAGTTACAGATCTATCGGCGTCAGCTCGAGGCCTTTGCGCCGCGTCCGGTCACCATGCGAACGCTCGATGTGGGGGGGGATAAGGCTTTACCTTACTTCCCCATCGAAGAGGATAACCCCTTCCTGGGGTGGCGAGGTATCCGGGTGACCCTGGATCATCCCGAGATCTTCCTGGTTCAGGTGCGTGCCATGCTGCGTGCTGCCTTGGGCTTCGGCAACCTGCGAATCATGCTGCCGATGGTCACCAGCATGCATGAGATCGAGGAGGCCAGTAAGCAGATTGATCGTGCTGTGCGTGAGCTGCAGGAGGAGGGGCTGGATGTGGAGCGACCGCCTGTCGGTGTGATGGTGGAGGTGCCGGCGGCGGTGTATCTGACGCGGCGCTTTGCACGCAAGGTGGACTTTATTTCGGTGGGCTCCAACGACCTGACTCAATACCTGCTCGCGGTGGATCGCAATAATCCGCGTGTGGCCGGGCTCTATGCACCCTACCACCCGGCAGTGCTGAGAGTGTTGCATTTTGTGGCTCAGGAAGCGCGCAAGGAGCATAAGCCGGTATCGATCTGTGGTGAAATGGCGGCCGACCCAGGCGGTGCGCTGCTGTTGATGGCGATGGGGTATGACGTACTGTCGATGAACTCCAATAACCTACCCAAGGTAAAATCCGCTATCCGTGGGACCAGTCTTGCCAAGGCCAATACGCTCTTACAGCGCGTGATGCGTATGGATGACGCTGAAGCCATTCATGAGTATCTGCGCACATCGCTTAAGGATATGGGGCTGGGCAATCTGACCCGGCCTGTGCTGCCCGGGCGTTAATTCCAGCCCAGCGGTGGCAGATCGAGTCGATAGCTTGCACGGCCGGTTGTGCCCAGTGCGTCCTGTTGTACCTCTTCGATCAATGTCTCCCCCTCATTGTTTTGCAGTATCAGCGTGCGTGCCCGGGTGCCGTATCCGGGGCTGCGAATAAAGCAGCGCGAGAGGAGCCGCTCACGCTCCAGCGAAATCCCGGTGGCGGGCAGCTCGCTGTCCGGAGCCGTACGTTCATCCAGTAACAATTCAAGTAGAGACTCGGGCGTGGTGTCTGCGCGCCCTAATGCCTGCTCCAACGCCTGTTGAAGATTGCGCTGTTTGGGCCAGCTGCTTTCGAGCAGGCCGTTGCTTAATGTATGAATACCCGGTCCCAGTCTCTGAGTATGACCACCCCGGTTGCTGTGATAGAAGATTCCGCTGTGGTCGGCGCAAAGCAGGTTGTAGCCTGATTCAATGCGAGGGTCGGGCGTAAACTGCGCGGCAGGCTGGGTCCCGAGGAGAAAATCGGTGGGGAGCGTTCCCCGGGAGCGGGAATACGGAAAGCTACGTCCGCCTTCACGGTAGTTTGTGACCGCAGAAAACCGGCCGGATCTGGAAAGCGCCAGCCAGGTGCCGCCGGCTAACAGGTCTCGTCCCCCAATCAGGGGTGCGTCTGGCCAGAAGCCAAGATGGCGGGTTGGGCGATCATAAAACTCATCCCGGTTGGCCAGCACCACAAGTGGCCACTTAGGGTGGGTTTTCAGCGCAATGGCGATCAGGCACACAGTTATCTCCGCTATTCAGCTGTGTCAGAAAACCCTACTATAGGCCACTGCTGTCCCATAGTTTTTTTGATCATAAAGGGATCCTCATTTGAGGGTCCCTTTTTTGTGGCTCGGGTGGAGGAGGATTGAGCAGCGCCCAAAGGGGAATGCGTTCGAACAAGCTCACCTGAAGAGTTCGCATAATGCGTTGTACACTCCAGCCTTGCCGCGCACTATGGCGAGCAAACGAGAGCAGCAGATAGCAGATCATGGCGATCCAGATCTGCGTCAACACTGCATTTTTACTGTGACCTAAAAACGCCTTTATCTTCAGGTTCTGCTTGAGCGCTTTGAAGAAGAGCTCCACCT
>NZ_AUAZ01000005.1 GCF_000428985.1 Marinobacterium litorale DSM 23545 | reverse complement strand
TTTCCATGATGGGCTCCTTCTTTACGATTGGTTGAGTCAACTACCAATCTGGCACATAAATGCCATAGGAGGGGGAGTCCATCCCATTTCCCTAGCTACCGGTGTCTCGAATATCGATGCTATACATTTGGGTTTTAACTTTTCGTTACAACTTGAATTTCATACCTGTTTCAAATTTAAGCCAATATTCTCTTCTTTGTTTAAATTAGTTTTTTGCATTCGAAACTCATAGGTAGCTTTTGCAGAAAAGTCCGTATTTGCTGAAAAGCGAATGAATAGAACAATCTATCCAACTACTCTCCATCTCTCTCAAACTCTAGGGTTGAGCGCTTTTCAACTTAAATGAACCTAGGTCCAAGTCCCACTGCAAACCACAGGCTGTCAGCGCACCTGAATAACCTTGATTTGGGTAGCTTGGATACCTATAGTGTCGCATAGTGGTTAGTAGTGGGTGAAAGTGGGTTATTTTGGAGTTCCCGGTGGGGATAATGTTCCGCGGAGTCAATCCGATCAATCTCGATGGCAAGGGGCGCATGGCGATCCCGGCACGCTATCGCGAGTCGATCAAGGATTACTGCGATGGAAAGATGGTCGCCACAATCGATACCAACACCCGCTGTCTGACGCTTTACCCGGAACCCGAGTGGTTTGAGATTGAAGCCAAGCTTGATGCGCTGCCCGATCTGAAGCCGGCCGTTAAGCGCTTTAAACGCCTGCTGATGGGTCATGCCACAGAGCTGGATATGGATGGCGCCGGGCGCTTGCTGCTACCGGCTCCGTTGCGTGAATACGCCGGTTTGGAAAAGCATATTGTCCTGATCGGTCAGGGCCGCAAGTTTGAAATCTGGAGTGAAACACTCTGGAACGAAACCCGGGATGAGTATCTGCAGGAGATGGACGCGGATGCGGAGTTGCCGGAGGAATTGCAGACACTTTCTTTATAGATAAGGGGTTGGGCCGAGATGCCACAGGAATTCAGCCATAAAACCGTGCTGCTGGAAGAGGCTGTGAGCTCCCTGGTGGCTGATCCCGACGGGTTTTATGTGGATGGCACCTTCGGTCGCGGGGGGCATTCACGCCGCATTCTGGCTCAGCTTAGTGAAAAAGGTCGTCTGATGGCGATCGATAAGGACCCGCAGGCGATTCAGTATGCCCAGGCCGCCTTCGCTGACGATGAGCGTTTTATGATCCGGCACGGCTCCTTCTCGGAATTGGAAAAGTTTATCGAGGCGGAAGGTCTTGTCGGGCAGGTGTCCGGCGTGTTGCTGGATTTGGGGGTGAGTTCACCCCAGCTGGATGACCCGGAACGAGGTTTTAGTTTTCTTAACGATGGTCCGCTGGATATGCGGATGGATACCAGTTGTGGTGAAAGTGCGGCTGACTGGATCAATCGCGCGCCGGAAGCGGAGATTGCCGACGTGTTGTTTACCTACGGCGAGGAAAAATTTTCCCGCCGCATGGCTCGGGCGGTGGTTCAGGCCCGGGCAGAAGAGCCAATCACGACAACGGCTCGGTTGGCCAAAATTATCGCCGAGGCTAACCCCCGTTGGGAAAAAGGTAAAAATCCGGCAACGCGCGCTTTTCAGGGGATTCGTATCCATATCAACCGGGAACTGGACGACATCGAGCAAGTGCTGGCCCAAGCGCTGGAGGTGTTGGCCGTAGGTGGGCGCTTGGTCGTGATCAGCTTCCACTCGCTGGAAGATCGTCTGGTCAAACGTTTTATCCGCAAGTATGTGAAAGGCGATGAGCACCTGCCGCCGGGAATACCGGTGACGCAGGAGATGCTTAACCAGCGGCTTAAATCGTTGGGTAAGGCGTTCAAGGCGTCAAAGGCAGAGCTTGATGCGAACCCCCGCGCTCGCAGCGCGGTAATGCGTGTGGCGGTAAAAACGGCATGAAGCCGCTGGAGTTTTTTAAAGCACTGCGGGATGTCTGGCTGAGCCAGCCCGCGCTGGAAGGCGGCGATGGCAGTACGGCGCCTCTGGAGGGGCGCATGCTGGGTGCTGCAGATCTGCTGAAACCAGCCGCTCTGCTTTTGTGTCTGATGCTGGCAGTGGTGGGATCGGCGTTGATGGTGATCTACTCCGCCTATGAGTACCGGCGTCTGTTCAACCAGCATCAGGTGTTGAGCGAACAGGGTGATGAGTTGCAGGTGGAGTGGGGGCAGCTGCTGCTTGAAGAGAGTGCCTGGAGCTCAAACAACCGGGTCGAGACGCTGGCCGACAAAAAGCTGGCGATGAAAGTACCGCAACCGGAAAACATCGAGATAGTGCGTCATGGACAGCGATAAGCAGACAATTCAGGCAATGGCGGCACGGGGCTGGCGGCTCTGGCTGGTGTTCGTCCTGTTGGTGCTGATCGTCGTCGTAATCCTGGCGAAAATGCTCTCGCTATCCACCGAGGAGCAGGAGTTTCTGCGCAGCCAGGGCGATGCTAGAACACTTAGAACCATGCTGCTACCCGCTCATCGCGGCTTGATTACGGATCGTAATGGCGATCCGCTCGCTGTCAGCGCCCCGGTCGCAACGATCTGGGCTGATCCGAAAATGGCCGATGTGGGTAATACCCGAATACGTGCCCTTGCACAGTTGCTGGACACGTCTCGTGAAGAGCTGCTCAGAGCGCTTAATGAGGATAGGGAACGCCGTTTTCTCTACCTCAAGCGTCAGGTAACGCCCGAGTTGGCGGAACAGGTTTCTGCGCTGGGTATTCCCGGTATTCATGTGGATCAGGAGTACAAGCGCTACTATCCCGCGGCGGAAGTGGCGACACATCTGGTGGGTTTTACCAGTGTGGATGGCGAGGGCCAGGAAGGCTTGGAACTTGCCTATAACGACTGGCTGCGCGGCGAGCCCGGGCGCAAGCTGGTCATGAAGGACCGGACCGGCCGCACGATCAAACATATCCGCTCTCTGGCACCGGCACAGCCGGGTAAAGATCTTGCGCTGAGCATCGATCTGCGCCTGCAGTATATGGCTTATCGCGAGCTGAAGGATGCAGTCTCGACCCATCAGGCGGATTCAGGCTCCGTTGTCGTGCTTGATGTGCACACCGGGGAGGTGCTGGCCATGGTGAATCAGCCCTCCTATAACCCCAATGATCGCAGCAACCTGTTGACCTCGGCGCTCAGAAACCGGGCCATGACCGACATCTTTGAGCCGGGCTCCACGATGAAGCCGATCACCGTGGCTACGGCGTTAATGACCGGTCGTTATACCCCGAAAACGGTGCTTGATACCTCACCGGGCTACATCCGTGTCCGCAGTGCTACCATCCGCGACCATCGCAACTACGGCGAGCTGGATCTGACCGGCATTATCACCAAATCGAGCAATGTGGGTGTCACGCGTCTGGCGCTGGATATGGCGCCGGACGCCATTCGTAACGTGATGCATAACCTGGGCTTGGGGCAGGTAAGCGGGACCGGGTTCCCTGGCGAACGCACCGGTACACTGCCGTTTCTCAGCGAGCGTCAGACCGTGGAGCGCGCCACGCTGTCCTACGGATACGGTCTCTCTGTGACGCCATTGCAGCTGGCGCATTCCTACCTGCCACTGGCGAATGGCGGGGTCCAGAAGCCTGTGTCGTTGCTACGTGTTGATGATGTGGCGCATACCGAGAGTCGCAGAGTGATGCCGGAGCAGATCGCCGACCAGGTGCTGGCAATGATGGAGACCGTGATCACACCGCAGGGGACCGGGCGCCGCGCCGCGGTGACGGGTTATCGGATCGCCGGTAAAACCGGCACGTCACATAAAGCCAGTGGCGGTGGATATGCATCAGACCGCTATGTCTCCGTATTTTCCGGTATGGCGCCGGCATCCAACCCCCGAATTGTGATGGCAGTGATGATCGATAACCCCAAGGGGCAGGAATACTATGGTGGCGAAGTGGCCGCGCCCGTGTTCTCCCGGGTAGCCGCCGGTGCACTGCGGTTACTGAATGTGCCGCCTGATGACTGGCCGGACAGTGACAAACAACAGGTGGTGCAGCGATGACACATCGTATCGAATATCACCTGGAAGACCTGCTCAGCCATGTGCCGCAACAGCTTGCGGCATTGCGCGTTTCCGGGGTTTGCCAGGACAGCCGTTGCGTGCGTCCGGGGGATCTGTTTTTTGCCCGTTCAGGTACACGCCATCGCGGTGTCGACTTTATAGCGCAAGCGGCGGATAAGGGAGCCGTCGCAGCCATTGTTGATAGTGCTGAAGTTAATGAAACTGAAGCGCTCAACTTCGAAATTCCGGTCCTTCGCATGGCTGATCTGCCCACTCAGATCGGCTTGGCGGCAAGCCGGTTTTACGGGGAGCCGAGCCGCAGAATGCGGGTGATTGGCATCACAGGGACTAACGGAAAGACCTCCTGTGCCCATTATCTGGCCCAGGCCATGAATCAGTGCGGTCGGCGAACGGCCTTAATCGGTACGGTGGGGAATGGCTTCCCGGGACAGTTGCGCGAGGCTACCCATACAACGCCCGATGCCATCAGTTTGCATGCGGAGTTGGCACGATTGTATGCCGAGGGCGCTGAGGCGGTGGTTATGGAGGTTTCAAGCCACGCACTGGATCAAAGCCGTGTTGCCGGTGTCCAGTTTGCTGCGACGGGATACACCAACCTGACCCATGACCACCTGGACTATCACGGCGATATGCAGGGCTATGCCCGTGCCAAGGCGCGCTTGTTTAACGACTACGGTGCGCCGATACAGGTGTTAAATGCAGATGATGCCGAAGGTGCTCGCTTGTTGGCTGAGCAGTGCCCGGCCGGCGGCGAACGGATCGGATTCTCGACCTGCGACAGCTCGGTGCAGGTGTTTGCGGACCGGATCGAGCTGCGCCCGCAGGGGTTGATGTTTGAGCTGCGCACGCCCTGGGGGGAGGTGCTGGTCGCGGCGCCTTTGCTCGGTGCTTTTAATGTCAGCAACCTGCTGCTCGTCTGTGCCGTTCTCGGTGGTCTGGGCTTTGAGCTTAGCAATATTGCCACTGCCGTGGCGTCTCTGGAGTCGGTCAGTGGCCGTATGGAGCGGCTATCAGTGGCTGGGGCGCCCACCGTGATTGTGGACTACGCCCACACGCCGGATGCGCTGAAAAAAGCGATCGAAGGCGTGCGAGAACATATGGATGAACAGAGTCGCTTGTGGGTGGTATTTGGCTGTGGCGGGGATCGCGACATGGCTAAACGGGCACTGATGGGCAAGATCGCCTCACAAGGTGCTGACGAAGTGGTTCTGACCAGCGATAATCCGCGCTCCGAAAATCCCGGCAGGATTATTGAGATGATTAAAGACGGTGTCGGGGAGGGCGTACCCCTCCATGTGGAGCCGGATCGTGCCACGGCTATCCGTAGGAGCATCGAGCAGGCTGCACCCGCGGATCTGGTCCTGCTGGCCGGCAAAGGTCATGAAACCTACCAGGAAATTGACGGAGTACGGTCCCATTTCAGCGATCAGGAGGTGGCGCTTGATGCCCTGCACGGGAGGGCCGGACAATGAGTCGACAGATGCTGGCAGACTTCCTCCTGCAACGCCTTGTTGAAGTGCTGGGCGCGTCCACTGTGGGTATCGATGGCGATATCCGTTGCAGCGGCGTGTCCACCGATACGCGCCATATTGAAAAGGGCGATCTGTTCGTGGCTCTCAAGGGGCCGCGTTTTGATGCCCACGATTATGTCGGCGACGCCATTGGGAAGGGGGCTGTGGCCGCCGTGGTCGACCATGCTGTCGATCAGGCACTGCCGCAGTTGGTTGTCGCCGACACCCTATCCGCCCTCGGTGAGCTGGGGGCTCACAACCGACGGGCATTTGCAGGCCCGGTTTTTGCCGTTACCGGCAGTAGCGGTAAAACCAGTGTCAAGGAGATGCTCGCCTCCATGCTGGCAACGCGTGGGCAGGTGATGGCGACACGGGGCAACCTGAACAACGAGATCGGTGTGCCTCTGACTCTGCTGCGTCTGTCCGGGGCAGATCAGTTTGCCGTGATTGAGCTGGGTGCCAGTGCCCTTGGTGAAATTGCCCGAACCACGGCGATGGCTATGCCGCAGGTCGCCATTCTGACTAACGTTCAGGGCGCACATCTGGAGGGGTTCGGCTCGCTGGAAAATATCGTTCAGGCCAAGGGGGAGATCTTCCAGGGGCTGTCCGAAGGCGGTTGCGGCGTGGTCAACGCCGATGATCCCTACGCCGATGTCTGGCTCAAGAAACTGGAAACGCTGGGACGTCGTTTCATACGTTTTTCCGTGGATGGTCGGCCGGCTGAAATTCAGGTGTCATCGGCCCGCCTGGGTGACAACGGATGTTGGACGTTCAACCTTGAGTACAGGGGCGAGGCTGTGCCGGTTCAGCTTGCGGTGATGGGGCGGCATAACCTGTCGAATGCGGCAGCGGCGGCGGCGGCTTGGGTCGCTGCAGGCCTGCCCCTGAAAGAGGCAGTGGCTGGGTTGCAGGCCTTCAAGCCCGTGGCTGGACGGTTATCACCGCTGCGGCTGTCCAGGGGGGCTCTGTTGGTGGATGACAGCTACAACGCCAACCCCGGCTCGGTCAGAGCCGCTATTGATGTGCTGGCATCGCTCCCGGGGCCGCGCACGTTGATTCTGGGCGATATGGCGGAGCTTGGGAGTGAGGCAGCGGATCTGCATGGTGCCCTGGGGGACTATGCGGGTACACGCGGGATTGAGCGGGTCTGGAGTACCGGCAACCTGTCCCGTCATGTCACTGCCCGGGCGCGCCTGAAAGGCTGTGACTGTGAGCATTTCGACGATTTTCAGAGCCTGGAGGCTGCATTGCACAGGCTCGATTTAACATCAGGCACCCTGCTGATCAAAGGTTCGCGCAGTGCGGGAATGGATAGAGCGGTCAAGGCTCTGCAAGAGGGAGAGAAATAACCAATGCTACTTTTATTGACCGAGTTTCTGTCCCAGTTCTACAGCGGATTTACCGTATTCGGCTATATCACGCTGCGTGGCATTCTGGGTGTTTTGACGGCGCTCGGCCTCTCACTGTTTATCGGCCCACGCCTGATCGCGCACCTGAAAATGAAACAGATCGGGCAGGCGGTGCGGGATGATGGCCCGCAAAGCCACCTGAGCAAAGCCGGAACCCCGACCATGGGGGGCGCTTTGATTATCCTGTCGATCGCCATCAGTACCCTGCTATGGAGCGACCTGAGTAACCGTTATGTCTGGATTACGCTCGGCGTCCTGCTGATTTTTGGGGCTGTAGGTTGGGTCGATGACTGGCGCAAGGTGGTGGAAAAAAATCCACGTGGACTGCCTGCACGCTGGAAGTATCTGTGGCAGTCCGTCGGCGGTCTGGGTGCCGCCATCTTGCTGTATGCCTCGGCCCAAAGCCCGGTGGAGACGCAGCTGATATTGCCGTTCATCAAGGAGTTCTCTCTGGAAATGGGGCTCTTCTTCGTTGTGTTCACCTACTTCGTCATCGTGGGTAGCTCCAATGCCGTGAATCTGACGGACGGCCTTGATGGTCTGGCGATCATGCCCACGGTGATGGTCGCCGGTGCGTTGGCGATTTTTGCCTATCTGAGTGGCCACATTCAGTTTGCCAACTACCTGCATATCCCCTATGTGGCGGGTGCGGGTGAGTTGATCATCCTGTGTGGTGGCATTGTCGGGGCCGGGCTGGGCTTTCTCTGGTTCAACACCTATCCGGCTCAGGTGTTCATGGGTGATGTGGGCGCGTTGGCACTGGGCGCCGTGCTGGGTGTGATCGCCGTGATCGTGCGCCAGGAACTGGTGCTGGTGATCATGGGCGGTGTCTTCGTGATGGAAACTGTTTCGGTGATCCTGCAGGTCGCCTCATTCAAGCTGACGGGGCGTCGCATCTTTCGGATGGCGCCGATCCATCACCATTTCGAGTTAAAAGGCTGGCCGGAACCACGCGTTATCGTGCGGTTCTGGATAATTACCGTGGTGCTGGTCCTGATCGGGCTGGCCACGCTGAAGATTCGGTGAGTCAGAATATGAGCCTGATCGCAACAGATAAAAGAAGAGCGGTGGTCGGTCTGGGTCAGACCGGGCTTGCCTGCGTGCGCTATCTGGCGCGTCGAGGCCTGCCTTTCTTTGTGTGCGATACGCGTGAACAACCACCGGGCCTTGACAGTATGCGCCGGGATTATCCACAGATCGAAGTATTTACCGGTCCTCTGGATGCGGCGCTGCTGTCTCGCGTTGATGAGATTCTGCTGAGTCCCGGTGTCGCGCAGTCGGATCCGGCGATACAAGCTGCCGTTAAAGCCGGGGTCGCGCTGAGTGGTGATATAGATCTGTTCAGGGCCGAGGCCAAAGCGCCGATTGTTGCGATCACGGGCTCCAACGCTAAGAGTACCGTGACCACACTGGTGGGCGAGATGGCCGAGGCGGCTGGGGTTAAGGTCAAAGTTGGTGGCAACTTGGGCACGCCGGCGCTGGATCTTCTGGATGAAAATGCGGAGCTCTACGTGCTTGAGCTGTCCAGTTTCCAGTTGGAAACCACCCATAACCTGCGGGCCGATGCGGCGACCGTACTGAATATCAGCCCCGATCACCTGGACCGGTACCCGGATATACCCGCCTATCACGCGGCCAAACACCGAATTTATCGCGGTTGTCACTGGGCGGTTGAAAACCGCGATGATCCACTGACCCAGCCATTGCTACCGCAGGGCGCAGAGCGAATCAGCTTTGGGCTCGGCAAGCCCGATCTGGGCCAGTACGGCCTGCTGGAAAAATCAGGCGAGAACTGGCTTGCTAAAGGGTTGGAGCCGTTGATGCCGGTGTCGCAGATGAAGGTCCGCGGCAGCCATAATCAGGCCAATGCGCTGGCCGCCCTGGCGTTGGGCGAGGCTGTTGGACTGCCGATACCTGCCATGCTGGAAGCGATAAAAGCGTTCTCGGGCCTCGAACATCGTTGTCAGTGGGTGGCGGATAAGGCGGGGCTGAGTTGGTTTAACGACTCCAAGGGGACCAACGTGGGAGCAACGCTGGCCGCACTCCGTGGCCTGGGCGATACGCTGGGGCCCGATGGGCGCATCGTCCTGATTGCTGGAGGGGTCGGTAAAGAGCAGGCCTTTTCTGAGCTCTCTGCGCCCATGGGAAAACTGGGGCGTGCACTGGTATTGATAGGACGGGATGCACAGCAGATTGCTGCAGATGTGTCCTCGGTGCCCAGTCATTTTGCGGCTGATATGACCGATGCGGTGCAACAAGCCAGGGCGCTGGCACGTCCGGGCGATGTTGTACTGCTATCACCGGCCTGTGCCAGCTTTGATATGTATTCAGGTTACCCCGAGCGGGGTCGGGTGTTTGTTGAAGCGGTGGAGGGACTGCCATGCGACTGACGATCCCTCGGCTCAGAATGCCCAAGATTGGACTGTCTCTTCCTGAACGCTGGAAAACCTTAGGGGCACCGGCAGCGCCCGCGGGGGTGTTGCCGTTCGATCCCTGGCTGATGTTGTCCACGCTGAGTCTGATTTTGATCGGATTTGTCATGATTACCTCGGCGTCCATGGATGTTGCGGCCAAAAATTTCGGTTCCGCGGGTTACTTTATTGTTCGTCACGGCAGCTTTATGGTGCTGGCCCTGATTGGGGCTGCGGTAACGATGATGATTCCCGTACGTTTCTGGGAACGCTTTGGGGTTCCGCTGCTGTTTGCCGGCCTGGTTTTGCTGACCATCGTGCTGATTCCCGGTATTGGCCGCGAGGTTAACGGCAGTCGGCGTTGGATCGGGCTGGGGCCGGTGAACCTTCAGGCTTCTGAGATCGCCAAGGTGTGTATGGTGCTGTTTATGAGCGGCTACCTGGTGCGACGACTCGGTGAGGTTCGAAGCACCTGGTGGGGCGTGATCAAACCGGCATTCCCATTGGCACTCTATGTGTTCGTACTGATTATGGAGCCGGACTATGGCGCCACTGTCGTTTTGATGGGCGCTGTGATGGGTATGATCTTTCTCGGCGGGATGCGCCCGACCCAGTTCTTTATTCTGGTTGGTGCCGCTATCGGGCTGGTGGGTGCGCTGGCCGTGGCACAGCCCTATCGTCTGGAGCGCCTGAAAACCTTTACCGACCCCTGGGCCGACCCGTTTGGTGCCGGCTATCAACTGTCTCAGGCTCAGATTGCGTTTGGCCGCGGTGACTGGTTGGGTGCAGGGCTGGGTAACAGCGTTCAGAAGCTGTTCTACCTGCCTGAAGCTCATACCGATTTCGTTTACTCGGTACTGGCCGAAGAGCTGGGCATGGTTGGGGCTCTGCTGGTCTGCCTGCTCTACGGTGTTTTGGTCGCACGTATTTTCCTGATCGGGCGCCAGGCGGAGAAACTGAAGCAGTTTTTCATGGCCTACGTCAGCTACGGTTTCGGTTTCATTATTGCCGGGCAGGCGATGATCAATATCGGAGTCAACGTGGGAGCCCTGCCTACCAAAGGTTTGACGTTGCCGCTGCTGAGCTATGGCGGCAGTAGTCTGTTGGTGTGCTGCGGCATGATAGCGATCGTCCAGCGAATCGACTTTGAGCTTAAACGCCGGCGTCTCGGTTTGCCGGCCACTGCGGCGGGCGGGTCACGCAAAGCCAAGGGGGAGCGTCATGTCTAAGGCGCGTCAACAGCGGCGAGTTCTGATTATGGCTGGCGGCACCGGCGGCCACGTATTTCCGGCGCTGGCGACGGCGGATGTCCTGCGAGCGCAAGGGGTAGATGTGCAGTGGTTGGGGACTGCCGCTGGTATTGAGGCCGATGTTGTGCCCCGTGCGGGCATCCCGTTGCACTGCATTTCGATCCAGGGATTCCGTGGCAAAAGCCGCGCCAGCCAGCTGTTGGCACCGTTCAAACTGTTGCTGGCGCTCTGGCAGGCGTGGCGTGTTATCCGCCGGGTGCGGCCCGACTCGGTCCTGGGCATGGGAGGATTTGCATCAGGTCCCGGCGGAATCATGGCCTGGCTGAGCCGGATTCCCCTGGTTATCCATGAGCAGAATGCAGTCGCGGGAACCACGAATAGGATTCTTTCACGCTATGCCACCCGTGTTTTGCAGGCGTTTCCGGGCGCGTTTGGTGGCCGGGATAAGGGGGATGTGACCGGCAACCCCGTGCGCGGGCCGATTCTGCAGCTGGCTGATCCCCGGGAGCGTTACCAACAACGTGAAGGGCCGGTGCGTCTGCTTGTTGTGGGCGGGAGTCTGGGGGCACGGGCCATCAATGAGTTGCTGCCACAGGCCTTGGCGCAGATGCCGGAAGCGGCACGCCCGCAGGTCTGGCATCAGGCCGGTAAACGCAATATCGATGATGCCAAAGCCGCATACAAGAAGGCCGGCCTGGAGATTGAGCCGGTCCCCTTTATTGAAAAGATGGATGAAGCTTACGCCTGGGCGGATCTGGTGATCTGTCGGGCGGGAGCGTTGACAGTCAGTGAGCTGGCCATAGCCGGCGTGGCATCGATCCTGATTCCGCTGCCGAACGCCATTGATGACCATCAAACTGCCAACGCCGGTTTTATCAGTGAAGCGGGCGGTGGTGTGAGAGCGAAACAGAGCGAGCTGACTGCGCAGCGCCTGAGCGAACTGCTGACGGAGTTGAGCGACCGGGACAAATTGCTGCAAATGGCCGGGGCGGCAAAAGCCCTGGCACGAGCGGATGCCGGTGAACAGGTGGCCCGGGTATGTCTGGAGGTAATGAAGTGAAAGCGGCGCAAGAGGCGATCAGAGAGTACGAAGTACCCGAGATGCGGCGTATTCGTCAGATCCACTTTGTGGGCATTGGCGGCGTCGGGATGTGCGGTATTGCCGAGGTGCTGCTTAACCAGGGATATCGGATTAGTGGCTCTGATGTTAAAGCATCAGCTACCACCGCTCGCCTGGAGGGCCTTGGGGCACGAATTTTTATTGGTCACAGCGCCGACAATATCAGCGGTGCCGATGTGGTAGTGATCTCCTCGGCGGTGGGTGATGAAAACCCTGAAGTGGCAGCCGCACGGGAGCAGCGTACTCCGGTGGTTCGCCGTGCCGAGATGCTGGCGGAGCTGATGCGCTACCGCCATGGCATCGCCGTGGCGGGAACCCACGGCAAGACCACGACCACGAGCCTGGTTGCATCGATTCTGGCTCAAGCGGGCAAGGACCCTACCTTCGTGATCGGCGGTCGACTGACCAGTGCCGGAACTAATGCGCAGCTGGGTGGTTCCCGGTACCTGGTGGCGGAAGCGGATGAGAGTGATGCGTCCTTTCTGCATCTGCAGCCGATGGTGGCGATCGTAACCAATATCGATGCTGACCATATGGACACCTACGAGGGGGACTTCAATAAACTCAAGCAGACCTTTGTCAGCTTCCTGCATCATCTGCCGTTTTACGGTCTTGCCGTCATGTGCACCGATGATCCGGTCGTGTGCGAAATTCTGCCAGATGTGGGCAGACCCACGCTGACCTATGGCTTTAATGAAGAAGCTGATTTCCGGGCCCTGGATCTGGAGCAGGATGGGTTCCGCAGCCGTTTTCGGGTAAGCCGGCCGGATGGTCTGAGCGACCTGGACGTGACCCTGAATATGCCGGGTCGGCACAACGTGCTTAATGCGCTGGCAGCGATAGCGGTGGCCACCGATGAAGGCGTGGATGATGAGGCAATCTGCAAGGCGTTGGAGGCGTTCCAGGGGGTCGGACGGCGGTTCCAGATTCTTGCGGAGCTGCCTGTGGATGGTGGCTCGGTCACTCTGGTCGATGATTATGGACACCACCCCCGTGAGGTTCAGGCGGTAATCAACGCGGTGCGAGACGGCTGGCCGGACCGGCGTCTGGTGATGGTGTATCAACCCCATCGCTACACGCGAACCCGCGATCTTTATGAGGATTTTGTGCAGGTGCTGCAGGGTGTGGATCAGTTGGTCATGCTGAATGTCTACTCGGCCGGTGAGCCCGCTATTCCGGGGGCGGACAGCCGCAGTTTATGCCGCAGTATCCGTCAGCGCGGCAAGGAGCCGGTCTTTGTGGAAGACACGGCCGAACTGCCCGACGTGCTGCGTAATCTATTACAACCGGGTGACCTGCTGCTCACTCAAGGGGCGGGCAGTGTGACAGCGATCTCCCATGACCTCGCACAGCGGGACTTGAGCAGCCAGGGAGGACGTGATGACTGAGTTCAAGATCGATCAGCAGCGAGCAAGCGCTTTGGGGCGGGTCGCTGTCATTTATGGTGGAGAGTCTGCCGAGCGTCCGGTATCGCTGAAAAGTGGTGCTCAGGTACTGAAAGGGCTGTTAAGCGCCGGTGTCGATGCCTTCGGCATCGACCTGGGCGGTGAGGGCCAAAAGCCACTGGCTCAGTTGATGGGCGCCGCGTTTGATCGTGCTTTTCTGATTCTGCACGGTCGCGGTGGTGAGGATGGTGTTATACAGGGGGCGCTGGAGATGATGGGCCGGCCCTACACCGGAAGCGGAGTTGCGGCCTCGGCGATTGGCATGGATAAGCTGCGAACCAAATGGTTATGGGCCGGTGCGGGCATGAGCACGCCGGGCTTTGAACGGGTGGACAGTCAAAGTGACCTGTCTGCCGTGGGCAAACGCCTGGGCTATCCACTCATGATTAAACCGATTCATGAGGGATCAAGCATTGGCATGGCGCGGGTGAGCGATGAGAGTGAGCTCGCCGAAGCGGTCAAGCAGGCGCAGGCATTCGATTCCGGCGTATTGGCCGAACGTTGGATCAGCGGCCCGGAATATACAGTCGCGATTCTCGACGGCAAGGCTTTGCCGATCATCCGTCTCGAAACGCCTCATGCCTTTTATGATTTCAATGCCAAATATGAGGCTGATGACACTCGCTATCTGTTTGATACACAGCTCAGCCAAAGCGAAGAGGCCGAGCTGAAACAGCTGGTGGAAGACGCGTTTGAAACAGTCGGCTGCCGGGGCTGGGGGCGTGTTGATGTGATGCTTGACGAGCAGGGGTATTTTCAGCTGCTGGAGGTGAACACGGCGCCGGGAATGACCGACCACAGCCTGGTACCGATGGCAGCGCGTGAAGCGGGTATCAGCTTTGAAGAGCTGGTTGTTCGTATCGCAGAAAGCGCGGCACTGGATCTGCCCGCTGAGCGTCGGGAGGACTGATCATGTTGATGACGTTGCCATGGAAACAACGCCAGCAGGAGGAAGCTAAGACGCGTCCATCTGGTGCCGTGGCACGTCCGGCACGGGAAGAGCGTGCCGCCATGGATGCGGATTGGTACTGGCGCCCGTTCGTATTGCTGACGTTGCTGGTGGTGTTTCTCGGCATCCTCAGTTCATCAGTGCGTGATATCTGGCGCTGGCTGGACCAACCGGTCACACAGATTCACGTATCCGGCGCGACACGGCACCTGGATAAGCAGTCCATCGCGCAGGGGCTGGAGCAGGAATTGAATGCCGCGTTACTGGAGCTGGATCTGGAGCAGTTGCGTGAGGCCGTGATTCGCGACCCATGGGTGCATGACGCCGGGATCAGCCGGCAGTGGCCGCCGGCACTTCGCGTTGATCTGGTGGAAGAGGTTCCGGTAGCGCGCTGGGGCGACAAGGGCTTGTTGAATCATCAAGGCGACATCTTCTGGCCCGAGTTGAAACCGGAATATCGGTCGTTGCCGATGCTTAGCGGGCCTGCCCACGAGACGGTTCGGATCATGGAACAGTTCCACGACCTGAACCGGATGTTCGCGGCCACGGGCCTGAAACTGGATGGGCTGACGTTGGAAGCGCGTGGTGCCTGGACGCTGGAGTTGCGGAACGGGATCAAGGTTGTGGCCGGGCGTGAGCAGTTAATACCACGATTACGCCGTTTCCTGGCCGTATATCAGCTTGAGCTGGCCGAGCGTGCCGAGCAGATTGAGCAGATCGACATTCGTTACACCAACGGTATCGCCGTACGCTGGCGAGCCGAAGAGAACAGTGAAAATGCAGGATAAAGGGGCTATGAGCCAAAGTAACATGATCGTTGCGCTGGATATCGGCACCTCCAAGGTGGTGTGTCTGGTCGGTGAGATCACCGACACCGGCGCGATTGAAATTGTTGGTGTCGGCTCACATCCGTCGCGCGGTCTGAAACGGGGAGTGGTGGTGAATATCGAATCCACCGTGCACTCCATTCAGCGTGCGGTGGAGGAGGCTGAACTGATGGCCGGCTGCAAGATCCACTCGGTGACCGTGGGGATCGCAGGCAGCCACATAAGCAGTCATAACTCGCATGGCATCGTGGCCGTGAGAGACCGTGAGGTGTCTGATTATGATCTGGAGCGGGTGATCGACGCGGCCCGGGCGGTGGCGATTCCGGCGGATCAGAAGATTCTTCACATTTTGCCCCAGGAGTACCTGATCGATCATCAGGAGGGGATCCGTGAGCCTCTGGGTATGTCCGGCGTTCGTCTGGAAGCCAAGGTGCATCTGGTCTGTGGGGCGATCAATGCGGTCCAGAACATTGAGAAATGTATTCGTCGATGTGGTCTGGAGGTGGAAGCCGTGGTGCTGGAGCAGCTGGCTTCCAGCTACTCGGTGCTGACTGATGATGAAAAGGATCTCGGCGTGTGCCTGGTGGATATCGGTGGGGGCACTACCGATATCGCGGTCTTTACCGGCGGGGCGATTCGCCATACGGCGGTAATCCCCATTGCCGGGGATCAGGTCACCAACGATATCGCCATGGCGCTGCGGACGCCCACCGTCAACGCGGAACAGCTCAAGATCAAATACGCCTGTGCGCTGGCTCAGCTGGCGCGCCCGGAAGAGATGATCAAAGTGCCCAGTGTCGGCGACCGTCCGGCGCGGGACCTGTCTCGGCAGGCTTTGGCCGAGGTGGTCGAGCCCCGGTATGAGGAGTTGTTCACGCTGGTGCAGGCGGAGCTGCGGCGCAGCGGATTTGAAGATCTGGTAGCGGCGGGGATCGTTCTTACCGGCGGTACGGCCAAGATGGAAGGCGCGGTGGAACTGGCGGAGGAGATTTTCCACATGCCGGTTCGATTGGCTCGTCCTCAAGGCGTACGCGGTATGGAAGATCTGCTGAGTAACCCGATCTACGCCACGGGTATCGGGCTTTTGCATTACGCCCGGGCCGATCACGGCCCGGCCGAACCGGAACGTATTCAACAGGAGGCGGATGTGAAGATAAAAGGTGTGTCGGGACCAGGCCTTTTGCACCGCATCAAGGCCTGGTTACAGGGTAATTTCTAAAACAATTCAACGCTTTAATGCCAGACGCCGGAAGGTATGGGCAGGCGCTGGCGGGGAGGAAAACAATGGAATTCGAACTGATTGAAAATATCCAGCAGAACGCGGTCATCAAGGTCGTGGGTGTTGGCGGTGGTGGCGGCAACGCCGTCCAGTACATGGTCGATAATGCCGTGGAAGGCGTTGAATTTGTCTGCGCCAATACCGACGCACAGGCACTGAGCAAAATGGCCTCCCGCGTTTCGCTGCACATCGGCGGTGAGCTGACCAAGGGTCTGGGTGCCGGGGCCAACCCGGAAGTGGGCCGTACAGCAGCGCTTGAGGACCGCGAGCGGATCGCCGAAGCGCTGGAAGGGGCTGATATGGTCTTTATCACAGCGGGTATGGGCGGTGGTACCGGAACCGGCGCCGCGCCGATTGTGGCTGAAATAGCGCGCGAGCTCGGTGTGCTCACCGTGGCGGTGGTGACCAAGCCGTTCCCGTTTGAAGGGCGCAAGCGCATGAAGATCGCGGAAGAGGGCATCAAGGAGCTGCGGGGCAATGTGGACTCCCTGATCATCATCCCCAATGAAAAACTGATGCAGGTGCTGGGCAAAAACTGCTCCCTGATCAACGCATTCAGTGCAGCCAACAACGTGCTGAAAGGCGCGGTCCAGGGGATTGCGGACCTGATCACACGCCCCGGCATGATCAACGTGGACTTTGCCGATGTGCGTACCGTGATGTCCGAAATGGGGATGGCGATGATGGGCACTGCTGTCGCGCGCGGTGACAACCGCGCCCAGGAAGCGGCGGAGCAGGCGATTCGCAGTCCGCTGCTGGAAGATATCGACCTGAAAGGGGCCAGCGGTATTCTGGTCAACATCGCAGCCGGCGAAGATCTGAGCCTGGGTGAGTTCACCGAGGTGGGTAACATCGTCGAAGAGTATGCCTCCGATGATGCAACTATCGTGGTGGGTACCGTGATCGATCCGGAACTTGGTGACGATATCAAGGTCACCGTAGTAGCCACCGGCCTGGATCGTGGTGAGGATGCCAACCTGCGCGTGGTCCACTCCAAGCAGGGCAATGGCCGCAAGCCGGACGGCTCCCTGGACCTGGACCAGATTGAGCTGCCCACCATCCTGCGCCGTCAGCGCGAAGAAGCGCTGATCGAAAAGCCGGGCGAGCGCAAGAGCAGTGAAAGTGGGCGCGACGAAAGTGACTATGGAATGCTGGATATTCCTACGTTCCTGCGTCGTCAGGCCGACTGATTTAGATAACTGAGTTAAGTGGTGGGCTTATCACATTTTTGTTACGATAAGCCGTTATTTAACGACCAACTGACGGCGAGACGGATGATCAGACAGCGGACACTCAAAAACAGCATCAAAGCGACCGGGATCGGTCTTCACACCGGCCAGAAAGTTTACCTGACTCTGAAGCCGGCTGCGGAGAATACCGGGATTGTGTTCCGCCGTACCGATCTGGAGCCGTCAGTGGATATCCAGGCGTCGGCTCTGAATGTGGTCGACACAACGCTGTCCACCAACCTGTCGAGCAACGGGGTCCGCGTGGCCACTGTTGAACACCTGCTGTCAGCGCTGGCCGGTCTGGGGATCGACAACCTGGTTGTGGAGCTGAGCTCGGAAGAGGTACCGATCATGGACGGCAGCGCCGCGCCATTCGTCTTCCTGGTTCAGTCCGCCGGAATCCAGGAGCAGGATGCGCCCAAGCAGTTTATCCGCATCAAGAAGGAAGTGACGGTCGAGAACGAAGGGAAAACCGCGACCTTCAAGCCGTTCGATGGTTTCAAGGTCGGTTTTTGTATCGATTTCGATCATCCCGCCTTCGCCACTCGTAACAAAACCGCGAGCCTGGATTTCTCCAGTACTTCGTTCGTTAAGGAAGTGAGCCGGGCGCGTACCTTCGGCTTTATGCGTGATATCGAGTATTTGCGCTCCCAGAATCTGGTGCTTGGTGGTAGTTTCGATAACGCCATCGTGGTTGATGACTACCGAGTGCTCAATGACGAAGGGCTGCGTTACGATGACGAATTCGTAAAGCACAAGATTCTCGATGCGGTGGGTGATCTTTACCTGTTGGGTAAAAGCCTGATCGGCGAGTTCTATGGCTACAAGTCGGGTCATCATCTCAACAACCTGCTGTTGCGCAAACTGCTGAAAACCGAAGACGCCTTTGAAGTGGTGACCTTTGAGGATGAGCAGCAGCCTTCGCCGATCTCGTATCAGCGTCCGGCGGCGGCACTTTGATTCCGCAGCACTAACCAAATACAGTAACGGGGCCCAGCAAAAGGCCCCGTTTTTTTGTCCGTCTAACCCATAAGTCTATTTCTTTGCGCTTGGCATTCTACTCTCCGTCCCAATATAGGTAGAATGGTCCGTCGCTCCCCTCAGGGATGGGGCGATCCGCTTTGCATTCAACCGGTTAAAAGTCGAATTATGCTGACATCACTACTCAAGAAAGTTTTCGGAAGTAAGAACGATCGCGAACTCAAACGGATGGGGCGGATCGTCAAGCAGATCAATGCCCTCGAACCGGAGTTGGAGAAACTCTCCGATGAGGAGCTCAAAGCGCAGACCGAAAGCTTCCGCAAGCGGCTTGAGGAGGGTGAAAGCCTGGACCAGCTGTTACCGGAAGCTTTTGCTACCGTACGTGAGGCGTCCAAGCGGATCATGGGTATGCGTCACTTCGATGTACAGCTCATCGGTGGTATGGCGCTGGACGACGGCAAGGTTGCCGAGATGAAAACCGGTGAGGGTAAAACGCTGGTTGCAACCTTGGCCGTATACCTGAACGCGTTGCCCGCCCGCGGCGTCCATGTTGTGACGGTCAACGACTACCTGGCCAGCCGCGACGCGGACTGGATGCGCCCGCTGTACGAAGGGCTGGGCCTTACGGTCGGCGTTATCCTGTCGGGTCAGAGTCCGGAGGAGAAGCGTGCCGCATATAACAGTGATATCACCTACGGCACCAACAACGAATTCGGTTTCGATTACCTGCGGGACAACATGGCGTTCAGCATCGAAGACAAGGTGCAGCGCGACTTCCACTACGCCGTAGTCGATGAAGTGGACTCCATCCTGATTGATGAAGCACGAACTCCGCTGATCATCTCCGGTCCGGCTGAGGACAGCTCCGAGACCTATCGTGCCGTGAATCAGCTGATCCCGGAACTCAAACAGTTCTTCGGTGAAGTGGATCCGAAAGATGCCGAACAGGTGATCGATGAACACTTCACGGTGGATGAGAAAAACCGCACCGTAGAACTCACCGAAGCCGGTCACCAGCTGGTAGAAGAGCTGCTGATCAAGGCGGGCCTGCTACAGGAGGGTGAGAGCCTTTACGCCCCGCAAAACCTTAATCTGCTGCATCATGTGCTGGCGGGTCTGCGGGCGCACTACCTGTTCCAGCGCGACAAGGATTACATCGTCCAGGGCGGACAGGTGGTTATTGTCGATGAGCACACCGGTCGTGTAATGCCCGGTCGCCGCTGGTCCGAGGGCTTGCATCAGGCTGTGGAAGCCAAGGAAGGAGTCAATATTCAACAGGAAAGCCAGACCCTGGCGTCCACCACCTTCCAGAACTATTTCCGCCTCTATGAAAAACTCTCCGGCATGACCGGGACCGCCGATACGGAAGCGTTCGAGCTACGCCAGATCTATGGTCTGGATGTGGTGGTTATCCCCACCAACCGCCCTATCGCCCGTATCGACTACAATGACCTTGTCTACCTGACCATGCAGGAGAAGTACGAGGCAATCGTCAAGGAGATTCGCTACTGCCAGGAGAACAACAAGCCAGTGCTGGTGGGTACCGCCTCAGTTGAGTCTTCAGAGCTGATCTCTGCACTGCTTAAGAAAGAGGGCATTGCGCATAACGTTCTGAACGCCAAGAACCATGAGCGTGAGGCGCAGATTATCGCCGAGGCGGGTCGTCCCGGAGCGGTCACCATAGCAACTAACATGGCGGGGCGTGGTACTGATATCAAGCTTGGCGGCAAGCTCGAAGCAGAGCTTGAAGCCCTGGCTGAAGACAGCACTCAAACCGAGGTGGATCAGGCCGTGGAGGAGTGGCGTAAGCGTCACGATACCGTGATTGAAGCAGGCGGTCTGCATATCATCGGTACAGAGCGCCATGAGTCTCGCCGTATCGATAACCAGCTGCGTGGCCGCGCCGGCCGCCAGGGGGATCCCGGTTCATCCCGCTTCTTCCTGTCGTTGGAAGATGACCTGATGCGTATCTTCGCGTCTGACCGCGTGCGCCAGTTTATGCAGGCGCTGGGTATGGAGAAGGGCGAGGCGATCGAGCACAAGATGGTCAGCAACGCCATCGAGAAAGCTCAACGTAAGGTTGAGGGGCGCAACTTCGATATCCGTAAAACCCTGCTGGAATATGATGATGTGTCCAACGATCAGCGTTCGGTGGTGTATGACCAGCGCAACGAGATCATGGCGACTGATGATATTTCCGAGACGGTTGATGCGATCCGCACGGAAGTCGTGGATGGCGTTATCGATGAGCATATTCCGCCCCAGAGCTTGGCCGAAACCTGGGATGTGGAGGGGCTGCAAAAGTCTCTGGAGAGCGAGTTCGCGGTTGTCTTGCCGGTTCAGCAGTGGCTGGATGACGATGAAAGCCTGCATGAGGAGCCGCTACGTGAGCGTATCCATGAGGCGATCGTTAACGAATATCGTAGCAAGGAAGAGCAGGTCGGTACCGAGACCATGCGCATGTTCGAGAAGCAGGTGATGCTCCAGGTGCTGGATACGCTGTGGAAAGAACACCTGCAGACCATGGATCTGCTGCGTCAGGGGATCCATCTGCGCGGCTATGCCCAGAAAAACCCCAAGCAGGAATACAAGCGCGAAGCGTTTAGCCTGTTCCAGAACCTGCTTGAAAATATAAAGCGCGATGTGATCCGTATCCTGAGCCACGTTAAAGTGCGTCAGCCGGAGGATGTGGAAGCCATGGAGCGTGAGCGTCGCGAGCAGGCTGAACGTCAGCAGATGAACTTCCAGCATGACCAGAGTTCCGCCGTTGCCCAGGAAAGGGAGCAAGCCGAGCCGCAGCCGGAAGAAGAGGGTGCAGAAGCGCCGAAAACCGTTGTCCGTGACCAGCCCAAGGTTGGGCGTAATGATCCCTGCCCCTGTGGCTCGGGCAAGAAATACAAACAGTGCCACGGCCGTCTCTGACCGGCCCGTGGTCTATAGTGATCCAACAGCAACGCGTTCAGTAATCAGCAGAGGATAGGTCATGGCGGTGGGTCCTGACACATTGCCGGCACTCAAGCCCGTGCCGGGGTTTCGAATTGGGGTGGCATCGGCGGGTATCAAAAAGCCGGGTCGCCGTGATGTGGTCGTGATGGAGATCTGCGAAGGCGCGACGGTCGCAGGTGTGTTCACCAAGAACGCGTTTTGTGCGGCGCCGGTGACGCTGAGCAAGAAACATCTGAAGGCTGAGCAGCCGCGTTACCTGCTGACCAACACAGGAAATGCCAACGCCGGGACCGGTGCTCAGGGTATGACTGACGCGACTCGCTGCTGCGAAGAACTGGCCAGTCGGTGCGGCGTGAGTCCAACGGCAGTGCTGCCGTTTTCCACCGGTGTTATTGGTGAACCGCTGCCGGTGAACAAGATTATCGGTGCTATGGATGCGGCTATCGAGAATCTGAGTGAGGAGAACTGGCTTGATGCCTCCCATGGCATTATGACCACGGACACCCGCCCGAAAGCCGCGTGTGAGCAGTTCGAGTACCAGGGCAAGACCGTCACTATCACCGGTATCTCCAAGGGCGCTGGTATGATTATGCCCAATATGGCCACCATGTTGGGCTATGTGGCGACCGACGCGGCGGTTGATCAGGCGCTGTTACAGCGCTGGTTAAGCGAGGCCGCGGAGCGCTCCTTCAACCGGATTACCGTGGATGGGGATACCTCTACCAATGATTCCTGTGTGCTGGTGGCCACTGGCAAGAGCGGCGTTGAGATCGATGCCGGCGGTGAGTTGGCGGGACTTTTCGTCAATGCACTGAACAAGGTCATGCTGGATCTGGCCCATGCCATTGTTCGCGATGGTGAAGGTGCCACCAAGTTTGTTGAAGTGCGCGTTGAGCAGGCGCGTGATTCAGAAGAGGCGCTCTCGGTTGCCTACACTATTGCTCATTCTCCGTTGGTGAAAACGGCACTCTATGCGTCTGATCCGAACTGGGGACGTATTCTGGCCTGTGTCGGGCGTGCCGGTGTACAGGACCTGGATCTAGAGGCGCTGGAGATCTACCTCAATGATGTCTGCATCGTGGAGCAAGGCGGACGAGCAGCCGGGTATACCGAGGAGCAGGGCCAGGCCGTTATGAACGGAGAAGAGATCCTGATCCACGTCGTGCTCAAGCGGGGACATAGCTGGGAGTCGGTCTGGACCACTGATCTGTCCACCGACTACGTCCATATCAACGCAGACTACCGCAGCTGATCGATCTCTATGCCGGGCAGAAAACGGGTCCATGTGGCCGCAGCGGTTATTCGTAATCCGCAGGGGCGCATTCTCATTGCTAAACGCGCGGATCACCAGCATCAGGGTGGGCTCTGGGAGTTTCCCGGCGGTAAGGTGGAGCCAGAAGAGCCTGTGGAGCAGGCGCTCTCCCGTGAGCTTGAAGAGGAGCTGGGCATCGCTGTTCGTCAGGCCCGGCCCCTGATCCGGATCGCCCACGACTACAGTGACAAGTCAGTCCTGCTGGATGTCTGGCTGGTATCCGGTTTTGCCGGTGAAGCGAGAGGGTGTGAGGGGCAGCCGATTGAATGGGTGGTCCCTTCCGATCTTGACCGATACCCGTTCCCGGCGGCTAATCACCCCATTATCCGTGCAGCTCAGCTCCCTGAGCAGCTGTTGATTACCGGCGTGGAATCCACCTCCTTTCAATTGGAAGCGAATATCACCCGCGCATTGCAGGGTGGTCAGCGCCTGTTCATGGTACGTGATCCAAACGGAGATCAGTCCCGGATGGCGGATCTCTATGGCCGGGCCGTGAAGCTCTGCGAGCCATTGGGTGCTAACGTGGTGCTTAATACCTCTATGGAGCAGGCCCACCAGCTCGGTGCGCAGTCTCTTCACCTGAACAGCCGACGGTTGATGGCGCTGGATAGTCGCGGGCAGTTCAAAGGCCGCTGGTTGAGTGCATCCTGCCATAACGCCGAGGAACTGGCTCAGGCAGCTCGCTTGGGGCTTGATTTCGTCACCCTCTCGCCGGTACTGGCAACAGCCTCGCATCCAGATGCGAATCCACTGGGATGGGAGAAATTCAACGCTTTGGTAGAGCGTTGCCCGTTACCGGTTTACGCTTTGGGTGGAGTCGGTGAAGCTCAGCTTGAGCAAGCCTGGCGTACCGGCGCTCAGGGTATCGCCGGTATCTCTCACTGGTGGTCCTAACGCCGTTTTTTACTGTTTTGCCGCTAGCGGCTGGAGCGCGTAGCGGTAATGGTACGGCTCAGTAGAATGACCGGAATAATCCCCACCAGAACAATCAACAGTGCCGCCGGAGAGCAGGCTTCAATGCGCTCGTCCGAGGCGTACTGATAAACGAAGGTGGCCAGCGTATCGTAGTTAAACGGGCGCAGGATCAGCGTCGCGGGCAGCTCTTTCATGCAGTCAACAAATACCACCAGTACCGCCGTCAGCAGTCCGCCCCGAATCAGTGGCAGATGGACTTCACGCAGTGTCCGCAGCGAATGGGCACCCAGAGAGCGTGCGGCCATATCCATATTCGGCGTTACCTTACCCAGAGAAGAGTCCACGGTACCGCCAGACACGGCCAGGAAGCGTACGCAGTAGGCGAATACCAGCGCAAAGGGGGTGCCGCTGAGGAGCAGGCCGGTGCTGATATTAAAATGCTCGCGCATGAATGCATCCACGCTGTTATCGAACGCGGCCAGCGGGATGATCACACCGATCGCCAGGACGGCACCGGGCAGGGCGTAGCCCAGGTTGGAAAGGCGCGCAGCGAACTGTAGCGACCGTTTGTCCGCATGCAGGCGCTTGCTGTAGGCCAGCACCACGGCGATCACTGTGGCCAAAACGGCGGTTGTTGCCGAGAGGCTAAAGCTGTTTGCAGCATAACCCAGAAAATCGGTGTCACTGAACTGATCCAGATGGGCGATCGACATATCGGCCAGAGAGATAAAGGGAACCAGAAAGCCCAGGGTGACCGGAAGTGCGCAGGCCAGGAACGCAAGCCAGGCGCGCATGGGTGTCAGACGGTAGCGTTCAATGGTGCGGTAACGGTCGGCGCTCGTGAATTGGCGGGATTTGGCCCGGGCCGCCCTTTCAAGCGTGATCAGCAGCACGACGAAAATCATCATCAGGCTGGATATCTGTGCCGCAGCGCCCACGTTACCCATGTTGAGCCAGGCATCATAAACGCCGGCAGACATACTTTTTACCGCGAAGTAATCCACAGTGCCAAAGTCGTTGATTGTTTCCATGGAAACCAGCGAAAGCCCCACCGCGATGGCGGGACGAGCCACCGGGAGTGAAACGCGCAAAAAGCTTTGCCAGGGCGTGCAGCCCAGCATACGGCTGGCATCACGGATGCTCATCGACTGTTCGAGGAAACTGGCCCGCGCCAGCAGGTAGACATAGGGATAGAGCACCAGTGTCAGCATCGAGATCGCGCCGCCAATGGAGCGGATCTCCGGGAACCAGTAATCCCGCGCGGTTTCCCAGCCAAACAGATCGCGCAGGGCAATCTGAACGGGGCCTGCGTATTCGAGCAGGTCCGTGTAGATATAGGCGATCACATAAGCGGGAATGGCGAACGGCAGAAGTAGCGCCCATTCAAAAATCCGCCGTCCCGGGAAGTTGCAGAGCGTGACCAGCCAGGCTGTTCCCACACCAATCGCCACCGACAACACCCCGGTACCGACCAGCAGGATCAGGGTGGATTGGATATAGACCGGCAATACCGTCGAGGCCAGGTGAGGCCAGATGTTTTCGGTCGGGAACAGAGCCAGCCAGAAAACGGCCAGCACAGGAAGCATTACGAGGAGGGCGGTACCCCAGCCGATACTGTACCAGCCCGGCAGCAATACCCGGAGTTTGGGTAGCGGACGGGTGGAACGCAGTGTGGTATCGGCTGTGGCACTCATGGGCAAACTCCGGCCCAGGGCCCCGTACCGGGGCCGGGGCATCTACTAGATATCAGTTGTCAAAGCCGACCTTGTCGACCATTTTCGCTGCAGCACTGCGCTGTTCGGCGACTTTGCCCAGGTTGATCTCATCACCCTTGAATTCACCCATATGCTCTTCGAGCAGGTCAGACCAAGGAGTGTTAGGACGAACCGGGAATTCGAAGTTGGCTTCGGCATAGAGCTCCTGGGCCTGCTTCTCGGTCAGGAACTCGACCAGTTTAACCGCGGCTTCCGGGTGCGGCGCATATTTGGTCAGGGCCGCGCCGGAGATATTCATGTGCGCACCGCGTCCATCCTGATTCGGGAAAACCAGGAAAGCAGAAGCTGCCCACTCTTTCTGCTCCGGTTCTTTATCGTTGGTGACCATTTTACCGTAGTAATAGCTGTTACCCAGAGCCAGATCGCAGACCCCTTCCTTGATCGCTTTCACCTGTGCGCGGTCGTTACCCTGAGGCTTGCGGGCCAGGTTGGATTTCACCGCTTCCAGCCACTGCTCGGTTTCCGCTTCACCGTGGTGAGCGATCATGGAACCGATCAGCGACAGGTTATAGGTGTGCTTCCCGCTGCGGGTGCAGATTTTGCCTTCCCACTTGGGGTCAGCCAGGTCTTCGTAAGTTTGGATCTCACCGGGCTCTACGCGATCCTTGGAGGCGTAGATGATACGGGCGCGGCTAGTCAGGCCGATCCACTTGTTATCTTCAGCACGGTAGTGCTCCGGTACGTTGCGATTGATGATTTCGCTGTTGATAGGTGCGACCAGATCACGTTCGACGGCGTCATGCAGCGGGCCGATATCGGCGGTCAGGATCAGGTCTGCGGGTGTGTTTTGGCCTTCATGTTCAACGCGTTCCAGCAGGCCGCTTTTAGCGAAGACGACATTGACCTTGATACCTGTCTCGGCGGTAAATGCTTCGATCAGCGGCTTGAGCAGAAACTCCTGGCGGTATGAGTAGACGTTCACCTCTTCGGCTTGAGCCGCACCGGCCAGGGTCGCGCCGATCAGGGTGGTGGATACCAGCATTTTTTGCATAGACATGGGCTAACTCCCCGTTTTCAAAAAGGATTTAAATCCCCTCAAGTAAGGCGGACTTAATAAAACTTAATGCGAATTGTTATCACTTTTGCTTAAAGTGTCAATGCAAGTGAGTATGATTCTTATTTTGTTTTTATACTTTACCGTTATAACCATATTTTTTATATAAGATATGCATTTTTATCAGCCTGTCTTTGATCAGGCTCATTTGTCGTAAAGATTACAGTGAGCCGAGTGCTTTGAAGTCCTGCAAAAAGCGGTCCTATGAGGCCGTTGGATTATGCTCAAGGGCCGATTGGGAAGAGCTTGGCGAGCAGGAAGGGAATGGCGGTCTCTACCCGCAAAATGCGGCTGCCCAGATGAATGGGAGCGAGGCCAGCGTCAACCAGCTTTTCAACTTCGTAGGGAATAAATCCCCCTTCCGGACCGACGGCGAGCAGCGTTGGCTCATCAGACGGCTTTGGGCAGGGTTGCGCATCGTAGGGGTGGGCCAGCAGGGCTCTTTTGCCTTCACACAGTTGTGGCAGTTCATCCTCCACAAAGGGTTTGAAACGCTTGCGCAGATGAACCTGGGGCAGGACGGTATCGCCCGCCTGCTCAAGGCCCAGCAGCAGATGTTCCTGCAATCCTGCCGGCTCCAGCAGAGGGGAGCCCCAATAGCTTTTATCGACGCGGTAGGAGTTGATTAGCCATAGCTCTTTTACGCCCAGCGTCGCCGCAGTCTGTAGGGTGCGTTTGAACATTTTTGGCCGGGGAAGCGCCATAATCAGTGTTAGAGGCAGGGCTGCCGGGGGCTCCCGGGTCAGGTTGACGCGCAGAACCGCTTCCTGTTGATCAATGGCGATGACTTTTCCCTGACCAACGGCTCCATTAATCATACCGACTTTTAGGCAGTCCCCCACCTCGGCTCGATGTACCTCGGTAATGTGGGTCAGGCGTCTATCATGGAGCCGCACTTCACCGGCGCCGGTGAAGTCTTCCGGAAACAGCAGAATCAGGTTCATGGCCTTTGCATATCACTATAGGAAAGCGCCGACTTTAAGGGCTTCAGCCTTTGAATGCCACCAGCGGCCTACTCTTCTATCTTTTTCAGTCGATAAGCCAGCTGGGGGCGCGTCATACCCAGTAAACGGGCCGCTGCCGATATATTGCCTCCAGACTGCTCCATCGCTTCACGAATCAGCTGATGCTCCAGCTGTTCCAGACTGAAACCCTCTTTAAGAAGTTGGGCCGGCGTCTCCGCAGGGGGATTGGTCGCTGTTTCTGTTGCTGGCGCTCGGTTAAGCTCCCCACGCATGTTGATCACATTAAGTGGATGGCTGGGCTCAGATAGTGAGGGGAAGAAGGAGTCCATATCGATGGTGTGATTGTTATCGGTGAGGATCACACCACGCTCAATCATATTCTCCAGCTCGCGGATATTGCCGGGCCACTTGTAGCTCATCAACGCGCTCAGCGCCATATCGGACACGCCCAGAGTTCGTTTGTTATACAGGTTGTGGTACTTCCCGAGGAAGTGGTTGATCAACAGCGGAATATCCTCGGTACGATCGCGCAGCGGCGGAATATGAACTGGGTAGACGTTCAACCGATAGAACAGATCCGCACGGAATTTGCCCTCTTTAACCGCACTCTCCAGGTCTTCGTTGGCCGCCGCAACCACGCGGACATCGATACGTCGGGTTCGCGTATCACCCACTCTTTCAAACTCACTTTCCTGAAGCACACGTAGCAGGGCGGCCTGTGCGCGGGGTGAGAGTTCGACCACTTCATCCAGGAAAATGGTGCCGTGATTGGCGCGTTCAAATTTTCCCTCGCGTGACTGAGTGGCCCCCGTGTAGGCGCCTTTCTCGACGCCAAACAGTTCCGCTTCGATCAGCTCCGGTGGGATGCAAGCGCAGTTGACGGCCACGAAAGGTTTGTCCGATCGGTTGGAGCTTTCGTGTAAACCCCGCGCGACCACCTCCTTGCCGACCCCTGTTTCGCCCTGGAGCAGCACTGTGACCCGGCTGGTGGATGCGCGGCGGATCAGGTTGCAGACGTTGCGAAAGGCGCCGGATCTTCCGACCGAGTTGAGTAACAAGTCTTCTTCATGTTCACTGCTGCCAAAGTTTTCCCGCAGTTCGCTCAGTTCATGGCGAAGGGCAAAAAGCTCTTCGGCAATCGGATCGGGCAGCAGATAGCGCTCCAATTCGGCGTGATCGTCCCACTCTTCGGCCCGACGCCCTTCAATGCGGCAGTGTGATGCTCCCATCCCGGAGCACTGAAGCTCCTTGAAGATGATTTTCTGGCCCATGTAATAGGTGGTGTAACCACTGGCATAACCGATCAGCGTCCAGCAGATTGGTTCCTCTGAAACACCGAACTCCTTGATATGGACCTCACTCTCATACGAGTCGATCCAGTCAAAAATACCATGGAACTTGCCGCTATCTACATCAAAATCTAGCTCAACAGGCTTCACCTTGACCATGCCTTTGATGCCGTGAAGCTGAGGGCCTACGTAAAACGCTTCCTGACGTGACAGATCCGGTCGGACTTTCTTGACAAGTTCGGCATCCTTCCAGCCGGAATGGTAGCCAAAGCGCATCAGAAAACCCTTGGCGCGTTGGACGCCCAGCGTGTCGATCAACTCTTTGCGCAACTGTCCCATGACACTGGCGTGAATCATCAGCATACGCTGCTCGTTCAGCCAGATTTTGCCTTCGTCACTTTCGAATCGGATTTGAGAGATCAGGTCTCCGCTACCCGGAAACTGAAGTTCTGTACTGGTTGCCATCGTTGTTTTTATACCGGCTTTGTAGTGTTGCCCGAGGGGTGGGCGGCAGCGATCTGAAGCGTCGCTCCTTATTCATTGTTGTCAGAAATCGGCATCAAAGTGAAGTACCCCATCGGATTGAATGGTTAGCTGGATTTCACCAAATCGTGAAAAAAATCGAAGGGTCGATTGATCATTTGCGTAGATCTCATTGGATTGAAGGGCGCTGGGTGTCCGTGTCCAACTGTGCTCCATTACGTCGGCTAAGTAATTTTTTGCCCTTAAAAAACAACGTATTAAGTTTATTGGTCGCGTTTTTTTAGCGGGCTTTTTCCGCTATTGGCATATCGGTTGCTCTGTTCCGGGGGAATTCATCAGCGCCAGACCGGAGCAAAACGATGAGCCGTGAAGATCTGCAAATCACAACAAAACACAACACCAGCCGCTCGGCTTTCGATCAACTGACCAAGTATGTCCGTGTTCGTAGCGAAGAAGGCGCCCGGTTCGTCGAGTTCGATTTTGCGATCGGCGATCCCTCGCTGTTCGTTGAGCTGGTGATGCCTAACGCCGCTTTCGAGTCGTTCTGCCAGACCAATCATGTGGTTCACATGAGCGAAGAGCAGATGCAGGAGATCGATGCCGAAATGGAGAAGTGGCGCTACGGCGAAGACACCCTGATGGCTCGTAACCACGACTGGTGATCTGAACGATTTACCAACCCAATCCTGATAACAACATAAGACCGGGATAACCCATGACTATCGAGATAAAAACTTCGACCCTGGAGCCGGTGCGCAGCACCTACGCCAACATCGAACGCCGTTTTGGTGACAAGCCGGCGACACGCTACCAGGAAGCCACCTACGACCTTCAGTCCGAGACCAACTTCCACTATCGCCCCCTGTGGCAACCGGATCTGGAGCTCAATGATACCCGCCGTACGGCGATCAAGATGGAAGACTGGTACGCCTTCAAGGATCCGCGCCAGTTTTACTACGGCACCTATGTGCAGCAGCGCGCCAAGATGCAGGAGAACGCGGAGAGCAACTACGCGTTCTTCGAAAAACGCAATCTGTCGCGCCACCTCAGTGATGAAACGCGCGCTGCCGTTATCCGTTACCTGATACCGCTGCGCCATCTCGAACACACCGCGAACCTGAACAATATGTACGGAGCTGCTTACGGCTACGGTACCGCGATTACCCAGGCGCTGCTGTTCGACGGCATGGACCGCCTGGGCATCGCCCAGTATCTGTCACGCATCGGCCTGATCCTCGACGGCAATACCGGTGACGCACTGGCCGAAGCCAAACAGCAGTGGATGGAAGCGGATATCTGGCAGGGCCTGCGCGAGCTTTGTGAAGAGATGCTGACCACGGAAGACTGGTTCGAACTGTTTGTAGCTCAGGACCTGGTCGTGGATGCGCTGGTTTACGACCTGGTTTACAACCAGTACGACCAGTACCTGGCGGAAAACGGCGGGGAGGATATCGCCATTCTGACCGAGTTCATGCAGCTGTGGAGCAAGGATAACGTGCGTTGGGTGGATGCGGTGATGAAAACCGCCGTGGCTGAGTCTGACGAGAACAAGGCGTTGATTACTCAGTGGGTGGATAAGTGGCGTGGCCTGGCGGCCGAAGCGCTGGCGCCGTTGGCCAGCGAGATGCTTGGCGAAAACGCGCTGCCTGCTGCGCTGGATCAGCTCGACAAGCGTGTGGCCAAAGCCGGCATTAAATAACAAGAAGGAATCCGACACCATGTCCAAAGTGTATATCGCTCTGCAGGATAACGACGAGTCTCGCTATATCGTCGAGGCGATCGAGGAAGATAACCCCGATGTCACCGTTATCCACCAGCCCGCCATGATTCGCATCGAAGCGGATAACTTTCTGGCCGTAAAACGCGCCACCGTCGAAGAGAAGATGGGCCGCGACTGGGATGTACAGGAGCTGCATCTGAACATGATCACCATCGGCGGCAACGTGGATGAGGATGACGAGCAGATCACCCTGACCTGGAACTCATAACAATAAGGTGACCCCAATGGCAGCCAAGAAACTCAACATTAAAGATAAATACCGTTTGCTGACCCGCGATCTGGATTGGGAGTTTTCCTATCGGGATCGTAAAAAGGCCTTCCCGTTCGAAGAGTTCGAGGGGATCAAGATCACTGACTGGTCCAAGTGGGAAGATCCGTTCCGCCTGACCATGGATGCATACTGGAAATACCAGGCGGAAAAAGAGAAGAAGCTCTACGCCATCTTTGACGCCTTTGCCCAGAACAACGGTCAGCTCAATATCACGGATCCGCGCTACGTAAATGCCCTGAAGATCTTCCTGACCGGCGTTTCGCCGCTGGAATACCAGGCGTTCCAGGGCTTCGCCCATACCGGTCGCCAGTTCGGTGGCGTCGGTGCCCGTGTCGCCTGCCAGATGCAGTCCATCGATGAGCTGCGCCACGTGCAGACTCAGGTTCACGCCATGAGTCACTACAACAAGTTCTTTGACGGTCTGCAGGACTGGTCACACATGCACGACCGCGTCTGGTATCTGTCGGTACCCAAATCGTTTTTCAACGACGCCCGTGCTGCCGGTCCCTTCGAGTTCATGGTCGCCATCGGCTTCAGCTTTGAATACGTGTTGACCAACCTGCTGTTCGTGCCGTTCATGTCCGGTGCGGCGTATAACGGCGATATGGCCACCGTCACTTTCGGATTCTCGGCTCAGTCCGACGAAGCCCGCCATATGACGCTGGGTCTGGAAGTGATCAAGTTCCTGCTCGAGCAGCATGAAGACAACGTGCCGATCGTGCAGAAGTGGATCGACAAGTGGTTCTGGCGTGGCACCCGTCTGCTCACCATCGTGGCGATGATGATGGACTACATGCTGCCCAACAAAGTGATGAGCTGGAAAGAGGCCTGGGAGGTCTACTTTGAGGAGGCTGGCGGCGCGCTGTTCAAGGACCTGGCGCGTTACGGCATTCGCATGCCCAAGTATGCCGATGTCATCGAGAAAGAGAAGGAGCATATCTCCCATCAGGCGTGGTGGACCTTCTACACCCACGGCCATGCCGCCGGTTTCCATACCTGGATTCCGACCGATGAAGAGCTGGACTGGTTGAGCGAGAAGTACCCCGATACCTTCGACAAGTACTATCGCCCCCGCTGGGAGTTGGCCAAGGAGATGGAAGCGAAAGGCGAGCGGTTCTACACCAAGGCACTGCCGCAGCTGTGCACCACCTGCCAGATCCCGATGCTGTTCACCGAGATGGATGACCCGAGTCAGACCTGCTATCGCGACTCCGTTTACGAAGGTGAGCGCTATCACTTCTGCTCCGATGGCTGTAAGGACATCTTCGATGACGAGCCCGAGAAGTTCGTTCAGTCCTGGCTGCCGGTACACCAGATCTTCCAGGGCAACTGCGGCGGCCCGGGCGTGGAGGATATTCTGCGCGACTACTACCAGATGAATCTGGGCGCCGACAATATGGATATCAAAGGCTCGCCCGACGAGACGCGTTGGAAAGAGTGGAAAAAAGGGGTCGCCTGATCCGGATCGCACTATTCGGAGAGCTTCCCGGGTTCCGCGTACGCTGCACCCGGGCTACTCAAGCGAGCCGTAGCCCGGCAGAAGCCAAAGGCGGACGCCGGGAACACAAAGAGTTTCGAGGATAATAACAATGCCAGTACATGCCATTACCCCCGACTATAAGGGTGAAGTAAAAGATCGTTTTGAGAACTTTCACGGTAACCAGGTGGTTTATGTAGGTTGGGATCACCACCTGATGTTCTGTGCCGCGTTCGCCTACCCACTGCCGCCGGAAACCACGTTCCGCACCTTGCGTGACGATGTGATGCCGGAGGCGTTTTCTCTGCATCCCGAGTGGGACAAGATCAACTGGGAGACGACAACCTGGCTGCTTGATGGTGAACCGTTCGTACCTCAACTGGATGTTTCACTGAAGGATCAGGGCATCGGTCACAAGTCCCTGTTGCGCTTCCAGACGCCCGAGCTGAAGGGCTACAAGAGCGCAGGTGTCTGAGGTAAGCCGTTATGAGTTATGAAGTCACCATAGAGCCCACCGGGGATGTGATCGAGGTGGAGGAGGGGCAGACCATCCTGGATGCGGCCCTGCGCCAGGGCGTCTGGCTCCCATTCGCCTGCGGCCACGGCACCTGCGCTACCTGTAAATGTCAGGTGGTGGAAGGGGATGTGGACCTGGGCAACGCCTCACCCTTTGCACTGATGGATATGGAGCGCGACGAGGGCAAGATCCTCGCCTGCTGCGCCATGCCCGAATCGGACCTGACCATCGAAGCGGATATCGATGTGGACCCGGACTTCGCCGGTCATCCGGTGATCGACTTCGTCGGTACCGTCACCGATATTCTGGATCTGTCACCCACCATCAAGGGGATCCGTTTTGAGCTGGATCGCGAGGTGGAGTTTCAGGCCGGTCAGTACGTGAACCTGCGTATCCCCGGCGTGGAGGGCACCCGTGCCTTCTCCATCGCCAACAAGCCCTCGGATAACCGCACGCTGGAGCTGCATGTGCGCAAGGTGCCCAACGGGGCGGGAACCACTTGGCTGCATGAAACCCTGCAGGTGGGCGATACCCTGGATATCTCCGGGCCCTATGGCCAGTTCTTTGTGCGGAAATCCGATGAGCAGGATGTGATCTTCATCGCCGGAGGCTCGGGCCTCTCCAGTCCCCAGTCGATGATTCTGGATCTGTTGGAAGCTGAAGACCCGCGCCAGATCTACCTGTTCCAGGGGGCACGTAACGTCAGTGAGCTGTACAACCGCGAGCTGTTCGAGGGACTGGATCGGGAGTATGACAACTTCCACTACATTCCGGCACTCAACGAACCGTTGGAGGAGGATCATTGGGAGGGCTTTAAAGGCTTTGTCCACGAAGCCGCGATTGCCCATTTCGACAACCGGTTCAGCGGTCACAAGGCCTACCTGTGCGGGCCGCCCCCGATGATCGATGCGGCGATCACCGCCTTGATGCAGGGGCGCCTGTTCGAGCGGGATATCCATATGGAACGCTTCTTCACCGCCGCCGATGGTGCCGAGGATCAACCGCGCTCGGCGCTGTTTAAACGGATCTGATCGGAACACTTTCCCGGCAGAAGCCTTAAGGCGTATGCCGGGAATCTCACCGGAACCACCCGGATTGCGCTTCACTCCATCCGGGTTATTCCGCAGCCTCATGTTTTTTCATGCGATAGGCCAGTGCCGGCCGGCTTAAGCCCAGGGCCCGAGCGGCATGGGACACGACCTGCCCTGATCTGTCCAGAGCGCGTTCAATCAGTAGTTGCTCAAGGGTTTCCAGTTCCACTCCGGTATCCAAGAGTTCATCGACCAGACAGCTTGTTCTGTCGCTATTTGCTTTGCTGCCACAAATCTGGCCATGGGCGTCCAGGTGATTGAGCGGTTGGCTTGGTTCGCCGAGTAAGGGGAAGAAGCTGGTCAACTCAATGGCGCGGTTGTTATCGGTCAGAATGACACCGCGCTCGATCATATTTTCCAGCTCCCGGATATTGCCGGGCCAGTCGTAGCTCATCAGCGCTTCCAGCGCCTTGTCAGTAACGCCGAGCGTACGCTTGTTGTACTCCCGGTGATAGCGCGCCAAAAAATGCTCAATCAGCAGGGGGATATCCTCACGGCGCTCGCGTAGTGGCGGAATATGCACTGGAAAGACGTTGAGCCGGAAGAACAGGTCGGCACGGAACTTTCCCTCTTTCACCGCCTGCTCCAGGTTCTCATTGGTCGCCGCGACCACGCGGACATCCAGCTTACGCGTGCCGGAGTCGCCGACGCGCTCGAACTCACCCTCCTGCAGAACCCGCAGCAGTGTCGCCTGAGCGCGGGCGGAAAGTTCCACCACTTCATCCAGAAAGATAGTGCCGCCATTAGCACGTTCAAATTTACCCTCTCTGGATTGAGTTGCGCCGGTAAATGCCCCTTTTTCTACACCAAAAAGTTCTGCTTCAATCAGCTCCGGTGGGATGCAGGCACAGTTCACTGCCACGAAGGGTTTATCAGAGCGATCACTGTCGTGGTGGATGTAGCGCGCCAGCACTTCCTTGCCAACACCGGTTTCCCCCTGCAGCAAAATAGTGACTTTGCTGGTGGCTGCCCGCTGTACTAATGCGCAGGCTTGGCGGTAAGCGGCAGAGCGCCCAACGGCGGAAAACTGGGCGCGTTCTCCCCGAGCACCGGTGCGATATTCAGAACGCAGTTGATCGAACTGGCTTTGCAACAGCTCCAGCTCGTTAATGATCGGGTCGGGCTGCAGGTAACGCTCCAGCTCCTCTCGATCATCCCACTCTTCGGCGGGCCGACCGATATTGACGCAGTGGCTGTCGCCCTTGGCGACACAGGCGGTCTCCTTAAACAGGATCTGCCGTCCCATGTAATAGCTGGTATATCCACTGGCGTAGCCGAGCAGAGTCCAGCACACCGCTTCATCGCTCATGCCGAAGTCAGCAATGTGCTGCTCCGCCTCCCAGGAGCCGTGCCAGTCGAATTCGCCGTAATAGGCGCCGCTATCCACATCAAAGGTTAATTTGATCGGCTTGCAGTTCACGATTCCCTCCAGCTTATGCAGCTGGGGGCCGACTACAAACGAATCCTGTTTGCTGAGGTCGGGTCGGACGCGTTTGGCAAGCTCGGCATCCCTGCGGCCCGAGTTGTAGCCCAGGCGCATTAACAGTCCCTTGGCTCTTTGCCAGCCCAATGTGTCGATCAGCTCCCGGCGCAGGGCGCCCAGAACATTGGCATGTATCAGGAGCATCCGGCTCTCATTGAGCCAGATCTTGCCGGATTCAGGGTCGAAACGAATCTGATGGAGCAGATCGTCGCTAGCCGGAACGGGCAGTGGGGTTCTGCTATTCATCACAAGTATCTTTTTTTGGGGTGATGGTCTGGTTGCTCGGCCCCTCTGCGTGGGCTCGACCAACCCTGTGGTGACTCCTTGATCATATCGTGCAGAAGGGGGGAAGGGTTGATGATTTCGTTAATCAATTGCGGGATTTGATGATTCCATTAGTTGTAGCTAATGCCACTTACAACCTGCATCATTTGTTTTTTCTTTTTTAAATCAGTGGGTTGTTGTTATAAGGGATGTTGTAGATGCCTGTTGTTCAGGTTGGCACTCACATTGCTCTATGTCCTGTCAGGCACCAGACTTAACCAAAAGCCTTGGTGCACAACAATAAGAAACAGGCATTCGTGATGAAACAACCGATCAACGCTACCCCATACCCACAGGATACACATCGGATTCACATTCTGGACTCAGAGGCCGTCTTTGAGGCCCGCGCCGATCTTAATCTGCTTGTCGCCATGGAAAAGGCGCGTGCACAGGGAATCGGTATCGGTTGCCGCGGTGGTGGCTGTGGCAAGTGTCGAATTCGTGTCCTCAAGGGGGAGTACGACAGCAAGCGCATGAGCCGTGCCTGGGTCAGTGAAGCTGATGAGGCTGAAGGCATCGTGCTGGCGTGTCGGATCTTTCCTCGCAGTGAGCTGGTTGTCGAATCCGAAATGCTGCCTTTGGCTGAACCCTATCAGCCACGTTCCTCCTCAAAACTGCAATCAGCAGCCATAAAATAAATAACAGGAAACGACGATGAAAAAAGGTGTAATGCGTCCGGGGCATATCCAGTTGCGTGTCCTCGATATGGATGAAGCAGTGTCCCACTACCGTGACCTTCTGGGTCTGATCGAGGTTGATCGTGATGACCAGGGCCGGGTCTATCTCAAGGGCTGGACAGAGGTTGATAAATTCTCCGTGGTTCTGCGCGAAGCGGACAGTGCCGGTATGGATTTCGTCAGCTACAAGTGCCTGAATGAAGGTGTGGTCGACAGCCTCAAACAGGAGCTGATCGAGTACGGCTGCAACGTGGAAGAGATTCCGGAAGGCGAGCTGAAGGGCTGCGGTCGCCGGGTTCGTTTCGATTCGCCCACCGGGCACCAGTTCGAAATTTTCGCCACCAAAGAGCAGACCGGTAAATGGGGGCTGACCCAGAAGAACCCGGAAGCCTGGCCCCGTGGCCTGACCGGCATGAAGGCAACCCGTTTCGACCACTGCCTGCTTTATGGTCCGAACATCGCCGGCACCATCGATCTGTTCCGAGAGGTGCTGGGCTTCGACTTGGCCGAGCAGGTACTCGATGACGAAGGCACCCGTCTGGCAGGCTTCCTGACCGTGAGCATGAAAGCGCACGACGTGGCATTCATCGAACACCCGGAGCCGGGTAAACTTCATCATGCATCTTTCTTCCTGGAAACCTGGGAAGATGTGCTGCGCGCAGCAGACCTGATCTCCATGACGGATACCTCCATCGATATCGGCCCGACCCGTCACGGTTTGACCCACGGTAAGACGATCTACTTCTTCGATCCATCCGGTAACCGCAGCGAAGTGTTCGCCGGTGGTGATTACCACTATCCGGACCATGAACCGGTTACCTGGGGTGCGGATACGCTTGGCAAAGCGATCTTCTACCATGATCGTGTGCTTAACGACCGCTTCCTGACGGTCCTGACCTGATTGGTGGCCAGAGACGTCGATAAGAAACCCGCTGCGGGGCACCGCAGCGGGTTTTTCTGTTTCGGTCTCGGATTACAGAGAAGCTGCTTCTTTCTCCAGCGCTTCGAGTACCGGTGCGCGCTCGCGCCACTCCTGATACCACTGGTCGATGGCATCGCCGAAGAAGGAACGGTCGACCTCAATCACCTTGACGTCGCTCTCCCTGATCTTGGCCAGGTACTTTTTATCGATATCGCCGTAGGTGTGGATCATGTCGTCCAGATATTTGCGCACCACGTTCTTTAACAGTGCACGGTCGTCCTCGGACAGTTTCTGCCAGCTGCGAGCTGACATTACGGCCACCATCGGCAGCATCATGTGGGATGAGTGAATGACGGTGCCGGCCTGGTCCAGGTAGCGGCTGTTCCAGGTGCCCTCGAAATCAATCTGCATGCCGTCAACCTGGCCATTGGCAAAGGCGTCGTAAAGTTCGGGCAACGGTAGCGGCGTCGGCGCTGCGCCCAGCTTGATCCAGAAATCGCGTTCGGGTTCAACCGGCATGGTGCGGATCTTGAGGCCGCCCAGATCCTCCACCGATGACACGTCGCTGCTCATGACAATCTGCCGCAGTCCGGCCATGCCGTAGCCCAGGCCAACAAGTCCCAGCGAATTCAGCTCATCGAGCATGCTGGTGGCGGTTTCTCCCTGAAGCAGTTTGCTGGCTTGTTGCGCGGAGTTCACCAGATAGGGGGCAAATAGGGCTGCAAAGTCGGGACGACGGTTGGCAATTTCGCCTGCGGCGAGAAACGCCATATCCAGCGCCCCACGCTGCATCTGCTGCAGCATCAGCGCTTCGTTACCCAGCTGTCCGGATGGGTAGATGCTGAGCTGGATACGGCCGTCGGTGTGCTCTTTTATTTCGTTGGCAAACGATTCGGCTGATTTGGTCCACTGATGGCTGGGCGGTGTGATGAGACCGAGTCTCAGCGTTTGGGCGTGGCTTACCACAGGCAGCATCAGTGCCAACAGAGTTGTCGAGAGATACCGGGTTATTTTTTTCATGATGATCTCCTTCGCAGAATTACTGCGCGCGTTAGCGGTTTGTTGTTATGGGTTAAAAGGTCGTGTTGTCAGATCAGGAGCGTGACCAGCACCGGCGCTACAATCAGTATCACAAGCACCAGCAGCATCACTCCGAGATAGGGCGCCAACAGGAGCGCGATACGTTCGGCCCGAACGCCGGACAGGGCCGAGGCGGTAAACAAGGCCGATCCCACCGGGGGCGTCAGCAAGCCCATGACCAGGCTCAGACAGACGACGACCCCAAAGTGGTACGGGTTTATGTCGTAGACATCGGTGGCAACCGGAAGCAGTACCGGAACAACCAGAATCAGTGCGGGAATTGGATCCAGTACCATGCCAATGGCCAGCAGTAGTGCCAAGACCAGTAGCAGGAAGACGGTGGGCGAGTGCGAGATGGACTGAATCCAGGTGGCAGTCATTGCGGGCAGGTTTTCAAAGGTGATCACCCAGCCAAACACCTGGGCCGCGGCGATCAGCATCAGCACCAAGGCGGAGTTGCGTGCCGTGCGTTTGAGGGCGGGCCAGAGTACATCGAACGAAAGTTCGCGGTACACAAAACGGCCTATCAGAATGGCGCCGACGCAGGCCAGCGCTGCGGCTTCGGTGGGGGTGGCCAGACCACCCAGAATGCTGCCGACTATAATCAGCGGTACCAGCCCAGCAGCCAATCCGTCACGGATAGCGTGCCAGCGTTGCGCAAGTGTCAGGCTTGCGTTACGGGGAAACTGGTGGCGTCGCCCCATCCAGGCCAGCAGGGCGAGGAAGCCGGCGCCGAGAAGCAGGCCGGGGATGATGCCGGCAATGAACAGGTCGCCGATTGACAGCTGGGCAATGACCCCGAAAATAACGAACAGCATGGACGGGGGGATGATCGGCGCCAGTAGACCCCCGGCGGCTGTTAGCGCTACCGATGCGTCTTTTGGATAGCCTGCGCGCTCCATCTCCGGGACGGCCATGCGGGTCATGATGGTGATCTGTGCCACGGTAGAGCCGAGAATAGATGCCATCATCATGTTCGATAGCAGATTGACATAGGCGAGACCGCCTCGCAACGAACCGATCAGAGCCAGAGAGAGGCTCATCAGACGACGTGCAATGCCGCCCTCGTTCATGCACTCACCCACGAGAATGAACAGGGGCAGCGCCAGCAGGCCATAGTTTTCCAGTCCGCCGAAAAACTGCTGAGGATAGGAGTCGAGCAGAACGGTGTTGCCGCTGGCCAGAATATAGATCAGTGCCGTAATCGCCAGCACGAATGCCACGGGTACACCAAGCACCAACAAACCAAGAAAGCCACTGATGACCATCGTATCAACCTCCGGTGTGAGCGTAGGCACGTGAAGTTTCAGACCGACCGAGCAATCTGGCTGTGCTGAGTTGCAGGGCAGCCAAGCAGTGCAGGAGGGCGGTCACTGAAAACAGGGGCAGAGTCAGCCAAACCCAGACCTTGCGGATCCCTAATGTCTGGGTGGGTTCCTCGTAGATGAAGTTGAACGTGTGGGATGAAAACTGCTGCAGATCCCAACTGTTCGCCATCAGACCCGGCAGGTCAAACCAACGCCACACCATCAGCAGTAGCGCAGCGATAAAGAGCAGCATGACCAGGTCCACCAAGACCGCCATCAGATGCCGGAGTTTCCCGGGTACCGCATCCTGCAACAGCGTCATGGCGATGTTGCTGCGGGCGTGAAGGCCGGCAGAGGCGGCAAAAAACGTCATCCAGACCATCGCCGTGACAGCTGCTTCATCCACCCAGTACTGCGCCGCGCCCATGGCGCGGGTCAGAATGTTGAACAGCAGCAGGCCGAATATGGCGGCCAGCATCACACCAGCCAGACGCATCTCCCAGCCCGCCAGCCAAGTACTCAGGCGAGGCAGCAGGTTCATTCCGGGTCCCCGTGTGTCAGATAATCCCACATGCGTTCGAAGATGAGGCCGGCACGGGTTGCCCGCGCGTTGGCTTCCGCTTCGGTAAGCGTGAGGGTGTTGTCGGTCTGGGGCAGGCAGTCAAGTTCGATGCGGGCCGCATCTTCCAGATACCAGGTCAGCACTACGGCATCCGGCAGAGAGTCGGCGGCGATCACAACACCGTTACCCCGCATCACCACAGCGTTGCCGCGATCAATCAGCGCGGTCATACTCCGCGCCGCTTCGTCTGAGCGGATCAGCTGAGGGTCGTTCCAAAGCGGGATGGCCGGTGAGAAGTAGCTGCCCATGCCGTGCAACATACGCGGCGTGCGGCCCAGGGCCGACAGCGACATCGCTTTGGGGGGCATGCTTCGCACAATGCCGCCCACGTCCGGACGCTGGCGATAGATCTCGCGGTGGATACGGACCTCGCCCAGCACGCCGGCTGGCAGGGGTTCGTTGATATTCACCACGGTTCCGGATTCGCCAGGCGCAATGGTACCCATGGGCTTGGGGGCGCAGACCAGAAAATGTGTGTCATCCAGTCGCTGGCTGCAGTGGCCGTACGCATGGACCAGTCCGTGGCGGCCCAGGGAGCGGGCAGCACGTCGCACGATGAGTTCCTGTTCAGTCCAGTCCCTGGCACCAGACAATAGGGTGCCGTTCTGCACTCTGGAGGCAGTCGTCATGAATAGATCTCGCTTTGAATGGTGAGTAAACAGCCGGGGACCGGTGTCCCCGAGGATGTCAGTCGCTCTTGAATTCGGCGATGTCGGGCTTGGAGCCCCACATGCAGAAACCTGATGGCTCGGCGGGAAACTGGCGCGGTCGGTGGTTTGCTTCATCCTCGATGGCCGACACGCCACAGGAGTATTCGTAGATCATCCCCTCCGGTCCCTCGAAGTAAAGGAAACGGGCACCGGAGGTCGGGTGGCGGCCGGGACCGAAAACGACCTTAACGCCCTGCTCCTGCAAAAAGTACCAGGAGCGCATGATGTCATCGATCGATTCCACCTGATGGTTGATGTGCTGGACACCTGAACGAGTGGTTGGAAACAGGGCGATCTGATGATGTATCGGGTTGATCCGCAACAGCGGTGAGGCGCCGATCCAGTCACTGACGCGGGCGTTGAAAGTCTGGGTCCAGAATGCTTCATCCCGTGCCGGGTCGGTGGAGCAGAGGCCGACGTGGTTGAAGCCGGTAATGCCGGCATCGCGGCTGGGAAAATAACGCCGGCCACTGGCATGTGCGCGCCAGACCAGCTCGATCTGATTGCCGGTCAGATCTTTGAAAACGATGAACGCCTGCACCCTTCGACGCTCGCACTCTTCCGGGGTACCGCTGCGGAACGCGACGCCGGAGGCGTCCAGCATTCCAGCCGCGTTGTCCAGCTGGTCGGCATCGGCGACATCGAATGCCAGGGTGTGATCGTGCGGATCCCCTTCGAAATAGCACAGGGTGTGGTCGCGGTTGTCGGAGCGGAAATAGACGCAATCATGCTCCCTACGAACCAGTTCCAGGCCGACAATGCGGGTCGCAAAGTCAGTGGCGGTGGACAGGTCGCGGGTACCCAGGCGAACGTAACGGACATCATGTAATTGAATCATACTCCAGCCCTCTTGTTATTATGGCTTATTCTGGGTGTCACTCTAGCGCCTGCGACTCATTCCCGGTAATGAATATTAAGCTATTGGCGATAACCTTGGGTTATTGCTGGAGTGTGTCTCCCCAATTGTCTGCGATATCGCGCAGACTGGTAACCAGTTCCTGGGCGGCCTGACTGAAAGCGCTGTCTTTCATCCAACTGATACCGACCGGTCCGAACGAGATGGCCGGGCGCATATCAATACGTGATAAAAGCCCGGCGTCGATGTCGGGCTGAACGACCTGGGCGGGGAAGGTACCAATGTAATCGGTTTCGATAATCAGTCGTCGGTTCGTGACTACCGACAGGGACTCGCAGGCCATCACAGGCAGATCCAGGTTGCGTTCGTGGAAGACCGACTCCAGCATCTGACGCAGGGTGGTATCTGGCAACGGCATGATCCAGGGCCACTGACGCAGGTCGGCCAGTGACGGCTGGGCCTGCTCGAATACCGGATGGTCGGGGCGAGCTACAAAGGCGATCTCCTCCTGGTAGAAGGACTCGATCTCCAGTCCCTCGCGGTAACGGTAAGCGGGCAGACGGCCAACGATTAAATCGAGGGCTCCCTGACGGAGCTGTGGGATAAGATGATCGTAGGTGCCCTCCATAATGGTAACGCGCACGCCTGGACGGCGCTGCCGCAGGCGGGCGACGGCGCGCGGCAGAATATTGGCACCGCCGGCCAGAAGGGTGCCAATGACCACGTGGCCGCTCAATCCCTCATGAATGTTGTGAATCTCTTCAGCGGCTTTTTGCAACTGAGCGAACACTGTGCTGGCCCTGGCCGCCAGCGTGTTGCCCAGCTCGGTCGCGTGGGTGCCTCGGCTGGTACGGACAAACAACTCCATGCCGAGGTCGCTTTCAAGCTCATGCAGGATTTTTGTAACGGCCGGTTGGCTCAGTCCGAGTTCATTGGCCGCGCTTGCGAGGCTGTGGTTGCGGGCAACGACCATAACAGTGCGCAGTTGCTGTAGTTTGACGCGGCGTACCCAAGCGAAATCTTGCATTCCAACTTCTACCCTGCTGAACGGGTCAATATCCTAGCACGTTAAGCCCAGTCAGCAGCATTGGCGGTCTGTAGGGCGATAGAACAAAACACCTCCCTGATGGCGTAAACTGTGAATCAGTCGTTCAGCGAATATCCCTGTCCCGCCCAGGATAGAGCCAGAAAGCGAACCAGCGCGTGAAACGGGGCATCAGCACGTAGGTCATCAGGGGCATAACAACGCCGGTGACCAGCAGTGTACGTAACAACAGCGGAACCTCTGCCAAGAGGTCGCCGAAAAGGAAGAAGATCAGTGTCACGGTTGGATAGAGCGCCAGCCAGCTGACCAGTGTCATCTTGGAGCGCGGCGGCGGCTTGACCGGGTTATGCCCGGGCAGTGTAAACCAGGTGACGATACCCGATGTGATTTCACGCTCGCTCGGACTGGCGAGCAGGGATTCGATCTTTTCCAGAATTTCCGTGCGGTCACCAGAGCGCTCCCAGCGCTCCAGGTCTTCAGCGCTTGCGAACTTGAAAATGATCCGGTACTCCGGGTCGTGCGAACTTGCCGGACGGAACATGTCGGCGCCCATATAGCCGGGAAAGGTCGCTGCACGTTCGGTCATCTGCGAACTCAAAGCCTCAAATTCAGCTTCTTTACCTTTGATTACCCGGCGTGAGATGACGACGGTCACCGGATCCTGCAGGTTGTCGGTCAGGGGTTGGCTATCCATTATTGCTCCCATTTTTGGAAGGAAGTAGAGTGAGAAAGTGAACTGGCGCGGCCACTTGGTGGGTCAGCCTTTCGAAATTTGCTTGATCACTATAATAAAAGGGGTGGGTTTTAAATCCATCACCGAAATGGAATGCTGATATTCCATTATTGGGGGCGTAATGAACTATCAGGACCTTTTTTACTTTATCAAAGTCGTAGAGAAAGGAAGTCTGGTTGCAGCATCCAAATCGCTTGATATTCCAACGTCCACATTGAGCCGTCGGCTGCAGGCTTTTGAGCAGGAGGTCGGCTACAAACTCATCCACAGGAGTGCCAAGAAATTCGGCCTGACCGAATCGGGGCAGCGGTTCTATATCTCCCTGTCGGCCATTGTCAACGAGTTGGAAGTCAAGGCGGAAAACGTCAACTCCGAGCTCTCTTCGCTTTCCGGGGATCTCAAGATCGCAGCGCCGGTGAGCTTCGGGCATCACTACGCCAAGGAGTGGGTTTTCGATTTTATGGAAGCCAATCCGGGTATTCGTGTGGAGATGTTTCTGTCCAACGAAAATGTGGATCTGGTAAAGAACAGCATCGATATTGCATTCAGAATGGGTGAAGTGACTCTGAATGACTGGGTATCGCGACCGCTGTTCGATAGCGGTATGGTGGTCTGCGCGAGCCCGGGGTACCTCAAGAAATATGGCCGTCCCTCAAGCCCCTCTGACTTGGACGGAATGCCGTTGATTGTCATGAAACGAATGGCTTTCTGGCGCTTTCATTCCCCCAGTGGTGATGATTTCACCTTTGCCCCCAAAGCGCATCTGAGAACCGACGAGATCATGTTCGCCAAGGAAGCGGTTAAAAAAGGGATCGGTGCTGCCTGTTTGCCACGTTATGTGGTCGCAAACGCGATTGCCCAAAATGAGGTTGAGGTGCTTTTGGATGATTGGACGATTGATGGAAAGACCGTTCAGATAATGTATCCCCACCGGGAAAACCTGCCCGTTAAAACCCGCGCTTTCGTCGATTTCGTTATTAACCGTGTACGAAATTCCTAGCGTGTAGGAGGGCGTTTCAGGACCTTATTGGGCCGGTAGCGCCTTGCCAGCTTTGGCGTTTCTGAATTCCCATGGATGGGAAATTCATATCTCGTTTTTGTCCCTTCTTTCACCTCCTGCCGTCGCTATACTCGAACCATCCTGACAGACCGCCAATGGGTGGTCTGCGATTCGGCGGGTTGAGTCCAACGGCACTCGGGTTTCAACCAACAGCAAACTGCAGATTACGGATGAAGCGGCCACTCACCGTTTTCATAGGCCCGTGATCCAGCTCACAGGTGAAGCATGAAAGAGTTCAAACATTTTATTAACGGTGAATACATGGGCTCGAACAGCGGCAAGCAGTTCGAGAACCGCTGTCCCGTGGATAACAGTCTGATCGGTATGGTGCATGAAGCCGGCCGGGAGGAGGTAGATGCCGCCGTGCAGGCTGCCCGCCAGGCGCTCAAAGGCCCCTGGGGCAAACTGACTCAGGCGCAGCGCACCGAGCTCCTTAACAAGGTGGCCGACCGGATCAACGAGCGCTTCGAGGAGTTTCTGGATGCCGAGTGCAAAGACACCGGTAAACCCCGCTCCATCGCCAGCCATATCGATATCCCCCGGGGCGCTGCCAACTTCAAGGCGTTTGCCGAGACCGTGGCCAACCACCCGACTGAAGGCTTCCGTATGGATACGCCGGATGGCAAGGGGGCTTTGAACGTCGGCCACCGCACGCCCAAAGGCGTCATCGCTGTTATCTCTCCCTGGAACCTGCCGTTGCTGCTGATGACCTGGAAAGTGGGTCCGGCACTGGCCTGCGGTAACACCGTGGTGGTTAAGCCCTCGGAAGAGACACCGGCGACCACCACGCTTCTGGGCGAAGTGATGAACGAATGCGGTGTACCGCCGGGTGTGTTCAACGTGGTTCACGGTCTGGGCCCGGACTCCGCCGGTGAATTCCTGACTGCGCATAAGGACGTGGATGCGATCACCTTCACCGGTGAAACCCGTACCGGCGAGATCATCATGAAGGCAGCGGCCGTGGGTCTGCGCAATATCTCCCTGGAGTGCGGTGGCAAGAACCCGGGCATCGTCTTTGCCGACTGCGATATCGAAAAGGCGGTCGAGGGCACCATGCGCTCGGCCTTTGTTAACTGCGGTCAGGTATGCCTGGGCACCGAGCGTGTCTACGTGGAGCGACCGATCTACGACAAGTTCCTGGCACGGATGAAAGAGGAAGTGGCCAAGCTCAAGCTGGGTCGCCCTGAGGACAAAGAGGCCAACTTCGGCCCGCTGGTCAGCCTCGAGCATCGTGCCAAGGTCAAGTACTACTACGACCTGGCCGTAGAAGAGGGTGCAACGGTTGAGATTGGGGGTGGTATTCCGGATATGGGCGCAGAGCTCAACGACGGTGCCTGGATCGAGCCGACAATCTGGACCGGCCTGTCCGATGACGCCCGCGTGATCCGTGAAGAGATTTTCGGACCCTGCTGCCATATCCGTCCGTTCGATACCGAAGAGGAAGTGATCGAGCTGGCCAACGATACCGAGTATGGCCTCGCGGCTGCCATCTGGACCGAGAACAGCGCCCGTGCCGTTCGTGTTGGTGAGCAGATCGAAGCGGGGCTGGTGTGGGTGAACTCCTGGTTCCTGCGTGATCTGCGAACTGCTTTCGGCGGAGCCAAATCCTCCGGTATCGGTCGTGAAGGGGGTGTTCACGGTCTCGAGTTCTACACGGAACTAAAGAATATCTGCATCAAGCTGTAAATCAGCCCGGCGGATGAGGTGAATGATGAGCGAGCAGAATAACAACAATCCTGAGCTCGGCCGGTTCGTTGATGTAAACGGCGTGCGGACCAATCTGCATGATCAGGGGCAGGGCGAACCGCTGATGCTGATCCACGGATCGGGTCCGGGCGTGACCGCCTGGGCTAACTGGCGTCTGGTGATGCCGGCTCTGGCTCAGCGGCGTCGGGTTATCGCGCCGGATATGCTGGGTTTCGGCTACACCGAGCGCCCGGCTGATAACCACTACAACCTGGAGCGCTGGCTGGACCATGCCATCGGTGTCCTCGATACATTGGATATCGAGCAGACCGATCTGGTGGGTAACTCCTATGGAGGGGCTATAGCGCTGGCTCTGGCAATCCGGTACCCGCATCGGATTCGCCGACTGGTGCTGATGGGCAGCGTCGGCGTGCCCTTCGAGCTGACGCCCGGCCTGGATGCGGCCTGGGGATATGAACCCTCACTGGGTGCCATGAAACAGCTGCTCGATATTTTCGCCTATGACCGTTCACTGGTCACCGACGAGCTGGCCCAGCTGCGTTACGAGGCCAGCATCCGGCCCGGATTTCATGAATCCTTTGCCGCCATGTTCCCCGCTCCCCGCCAACGCTGGATTGATGCGCTTGCTTCAAAAGAAGCCGATATCCGAGCGATTGAGCAGGAGGTGCTGGTGATTCATGGCCGGGAAGATGAAGTGATCCCGCTAGATACCAGCCTGACGCTGGCGCAGTGGATACCCAACGCTCAGCTGCACGTGTTCGGCCACTGCGGCCACTGGACACAGATTGAACACTCGGCCCGCTTTATTCGCCTGGTCGATGACTTCCTGGCGGAAGCCGACGCGGCCTGACACCCAATTATTAACCTGATAACGAAGAACAGCCTATGGATACCCAACAGATACAAGCCTGCGGCGATGAGCTTTACGAAGCGCTGACTGGCCGCAAAACCCTGAAACCGTTCACTGAGCGCTTCAGTGATATCACGATTGAAGATGCCTACCACATCTCCCTGCGGATGATTGAGCGCCGGGTGGAAGCCGGTGAAAAAATCATCGGCAAGAAGATTGGTGTGACCTCCAAGGCGGTGCAGAACATGCTGAACGTGCACCAGCCGGACTTTGGCTACCTGACCGACAAAATGGCTTACAGCCAGGGCCAGGAGATGCCGATCAGCGAACAGCTGATTCAGCCCAAGGCGGAGGGCGAGATCGCCTTCATCCTGAAGAAAGATCTCATGGGCCCAGGCATCACCAACGCGGATGTACTGGCTGCCACCGACTGTGTGTTGCCCTGCTTTGAGATTGTCGATTCCCGCATTGAGGATTGGAAGATCAAGATCCAGGACACCGTCGCGGACAACGCATCCTGTGGCCTGTTTGTGCTGGGTGACCGCGCCGTCAATCCGCGCAAGGTGGATCTGTCGACCTGCGGCATGGTGGTGGAGAAGAACGGTTCAATCATCTCTACCGGTGCCGGTGCGGCAGCGCTGGGTAGCCCGGTGAACTGTGTGACCTGGCTCGCCAACACCCTGGGACAGTTCGGCATACCGCTCAAAGCCGGTGAAGTGATTCTGTCCGGGTCACTGGTGCCGCTGGAACCGGTTCAGGCCGGTGATTTCATGAGCGTCAGCATCGGTGGCATCGGTGGTGCCTCCGTGCGCTTCGTCTGACTTTAAAGGCAGGAATCAATTATGAGCAAGAAACTGAAAGCCGCCATCATCGGCCCGGGCAACATCGGTACCGACCTGCTGATGAAGATGCAGCGCTCCGAGTGGATCGAGCCGGTCTGGATGGTCGGGATCGACCCCGAGTCCGAAGGCCTCAAACGGGCCGCCGAGATGGGCATCAAGACCACCGCCGAGGGCGTTGATGGGCTGGTGCCTCACGTGCTCGAAGACGATATCCGTGTCGCCTTCGATGCGACCTCCGCCTACGTCCATGCCGAGAACAGCCGCAAGCTCAACGAGCTGGGCGTGATCATGGTGGATCTGACGCCCGCCGCCATCGGCCCGTTCTGTGTGCCGCCGGTGAACCTGGCCGACCACGCCAAGAACCTGGAGATGAACGTCAATATGGTCACCTGCGGTGGCCAGGCGACCATCCCCATGGTGGCCGCGGTCTCCCGCGTGCAGCCGGTGGAATATGGCGAGATCATCGCCACGGTCTCCTCCCGCTCTGTCGGCCCCGGTACCCGTAAGAACATCGACGAGTTCACCCGCACCACCGCCGGTGCCGTGGAAAAGGTGGGTGGCGCCAAGAAAGGCAAGGCGATCATCATCATCAACCCGGCCGAGCCACCGTTGATCATGCGCGACACCATCCACTGCCTCACCGAGGACGAGCCGAATCAGGATGCGATCACCGAGTCGGTCCACCAGATGGTGAAAGAGGTGCAGAAATACGTACCGGGCTATCGGTTGGTCAACGGCCCCATCTTTGATGGCAACCGCGTCTCCTGCTTCATGGAGGTGGAAGGCCTGGGCGACTTCCTGCCCAAGTACGCCGGTAATCTGGACATCATGACCGCGGCCGGTCTGCGTACCGCCGAGATGTTCGCTGAAGAAGCGGCGAACGGTGTCATCAACCTGCCTGCACGTGGCTAATCGGGAGAGAAAATCATGAACCTGAACGGTAAAAAGGTCACGCTGCACGATATGAGCCTGCGTGACGGTATGCACGCCAAACGCCACCAGATCTCACTGGAACAGATGGTGGATATCGCCACCGGTCTGGATGAAGCGGGGATGCCGCTGATCGAAGTCACCCACGGTGACGGCCTGGGCGGCGCCTCGGTGAACTATGGCTTCCCGGCCCACACCGACGAGGAATATCTCAACGCGGTGATTCCGAAAATGAAAAACGCCAAGGTCTCTGCACTGCTGCTGCCGGGGATCGGCACCGTGGATCACCTGCAGATGGCCCGCGATTGCGGTGTGAACACCATCCGCGTGGCCACCCACTGCACCGAGGCGGATGTCTCCGAGCAGCATATCGGCATGGCCGCCAAGATGGAGATGGACACCGTGGGCTTTCTGATGATGGCTCACATGGTCAGCCCGGAGAAGATCCTGGAACAGGCCAAACTGATGGTGGAATACGGCGCCAACTGCGTTTACGCCACCGACTCCGCCGGTTACATGCTGCCGGATGATGTGACTGCCCGCATCGGCCTGCTGCGTTCAGAACTGCCGAGCAATGTGGAGATCGGTTTCCACGGCCACCACAACCTGGGGATGGGGATCGCCAACTCGCTGGCAGCAATTGAAGCTGGTGCAACCCGCATCGACGGCTCCGTCGCGGGCCTGGGCGCGGGTGCCGGTAACACGCCGCTGGAAGTGTTCTGTGCGGTACTGGACCGCATGGGTGTGGAGACCGGTATAGATCTCTACAAGATCATGGATGTGGCGGAAGACAAGGTATGCCCGATCATGGATCAGCCGATCCGGGTGGATCGTGATGCGCTGACGCTGGGCTACGCCGGGGTCTACTCCTCGTTCCTGCTGTTCGCCCAACGGGCCGAGAAGAAGTACGGCATCCAGGCCCGTGACATTCTGGTCGAGCTGGGTCGCCGCGGCACCGTGGGTGGACAGGAAGATATGATTGAAGACCTGGCATTGACCATGGCAAAAGAAAAGGAGCTGATCTGATGGCCGATGTTAACGGTAACAACCTGACCCAATCACAGATTGAAGAGCTGGCGATCCATCTGGAAAACGCCGAACTGGAAGCCTATGAAGTGACCAAGATCACTGACGACTTCCCGGATATGACCTACCGAGATGCGTTTGATATCCAGTGGGAGATCCGTCGCCGTAAAGAGGCCCGGGGCAACAAGGTTGTCGGCATGAAAATGGGTCTGACCTCCTGGGCCAAGATGGCACAAATGGGGGTTGAACAGCCCTGCTATGGTTTCCTGGCCGACTATTTTTGCTGCCCGGATGGCGGCGAGATCAAGCACGATGAACTGATCCACCCGAAGATCGAGGCGGAGCTGGCGTTTGTCACCAAGGAGGAGCTGAAAGGGCCGGGCTGTCATATCGGTGATGTGCTGCGTGCCACCGATTTCGTGATGCCGGCTGTTGAGGTCATCGACTCCCGCTACAAGGATTTCAAGTTCGACCTCAAGAGCGTCATCGCCGATAACTCCTCCTCCAGCCGTTTCGTCACCGGAGGTCGCATGGCCGATATCGCTGACCTGGATCTGAAGAATCTGGGTGTGGTGATGGAAGTAAACGGCGAAGTGGTTCAGACCGGCGCCGGTGCGGCAGTGCTGGGCCACCCGGCTGCCTCCGTGGCCATGCTGGTCAATATGCTGGGCGACCGTGGCGAATCCCTGCCGGCGGGCAGCTTCATCATGATCGGTGCGATCACCGCTGCGGTTCAGGTCAACAAGGGCGACAGCTTCACCGTTCGCTACCAGGACCTGGGCACCATCAGCGGCAAGTTTGTCTGAACACGGCCGGTATCGTTTTTCAGGAGTGAAACCATGCCAGTAGCACAACTGCATATCATGGAAGGCCGGTCAGACGAGATGAAAGAGCGTCTGATCGATGAAGTGAGCGAGGCGATAGCCCGTTCACTTGAAGCGCCCAAGGAGAGTGTGCGCGTCATCATTACTGAAATGCCCAAACAGCACTTCGGTATCGGGGGCCAGTCAGCGAAAAAGCTAGGTCGCTGACCGGTTTCCGGGTCCCTATAGTCAGTTGCAGTTTGGCCCGCTTTTGCGGGCCTTTTTTATCCAGGCTACCTTGCCGCTGGATTACATTTTTGAAAGGTTGCCAAATAAAACTAGAGCGGCACACGGCAAAACAGTAGATTATCTCCCACTGTTGATTAGAGATGATTTTTTGCCATGCGGCGTTCCCTTTTTTTATCGGTTTGGATGATGCTGATGACGGTTGCGGGCCTTTGGTCCGGCGCCGTCAGCGCGTCTTCGATCATGCAGGCCAGCTCTGCAGATGCCGATTGGGGAAGGTTTGAAGATGGAATAGCGCATCAACCTGCAGGCTTGTTGGTGACGCACAATCCGGCCGTCGACTGCGAGAGCCATTCGACGGCCCCGGGACTGGGCTCTAATGCGGACGAGCCCGGCTGTAAGACTCAGACCGATTGCGAGCTTGATCAATGCACCACGCCCCACGCGTTGGCGACGGCCTTCTACTCGGCACTGGACGATGCTGTCGGAGCGGCCTGGCCCCAACTCAGTCTGCGCCCCTTTATGATTCTACTCCCCCCGCCTGGGCAGCCGCCCAAGCACGTCTGACTCAGTCAGGCTTTTATTAAATCCCCGGGCCTTTGCGGCCCTCCGAATACACTTTTTCGTGATGCGCAACACGGTCGTTAATCGTGGCCGACCGCGTGACTACAGGATAGTTATGTCCATGAAACCGAAATTACCGAAACGCTCATCCCGAGCGACGGGCCGCCTGTTGCTGGCAGTGGGCAGCATGCTGCTGGCGCCCCTGGCTCTGGCAAACGAGCTGATGCTGGACGAGGCGGTCAACCGAGCCTTGGCCGCCGATGTCTGGATTGAAACCAGCCGACACAACGAAGCGGCCCAGCATGCACTGGGCGATGCGGCGGGGCGCCTGCCCGACCCAAAGTTCAACGTGGCGCTGGCGAATATGCCGACCAACACCTTCGACTTCGATCAGGAAGCGATGACTCAGCTGGTGATGGGCGTGTCCCAGATGATCCCGCGGGGCGATACGCTGGCGCTGAAAGAATCACGTTTTGACCAGCAGGCCGGGCTGCAGCCACTGATGCGAGCAGAACGCCGCGCCTGGGTACGGCTGCAGGTCAGTCAGCTCTGGCTCGATGCCTGGCAGGCGCAGCAGAGTCTGGCGCTGATCAACAACAATCGGACACTGTTCGAACAGCTGGTCGAGGTGTCCACCTCAAGCTACGTTTCGGCCATGGGCCGCACCCGGCAGCAGGACCTGGTGCGGGCGCAGTTGGAGTTGGCTCAATTGGATGACCGCGTGACCCGGCTCGAACTGCAGCACGACATAAACCTGGCGCGGCTGTCTGAATGGCTGATGGCCGGCGACAGCACTCAGCAACGACTGGTTCAGGTTGACTCTTTGCAGCTGTCTGCCGACCTCCCTGCGCAGACTTTGCCGCAAGGCCCTGGTGCCGGGGATGATGATCGCGCCCGTGCCTTTATCGACCACCCCTCTATTCAATTAATCGACCGCCAGATCGATCTGGCCCGAACCGACGTCGAGCTGGCCGAACAGAAGTACAAGCCGGAATGGGGACTCAATGCCAGCTATGGCTATCGCGGCGAGGATCCAATGGGCCGCGACCGGGCGGACCTAGTCACGGTGGGTGTCAGTATCGATATGCCGCTGTTCTCGACCCGGCGTCAGGACAGCGAAGTTGCGGCAGCAGGCTCCCGTGTGGAAGCGGTGAAAACCGAACGGCTACTGCAGCTACGCCAGATGCTGGCCGGTTATGACACGGCGCGTGCTTCCTATGACCGGATCAGCGAGCGGTTAGCGCTGTATCAAACCCAGCTGTTGCCGCAGAGCCATGAAGCCGCCGAAGCGGCACTTAACGCCTATACCAGTGACGATGGCGACTTTGCCGAGGTGGTGCGGGCCCGCATCGCCGAACTCAACGCCCAGCTGGCGACCATCGAACTTAAGGCTGAACAGCTGAAGCAGGTGGAGCAGATCAACTACCTGCTCACCCGCACGGAATCTGGAGAGAAGTAAGCATGAATGGAGTTATCAAGCAGACAGCGGTGCTGCTGGTCGGTATCGCGATTGGGGGCGGCGCCATCTACCTGACCCAGAGTGGCCAAGTACCCGGCCCCGAGACGACGGCCAGTGATGAACCCAAGCCCCTGTATTGGGTGGCACCGATGGATCCGAACTACCGGCGCGATCAGCCGGGCAAGTCGCCTATGGGGATGGATCTGATTCCGGTCTATGAAGAGGGTAGCAGCAGCGGTCCCGATGCCGGGCCCGGCACCATCAGTATTTCGCCGGAGGTGGTTAACAACCTGGGGGTGCGTACCGCGCAGGCTCAGCAGCAGGCGTTGAACTTTGCGGTCAGCACCGTCGGCTATGTGCAGTACAACCAGGATGAGGTTGTGCATATTCATCCCCGTGTTGAGGGCTGGGTTGAACGGCTGCATGTTCAGGCGGCCGGTGAAAAAGTAACCCGCGGCCAGCCGCTCTACGAGCTCTACTCGCCGGCTCTGGTCAACGCTCAGGAGGAGCTGTTGTTCGGTCTCAATCGGGGTGATGCCCGGCTGACCGCGGCGGCGGAGGCACGGCTGCGCTCTCTGAATGTGTCCACCGGCACCATCGAGCGGCTCAAGCGCGAGCGCAAGCCGATGCAGACGGTCACTTTCTACGCGCCGGTTAACGGGGTGGTGGATGACTTCGCGGTACGCGAGGGCTTTTTCATCAAACCGGGCATGACGCTGATGTCGATTGGGGCGCTCGATGAGGTGTGGGTCGAGGCCGAGGTATTTGAACGTCAGGCCAGCCTGGTCGAGGAGGGTTTGCCGGTGACCATGCGACTGGATTACCTGCCTGGACGGGAATGGAGTGGCCGGGTCGATTATGTCTACCCCACGCTGGATGAGAAGACGCGGACGCTGAGAGTCCGGATGCGATTTGCCAACCTGGATCACGCTCTGAAGCCCAACATGTTCGCTGAAGTGAGCATTCACAATGAAAGCGATGAGGCTGTGCTGGCGATTCCCCGCGAGGCGGTGATTCGAGGGGGGCAGAGTGACCGCGTAGTACTGGCGCTGGGTGAGGGGCGGTTTAAGTCGGTGGCGGTGACCACTGGCAGAGCTGACAGCGCCCATATGGAAATACTCGAGGGGCTCAAGGCGGGTGACGCGGTTGTCACCTCGGCCCAGTTCCTGCTCGACTCCGAATCCAGCAAGACCTCCGATTTCAAGCGGATGCATATGGACGACGCGCCCAGTGAGACGGTGCAGAGCACCGAGACTGCGCAACCGGCGGAGAAGCCGGCCAGCGTCTGGGCCGAGGCCAGGATCAATTCAGTTATGGCCGATGAGCTGAAGATCAATGTTAACCATGCCGCAATCCCGGAGTGGGGCTGGCCACAGATGCAGATGGACTTCACCCTGTCGGAGTGGGTCGAGCTGGATGAGCTGGTGCCAGGCGCTCAGGTGCAGATCGAGATCGTGCGCCTCGACGACGGTGGCTATCGGATCAACGACGTCTATCTGACCGGTCAGCAGTAAGGAGGCGTCATGATTGAATCGATAATTCGCTGGTCGGTCAGCAACCGCTTCTTCGTGTTACTGGCAACCCTGTTACTGCTGGGCTGGGGTCTGTTTTCTCTGAAGAACACACCGGTTGATGCGATCCCGGATCTCTCCGATGTCCAGGTGATCATTAAGACCAGCTACCCGGGCCAGGCACCGCAGGTGGTGGAGGACCAGGTCACCTATCCCCTGACCACGGCGATGCTGTCGGTACCGGGGGCGGTGACCGTGCGTGGCTACTCCTTTTTCGGTGACTCCTATGTTTATGTGATCTTCGACGAGAGCACTGATATCTACTGGGCCCGCAGCCGGGTGCTGGAGTATCTGTCGCAGGTGGCGCCGTCGCTGCCGGAAAACGCACGTCCGCAGCTCGGGCCGGATGCCACCGGCGTGGGCTGGGTCTACCTCTACGCGCTGCAGGACAAAACCGGGCAGCACGACATCAGTGAACTGCGCTCGCTGCAGGACTGGTTCCTGAAATACGAGCTGCAGACCGTCCCGGGCGTATCCGAGGTTGCCGCCATTGGCGGCATGGTCAAGCAGTATCAGGTGCGGGTGAACCCGGACAAGCTGCGTGCGCTGGATATGCCGCTGTCCCACGTACAGAACGCAATCCGGCGCGGCAACCAGGAGGTCGGTGCCTCGGTGGTCGAGATGGCCGAAGCCGAGTACATGGTCCGTGCCACTGGTTATATCAAGGGCGTGGCGGATCTGGAAAACATCCCCCTGGGTGTGAACAAGAACGGCACACCGCTGCTGCTTAAGGATGTGGCCGAGATTGGTACCGGCCCGCAGATGCGACGCGGTATCGCCGAGCTCAACGGCGAGGGCGAAGTGGTCGGCGGTGTCGTGGTGATGCGGTTCGGTGAAAACGCCCAGAAGACCATCGACGGTGTCAAAGCCAAGTTGGAAACCCTCAAAGCGGGCCTACCTGAAGGCGTCGAGGTGGTCACTGTCTATGACCGCTCCGGCTTGATCGGCCGCGCGGTGGAGAACCTCTGGCATAAGCTGCTCGAAGAGTTCATCGTCGTGGCGCTGGTGTGCATGTTGTTCCTGTTCCATATCCGCTCGTCGCTGGTGGCGATCATCAGCCTGCCGGTGGGCATTCTGACCGCGTTCGGCATCATGCACCTGCAGGGCATCAACGCCAACATTATGTCGCTGGGCGGTATCGCCATCGCCATCGGGGCGATGATCGATGGTGCCATCGTCATGATCGAGAACATGCACAAGCATATGGAGCGCACGCCGCTGACACCGGAGAACCGCTGGAAAGTGGTGGCCGACTCCGCCAGCGAGGTCGGCCCGGCACTGTTCTTCAGTCTGCTGATCATCACCGTCAGCTTTGTGCCGGTGTTCACGCTGGAGTCCCAGGAGGGGCGGATGTTCGCGCCGCTGGCGTTCACCAAGACCTACGCCATGGCCGCTGCAGCCGCGTTGGCCATTACGCTGGTGCCGGTGCTGATGGGCTATTTCATCCGCGGCAAGGTGCTGCCGGAGCATAAGAACCCGATCAACCGGCTGCTGACAGCTGTCTATATGCCAACCCTGAAAGGGGTGCTGCGTTTCCCGAAGACAGTGTTGCTGGGCGCGCTGCTGGTGCTGGCCGCCGGTTTCTGGCCGCTGGACAAGATCGGCAGCGAATTTATCCCGACGCTGGATGAGGGTGATCTGATGTATATGCCGACCACCTATCCCGGCATTTCGGTGGGGCAGGCGCGGCAGGTGCTGCAGCAGACCGATAAGCTGATCAGTACCTTGCCGGAGGTGGAGTCAGTCTTTGGTAAGGTGGGTCGGGCGGACTCGGCCACCGATCCGGCGCCACTGACGATGATCGAAACGTTTATCCAGCTCAAGCCGCGTGACCAGTGGCGAGAGGGGATGACCACTGAAACGCTGAAGCAGGAGCTCGATGCCCTGGTGAAGTTGCCGGGTGTGACTAATGCCTGGGTGATGCCAATCAAGACCCGGATCGACATGCTGGCCACCGGTATCAAGACCCCGGTGGGGATCAAGATTGCAGGCCCTGAGCTGTCTGAAATTCAGAAAATCGGCCAGCAGCTTGAAACCATCCTCCAAGATGTCCCTGGCACAGCATCAGTCTACTCGGAACGGGTGGCCGGTGGGCGTTATATCAAGGTGGATATCAAGCGTGAAAGCGCTGCCCGTTACGGCCTTAATATCGCCGATATCCAGCAGATCGTCGCCAGCGCCATCGGCGGCATGAACGTGTCCCAGACCATCGAGGGGCTGGAGCGCTACCCGATCAACGTGCGCTACCCGCAGGAGTATCGTGATTCGCCGGAGCAACTGGCGCTGCTGCCGATCGTGACGCCAGCAGGTCAGCGTATCGCGCTGGGTGATGTGGCCCAGGTTTACGTCGAGGAGGGTCCGCCGGGGATCAAGAGCGAGAATGCGCGACTCAACGGCTGGACCTTTATCGACATAGATGGCGTCGACCTGGGATCCTATGTGGAAAATGCGCGGCAGATCGTGGCCGATCAGCTCGACTTGCCGGCCGGCTATTCCATCGCCTGGTCCGGCCAGTATGAGTATATGCAGCGGGCCAAGGAGAAACTGACTTACGTGATTCCGCTGACACTGGCGATCATTGTCGTGCTGCTGTACATCAACTTCCGTAACCTGACCGAAGTGGCGATCATCATGGGAACCCTGCCACTGGCGATGGTGGGCAGCGTCTGGCTGATGTACCTGCAGGGCTTCAACTTTTCCATTGCCGTTGGTGTTGGCTTCATTGCCCTGGCCGGTGTGGCAGTGGAGATCGGCGTCATTATGTTGGTCTATCTGAACCAGGCCTGGCGCGAGATGCTCGGGCGCTGCGCCGCGCACGAGGTGGTGCCGAGGGAGGAAACCCTGCGCCATGCCGTGCTGCACGGGGCAGGGCTGCGCGTGCGTCCGGTGATGATGACGGCAGCGGCCATCATTATCGGTCTGTTGCCTATCCTGTATGGTTCGGGCACAGGGTCCGAGGTGATGAGCCGTATCGCCGCGCCGATGGTCGGGGGAATGGTCAGCGCTGTGGTCCTGACGTTGCTGGTACTGCCGGCTGTCTATTTCCTGTGGCGGCGACAGTCGCTCAAGCACCTGACGCTGGACAGCCTGATCACCGATTATCCGGTTAATCAGCCCCAAGATACTGAACATTCAATACCTGAAAAGTGAAACTGAGGATACAAGCCATGAATAAACTGAAAACCCTGATCGCGGCCGGTCTGATTGCCGTGTCTGTTCCGGCACTGGCCCACACCGATATGATGAGCTCTCAGCCGATGGATGGCGCGATGATGATGGAGCCGGTGAAAAACCTGGAGCTGAACTTCGGTATGGATGTCCGTCTCGTCAAGCTGCGTTTGATCGACTCTACCGACAAGCCGGTGAGTATCGGTTTTTCACCGATGCTTGAGCCTACCAGAGGTTTCAGCATCCCGCTGCCTGCATTGAAACCGGATAACTACCGGGTTGACTGGACCGCAATGGGTGGTGATGGCCACAAGATGACCGGCTCGTTTCAGTTTATGCAGCACTGATATAGCACGGGATTAGTCTTGTGTGAAAAGGCTGGCTCTTTGAGCTGGCCTTTTTTATTAGCGGCCAGAAAAATGAAATATTTCACAAATGTCATTTTTAAGACAGTCGTTGGTAAGGTGGAAAGGATTAATATTTTAATCGAGAAGGGGATGGAAATAATCTACTGAGGTTAATGTATATGAACCGTATTAAAAACGTCGTTGTATTATCAGCTGCTATTTTCTCAAGCTCACTTACCTACGCGGGATCCGATCAGAGCGCGCTTGATACTCACTACATGATGAATGGAGGCAAAGGTCCGCAAGGACGGATGATGCAGGGTGCTGAGCACAACAGTTCAGGAATCAGTTCGCGCACTTTGAAATCACAGGTGAATGCTCAAGAACCGGCAACTCACTACATGATGGGTAACGGGCGCGGGCCTCAGGGGTATTTAATGGCCGGTGTTTCTCACAATGGAGGCGCCGCCGGTAATACTGGAAAAATAAATGGGCCTGAGGGGAAACATTACATGATGCTTGTTGATGATGGTCCTCATGGATATTGGATGGCAGGTAATTCACATAGCTAGATAATTATTTGACTTCAGCTATCTTCGTATCGGACTATATTGAATAACGCATTTTGGGTGGCTTTTTAGTCACCCTTTTTTTACGCTAAAGTAATAAATATTGACTGATTGAGGAGTTCGACATGGGTTTTGACTGGATGCAACATGGGTGGGGCTGGATGCTGTTTGGCGGTATTCATATGCTGTTTTTCTGGCTATTGATCATCCTGGCTATCGCAGCCTTGGTGAAATGGCTCTCGGGTGGTGGGAGCAAGGACACGGACCCGACACGCGATGCGCTGGATGTATTGAACGAGCGCTATGCCCGCGGTGAGATTGATCGGGAAACCTACCGGGAGATGAAGGATGAGTTGCAGCGGAAGTAGTCGATACGCGCGGATTACAGAGTTGTAATCCACTCGTCAGCGTCCTGTTGGTGATCGGTGGGCATAATAAAGATGGATATCGGGGCTGGCCCGATCCGCGAATGTCTGTCCAATACAGGAAATCGACAATGAACAAGAAAGCGCTGATTACTGCCCTCCTGTTTTCGTTTACCGCCCCTGTGGCCCTGGCCGATAGCGGGCACCTTTCTCATCACTCCGGTAACCAACAAGCTAACGGGCAGACCGCAGCCATGCCTGGGCCGATGGCCGGCCATATCAATCAGATGAGTGAGTTGGTGGAGCGAATGGCAACGACTCAAGAAGCGGATGCGCGCACCGAGTTACTGCAGCAGCACTCACAGATGGTGGAGCAGATGCGCGGCATGATGGGTGGCGGTGCCGGTATGATGTCCGGTGGCATGATGCAGGGCGGCTCGATGATGGGACAGGGCTTCAACATGCAGGGGATGATGGGCGAGCAGTGTCCGCTTCACGAGAGCATGATGGAAACTATCAATCAGATGGACAAGCGGATGGATCTGATGCAGCAGATGATTGATCGTTTAGCGGCTGAAAAGAATAGCTGATAGAGACGATTCTCTATAACTGTGACCCTGTACCCGGCTATTGCTTCCAGGATGCTCCATAACATATCGACTGGGATCGGTTAATTTCCGCAATACGGGGCTCTGGAAAGGTAAGGAAAAATTCTGAATGAAACTCAGTCGCCGTCGTTTTCTAGGGCTATCTGCCGCCGGCCTGCTGGCCGGCCCAACACTTTACCGCCCTGTATTGGCAGATGGGACTCGGCGGCTCAAGCTGGTGCTCGGGAATGAGCAGCGACAATGGTTTGCCCCGACGGGCGAGCCAGTTGCACTCTGGGGTTTTGATCGGGATGTACTGCGTCTCCGCCAGGGTGAGCCGGTGGAGATTGAGGTGGAAAATCGTTTACCGCAGCCATCCAGCGTGCACTGGCATGGCTTGCGGGTAGAGAATGCGATGGATGGTGTCACCGGGCTGACACAGGCCCCGATCGAGCCCGGTGAGCGTTTCTTCTATCGATTTACCCCTCAGGACGCGGGAACCTTCTGGGCGCACTCTCACCATCGCACCTATGAGCAGCTCGCCCGAGGTCTTTACCTGCCGCTGATCGTCGACGAGCCGGAACTATACCCGGTGGACCGGGATCTGGTGCTGGCGCTGGATGACTGGCGCCTCAACAATGAGCGTCAGCTCCATACCGAATCCTTCGGCGATATGCATGAATGGGCCCACGGCGGTCGAACCGGCAATCTGTTGACCGCCAACCGGCAGCTTAAGCCGGCGTTTGAGGTCCGTGCCGGTGAACGAGTGCGATTGCGCCTTGTTAATACGGCCAACGCGCGAATTATGCTGGTGGAGCTACCCTCGATACCGACCTGGATTATTGCCAAGGATGGGCAGCCCCTGGCTGAGCCTCAGCCCTTGTCAGAACCGCTGGTGCTGGCCCCGGCGGAGCGCTACGACGTCGTGGTCGATATACCGGTGCAGGCGTCTGGCAGCTATAAAATACGCGATGTGGGGCAGGACGAAGCAGCGGAACTGGCGTCGTTGCGAGTGGCGGGGCAGACCGAGCACCGCTGGTTTTCGGCCCCTGCCGCACTGCCGGCCAATCCGCTACCCGAGCTCGGTAGTGCCGAGCCGCAGCATCGGCTGCAGCTGGACATGACCGGCGGTGCCATGGGAACGCTGCGCAAAGCGGTCTACCAGGGCGAGACGCTGGGGGTGCAGGAGTTGATCCAAAAGCATCAGATCTGGGCTTTCAACGGTATAGCCAACATGCCGGAGCAGCCGATGCTGGATGTTAAGCGCGGCGATCTGGTTGAGATTGAAATCCTCAACAACACCCGCTGGCCCCATGGTATGCACCTGCATGGCCACCACTTTAAAGCCGATTTGGCGCGCTATCCGAAGGGGATCTGGCACGATACCCTGGCGATGGCCGGTGGCGAGCGCTCCACGATCCGTTTCCGGGCCGATAATCCGGGGAGCTGGTTGCTGCACTGCCATATGATTGAACATCAGGCGGCCGGAATGGTGACCTGGATCCGGGTGGCAACATGAGCGATGTGTCCCAGTTGGGTTTGATCGGCGCTTTTGTCGGTGGCCTGATCTCGTTCCTCTCGCCCTGTACCTTGCCACTGGTGCCGGGCTATCTCTCCTTTGTCGCCAGCGGTGCGCGAAAAGAGCAGGCGCATCACTGGCCTCATATGCTGTTGAGCCTGTTTTTTGTGCTCGGTTTTTCGATCATCTTCGTGTCGCTCGGCGCCAGTGCCAGTCTGTTAGGTAACCTGCTGACGGAATACCGCTACGAGGCGACTCTGGTGGGTGGCTCGCTGGTGATTGCGTTCGGCCTGTTCATGAGCGGGCTGTTGAAAATACGTTGGTTATACCGGGATTTCCGACTCCACCCGGCGTTGCGTTCCGGTAATCCGACCACGGCCTTTCTGCTGGGCGTCTCCTTTGCATTGGGCTGGACGCCCTGTATTGGCCCGATCCTGGGCGCGATCCTCGCAATGAGTTCAATCAGTGCTGACCCCCAGGCCGCTGTCCTGTTTTTGAGCGCTTATGCGCTGGGTCTGGCCATTCCGTTTCTGTTGGTGTCACTGTTTATGGAGCGCTTCAAACGCCGCTTGGCGGAGCTTGGACGGTTCAGTCGTTATCTGCATGTATCCGCCGGGGTCACCATGGTGTTGATGGGACTGGCGATGGTAACCGGTAAGCTGACGCTGTTTGCGGTCTGGATGCTGGATGTGTTTCCTGTATTGGGCCAAATGGGCTGAACAGGACTACATAAAGAGATAATTGAGGAGGTGTCTGTGGCTGATTCTTCGCACAGTCCCGGGTTCAGTCACGCTCCTCCAGGACATAACCCATGCCGCGCACGGTATGGATCAGCTTGCGGGGATAGGGGTCATCGACTTTGGCCCGCAGGCGTCGCACGGCAACCTCGATTACGTTGGTGTCGCTGTCAAAATTCATATCCCAGACTTGAGAGGCGATCAGGGAGCGGGGCAGTACTTCGCCCTCCCGGCGCATCATCAGTTCCAGTAGCGCGAACTCCTTGGCGGTCAGGTCGATCCGCTCGCCGGCTTTCAATACCCGGCGTTTGACCAGATCCAGTTCCAGGTCAGCAACCTGTAGCCGGGTTGGCTCCTGGCTGCTCCGGCCTCGTCTGAGCAGGCTGCGTATGCGAGCCAGCAGCTCAGAGAAGGCAAAGGGTTTGATCAGGTAATCATCGGCACCCAGCTCAAGCCCCCTGACCCGGTCGTCCACCTCATCGCGGGCGGTCAGAAACAGCACCGGCACTTCGTTACCCCGTTTGCGGATCGCCTGCAGTAGCTGCCAGCCATCGAGTTCAGGCAGCATGACGTCCAGTATGATCAGGTCATACGGCTGGTTCATGGCCAGATTAAGTCCATCCAGCCCGGTGCGGGCCAGATCGGCATTGAAACCGGCTTCGCCCAGTCCTTGCTGGAGATAATCCCCGGTTTTTACCTCATCCTCGACGATCAGCAGTTTCACGGCCCGGCCTCTGTTGTTGGTTCACGCCGCTGTTGGTAACACGTTGGTTTTAGCAGGGCAAGTGATCGGGCGCGTCAGTGGGGGAAAGAGAGTGTAAAACAGGTGCGATTATTTGCCGATTTAACAGAGATGTGGCCCCCATGTGCATTTACAATGGCACGAGTGATCGACAGGCCCAGGCCCGTTCCTTCGGTTTCGTTATGGCCGCGGGCCTGGTCACACCGATAAAAACGATCAAACAGATAGGTCAGGTCCTGCTCCGGGATAGTTTTGCCCTCGTTGCAGATGGTGAGTGTCAGAGCATCGATTCCCTGCTCTATATGAAGGTCGATCAGGCCGTCTTCCGGGGTATATCGGATTGCGTTGGAGAGCAGGTTGCTGATAGCACGGTCGATCATTAGACGATCACCGATCAGCTCGCCACTGCCCTGCATCTGCATCCGAACCTGCCGTTCGTCCGCCAGGGCCTCGTAAAAATCGAACAGTTTGACTATCTCGAGTTCCAGTGCAAAGTGCTCGCGAGAGGGGAGTTCAAGGCCGTGCTCGGCTTTTGCAAGAAACAACATGTCCGAAATCATCCGCGAGAGTTTTTCCAGCTCCTCCACATTGGAGGCGAGGATCTCCTGGTACTCCTGCGTTGAGCGGGCCCGCGACAGTGAAACTTGGGTCTGCGTCATCAGGTTGCTGATCGGCGTGCGCAGCTCGTGAGCGATATCGGATGAAAAGTGGGTTAATCGGGAGAAGGATTCTTCAAGCCGGTCAAACATCCGGTTCAGCTCCTGCGCCAAGGTGGCCAGCTCCGCCGGGATGGTTTCCACCGGTAGACGCTGATCCAGGCGCGTGGCGGTAACCGACTTGGCTTTTGCGCGCATCAGCCGCAACGGTGCTAACCCTTGCCGAGCAACCAGCCAGCCCAGAAGCGCACTGAACAGGGTAGCTGCAACCATCAGTCCACTCAGCTCTTTGGCAAACTGCTGCATGAATACGCGATGGCGTGTTGTCTCGATGGCAGCCGAGAGAATAAGGCGAGGTCGGCCGTCGCCCCCTGCAATCGCCATGGCGGCGCCGCGGTATCGGATGTCACCTTCGTTCCAGGCGGTGCGTTGTATCTGTCCCGGTTTGTTCAGCAGCTGTGTTTTGTTGAATGGAAATGCAATGGGGCCGGAGGCAAAGAGCTGGCCCCCGCTGGAGCTATCTATCTTGATAATAATGCTGTCATGGTCCACCACCGTATTCTCCATCACTTCATGGATCGACGGTGGGTTTTCGCCCGTTTTCAGGTTCTTAACCAGGTTTGCCGTTGTACGTATTTTGTCATCAAGCTCGGCAAAGTCCTGCGCCACGAAATGCTCTTCGATCGAGTGCTTGATCAAGAATCCAAGCGATGCAAAAACGGCAATCGAAACCAGCGCAAACAGCAGCGTCAGTCGGGTGGTCAGTGAAACTATGGGCATTCAGCTTCATCCATCAGGTACCCCATTCCGCGAATGGTGTGGATCAGTTTTATTTGGAAAGGATCGTCCACTTTACTGCGCAAGCGGCGAATTGCCACTTCGATGATATTGGTATCACTGTCGAAGTTCATGTCCCAGACCTGGGAGGCGATCAACGAGCGTGAGAGCACCTCGCCCCGGCGACGCATCAGAAACTCCAGCAGCGTATACTCCTTGGCGGTCAAATTGATACGCTGACTGCCACGGGTAACACGCCGGCGCAGCAGGTCGATCTCCAGGTCGGCCAGGTTCAGCGAGGTCGGTTCCGCACCCTGCATACCGCGCCTGAGTTGGGTTCGGATCCGCGCCAAAAGTTCTGAAAATGCGAATGGCTTGACCAGATAATCGTCCGCCCCCATCTCCAGGCCGCGTACACGGTCATCGACCTGATCGCGGGCCGTCAGAAAAATCACGGTTGTATGGCGGTTTTCCTGACGCAGTTTTTCCAGTATCTGCCAGCCGTTCAGCTCCGGCAGCATGACATCGAGCAGAATCAGGTCGTAGCTTTCGGTCATGGCCAGATGAAGTCCGTCGTAGCCGGTCGTGGCCAGGTCGGTGATGTAACCGGATTCGGTCAAACCCTGGCGCAGATAGACGCCTGTTTTCTCTTCGTCTTCGACAATCAGTATCCGCATCTATACACCCTCCTGTGATTCACAGTTTGCCAGCAAATCGGCGGGGCGGGCTTTTCTTACGAAAATGTAATGAGTGGGTAAGGTTCATGTTGGTGTTGCTGCACCATACTGGTTGATAGAAAAGGGTTTTCCGTCAGCGGAGACATAAGTCATGAACAAACAAGAGAACCACGCTGCTAGCCGTGAGTTACTGATCGAGGGTGCCGGCTGCGCCAGTTGCGTCGGTAAGATCGAAACGGCACTGCAGCAGGTGCCGGGTGTGGAGCGGGCGTCGATGAACTTCGCCCAGCGCACGGTGAGTGTCAGCGGCGAGGTATCGGACCAGGTATTGGTGGAAGCCGTGGAGGCCGCCGGGTATGGCGCTAAAGTCGCCAGCAGTGAGGACAGCGGTGATCTGATTAGTGAAAAGGAGAAAGCAGACGAAGCCTATTACAAGCGCCTGCTGCGGGAAATGTCGGTCGCGCTCGGGCTCGGTGTGCCGCTGATGCTATACAGCCTGGTGGTCGGTGAGATGACGGTAACGACGACGACCGAGCGGGTGGTCTGGCTTGTGGTCGGGCTGCTGACGCTGGGGGTGATGTTGTTTGCCGGTCGTCATTTTTACATCGGCGCTTGGAAGTCGTTCATCAACCACACTGCGAATATGGATACGCTGATCGCACTCGGGACCGGTACCGCTTGGCTCTACTCGATGGTGGTCGTGCTGGCGCCCGAGGCGGTGCCGTTGATGGCGCGTCATGTTTACTTCGAAGCGACGGCGATGATCATTGGCCTGATCAATCTGGGGCTGGCGCTTGAGATCCGGGCCCGTGGCCGCACCTCTGAGGCGATTAAGCGGTTAATCGGTCTGCAGGCGAAGACGGCCCGTGTTGAACGCGATGGCCAGGAAGTGGATATTCCGATCGAGGAGGTACTCGAGGGCGATCGGGTACGGGTGCGGCCGGGCGAGAAGATCCCGGTGGACGGGGTTGTCGTCGAGGGGCACTCCACGGTCGACGAGTCGATGTTGACCGGTGAGCCGATGCCGGTGGAGAAGGCTGAAGAGGATACCCTGGTCGGTGGCACCATCAACAAGTCCGGCTCGGTGCTCTTCCGTGCCACGCGAGTGGGCAAGGACACGGCACTGGCGCGGATTATTTCGATGGTCAAGCAGGCGCAGAACTCCAAGCCTCCGATCGGTCGTCTGGCGGATGTGATCTCGGCGTACTTCGTACCGGCGATCATGATCATCGCCGTGCTCAGCGCACTGGCATGGCTCAACGTTGGTCCCCAACCGGCTATCGCCTTTGCGATCGTGTCGGCCACGACCGTACTGATCATCGCCTGCCCCTGCGCGTTGGGGCTGGCGACACCGATGTCGGTGATGGTGGGTGTTGGTAAGGCAGCAGAAGCCGGTGTGCTGATCCGCAATGGCGAAGCGCTGCAGAGCGCCTCGAAGATCACGGCGATGATTCTCGACAAGACCGGCACCATTACCGAGGGCGCGCCCCAGGTGACCGATATCCTGGTCGTCGGTGAACGCAGTGAATCTGATGTTCTCGCGCTGGCCGCCTCGCTGGAGCAGGGGTCGGAACACCCGCTGGCGGTGTCGATCGTCGAGTCGGCGAAACAACAGGGGCTCGAGCTCGGCAAGGCGGAAGGCTTCAACGCGATCGCCGGGCACGGTGTCGAGGGAAGTGTTGATGGCCAGGCACTGCTGTTCGGTAACGAGAAGCTGATGCGCGATCGCGATGTGCCGATTGACGCTCAGATCGGTCAGGCACAGGCGATGGCCGCGAAGGCACAGACGCCGATGTACCTGGCCGTGGATGGCCAGTTGGCGGCGCTGATTGCGGTGTCCGACCCAATCAAGCAGGACTCGGTGGCCGCGATCAAGCGGCTGCAGAAAGACGGCATCCGCGTCGTGATGCTCACCGGTGATAACCGCGATACGGCGAAGGCCGTGGCCGAGCAGGTTGGTATCAAAGAGTTTTTCGCGGAGGTGCTGCCGGAGCAGAAATCGGTCAAGGTCGCCGAACTTCAGCAGCAGGGTGAAACCGTGGGCATGACCGGCGACGGCATCAACGATGCGCCGGCACTTGCGTTAGCTAATGTCGGGTTTGCCATCGGTACCGGCACCGACGTGGCGATCGAAAGCGCGGATGTCACGCTGATGCGCGGTTCGCTGCACGGCCTGGCTGATGCGATCGCCGTCAGCCGGGCGACGCTCAGAAACATCCGCCAGAACCTGTTTGGCGCCTTTATTTATAACGCCGCCGGCGTACCGGTGGCGGCCGGCTTGCTGTATCCGTTCTTCGGCATGCTACTGAGCCCGGTGATCGCCGGCGCCGCAATGGCGTTCTCGTCGCTAACGGTGGTGACCAACGCCAACCGTCTGCGCCTGTTCAAGCCGCAGGAACACTGATCGGGAGGAGTGCGTCATGATCATTATCAATTTGCTGGGGCTGCTCCTGATTGGCCTGATCGTCTGGTGGTTCTGGCTCTACAAGGGGCCGACAGCCAACCTAGAGTCTGGCGAAATCACCATCAACGTGGACGATGGCGTCTACGAACCGTCCCATATCCGCGTGCCGGCGGGACAGAGTACAAGGCTCAATTTTATCCGCAAGGACCCCTCGCCCTGTGCCAGTGTGGTGGTGTTTGAAGACTTTGACGTCAGCGAGGAACTGCCGCTGGACAAGCCCAAGATGGTGGAGTTGAAACCGATGCAGCCGGGGCGTTACCCGTTTACCTGCCAGATGCAGATGTATCGTGGTGAATTGATCGTCGAAGAGCAGAGTTGAAGGAGCGCGAGATGAAAACCAGGTTTCTATCGTTTTGCTGCACCCCCAAGGGGGTGCTCACGTTGGGCATCGTAGCGCTGGCGACGTTTTTTGTGCTGCGCAACTACAGCGACCAGATGGCCGGCTGGCTACCCTATCTGATTTTTCTGCTTTGCCCGCTGATGCACCTGTTTATGCACCGTTCCCATGGACGTCATGGCGGTGATAGCGGCAAGGACTCATCGTAGAAGCGTGTTCAATTTAATCGGTTAAGTAGTCTGGAGAGGATTATGAGCGACCTGGATCACAAGCCCGGTGTCAAAGAGAACAACCTGGTAACCCGTAACCTGAAGGTGGTAACCGGTAACGCCGATATGGCGAGTGTGGTGAATGCAATCGACGAGCTCTATGGAGTCGATAGCGTATCCTGGGAAGCTGACAAGGCGGTATTACGTTTTGCTTATGATGCGACTCACTGCCACCTTGATGTTATTGAAGCGCTGATACGTGAAAGAGGGGCCACCTTTGGTGACAGTTGGTGGAACCGGATGAAACGCAGCTACTACCGTTTCGTTGATCAGAATATGCGGGATAATGCGAGCCATGAGCCACACTGCTGCAATAAGATCCCACGTAAGTAAGTGGTTTTCGATACCCAAGTGGTGTGCTCACGCATGTCGGTTTGGCGTAGTATCAGCGTTCTGATTACCCATATAGTGTTACTCGGTGCCGAATGCCGTTGATCTAGTGAGGAGTGTGTAGTGAGCGAGTGGGAGTGGCTGACCGTTGTAACCCGGTGGTGGCTGTATATCGGGATGTCGGCGGCCATCGGCGGCATGGCTTCGTATTGGCTGGCGGCCCGTCTGCCTGAAATCCACCGTACTCTGCGTCGATATGCCTTGCTGGGGGTCATTATCGGGCTGACGGGAACCGGTATCCATTTTCTGGTTCGGGTCGGTGCATTTGCCGAGCAGGGACTGGCCAGCATGTTTGATCCGGTCATGCTTCAGATTCTCTGGCAGTCCCCGGTGGGGGATGCGCTGTGGGAGCGGGCGCTTGGCTTTGGACTCATATTCGTTGCTCTGTTGCCGGCACCGGTGCCAGGCCGGCATATTCTGGAGATAGCGCTCTCATTGCTGGGTAGCCTGTTGATTGGCCTTTCATTCAGTAGCGCGGGCCACGCCGTCACACTGGAAAGCTGGGCGGCCGTATTGCTGGTCGGTCATGTGATTGTGGCCGCCTGGTGGATGGGGTCACTGATACCCCTGTGGTTGGCCATGCGACGTCTGACCACCCATAAGGCGCGCATACTGATGGTGCGATTCGGTGAAATCGCGGTTGTGGCAGTTCTTATTCTGCTCGCAGCTGGGGGCATGCTGGTGTATCAGTTGACCGGTTGGCAGAATCTGCTCGGTACCGATTACGGTCTTTGGCTGCTGTTAAAATTGACGCTGGTCGGTGTGATTCTGGGGTTGGCGGCTTACCACAAGCTGAGGCTGGTACCCTCGTTAGCCGGTGAAAACTGCCGGGGGGATGATCTCAAACGCTCACTTTTCATGGAAAAAATGGTCGGTGGGGCTATCCTTGCCATCACCACGGTGCTGACGACGCTGGTTGGCCCCGTTCATTGATCGGAGTTAGCTTCTAAGTAGCTTTCCAGGAAGGCTCGGTAGCACGGTAACTGGGCCTTTGTTTCATACGCTTAAACCAGCGCTGAAGGTTGCCGTATCGATCCGGAATCGGTGCACCATAGGCTTCGGCCAGGCCAAAACGTGCCGTGAGTGCACATTCCGGAAAGCTGTATTCTGTCGCGAAGTAGTCTGACTGTCCCAATTGAGCCGCCAGGTAATCCAGTGCCTCTTCAAAGGCCAGTTCGCCGGCTTTGATACGGTCCATATCCCATGCGTCCCGGGGTCGGTCCCGCTTTTCGAAAATAATCTCGCGCAGAGCCGGTCCGACCACTGTGTCGCTGTAGCTGTTTAGTAAGCGAGCCTGGATGCGGGCACCCGGTGTGGCAGGTAACAGGGCGTTGCCTGTCTCGGCGAGATACTCAAGGATGACGTTAGACTCGTAGATTACGTCGCCGCCATCGGTTACGAGCACCGGTACAGTCTTCTTGGGTGTCAGGGCCTGCCAGTGCGAGCGGTGCTCAAGATCCTGGGAGTCGATCAACTCGGCAGCGTAACCGCTTTCATGCAACGCCAGGCGAACTTTCCAGCAAAACGGGCATTCGGGCTTATCATACAGAATCATACCGTTCCCCCCTGTTCAGAGCCGTGAAGCACGTCGTTCTCTGAGTTCATCGATGACAAACTCGATTCGGTCCTGTCCCCAGAAAATCTGATCGCCGATCACAAAAGTGGGGACACCGATGACGCCGATATCGGCCGCTTCCTGTGCATTGTCAGCCATCTGTTCAAGCAGCTCCGGGGCGCTCATTGCGTGCTCCAGCGCGTGTCGCGAGAGGCCGATGCGTTCCCCCACCTCAAGCAATACCTCAGGGTCACCGATATCCAGGCCCTCGGCCCATTCGGCGCGCATCACTTCAATGATGTAGGGTCGCAGGAGCCCTTCGCGCTCTGCTAACAGTGAGCCTGCCCCGGCAGCGGTGGCATCTGTTGTTACGGGGGGAGGGTTAACGGGAATACCCATCTTGCGGGCAAAGCGCGCCATATCCTGGCGGGCCAGCGGCATCTTGGTTTTGGCTCTGTCAGGAGGGGAGCGCAGGTCCCAGCCACCAACCGGGCGCCAGAGTAGACGGGTGTTGTAATCGTCTAGAATGGGCCAGAGCTTTTTGCTGGCCAGGTAGCAGTACGGGCTGCGGAAATTGAAAAACAGCTTTACTTCGACAGGGGCATTCATGATCTGCTCGCTTTCACTTGTATGAGGGCTGCGGCGATGCAGCCGATATCCACAGGCTAATTGCTAACCTTATTTGTGATAAGGGTGTAAATTGTAAAAAGATATGTGATTTGAATTCACAAAAGGTGGCATGTGGACAAGTGGACTGAAATGCAGGGGTTTGTGGAGTCGGTCCGGCGCGGGAGTTTCTCTGCGGCCGGACGGCAGCTGGATCTGTCACCATCGGCGATCAGCAAATTATTGTCGCGGCTGGAGTCCCGTCTGGGGGTTCGTCTGTTAAACCGTACCACCCGGACATTGAGCCTGACTGAAGCGGGGCACGCCTACTTCCAGCGCTGTGTGGATATCCTCGATGAGATCGAAGATGCGGAAGACGCGTTGACCGGGTTCGGCCGCGAACCTGCAGGCACCCTGCGTATCAACAGCACACCCGGGTTTGCTAAGCATCAGTTGTTACCGCGGATGCCTGCCTTTCAGGCGCTCTATCCCAAGGTCACGTTGGAGTATCAGTTAACCGGGCAGGCTGTGGACCTGATCGGTGAAGGTGTCGATGTCGCCATTCGGCTCGGTGTGCTGAGAGATACCAGCCTGGTCGCCCGAAAGCTTGGCAGCAGTCGCCGGGTGATCTGTGCCAGTCCGGAATATCTGGCGAAATGGGGCGCGCCTGAAACTCCTCATCAACTCCTGGAGCATGACTGTCTGCGCTTATCCACCAACGATGCATTTAACCAGTGGCAGTTTGAAAGTAAAAACGGAACGGAGAAGGTCGATGTGAAGGGACGTTTTGTGACCGATAACGTTGATGCCCTGCACCAGTACGCATTGCTGGGTGGCGGTATTGTGCGTCTATCGGTTTTCATGGTCGGTGACGACCTGCAGCGGGGGCGATTGGTGCCCCTGTTGACGGACTATCGGGTGGAGGATCAACAGATTCATGCGGTGTATCCCCATCGAAAGCATTTACCGGCCAAAGTCAGGGTATTGCTCGACTTTCTTGCCGAACAGTTTTCAGAACCCGCTCATTGGAGCTGAATATCCCCACTTTTTAAGCTTCATTTAATACCCCATCTCGCATACTGGCCTCCATAGCCTGAAAGGAGGTCTGATATGCAAACCACGTTAGAAAAACAGCCGGACCCTGTCGTAGCCGAGACCAGCACGGTCCGCGTCTGGGATCCGCTCGTCCGCATTTTCCACTGGTCATTGGTGGCGTTTTTCACCATCGCCTATGTCAGTGCCGAAGAGATTCAGTTTCTGCATGAATGGTCCGGTTATGCCATCGCGGCATTGGTGGGCTTTCGTGTTATCTGGGGTGTGATCGGCACCCGTCACGCCCGGTTTATCGATTTTATCTACCGGCCATCAACGGTCATTGAATATCTCAAGAGTCTGTTCAGTGGTCGGGCCAAGCACTACCGGGGTCATAACCCGGCGGGCGGTGCCATGGTGATCGCTTTGTTGTCGGTACTCGCGCTGCTGACACTGTCCGGCATGTCTCTGGCGGCCGGTGAGGGCAGCGGGCCATTGGTTGGTACCTGGTTCGCCACCTTGCCGGAGGGGTTTATCGAAGAGCTCCACGAAGTTCTGGCCAACCTGATGATCTTCTTGATTGTCGGTCATGTGGCCGGTGTGCTGGTGAGCAGCCTGTTGCACCGTGAAAACCTGGTCCGCGCCATGATTACCGGGCGCAAACCCGTCAAAGAGGGGGAGTAACCATGAGACGAACAATCCCTGTCTTGCTGCTGAGCTCTCTGATGGTTGCGCCGGTCTGGGCACAGAGTCCGGCGGTGATCGACCAGTTGCTTAATGAGTATCAAAGCGCTGGTGCATCGGCTCCAAACGCTTCCGCCGGGGAGGCGCTGTATAACCGAGAGCAGTCCGGGCGCAGTTGTACCAGCTGTCATACACCGGATCCCAGAGCGGCCGGCAAGCATCAACGCACTGGCAAGAGGATTGAGCCGCTGGCGCCTTCGGCCAATCCGGAACGCCTGACAGATGAGCGTCAGATTGAAAAGTGGTTTTACCGCAACTGTAAATGGACGCTGGGCCGGGAATGTACCGCGCAGGAGAAAAGCGATTTTTTAACATGGCTGAGAGATCAGTAAGGAGCGAATCATGAACAGATGGCTGGATAAACTACGTTGGGGCGTGGGTGTGACAACCCTGGGCGGTGCCCTGACACTGGGGGGCTTCGGTATTGTCGGTATCGCCAATGGCAGTGGCTGGAGTGAACGTGAGGAACATGAGTCCGAAGAGTACGAGTATGAGCGTGAAGAAAAGGGTTTTTGGGGCAGTTCGAAAACCGGCCGCTCTCCTGATCCCCTCTACGCAGAAGAGTGCGGTGCCTGTCACCTGGCCTATCCGGCGCACCTGCTTCCGGCGCGAAGCTGGGATAAACTGATGGCGGGGCTGGATGATCACTTCGGGGATAATGCCGAGTTGATGCCGGATATGGCGCAGAAGATTACTGCCTATCTGGTGGCCAATGCGGCGGATGTGAATCCGGGCCCGCGCTCTACAAAGTTCATACGCGGTCTGGGCCAGGATGAGGCGCCTCTGCGTATTACTGAAACCGACTATTTCAAGCGAAAGCATGATGAGGTTCCCGAGCGACTGGTGGCTGGTAACCCGGACGTGGGAAGCTTCAGCCAGTGTCAGGCCTGCCATGGTAAAGACGCACAGCGAGGCGTGTTCGATGAAGATACCGTTGATATTCCCGGCCATGGTCGTTGGGATGACTAGCCTTCTCCCGGTCGCGGCCGCGGCCGGTGATCGAATTGATCAGGATGAGGCGCGCGAGCTGGTGCAGCGCGGTGAGATGCTTCCGCTGACCGAGTTGCTGGAGCGTCACGCCGACAGGACAGCAGGCCATCTTCTGGACGTGGATCTGGAGCGGGAGCATGGCAGGTTGGTCTATGAAATCGAGGTGCTGGGGAGCGATGGCCGGGTCCGTGAGTTTGAGTTGGATGCCCGTGATGGTCGCCTGCTCAAGGAGGAGTTGGAGGACTGACGGTGCACCTTTTACTGGTAGAAGATGATCAAACGCTGATTGCGGAGCTTAAACCCGCGCTGCAACGGTCCGGATACGCGGTGGAGGTCGCGATCGATGGCGTGGATGGCGAGTTTATTGGCCGGGAGGAGCGCTTCGGTGTGGTCATTCTGGATCTTGGACTTCCCAAGCGCTCCGGGTTAGAGGTTCTTAAGAACTGGCGTGCAGCGGGTCTGGATGTTCCGGTGCTGGTATTGACTGCGCGCGATGCCTGGCATGAACGGGTTGATGGCCTTAAAGCCGGAGCGGATGATTACCTGGGCAAACCCTTTCATACCGAGGAGCTGCTGGCCCGGCTCGAAGCGCTGGTGCGACGGCATCATGGACATGCAGCGCCCACCCTGGAAGTGGCGGGGCTGAAGCTCAATACTGATCGGCAGCAGGTGTGTCAGGGCGAGGGAGAATGGCAGCCGCTGACCGGTATTGAATTTCGCCTGCTGCGCTACCTGATGTTGAACGCCGGGAAGGTTCTGTCAAAGACCGAGCTGAGCGAACAGGTGTACGAAGAGGAGCAGCAGCGAGACAGCAACGTGATCGAAGTCTACATCAACCGCTTAAGACAGCGTTTTGGAAAAGCGTTGATAGAGACCCGTCGGGGTCAGGGCTATTGCCTCGTCAATACAATGGAGGAGGGGCAGTGACGGCGGTTCCCGGCTCTCAGGTTTCTTCGGGCAGCTTGGAGCAGCGGATCAGGCACCGGCTGCTGATGGTGCTGCTGGTTGTCTTCGGTGGTCTCGCGGTACTGCTCGATCTGGCTATCGAAAACCTGACCGGTGATTTTGTGCAGTCCCGGTTGCAGATCGATGCGGAAAGTCTGATCGCTGCACTGGAGCAGACCGGGCCGGATGGGCAGTGGCAGGTGGATGAGCAACACCTTCCCGGCGCTTATCAGCGCCCCCGCTCGGGCTACTACTATCAGCTCAGCTATAACGGCGCAGACCTATCCGGTGAGATCCGCTCGCGCTCCTTATGGGATTTGGAGGTCAATACGCGTCAGCTGGATCCGGGAGTCACGCAAACCCAGGTGATGAGCGCGATAGAAGGGCAGCGCTGGTTGGTTCGACAGCTGGGGTTTGTCCGGCGAGATACAGCGTTCTCGCTGTGGATTGCCCAGGATGTGGCGCCACTGGATTCAGCTCGCCGTCGTTTCGAGTTGTACCTGCTGGGTATCGTGTTGGTCACGATTGCTGTGCTGCTGTTCTGGCAGCGTCTGATTCTGCACCGCGGATTCGCTGCGCTCGAACCCTTGCGAGCCGCCCTGCGTGACCAGGCGCTGGGAGGCGAGTCTGAGCTTCCCAGCCGTGTGCCCCAGGAGGTTCAGCCGCTGGTGGATGCGATTCAAATGCGGTTGCAACGCTCGGGTGAGCAGACCAAGCGTTCACGAACGGCACTGGGCAACCTGGCCCATGAGCTTAAACGTCCCCTGCAGCAGCTGCGCTGGCTTGCCGGCAAGTGTCCGGATGCCGAAGGTCGTGTTGAGATGGAACAGATCTACGAGCAGTTATCCCAGCGCATTGAACGCGAGTTGAGACGGGCCCGCATCGCCGGTGCTCCCGCACCGGGTCAGCAGTTTGTGCCCACCGAAGAGGTACCTCATCTGGAGAAGCTGCTGGCGCTTTCAGCGCCGGGGAGCCTTCGTTTACACAAACAGCTTCCAGAGGGTGCGATGCCCTATGATCGCGACGATATGATCGAGTTGCTGGGTAACCTGCTGGATAACGCCTGGCGTTTTGCCCGTGAGCAGGTCTGGCTCAGTATCACCGCTGTGCCTGATGGTTGGCGCATCACAGTGGCCGATGATGGCCCAGGTGTGCCGGATCAGCTGCTATCGAGCCTGAGTCAGCGTGGGCTCAGGGTTGATGAATCTCAGGGCGATGGGCAGGGGCTGGGATTGTCGATCTGTCAGTCGGTGGTGGAAAGCTATGACGGGACGATTAATTTTGAGCACTCCAGGCATGGCGGGTTGGCTGTTGTGATCGATATGTCCGCATAAGTTAAAGGGTTAACGATTTGATCAAGCGCACTTTAATGTTTGATCAAATCGTTAATGCCTCTGTTTTAAAATCCTCTTAAATTCTGCGTCAATTTGCTTTTATTTGTTTTAACTATATGATTTAAAACGATTTATTTCACGTTTCAAAGAACTGGTACGTGCCTTGCTCTAACTTGATCGAGTGCCGTTTCAACCCAGTTCATAACTATAAAAATGAAGCGTGAAATATGTTGCCTTCGAATAAGTACCCAACCGGTAGCAGTACGGCTTCGGTCGTCGCTGCACGTTGTCTGATTGCCGGGCTGATTCCTCTGGTATTAGCCGGCTGCGAAGCACCCCTTAACCTCAGCGGTGTGGAGCAGGAGCAGAGCAAGTCCCTGCGCCGTACCGATCAACTTCAGGCGTTAGTCGCCAACGATCAGGTCCAGGTGGCTGTGGGTAACAACGGCCTGGTGCTGACCCGTCCACTGGGTGAGCAGGCCTGGCAGCGCCAGATTCTGCCCGGTGAGCCGGGTCTGATCGATCTGGATGCCTGTGCCGATAACACCCTGATTGCCCTGAGCTTCGAGAAGCAGCTCTGGCGCAGTGACGATAACGGCACCTCCTGGCAGGCGTTTGACCTCAACACCCCCGAGAACATGCTCGACCTGACCTGTGCCCCCGATGGCACCTACTGGGCCGTGGGCAGTTTCTCCACCTTCCTCTCCAGCACCGATCAAGGCGAGAGCTGGAACGAAGTCTCCCTCAACGAAGACGCCATGCTCACCAGCATCCAGTTTCTCAACGAGCAGCTGGGCTACGCCGCCGGTGAGTTCGGCACCCTGACCCGGACCACCGATGGCGGTGACAACTGGGAGGTGCTGGCACCCATGCGTGATGAGTTCTACCCCCAGACCACCCTGTTCACCGATGCCGACACCGGCTGGTCCGTGGGCCTGGATGGCACCGTGCTGCACACCACCGATGGCGGTGACAGCTGGAGCCTGAGCCCGACCCCGGTGGCCGCGCCCCTGTATGGCCTGTTCGAGACCCGGGGCGATCTCTACGCCCTGGGTGAGAACGCCACCGTGCTCAAGCGCAGCGGCGACCAGTGGACCCCGGTCCCGGTCAAAGCGCGTCCGGTCTACCTGCGGGCAGGCCTGGCCACCGAGCAGGGCGCACTGGTGGCCGGGGGCAACGGCACCCTGCTGAGTCTTGCGCTCTAAGCCATCCCGTTCTGGGCTGAACCAACCAACTTCGGATACCGGTCATGGATAAACGATCTGCCAAGGCCCACAAGGCCACACACTGGCTGCACAGCTTCGAGCAGCGTGTGTTCGACTCCCCCAAACTGATCCTCGGGCTGATCCTGATGGCGACGCTGTTCTTCGCCGCCCAGGTCCCCAACCTGAAGGTCTACTCCGACTTCGCCGACCTGTTGCCGCAGTCGCACCCCTATATCCAGCTCCATAACGAGATCAAGGAGTCGTTCGGTGGTGCCAACGTGATCATCGTCGGGGTCGAGTTCACCGAGCACGACATCTTCGATAACGAAGCGCTGGCGCGGATCCACCGCATCACCCAGGCGGTGGACTCCCTGCCGGGGGTCAACCACAACCTGGTGGCCAGTGTGACCCACCGCAACTCGCGCAAGGTCTGGCTCACCCCCGAAGGTAACGTTAACTCCGAGTCCTACTACAACCCGGAGCGCACCGACCTGAGCACCGAACAGCTGGATCAGCTGCGCAAGGATGTGGTGGCCGATGCCCGTGTCTACGGCCCGCTGGTCAGCCCCGATATGCACATGGCGCTGGTGAAAGCCCAGCTGATTGAAGGCCAGCTCGACTACGCGGCGACCTTCGAGAAGATCCAGCAGATGCGCGAGGCCGAAGCCGCCCCGGGCGTCAAAATCCACGTCACCGGCCAGCCGGTGCTGGTGGGCTGGGCCTATCAGTACCTGGATCAGATCCTGGAGATCTTCCTGTTCACCGCCCTGATCATGGTCTCCCTGCTGATCTTCTACTTCCGCAAAGCCTACGGCATTCTGATCCCGCTGGCCGGGGTGATCGTCTCCTCCATCTGGGGTGTGGGCATCATCTCCCTGTTCGGTTACAACCTGGATCCGCTGAGCCTGGTGATTCCGTTTTTGATCTCGGCCCGGGCCATGTCCCACGGCATCCAGCTGGTGGAGCGCTACTATCAGGAACTGGCCACCCATGAAGACCACCACCTGTCCGCCCGGCTCACCTTCGAGAGCCTGTTCCGGCCCGGCTCGCTGGGCGTGGTCTCCGATGCCATCGGCCTGCTGCTGATCGCCATCGGCTCCATCCCGCTCAACACCAAGATGGCCCACTACGCCTCCATCTGGGCCCTGTCGATCATCCTCACCGTGCTGCTGGCCGTGCCGCTGCTGCTCTCGGTGCTGCCCAAGCCCAAGTCCACCACCATCAAGCACAACCTGTTCCGCAACGTGGGTTACGCCTGTGCCAACCTGATCAGCGGTGAACGCGCGGCCCGCCGAGCCCTGCTGACCGCGCTGGTGCTGTTGATCGGCGGTGGCTACTTCGCCTCCCACGTGGTGATCGGTGAGTCCGAACCCGGTTCCCCCATCCTCTATCAGGACCATGACTACAACATCTCCTCCAAGGCCGTGAACGACGCTTTCCCGGGCTCCGAAGAGATGTACATCGTGGCCGAGACCGACGAGAAGGGCGGTATCAAGCGTCCGGAAGTGCTCAAGGCGCTGGCGGATCTGGAACGCCATATGCTGATGGACCCGGATGTGGGCGGTGCCAAGGGCGCGCCGGACCTGGTCAAGCAGGTCAACCGTCTGCTGCACAACACCGATCCGCGCTGGATGCAGATCCCCGATGACAAGCTCTATGTGGGTGGCCTGATGTACACCTACATGATGTCCAACCCGATCCCGGGGGCGCTGAACGAGTTTATCGATACCGACGAACGTGTGGCCAACCTGGTGTTCTACTACAAGGACCACAAGGGCGAGACCATCCGTCGCGCCATCCACACCGCCAAGCAGTGGATCGCCGAGAACGAAGGCAAGGTCGACGGCCTGACCATCCGTCTGGCCGGCGGCACCATCGGTGTGATTGCCTCCCAGAATGAAGCGGCCTTCGAGACCAACCTCTGGGTACTGCCGCTGGTGTTCCTGCTGATCTTCATCTTCGTGACCCTGTTCTACTCCTCGCTGATGGCCGGCGCCATGATGTTCGGTGCGATGCTGTTCGCCACCACGCTGACCTACGCCTACATGGGGCTGGTCGCCATGGGGATCAACTCCAACACCGTGCCGATCATCGCCGTGGGCGTGGGGGTCGGTATCGACTACTCGATCTACATGATGGACCGCATCCGCGCCGAGATGGTGAGCTCCGGCAACCTGGCTGAAGCCGTACGCCGGGCGATCCGCACCACCGGCCTGGCGGTGAGCTTCACCGCCATCACCCTGATCGCCGGCATCGTCATGTGGGTGCTGCTCTCCGACCTGCGCTTCCAGGCAGATGCAGCGCTCTTGCTGATCGTGATGGTGGTGCTCAACGGCGCAGCGGCCATGCTGCTGGTGCCGAGCTGGGTACTGGTGTTCAAACCCAAGTTTATCTGCAACGCCTACGTCGATGAGGACGGTGTGATCCACGCCGATGCTCCCGACGGCGCAGAGGCCGAGTCCGCCGGGAAGGGCGGGGCGGCACAGGCGGCCACGGAACCAACTTCCCAAGCATCGTTAGTCATGACAACCAAGGCATAACAAGAGGCCAAGCATTATGTCGAAAACAATAACAACGGCATTTACCCCCCTGGCTGTCGCGGTCGCTACCGCGCTGGCCGCCGGCACCCCGGTCACCCCTGTCTCGGCCGCCGAGACCAACTGGGCGGGTTTTGTAGAGAACGCCACCTACCACCGCAAGGATGTGGGTCTGTCCAAGTTCCGTAACACCGCACAGGCGGAGTTCGAGACCCGGTTCGAGACCGACAGCCTGCGCTCGCTGACCCTCAACGGGACCCTGCGCGGGACCTATGACGGGGTCTACGATATGAACGATGACGAGTTCGGCAAGGATGCCCGCTACGACTACCTGGGCCAGGACTGGCACGACCCGGATCTCTCCTCGCCGACGATCCTGACCTCAGGGGTTCCTTTCCCCTGCGAAAACGACCCGACCCTGTGTAATAACCTGGACGGGTATATGGATCAGGACGAGAACGACGCCAAGTATCCGGAGTTCAACGATCAGCTCGACTTTATCCGTGAGCTCTACCTGACCGGTGACAAGAAACTCGCCAACGGCGATATCGTCTCCTTCCGTCTGGGTAAACAGCAGGTGGTCTGGGGCAAGACCGACCTGTTCCGGGTTCTGGATGTGATGAACCCGGTGGACTACTCCCGCCACAATATCTATGACGAGCTGGAGGATATCCGTATCCCGCAGTGGATGCTGAAGCTGGACTGGCGCATGGGTGCCAACCAGGTGTTCGATGACTCCAACCTCTCACTGGTCTGGAACTTCGACAAGTTCCGTCCCAATAACCTGGGAACCTGTGGTCAGTCCTACCGCATCGTTGATGCGGGTTGTTTCTTCAGCTCAAGTCTGAACGAGTCCTACCTGGATCTGGTCACCGACAGCATGGGTATGGGCACCAATGTCTATAGCGCCAATGTGCCGATTATCCATGATGTGGAAGAGCCGGAGTGGAGTCTGGCCAATACCCAGCTGGGTCTGAAGTGGGAAGGGGTTTACGGTGATGCCACCTTCTCCCTGAACGCCTTGACCTACCGTCAGCAGATGCCGTCACTGCACTTCCGTCCGATCGCACCGGGTGCGCCGGCTCCGGCACCGGATGGTGTGTTCGATATCAAGTTCCCGCGGGTGAACCTGCTCGGCGGTGCCGTCGACTACTACTCCATGAACATGGATGCGGTCTGGCGTGTGGAGCTGGCCTACTCCGAGGGTGAAGAGCAGCCCCGTGACCTGAACGGTCACAAAGAGACCGACATGCTGCGCTATGTCATCGGCTTCGATAAGAACCTGGTGATCCCGCAGCTGGGTACGCGCAGTGCGTTCCTGATCTCCACCCAGCTGTTCGGCGAGCACATCCTGGACCACGAAGCGGATATGCCCAACGACGAAGACAACTGGATTGCCACCGCGCTGTTCAAGGGCTTCTACATGAACAACCGTCTGAGCCCGCAGGTCATTGTGGCGCATGACTTTGCCGCTGCGGCCACCGTCGTTGCGCCGAGTATCTCGTTCACACCGGATAACCACTGGATGTTCAACCTGGGGCTGAATATCAAGGATGGCGGTGATGAGACCTTCCCCTGGTCGGTGGCCCAGGGGCAGAGCGTGTATGAACCGCTGGCCCGCTTTACCAACGGCCCGATCGGTGTGGCCAACGCCGAAGACGAGATCCAGCTGACCGTACGTTACAGCTTCTAAGACTCGATTTATAAAAAGAATCAAAGGAAGACACAGATGTTAAAGAAAAGCTTGCTATCAATCGCCCTATCCGCTGCTGTGATGGGCTCCGTTCAGGCGGCAGCGGTCTCTGATGAGATTATCCAGGAATCGTTCTACCCCTATGCCGATGGCGTCCCCTCCTTTCCGGGGTTGGAAGTGGGTATGACCATCGATCAGTCCAACGTAGAGCAGTTCAAGGATGTGTTGGACCCGGCCATGTACATGTTCGTCAAAGAGGGGGCGACCACGGTCAAGGTTGGACCGACCACCGACTTCGCTTTGCATGACAGCTACGTAGAAGCGACTCGCCAGTACTCGGGTGATGTCACTATCGGTGAAGGCCATGGTGAGATCTCCAAGACCGTGGCCGGCCGTCCGTTCCCGCAGGAGCCGTCACTGGATGATCCCCGTGCCGGTGAGAAGCTGGCCTGGAACTACAAGTACGGTTACAACTGGGGCGACTCAGCGGCCATCATGCCGTTCTACTGGACCATGCGGGATATGGAGTCCGGGAAGAAGGAACGTACCATCAAGATGAACTTCCACTTCCTCAATTTCACACACCGGACTCAGCAGGAGCCGTACCCGGAGATCACTCCGAACCCGTCGGAACTGTTCCGGGCGATCTATGTGCAGGTACTGGAACCGTTCGATGTGAAGAACACCCAGCTGCTGATCCACCGTTTTGAAGATGACACCAAGGTGGATAACGCCTACCTGTATCTCGGGTTCCAGCGTCGTGTCCGCCGTCTCTCCTCCGGTCAGACCACGGATGCGTTCCTCGGGACCGATGTCATGATCGAGGACTTCGAGGGCTATAACGGCCGTATCTCCGACATGAAGTGGACCTATAAAGGCACCAAGTATCTGTTGATGCCTATGTACAACCACGACGAGATGACACTGGATACTGAAACTCATCAGGATGAAGATGGTTATCAGGTCATCGCTTTCGGTGGCAAGGGTGGCTGCTTCCCGGAGATCACCTACCAGCTGCGTAAGGTCTATGTGGTTGAATCCGAGCCGGTTGATCAGAACCACCCGATCAGCAAGCGTCAGCACTACATGGATGCACAGACCTTTATCATCCCCCGCAACATCACCTATGACCGCAAGGGCGAGATGTGGAAGAGCTGGACCATCGGTCAGGCCCATCCGGATCACCATCTGCCCGTCAACAAAGGTACGGGTGTAGCGATCGATGACTCCTTTACCATGATCGATGTGCAGGCGCAGCACTGCACCACCGGTCAGTTCAAGGGTATTGTCGATCCGAAACTGAGCCCGGTGGATAAGTTCACCGTGCAGAATATGCGCGCATCGGGTAACTGATCCGCGTACGGCCCTTCAGCGTTTTTATGCCCGGCAACCGCCGGGCATTTTTTATGGCCAGGACGGCCGGTCACCGGCATTTGCTCCTGCAATACCGGTATTTCCGCCATTCATGGCGGTCATCCCGCGGGTTCATGGATGCAAAAAAACCTGACAGGGCCATCAATTACGAGCCGGGGCGGGCTGTGGTACACTTCTGCTCCGATTTTTTGCCGGTCCACTCATGTCACAGCCACCTGATATCCTTAACGCACCCATCAGGCAAACCCTGGTTCGGATGACGCTGCCGATGATGCTCGGCATCGTCAGTCTGATGTTGTTCAATATCGCGGATATCTGGTTTGTGGGCCAGTTGGGCACTCAGCAACTGGCGGCACTGGCATTTACCTTCCCGGTCACCTTCTCGATCACCAGTCTGGCCATTGGCCTGGGGGTGGGTACATCCGCGACCCTGGCGCGTCTGATTGGAGCGGGGGAGGAGACCAATGCGGCGCGAATGGCCACCGATAACCTGATCATGACCACGGTCTTGATGCTGGTGATCGGCTTCGCCGGACACTGGATAATCGATCCGGTATTTAGCCTGATGGGGGCGGAGCCGGGCCTGATGCCCTATGTCCACGACTATATGACGGTCTGGTTCAGTGGTTCGGTGTTTCTGGTGCTCAACATGGTGTGTAACAGCATCTTCAGGGCGGCGGGAGATACACGCCTGTCGGGCAGTATTATGGTTGTCTCCTCCGTGCTGAATCTTGTGCTCGATCCGCTGCTGATCTTCGGTGCGGGGCCTGTCCCTGCATTGGGGATTCAAGGGGCCGCACTGGCCAGTGTGCTGGCCTGGGCAGTGACAACAAGCTTCGCAGTCTACCTGCTTTGTGTCAGACGGCAGATGCTGCTTCTGCAGTGGCCGGAACTTGGTCAGATGCTGTCGCATTGGCGCAAGGTGATGGAGATCAGTTTACCCGCTGCGCTATCCAATATGATGACGCCCTTGGCGAACGGTATTCTGACAGCCTTGGTGGCACGCCACGGGGCGGAAGCGGTGGCCGCTTATGGTGTTGGGAACCGCGTCGAGTCACTGTCGCTGTTGGTTTGTCTGGCCATGTCGATGACCCTGCCGCCATTTATCAGCCAGAATTATGGAGCCGGTCAACTTGAGCGTGTGCGCCGGGTTTACCTGGGTGCGGTACGATTTGCGCTGGTATGGCAGGGGCTTATCTTCGTACTGCTGTTCCTGTTTGCCGATCCTCTGTCCGGCCTGTTTACCGACGATCCCGAAGTGTCTCGCTGGCTCGCGTTATGGATGGTCCTGGTTCCGGCCGGTTTTGGATTTCAGGCGATTACCTTTCTTAGTGCGTCGTCATTTAATGCGTTGCATCAACCCATGCGGGCGATGCGCATCAGCCTGTTCCGTCTGTTCATCATGTACGTCCCGCTGGGTTGGCTTGGCAGTGTGCTCTTTGGTCTCGATGGCATGTTTGCGGCGCTGGTTCTCGCTAACGGAATTACCGCTTTTTTGGCCTACAGCTGGATGAGACGCTATCTGCGGCGGCTGGAATCCTGACCTTTTGATCCAAACCCTGATGTTGATGGCATCTTCTCTGTCATCACTGCGTCAAAACCCTTAATTAGACTATTTTCTCCCTGTTCAGGCGGTTGTGACTTGTGGCCCAGCCGTACTATGATCAAGGTAGTGATAGGAATTAAATACCGGCGGAAATAACAACGAATCTTACAAACCGCCGGGATGACAAGAATGACAATCAAACCGGTTTTAGCCGGTATCACATGGAAAAAGAGGGGTGCGATAATATGAGTCAGAAAGTAGCGCTTGTGACTGGCGGTACCGGTGGTTTGGGTACGGCTATCTGCCGCAGTCTGGCCGACGCGGGCTTCCGTGTCGTCGCCGGCTACAACAGCGGCGGCAATCACGATAAAGCGAAAGCCTGGCAGGAAGAGCAGAAGAAGGATGGTTACGAAATCGACGTGGCCTACGGCGATGTAACCAACGCCGAGTCCTGCGCTCAGTGTGTAGCCACCGTCAAAGAGCTGACCGGCAGCGACATCAGTGTGCTGGTCAACAACGCCGGTATCACCCGTGACGGTACCTTCAAGAAGATGAGCTGGGAGCAGTGGGATGAGGTACTCACCGCCAACCTGGACTCCATGTTCCACATGACCCGTACCGTCATCAACCCGATGCTGGATCAGGGTTACGGTCGCGTGATCAATATCTCGTCGGTAAATGCTCAGAAGGGGCAGTTCGGCCAGTGTAACTACTCGGCTGCCAAGGCCGGTATCCACGGTTTTACCAAAGCCCTGGCACAGGAAGTGGCCTCCAAAGGCGTTACCGTCAACACGGTATCGCCGGGTTACATCCTGACCGCTATGGTTGCCAAAATCGATGACGAGGTACTGCAGAAGATCGCATCCTCAATCCCGGTTAAGCGTCTGGGTACCCCGGAAGAGATTGGTCGCACGGTGTCTTTCCTGGCTGACGAGCAGTCTGGTTTTATTACCGGCGCGGATTTCTCCGTCAACGGTGGTATGCACATGTTCTAAATGGCGTTCAAGCCAGCGTAAAAACAAACCCCCGCCATGGCGGGGGTTTGTCGTTCCGGGCTACTAAAGCAGGTCGTGGTCGAGGGCTTAGCAGCAACCTGCTCTGACCAAAAGCTGTTCAAAGCGCTGACGCTGCTGCGGAAATACGCTGTTGAAGGAGAGGGTCTGCCACTCCAGCTCCAACGCGATAACATCGGCTCGGGTTGGGTTTTGCTGATGCTCTTCCAGTGCCTGTTGCAACCGGTGCATCTGATATTCCATACGCCGCGCCTGCTCCTCTTCGGGGGAGGGTTGTCCCAACAGTATCTCAAGGCGGATGCATAGCTCCAGGATGCTTTGCTCGCTTTGCGCCAGTTCTTGCTCCAGTTGAGTGCTGTCGTTGAGTACCTCTTCGATCACATCCACACGTTTGCAGAGCTGATCGCGCCAGGGCTGACTGACGTTACCGGTTGCACCCCGAATCGCATCCAGCAGCTGCTCCAGCATGGCGGTTTCGCCTTTGAGTACAGCGTTTTCCGCACGATCAAGCATGCCGGCTGCGCTGATAAAACGCTCGAATGCCTCTTTGCTTACGGGTGACTCGCCCGCGCTTAGTGCGATGGGCTCCAGCCTGGGGGCCGGTCGCTTCAGGCGTGCAAACAGCGTATCGCAATGCTCCCTGAAGCGCTGCCACAGGGCGCGCTCCTGGCTTCGAAACGCAGGTCCGACCTCTTTCCAGCGTCGTTGCAGTGCTTTGGCCTGCTCCGTCGCCTCGGCCAGATCCTCCATCTCGGTGAGCTGGGCGGCTTCTTCGATCAACTGCTCTTTCAGGTCGGCACAGCGCTGATGCCACTCCTTGAGGCGCGCATCGAGCGTACGGATGGACTGGTTAAAGCGTTGCTGAACCACTTTGCCCGGGGCCCGGTCCACTGGAGTGAACCCTTTCCATTCGCGCTTGGCGGTATGGCAGATCTGCTCTATCGCGGGCCAGTCGGCCTGTGACCAATCCACCGATTCAAGAAAAGTTTCCAGCTGCTGACAGATCTCTTCGCGCTGCGCCAGGTTCTGTTGCCGTTGCTGCCTGAGTGCGGAGAAGTGCACCTCACAGGGCGCGTAAGCCGTCTCTCCGGCACTGTGGAAGCGCTGCCAGAGCTTCTGCGAGTGAACGGCTGACGTGGCATCCAGCGCTTTCCACTCCTTCTGCAGTTCACGGATTCGGTTTGCCAGAGCCTGCGCGGGCATATCGGCACCGATCAGTGCCTCCATCTCCTCGCAGAGCGTCTCTTTTTTGCCATTGACGGCGAACCCCTGCCAGTCCTTCATCTCTTGCAGTTGTGCCGACAGGGTTTTGAACTGTTGCTCCAGTGCGTTGGGTGCACTGCCATTGAGACGTTTGAGCTGCTCACCTGCGTGGTCTCGATGGCGCAGTGCTATCCGGATCTCGCCCTGTCCTATGGCCTGGTCGAAGGCCTGCAGGTCCGCTTCAAGCTCATCTACTTTCTGATTCGCGGCAGCCCTGCGCTGCGCCGCCTTCTGTTCCGATGCCTTCAGGTGGCTCAGGGCGCGCTCAAGCAGCGAGGGCCTGGGCGTCGTATCGGGCCACTGTATATCAGCGAGCAGCTTTTTCAGAGCCGCACGGTCGGTGTGCTCGGGATCTGTTTCAATCAGCCGCTCTAGTGCTTCGTGCTGTTCCTGTAGTTGCTCACAGGCGCAAAGCAAAGCCTGTGCCTGCCGCACATAGTGCGGGAGTTCCGCGCCGCATGGACGTACGGCGATCAACTGCTCGGCTTCATTAATTTGAGCGCTCAGTTCGGTGATGAACTGCTGGTCCGGATCTGTTGTGTTGAGCTGCGTGCGCAACGCCTCGCCGCACTGTTCGCAAGCTTTTTGATGTTCCGCTGCAGCCTGTGCTTCGGCCTCAGTGCGCTCCTGCTCGGCTTGAACTTGCAGCAATATCTCTTCGGCCTGGCTCAGCCTGGCCTGGAACTGAGCCTGAATATGTTCCGGTGCCGCCGGTAGTCTGTCCCAGTCACGTTTGATCACCTCAAGCCGAGCCCGGTAATGCTGGCGGTCCTGAGTCGTCACCAGGTTCGTCAGTGCCTCAAGCAGTGTATCGCGCTTCTCAGCCTGCTCCTGCTGCAGACGCTCGGCCTCCCGGTAGCGGTTTAGCCGATCACGCGCGATCCGGTGCACGGCCTTGTCGCTGCCGCGGGTATCGCGCACCAGTTGCTCGAGTATGGCAATGTCGTCCATCCGCTCCGCCGCTTCGCGGCGCAATGCGGCAGTGGAGCCCTGAGTGGCCAACTGATGTAACGCGCCGGCGGAGTTGATCTGTCTGACCAGGAGGGAGTGCAGGTTTTGGTCGGTCTCGTAGATCGCCAGTCGAGAGCAGGCCGCCTCATCCAACCGGCTAATCCAGTGAGCGACTTCGTCGTCCGGTAGGGCCGCGAATTGACGGGCGATCAATGAGGCAGCCAGGCGTCGGATCTGGTCCGACTCTTCACGGCCGAGTACCTGGATAAGCAGCTCCAGGTCCTGAACTTTACCCAGTGCCGCTTCTCTGACCTGGCTGCTGCCGTCATCCAGTAGCAGTGTACGCAGAATGTTCCGGTGCTCCGGCCGGTCGGTGCTCAGGCGAGTAACAGCGCGAACACGGACATCAGGGCTGGGGTGGCGCCATTTGGGCTTGAACAGGTTTGCAAACATCAATCACCACAAGCCGGCGCGGTGCGCCTGGCTACTAAGTCTGAATTCCGGATATCCGGGCTCATTGATATCAACTGAAATCCCGATATCGACGGATTTGTGATCCGGCCCGTTTTTGACACCGTTGCGTCATTCCAGGCCCGGTAAGCATCCGGATCCGGTTCGCCGTGTGGGCGATGATCGGGAGCTGTTTCCTGAGCCCGGTTTTGGGCGGGCACTTATTCTACCGGCCAGTGTCGATGCAGGGAAAGCCTTGACAGGCCGGAAATTTAAAGGCGGTTGCGGTTGAGATCAGCAGGGACGCAGCTCAACCTCTCCATCTACATAGACCCAACGCCCATCATCCTTACGAAAGCGGGATACTTCATGCAGGATCGCCTTCTGTGGCCCCGACTCGAAACGGGCTTCAAACTCCACCACACCATCGGTGTCATCTGCCAGACCCTTACGGGTGGAAAGTATTTTCAGACCAGTCCAAGTGGTGACCTGTATCTGTTCGGCAAGCAGCTCGGCTTCACCGGGCTGGCGTTTCTCCTTGGCCTGGGTATCGATAAGATAGTCGATAGCACCCAGTGCGAATGCACAGTAGCGAGAGCGCATCAGTGCCTCGGCAGTGGGGGCTGGCTGTGTACCCTGCAGGGCCGGTTCACAGCATTCGCGGAATACTTTGCCCGAACCGCAGGGGCAAGTCTGATCACTGTTGAGCTGGTCCTGAAACATGCGTGTCTTCCCGTTCAGTGGTAGTGTTAGCCGCAACCGGTATGGCTACAGGCTTACCTGAGTGATTCCCCATTATACATGACAGGCACTGACGGATAGGGCATGGCGAAAACAGTCCCCGAGACTTTCTACTGGCACGACTACGAAACCTTTGGCACTGACCCGCGTCGGGATCGCCCGGTGCAGTTCGCGGGCGTACGTACCGATGCCGATTTCAATATTATTGGAGAGCCGTTGGTCATCTATGCCAGCCCCTCGGAGGATGTGCTACCCAATCCCCAGGCGTGCTTGGTGACCGGGATTACCCCCCAGAAAGCGATTGGCGAGGGTGTCTGCGAAGCGGAGTTTATCCGTCAGATCCATCAAGAGTTGTCCCAGCCCGGAACCTGTGCGGTGGGTTACAACAGTATCCGCTTTGACGATGAGGTCACCCGCAACACCCTCTATCGTAACTTCTACGATCCCTATGCGCGGGAGTGGCAAAACGGCTGCTCACGCTGGGACATTATCGATATGTTAAGACTGACCCGGGCACTGCGACCACAGGGCATCGAGTGGCCTCTGTACGAAGACGGAACACCGAGTCTGCGGCTGGAAGACCTGACCCGGGCCAACGGTCTGGCCCACGAGCAGGCCCATGATGCGTTATCCGATGTCTACGCAACGATCGCAATGGCGAAGCTGGTCCGTGAACGTCAGCCCAAGCTGTACGAGTTCGTGCTCAACAATCGGGGCAAACGAGCCATTCAGTCCAGGCTGGATGTGGCCAACATGAAGCCCTTTCTGCATATCTCCTCCAAGTACCCGGTGCAGTGGGGGAATGCGGCGGTGGTGGCTCCTTTAAGCTGGCACCCGGTCAACCGTAACGCGGCCGCGGTGTGGGATCTGCGCGTTGATCCAACGCCTCTGCTTGAGCTGCCGGTGGAACAGATACGTGAACAGCTCTATACACGGCATGATCAGCGTCCAGCCGGTGCACCGGAGATCGCACTCAAGTTGCTGCATACCAATCGTTGCCCCATTGTGGCCCCGGCCGGCATGTTGAACAGTGAAGAAGCGGCACGGTTGAACATTGATGGCGATACCTGCCGTCGCCACCTGGCACTGCTGCGAGCTGAACCGGGTTTGAAGGAAAAGCTCGATCAGCTCTATAGCGAAGATGCGCCGCCGGCCGATGGTGATCCGGATCATATGTTGTACTCCGGGGGCTTTTTCTCCGATCACGATAAGTCATTGATGGAGCAAGTTCGGGAAGCCCCACCCGAAGCCCTGGAGTTCATAGAACTGCCGTTTCAGGACCCCAGACTGGAAGAGATGCTGATTCGTTACAAAGCGCGTAACTACCCGCACACCTTGCGTGAAGAGGAGCATCAGCGTTGGGAGGAGTACCGCTCGCGGAAGTTGCTTGGTGACGATAATCATGGTTATCTGACCATCCCGGCCTATTATGACGAGCTCAATCGTCTGGTTCAGCAGCCTGATATCACTGACCGGGATCGAATGATACTGGAAGAGCTGGCGCTTTATGCGGAATCGATCTACCCACTTGAAATCTAAGTGCTTGCGACTGACCGCTATCGCTTCATTGTGGTTGGCGTCGGGAGCGTATGCGCTGTCGGAGAATTCGATCGATTACCGTGTGGTGACACCATCAGCTGAACCGGAGCCACCACCGGTCACCGTGGTGTACCCATCGGGCACGACACCGGTTTTTACGGTATCCGCGGGTCAGCCCAAGCTGACCGGTGAAAACCAGGTATTTGCCAAAATCCAGGAAGACCGCGCCGAAGGTTTATGTGGCCCGGGCACGCCCTGTGATTTCGAGGTTGAGACCGGTGAGAATGAGAGCAGCGCACCGGACACCCAGTCCGAGGCCCCCCCGGGCGGCGAAGCACCGCCCGAAGGTTTTGGCCGTCAGCGCGAAGTTATTGAAATGTAATCTGCCCGGTCAGCTGCCGGGCACATACTGACCCTGTTCTTTCAGTGATTCCATGATTGCGCCGTTATCGGCCGCCCCTGCCAGCGTTTCTTTCTGACTGAAGCTGCGAACCGCCAGTGAGCGTGTGCGAAGCTGCCTGAACCGGGACTGCAGGTCCTCCCGTGTTATCTGTTTGACCGCTTCGGTTAGTCGCTCACGGGTGTCGAAATCGGCGTTATCCCGGTCCAGCTCGGTCCAGAACCGTGATGTCCGATCACCCAATGTATCCTCTGGCTGATTAAGCCGGGAGATCAGGCTTTGGCGGAAGGCGTTTAACCTGGCTTCATCCATCTCTTTCAATTCGCCTTCGGTGGAATCAAGGAAGGTGTTGTAGGCGCTTTCGAGCTGCAATGGGTCAGCCACCGGTGACTGGCTTACCAGCACCAGACCCGGGACCTCCCGTATCGGCATAGAGCTGGCGAACACCACGTATCCCAACTGCTGCTCGGTACGCAGGCGGTTGTAGAATGGTGTTGAGATAATCTCCGCCAGCAGCGCAACTTCAGCACGGGTGGTTATGCGGGTGTTCTCACCCTGCATATAGAGATTCAGCGATGCGTCATCATGCTCGATATCCAGGGTTTTGTATAGCCGTTCCCCCGGTGGCAGCTGGACGACCGGAAGCTGGGGCGGCGTTGACTTTCCATCCCTGAGCAACAGACCCCGGGCGGCGGCCTGCGCCATCTCCTGCGCCTGCTCCTGACGCAGGTTGCCATGAGCCAATACCCGCAGGTAGCCATCTTTTCGCACCCGTTGGATATGGGTCTGAAGTGCATCCAGATCGATCGATGCCAGTGCCGCCAACTTCTCCTGCTGGGTCCATTGAGGCAGCAGGGCGTTGTACAAACCGTCGAATGTCTGGTTATAGGGTTTTTCCTTGGCGGAGTTGGCCAGCTCTTCGGCCAGCTCCTGTTTCATACGCTGAAAACGGGCTTCGGAGTGGGGGGGCTCGGTCATTGCCGTAATCAATGTATCCAGCAGTCGGCTCTGTCGCTCGCTGTAGCCGGAGAGGCGAAGGCTCAGCCCCTGAAGATGGGCGTAGAGGTTGGCCGACATGCCGGCCAGGCTGGCGTCGTACAGCGTTTCGTTTAGACGGTCACTGACCATGCGCGCGTAGAGTTGGCTCATTACCGAGGCACGGGCATCCGCATTAGCGCTCTGGCTCAGCAGCGCCAGGCGAACGTTGGCACGGGGCTGCTCGAAACTGGTGTCCTGCAGATACCAGAGCTCTGCGCTGTCGGCGTGCCAGACTTTGGCCGGAACGCTGTCGGCGGCTTCAGGCTTAGCCACCAGTGACAGGTCATGGGCGATAAACGGGTTGGGGCCACGCACATACAGGCCCGGCAGATCCTCAGGTGTTTTCCAGTCGGCCAGACGATGGGGGGCGACGGGTGCCAGTTGGTAGTCGATTTTGTATCGCGGTGTGGACTTGGCCGTCTCAAGAGTCGGTGCGGCGCGCATCAGGACCATATTGTCGGGTACTAGAAAGCCGAGGTAGTCCTGAATCAATTCGGGGTTAAACGCATCATAGCGATAGGGCGCATCGAGCAGGTGGGCCTCCGGGTAGTAGGGCATCCGCGAAGACATACCCATTACCTCGTGGATCGGTTCGCGCGGTTCGCGGAAACGGAAATCGGTTTCGGCCAGCAGCGCCTCCTCCTCATAGATCGACTGGCGTATCCCGTTGTCGCGCAGCTCATCGATAAAGGCGAAAACAGCGTCTACCACCGCATCGCTTTCCTTCAGTCCGGTTTCGGTCAGCTCTATGTTGATATCAAAGGTGGCGCCTTCTTCAAGCTCGATACCGGCGGAAGCACCGAGTGCCCGGGCCCAACCCTTCTCCTTGAGCAGGCTGAGCAGGCTGCCTTTGCCTTCGTAGCCGATCAGGCTGGCCAGATAGCGTACCGGCTTTTCGCGCCAGTGATCGCGGATAGCGGGGATCGGAAAGGTCAAACGCAGTTGACGGGTTTGCATCAGCGTTTTTACGTCCAGCGCCAGAGGCAGGCTTTCAGCGCGGTACAGGGGCACTTCAGTGGTGATCTTGGGCAGGTCGCGGTCCGGCACCGCGGAGAACGTATCCGTGACCAGCTCGCGCAACCTGTCCAGTGGCTGAGGTCCGATAACAGCCAGAGTCATGCGGTTGGCACTGTAGTGGCTTTGGTAAAAATCGATCAGATCCTGACGGATGGCGGCATCGGTTGTGTTGGACAAGGTTTCGAGGTTGCCGACGGCAAACTGGCTATAGGGATGCTCAGGGTTCATGGCCAGTTTGCTGGCCACATAGAGACGGCGGCCATCATCGCGGATCTTGGCACGAAACTCCGACTCGACCGCATTGCGCTCGCGGTCCACGTATTCGGGTGTGAACAGGGGCGCGATAAAAAACTGGGCAAAGCGGTCCAGGGCGCCGGGCAGGGCATCGGCTTTTACATCGAAGAAGTAGTTGGTGTGCTCAAACGCGGTGTAGGCGTTGTGGCTGCCACCGTTGGCGCTGATAAAGCCCTGGTAGGCATCGGCCTGCGGATATTTCTCGGTACCCAGAAACAGCATGTGCTCCAGAAAGTGAGCCAGCCCTTCGCGGCCCGGTGGGTTGTCGCGACTGCCGGCTTGGATATTCATGGAGGCGGCGGCTTTACTGGCCTGTGGGTCGGAGATCACCACCACCTGAAGCCGGTTGGGTAGCTCAAACGCATCATACTGTCGCGTATCCGAGGGGCTTTGGATCAAAGCCGCCTGAACAAGGGTCGCGGTCAGAGTCAGCATGACTCCAAGCAGGAGCTGAAATGGACGCAGTGCGGTCGCTGTTGGCATCGAGTTCTATCTCTCCTCAGGCAAATCTGATGTCGATGTGACCCTTCCCGGTCGCGTTGGGTTCCCGGATCCGCCTGATTGTACGGTAAATCAGTGCGGGCGGATGCGCCCACCGGCAACAGCCGATACAATCCCGGGTAGTCGGTCGGCGCCATGAGGGGGCCGACGTACCGCCCTGTAGCGATCAATACCCATCAAGGAGTCTGCTGGATGAATCGCGAGAAGGTCATCTTCGCCTTTTTCATTGTGCTGGCGCTGACACTGAACTTCGGGTTCTTTGTCGGTGAGATCGATAATCCCGATCATCATGACGTGCTGGAGCTGTTTCTGGCTATAGTCGTGAGCCTGATCTGTACCGTTATGAAGTTTGGCGACCGCAGTCATCTGGGCGCGTTGATGCTGGCCACCAGCCTGGTCGCGGACCTTCAGCTGATTATCTCGGCGATGATCTGGGGCTATGGCGAGCACATAGCGGCCACCGGCATGACGCCACGGTTGATGGCATCGGTGGTCTCTTTCGCCGGCGGTGCTCTATTGGCCAACATCACCTCGGTCATTCTGCTGATGGTGGAGACGGTGCTGATCCGACGCTAACGCCATGTACGATATTCTCTACGTACTCCTGAGGCGTTTGCGCACGCCACTGATCACGCTGATTGTGGTTTACGCCGTCTCGATTCTGGGCTTTACCCTGATTCCCGGACAGGATGATCAGGGTAACCCCTGGCGCATGGATTTTTTCCATGCGTTCTATTTTGTCTCGTTTATGGGGTCCACCATCGGTTTTGGTGAAATTCCGTATCCGTTCACCGCGGCTCAGCGGATGTGGACACTGGTGACCATCTACTCCTGTGTCATTGCCTGGTTGTATGGCATCGGTACCACGCTTTCGGTACTGCAGGATGGTGGTTTTATCCGGCTGTTGCGTCTGCGCCGGTTTATCTACTCGGTGAAAGGGATCACAGAACCTTTCTATCTGGTCTGTGGCTACGGCGTTACCGGCAGTACCGTAGTGCGTGAGCTGGTGGATGCCGGGCTGCGAGCGGTGGTGGTGGATATCGATCAGGAGCGGATCGATAACCTGGATCTGGATGGCCTGGTTACGCCGGTTCCGGCGCTCTGTGCCGATGCCTCGCTGCCGGATGTTCTGGACCGGGCCGGCCTGCAGCACCCGCATTGCGCCGGTGTGCTGGCGCTGACCAACAGTGATAAGGTGAATCTGGGTATTGCCATCGCCAGCAAGGTTCTGGTCCCCAAGCGGATGGCGATCAGCCGGTCGGAAAACGATATCACCAGCGCCAACCTGGCTTCCTTCGGTACCGATCTGATCGTTGACCCTTTCCGGCACTATGCCGAGTATGTGGCGCTGGCGGCCCATAGCCCCCATCGTCATCTGGTGTTTGATTGGCTGATGAATCCCCACCACAGGACGTTGGCCAGTGTGTACCGTCACGCCGAGGGGCGCTGGATCGTCTGTGGCTACGGCCGGTTCGGCCGTAATATCACCCGTGAACTGACCGAGGCCGGGACCGAAGTAACAGTCATCGATCCCGACCCGGATAACATTCGTGCCTTGGGCAGCGCGGTACCGGGTGTCGGTACCGAGGCGGTGACCCTGGAACAGGCAGGTGTGCGGTCGGCGGTCGGTATCGTGGCCGGGACCGACAGTGATGCCGATAACCTGTCGATCATCATGACGGCCCGGGAGCTCAACCCGAAACTGATTACCGTGGTGCGCCAGAATCTCAGCGCCAACGAACTGATCTTTTCGCATTCGCGGTGCGATTTCATCATGCAGCCGGGGCAGATTATTGCGACCCGTATTCTGGCTCAGCTCAAGACGCCGCTGCTGTCTGTTTTTATCGAGCACCTGTTCAAGCAGGATGAGGTTTGGGCGCATACCCTGATTAACCGGATGAGTTCCATGGTGGGGGACGAAAAACTGGATAGCCGCTCGGTTCGGATCGATAAACGCGAAGCTCCGGCGGTGATCACCAAGCTGGAGGAAGAGGTGCCGATCAAACTGATTTCATTGATGAAAAATCCGCATAACCGTTCTGAAACCCTGTACTGCTTCCCGCTGATGATGAAGCGGGGGGATAGCGTCAAAATGACTCCCGGTGAGCTGACCGAGCTTGAACCCGGCGATGAAATACTCTTCTGTGGCCGCACCCGGGCACTGGACCGGATGCGCTGGAGTGCGCAGAACTATAACACCCTGCACTATATCCTGACCGGTTTTGATGCGACCCAAAGTCGTCTTCAGCGCTGGCTGCGTGGACCGGAGGCGAAGTAATGCCCTATCTGTTGTTGGTGCTTACCGTACTGTTCTGGGCCGGTAATGTGGTCAGCGCCCGTGCTATCCATGTGGAGATGGGGCCGCTAACGCTGGCTTTTTTACGCTGGGGTCTGGTTCTGTTGCTCGTGCTGCCCTGGGCGCTGCCTCGTATCTGGCGTAATCGCGAGATCATTCGCCGTAACTGGCTTATCTTGCTGGTACTCTCGATTCTCAGTGTGGGCTGCTTCAACACCTTTATCTATATCGGACTGCAGAACACCACGGCCTCCAATGCCACGCTGATGCAGTCAGCGGCGCCCGTGATCATTCTTCTGCTGAGCGCACTGCTGTTCAAAGAGCCCATCAAACTGCGCCAGTGGGCGGGGGTGGTGACCTCTCTGATCGGTGTTGCGATATTGATCAGCCAGGCGGATCTTTCCGTGCTGCTTGGCCTGAACTTTAATACCGGTGATATCTGGGTTGCGACTGCAATACTGACCTGGTCCTGTTACTCGGTTGCCCTGCGCTGGCGCCCGGCAGACCTGGACGGCTTCACCCTGTTCTCGTTCAATGTATTGGTGGGGGTGATCGCGCTGGCGCCGTTTGCACTGATGGAGCAGGGGCAGTCGATCGAGATTCACTGGTCACCGGCGGTGATATCGGCCATTCTCTACATGGCGATCTTCCCATCCATTCTCTCTTATATGTTCTGGAACAAGGGGGTTGCGGAACTTGGTGCGGCTCGTGCCGGTCTATTTATCCATCTGATGCCGCTGTTCGGGGTGATTCTCTCCGTGGTTTTTCTGGGCGAGACGCTGCAACTGTTCCATGCGGCGGGTATGCTCCTGATCTTTACGGGGATCTACCTGGCAACGGTATCCCAGACTTTGTCTAAACTGCGCCGGTCATGAACCGGCATTTCGTCTCACTTGAGGAAACCTGATGCGTATTCTGACGACCAGTCTCTTTGCCTTCCTGCTCAGTTTTATGCTGCCTATGGAGGAATCCCATGCCAAGCGCCTTGGCGGCGGCTTCTCGTTGGGTAAGTCCTACTCGGCGCCCAAGAAAACAACACCCGCGCCGACCTACAACAAACAGCAGGATGCGCAGAAGCAGGCGGCTCCGACCCAGGCGGGGACAGCGACCAAACGTTCCGGGTTCGGTGGTTTGATGGGCGGCCTGCTGGCCGGTGGGCTGCTGGGAGCGCTGTTCTTTGGTGGTGCTTTTGAAGGGATCCAGATCATGGATATTCTGCTGATCGCACTGGTGGGCTTTATCCTGTTTAAACTTTTTGCCGGGCGCAGAGCACCTCAACCCGCTTACGCCGGAGCCGGTGGTGCCGGGAATACCGACCAGCAACCCGCCTGGGGTGCGCAGCGCGAGCAGGCACCGCAACCGGAGCCGCCAATCTATAACGGCGGTATTGGTGCCGGCCTGGCCGAGCCGGATCTGAAACTGCCGGAGTGGTTTAACAAGAGCGCCTTCGTGAGCGGTGCCTGCGACCACTTCACAGCGCTTCAGAAAGCCTGGGATGATTCCAACTGGGACGAAATCAGCAGCTATACTTCACCGGAGCTGTTCGAAGAGCTGAAAGCCCAGCGCGGCCGTTTCCCGGAGCGCCAGCATACCGAGGTGGTGTCCGTGATGGCGGACCTGCTCAACTTTATCGACAACGAAGATCACGTGGTCGTATCGATCCACTTCTACGGTTGGTTGCGTGAGGAGGAGCAGGGTGATACCGCTGAGTTCAGCGAAATCTGGCACCTGACCCGTGATATGACCGTGGACAACGCGGACTGGTTTATCGTCGGTATCGATCAGCCGCACTAAAAGCGTGTCCCGGCATATGCCGGGACCGATCAACTCCAACAAGCCGAGCAGGGAATGCGCATATTTCGGTTATTCAAACGCGACCTGGCCCGTGAAATCGAGGACTGGGTCGATGAGGGTCTAATCGACACCGCTCAAGCGGACTCTATTCTTGCGCGCTATGGCATCAGCCGGACCGATACCGGGGCCGGCTCCTCCTTTGGCTATTACGTTCTCACCTCGCTCGCTGCTCTGTTCGTGGGGCTTGCGCTGATTCTGATCGTCTCCCACAACTGGGATGACATTCCCCGTATGACACGGATGCTTGGGCTGATCGGACTCACGCTGGTGGTCAACCTGATCGGGTTCCGCCTGCTGCTGATGTCGAGGCGTTCGGCGGCCGTGATCTGGCTGTTTTTCGGCTCGATCAGCTACGGTATGTCGATCATGCTGATCGCCCAGATCTACCACCTGGGTGCTCACTATCCCGATGGCATCTACTGGTGGGCGCTGGGCGTACTGCCGCTTATCCCCATAACACGCTCGCGGCTCATCGCATTGCTGGTACTGGTTCTGTCCACACTCTGGATGTTCACCGAGGCGAAAGAGCAGTTTTTCCCGACCAGTTATCCACTGTTTGCGTTGGTCAGCCTTTGGCTGGTCTGGTTTCACAAGCGCTCCGCGCTACTCTTTCTGGGTGCTCTGGCAGGGATTGCGACCTGGCTCAACCTGTTGCTGGCATGGGCGGCGGGGAATTGGTGGGACTACGATCCCTTTACCGATCAGGTGATGATCACGCTCGCGCTGGGTCTGCTACTGGCCGGTTTTGCCTGGTGGATGATGCGACAGGATAACCATGATCAGCGGGACTATGGCCAGCTTCTGCATCTTTACCTGTTGCGGGGTGCGATCATTTCGCTGCTTCTGCTCAGCTACGACGACCCCTGGCGCGGCATGATTCGGGAAGAGTATCTGCTGGGTGTTTTTACCCCGCTCATGATGGCCGTTGCCACGTTAGTTGGTTTTGCACTGGCCCGGCCCTCCGGCATTAACTCGGGTGGTCCGTTGTTGGCCAATGGCGTTTTTTTCACGCTGGCGGCACTGTGTGTACAGCAGGGGTGGCTGAATGATGATCTGCTGGCCATTGCGACCAACCTGATGTTAGTGGTGACCGGTATCTGGCTGATCCGGCGCGGCATTGATGATGCGGTGACTCACTTTTTCTACACCGGTGTCGGAGTCCTGCTGGTGACGGCGCTGTTCCGTTACTTTGATCTGATTGGTGATTACATCGGCGGGGCAATCATGTTCATGATCGCGGCCGCCATTCTTTATGGTTCCGCCCGATACTGGCGCTCCCGGGTTCAGAAGGGAGGCCGCCATGTTTGATGCCATTAAAGCCTGGGGGCCCGGTCATAAACGGTTTGTGGCGGTCGGACTGGCGTTGACCATCCTGCTACAGCTTTCCGTCCTGGCGCTGGAGTATTTAAGTTCGGTCTGGCCGCTTTGGTATGGACAACCGGTATTGCTGCGCACTGAGCCGGTGGATCCGCGCAGTCTGTTTCGGGGGAACTATGTCCGGCTTAACTACCGCATCTCCCGACTGGATGGTGCCTTGGCCGGCGAGCCGTTCAAGCGCAATGAAGTGGCCTATGTGAGCCTGGAGCAGCAGGGCAAATACCACGTGGCCACCGGTATTTACCGGGAGCCGCCCGGTGGCACCTTTATCCGTGGAAGAATCTCTCCATTTGGTGCCGATTACCGATTCCAGTACGGGATCGAGGCCTATTTTATGCCGCGCGAAAAGGCGCTGCAGGCGCAGAGTGCCGTGCGCCAGAAAGAGGCCTGGGCCGAGGTGTATCTGCTCGATAACGGACGCGCCGCCATCAACCGGTTGATATGCGAAGGGGGATGCGAGCCGTAGCCTCCGCAGAAGCCGGAGGCGTATGCTGGGGTGGTTATCCCTGACTGGCGATCTCCACCAGATTATCCAGCGCCTTGGGCGCAAACTGTCGCTTGGCCATGATGGCGTAGAAATTCTCGGTTACCGTGGGTAGTGAACGGTAATTGCGCAGTACGCCCTGTTGCAGCTCATCCTGTACCACCACCTCCGGCACCACGGCGATACCGCCTGAGTCTCGGGCGAGCAGACGCAGCATCGCCATATCCTCCACCTCGGCGTGGTAGCTGATATTTAACCCTTCCTGCTCGCACAGAAGGTCGAACTGACTTCTAAGGTCACTGCCCGGGCCCGGCACCAGCAACAGCACTTTCTCCAGATCCTGTGGATAGCGGAATCCGTCGGCACCCTCCGGCGGGCCCACCAGGCAGGCACTCTGCTGGGCGATCCGGCGGCAGCGCCAGGGAGTGCCGGCGTCGGTGGCCACCGCTTTATTGGAGAGGATCAGGTCGAGCTTATGCACCCGCAGCCGCTCCAGCAGCTCATCCAGGGTGGCGGACTCCACCACCAGCTGCACATCCGGTGAGCCCAGCACCGGCCTTAAGAAGTTGTCCTGAAAGTTTCGCGATAGAGTGGTGACCGCACCAATGCGCAGACGTTGAACCCGTTGGTGCTCGCCGCTCTCCAGCATCGCCAGCAGCTCGCTGCCCAGCCCGAATATGTTCTCCGCATACTCCAGCACCCGCTGACCGACGGTGGTCAGCTCAAGCCGCCGTCCCTCCCGGTCGAACAGGCGATGCCCCAGTTGATCTTCCAACTGACGTATCTGAGACGACAATGCCGACTGGGAAACATGCAGTTGCTGCGCAGCCCGGGTCAGATGACCCTCCTTGGCCACGGTCCAGAAATAATAGAGATGGTGAAAGTTCAGGTTGCGCATGGGATTGTTTTATCGTTCTTTAAAAGTGAACAATTTATTCGAATCAATCTATTTTACAAAAATAGCAGACGAGCACACCATTGCCAGCATCGAAGTTCGCTCCCACAACTTGGAGGTGTTCCCTTGCTTGCAGCTCTGGTCTGGCTTTTTCCCGCCCTGATGGCTATCGCCTTTCTGCTTTCGCTCAAGGCTAGTGACCCCTGGCAACCGGCCCGCTGGGCGGCGGCCGTTGGTCTGCCTCTGGTACTGGTGGTCACGATTGCCGGTTCAATGGCCCATCTGCGCGGCCTGCACGAGGCTGATGCCCTGGGTCTGACCCTCACCCTGCTGGTTGCTCTGTTGTCTTGGGTTGTCATCCGCTTTTCCGCCCGTTATCTCAGCGGTGAACCTGAACAGCGCCGCTTTGTCAGCGCCATGCTGTTTACCCTGGCGTCGGTGGTTGTGCTGGTTACCAGCCGTCACTTGGGCGTGATCGTACTGGCCTGGGGCGCCACCAGCGTGGGCCTCCACTTTCTGCTGACCTTTTACCGCGAACGCAAGACCGCCCAAATTGTGGCGCACAAGAAATTCCTCGTCAGCCGTATGGCCGATGCCTGTCTGCTGGTCGCGCTTGGTTTGATCTACAGCGTCACCGGGAGCCTGTCGCTGGATCAAATCAACGCTCAGCTGGCCGGTGCTGCGGCACTGCCTTTCTCACTGCACCTGGCAGTGGTGCTGTTTGCGCTGGCAGCGATTCTCAAGTCCGCCCAACTGCCGTTGCATGGCTGGCTGATCCAGGTAATGGAAGCGCCCACCCCGGTCTCCGCGCTGCTGCACGCCGGTGTGGTCAACATGGGTGGCTTTGTCATGATCCGCCTGGCGGAGATGCTGAGCCTCGCGCCGGTGGCCCAGTGGCTTCTGGTGATTGTGGGTAGTACTACTGCGGTCCTGGCCGGTCTGGTGATGATGACCCGGATCAGCATCAAGGTGCGCCTGGCCTGGTCCACCTGCAGCCAGATGGGCTTTATGCTGATGGAAGTGGGGCTGGGCCTGTACGAGCTGGCGCTTCTGCACCTGGTCGCGCACTCGCTTTACAAGGCTTACGCCTTCCTGAGCAGTGGCGATACGCTGGCGCAGGTTCGCATGCAGTCTCTGTCTGCTCCCTATGCCTCCAAAACCGGTATTACCGCCACACTTTGGGCGCTGGTTCTGAGTGCTGCGCTGGTGCTCAGCTCCGTCAGTGTCTGGCAGTGGGCTCTTGGGCTTGCGCTGCCGCCGGTGGTCAGCCTGATTCTGGTGCTGGGTTTTGCTTCGCTACTCTGGCAGGCGGTGCTTCAGTCTGTTCCCGCACTGGTGCGTGGTCTTGTTCAGGTCACACTTTTGACTCAGCTTTATCTGACCTGGCACCTGGTGTTTGCGGCGATTCTGCCTGCACAGCCCACCACGTCCATCGTACTGATGGCCTGGGTCGGGTTCTGTTTCGCCATGCTCTACCTGCTGCAGGCGATCCTGAGCGCGCGGCCGGACGGTGTTCTGTCCAGGCGGCTCTACCCCTGGGTCTATAACGGATTCTATCTGGATGAGACCTTCACTCGACTGACCTTCCGGTTCTGGCCTGCTCGCCTGAGTGCGCTGCAGGCCCGTACCCTGGTGAACCGGAATCCGTCCCCAACCGGAGAGATGGTGTAATGACTTCCCTGGCTGCACAAACGCAACTGAGTGAGCAATACGCCCGACTGAGCGATGCGGTGGAATCCGCCTGCGCGGCGATTGCGCCGAACTGGCCGCTGGACAGGATGATTGCGGTTAACCCTTACTGGGGCATGGTGGATAAGCCGTTCGAAACCGTGAACCGTGAATTGGGCGCGCTGGGTGGCTCCAGTCTCTTCATGCCACTGGATTACTACCGTCAGCAGTGGGAACAGGGCGAGATCACCGAGGCGGATCTGCAAGCCGCACTCGACCTGCAAGGTTCGTCGCTAACGGTCTCGTCGCTGGTAACCTCATTGGAGCGCCGCTTCCCGGCACCGACCCCGGCGCCGTTGCTGAGTGATGTGCTTGATGCGGGACGCGACCTGCATCATGAACCGGCCTGGTGCGACACCATCACCCATCAGGTCTCCCAGTTCTGCGGCGCCTGGTTCGATGAACATCAGGCGGACTGGCGCCCGGATAAAGCGGGGGGCCTTTATGCCAACTGGCATGCGGGCATGCAGTTTGGCCACAGTGTCGAGCTGCTGATGCAGGCGCCCTGGATCGGGAACCGGGTCGAAGCGCTGCCGCAGGAACCCTGGGCGCTGATTCAGAACGCACTGGACCAGCTGGGTCTGCCGGAGAGTGAGTGGCAATCCTTCCTGCACACGGTACTCCTGCGCATCAGCGGTTGGGCGTCCTGGTGTGCCTACCGTCGCTGGCAGGCAAGACTGGCCGGTGAGGAGGATCAGACCCTGATCGAACTGCTGGCGATCCGCCTGGCCTGGGAGTGCCTGCTGGATGATGGCGGCCGCGACCAACTGTCACTGTTGTGGCGCTGGCATGGTCAGTGGGATAAGCACCTTCAGAATCAGGATGACAACGCGACTGAGGTTTTCAGCCTGTGGCAGCGGGCCATGGAACATGCTTACCAGCGTGATATGGCATCACGGCTGACCCGCGCGGACTCCGCGCCAGTCACAGGGGCTGATGTGCAGGCGGTTTTCTGTATCGATGTGCGCTCCGAAGTGTTTCGCCGCCACCTGGAAACCACCGGTAATATCGAAACCCTGGGGTTTGCCGGTTTCTTCGGTTTGCCGATCAGTTACACCCCGCTGGGTACCCAAACCGCACGGCCTCAGCTGCCGGGTCTGCTGGCGCCTGCCATGAACGTCAGTGAGTCCAGTGGCGATGCGGCGGTGGATGAACAAGCGGCTCGGGCCCGTCAGAAGCGTCTGAACGCCCGGAACGCGGGCAAGCCCTTTAACACCCTGCCGGGCTCCGCCTTCAGTCTGGTGGAGACGCTGGGCCTGGGATACCTGGGCAAGCTGATTCGTCGCAGCCAGCCCCGCACTCAAAGCGCGCTGTCCGAGCAGAGCTTGCTGGATGGCAAAACCCATGCAGCTCTGCGCCCCCAGTTGATAGGTGTAACGCTGGATGAGCGGGCTGAACTGGCTGCTCGGGTACTGCGCGGAATGAATCTGACCGGTCGGCTGGCGCGCTGGGTGCTGTTGATCGGCCACGGCAGCCAGACCGACAACAACCCGCACAAGGCGGGGCTGGACTGCGGCGCTTGCTGCGGCCAGAGCGGCGAGGTCAATGCCCGGGCATTGGCGGTATTGCTGAACGACCGGGATGTGCGGATTAAATTGAACGACCTGGGTGTGTCGATTCCTGAACAGACCCGGTTTGTTGCCGGCTTTCATAACACCACCACCGAAGAGGTCAGCCTGTTTACCGAGGATCTGCCGGAGCCGGTGGGGGCTGAGCTTGAAAATGTACAACAGCAGCTGACTGGAGCGGGGCAGGGGGCACGGCGTGAACGGGCGCAGGCACTGGGGCTTGAGAAACACGCCGACCAGCCGGAGACGCTGCTGAAAAAGGTGCGTCAGCGTGCCAATGACTGGGCGCAAACCCGCCCGGAGTGGGGCCTGGGTAACAACGCGGCCTTTATCATCGCGCCGCGCTCACGCAGCCGCAGCGTGGATCTGAACGGGCGTAGCTTCCTCCATGAGTACGATCCTCAGAAGGATGCTGACGGTGCCCTGCTGGAGCAGATCATGACCGCGCCGATGATCGTCACCAACTGGATCAACATGCAGTACTACGCGTCCACCGTGGACCCGCGCCGGTTTGGCAGCGGCAACAAAACGCTTCACAACGTGGTGGGAGGGCGAATCGGCGTGTTTGAAGGCAACGGCGGCGATCTGCGAATCGGCCTTGCTAAGCAGTCGCTTCACAATGGTAAAGCGTGGCAGCATCAGCCCCTGAGGCTTACCGTTGTCATCGATGCGCCCAGAGAGCGGATTCAGGCCGTGATCGACAAGCATCCGATGGTGGCAAAGCTGTTCAGCAATGGCTGGCTGCACCTGATGCGCTTTGGCGATCAGGGAGTGGAGCGGCTGGCTGGGAGCAGATGGCAGCCGCTCTGATCGGTCACGCCTGCGCCACCGCATCGTGAGGATGCAGGCTTTCAATATGGCGAACCTTAACTTGGGGTTTGCCATATTCTCCCTGAAGGGCGCTTGCGATCCGCCGGGCCGCATCTTCCACAAACATCAGGTTGGCACCGTTTAACGCGGCAAATGCCTGTTCGTCGGCACGTTTTACTGCTGTCTGTACCGGGGTGCCGAGGGCCTGTTCAATCCGGTCAATCAGTCTGACTAATCCCAGTGACCGATCATTTGTAGGCGGGGTAATCATTACCCGCGCCTTGCTGCGCTGGCTGTGCGGTGTGGCCAGCGTGGCGTTTTGCTGTAGCCAGGCGTTGACCGCCGCGGGGCTGACAGTCTCCTGATCTTTAAAAGCCTCGGTGAAGCCTTTGGCGATCAGCTGACGTGACAGCGCTGCGGAGCAGGGACAGGTGGATGAGTAGGTAACCTCGACTTCCGTGGTCAGTGAAAACCGGCCTTCTTTCAGCGTCGCCTCCAGCATCACCGGATAGCACGTCCAGCCAGCGAGGCCGGGTGTGACGAGCGCGGGTCGGCGTATCAGCAGATCAAACCGAAGCTGAATCCGGGCGCTGGTTGAGTTGCAGTCCTCGTGGCTGGCCACCATCGCGACCAGCAACTGATGTAGCGCCCGGGATGTGAGTGCGGCAGGTGCAGTGAGCCGGTCAAGCAGCCTGTACAGGCGCGACATATGAATCCCCTTGATCTGCGGCGTGGGAAGGTCGACCTGTGCATCCACACGGGCATGCACGCGAGGCTCGCATCCGGGCTCTTCCAGTCCAACCGGGAGATCTATGCCTTCCATACCCACCCAGCGCAGTGGCGTCGCTATCGGCGCGTTATCGGTTAGTGAGATGTCGGGCATGGCTTGGTGTGTCGTCAGGATCGTCATCGTGTTTACAACGGGCTCTTTAAAAGTTTGGATATGTTATATCATAGCATTTGCGTGATGGTTTCCTAGATCCTGGGGTAATGCGCGTTCCTTACGGGAGGGTATGAACGGGGCCTGACAGTTTTAAAGAGGCATAGAGGGCGGTGCCCGTCCGGTCATTCGGGCACCTGATGCGGGTCGCTGGAAGGGAGCAGCCACCCGGCATGCGGGGGTAGCGGGTTACGCCTGGGACACCGTGTTTTGGGGCGTCCGACGTTTATGGCCATCACGCAGATGAGTGATACCCTGTCCTGACAGGGAATCGCTTTCCAGCGCGAAGGCGCGCCCGAATCCTTTAACGTAGCGGCCCCGCTGGGGCGAGAGTTTGAACAGCTTAAAATCGGATAACTGGCTTAAGCCGTCGACGCGGGGACCAAGCCGGGCGGAAAGACACTTGATGCCGTGCTTCCAGGCTTCGGTTTCCGTGTCGATCAGCTCGGCTTTGACGCTGTAGCTAACGCGACGGCGGGCGAAGAGCTCATCGGCACTGTCCTCGTCCTCGATAATCAGTACCGACGCCACTTTATTGATCTGCAGGTTGACCGCGTGGATAGCGATTTCACTGAGCAACACGTAAATCTGCCCGTCAACAAAGGTGAAAGGGGCGTAGGAGGCGTAGGGCTCACCTTCCGGTGTCAGCGTCGATAGCATCAGGCTGCGGCGGCTATCGATAAACGCCTGCACTTCACCTGCGATCTTCTCTGCCTTTTGGGTCGGATAGCTGGGTGTGTTGTTGGATGAGGTCATGAGGCGACTCCGGTCAGGGTTGTATTGGCTAAAGCGCTCTCTTTGAGCTGCTGAAAACTATTAACCTGGTCTGCGAACAGGGAACCCTCTTCGTCACGTCCCAGGAAGACTTTAAACACCGGCTCTGAATCCGCATCGCAGAAAACGAATGCGTAGCTTTCCCGGCCACCTCTCAGGCTTTCCTGGAAGCGGATCTCGTGGATCAGTTTCAGTGCCAGGTGGCCCTGAAACCCGCTCTTTCCAGCGGCCAGATTAAAATAGCCGTGCCCCAGCCGGCCTTTGGGGAAGGGCCCCTTAAACTCGAAAACCGAGCCGCCGTGCTGGATGATGGTCATTAACTCGCCCCAGTCGCTAAGCGATTCCAGTAGCGCCTGCGCCTGCTCTCCGGGTAGTACGGCGGCTTTCTCGGTCATTGTCAGCTCCGTCATTGGAAGGCTCCTTAGAAGCGATAGGTGGTAGAGAGAATAATTTCACGGCCGGCCTCGTCCAGATTCTCCCAGGCGCGGCGGTAGTGGGTGTCGGCCAGGTTATTCACGGTAACATCCAGCGACAGCCCCGGCACTGACTGTGGTGTCCAGCCCAGATACAGGTCGGTCAGGGTGTAGCCGTCATAACGGGTATCGCTGCTGTTCTCGGCATAGTCGGTCAGGTTCTGGTCGCGAGCGTGTTCCAGTCGAACGCCTGCCAGCATCTGGTCGCGCCAGAAGCGGTAGCTCAAGTCGGCGGTCAGGGTATCCGCGGGAATGTTGGTCAGGTCTTCACCGGTCTCCAGATCTTCACCCCGGGTAATGCCGTAGCCCAGCTCCACCTTGAAGGCGTTGATCCGGTAACGGGTGCTCAGTTCAATGCCGCGTATCTTGGCCTTGTCCACATTCACCCAGGTGGTGTAGCCCGGGTCCATGACCGGGCCGAACGACGGATTGGTCACGATCTGTTCGATAAAGTTATCGACCCGGTTTTCAAAGATGGATAACTGAAGGTTGAGTTGATCGTCACCGGCGAGCCCGGTCCAGTATCCGTTTGCGGTCAGCTCGGTGTTGGCGGCTTCTTCGGCATCCAGATCCGGGTTGGACTGAAAGGTGTTACAGAAACCGGGCATCATGCAGAAGTGCGTGCCGGTGGTATACAGCTCTTCAACGCCGGGTGCTCGGAACGCGCGCTCATGACGTAGTGACAGATCGCCCCAGGGTACGGGCTGCCAGGTCAGTGCCGCAGCCGGGGAGAAGGCACTGTCTGAGCGCTCTTCCATTCCGTCTGCTTCGGTTGAGAAGCGATCCAGACGGCCGCCGAACTCGGCCATCCACTGGTCATTCAGGTCCACCCGGGCCTGGACGAAGGCACCCAGGTTATCGGTCTGTCCATCGGGTGGAATCGGGCGGTTGGCACCGGAGCGGTTACCGACGAAATCCTCCCGGTAACTGTCCAGGCCGTACACGAGACGCCAGCGTCCCAGGTCGGACCGGTTGCTGAGATTAAAGCCATAGGCGTCCAGCTCGGTATTGTCGCCACGGCCATCACTGACGCGGCTCTCATCCATCTCCACTTCATTGCGCCAGAGCGTGAGCTGCGCATCCAGCAGCGGCGAGGCGGTATTCAACTGGTAGCCAAGGCGGTAGTTACGGGTCCGCGTATCCCGGTCGATCATGAAATTACTGGTAGGATTTGACGGCGCTGCGCCATTGGATGGGACCTGACCCTCGCCGTTCGCTTCAAGATAGCTCAGATCCAGCGACTGGTCGGCGTCTATCTGCCACTGCAGGCGCGCAAGACCGCCGTTATCGTCGATGGCTGAGCCCTCAAGGGTGGCACCATCGCCCTGTTCCAGGTCATTACCGGAGCGGCCGAACCCGCCCAGCAGCCAACTGACCGACGCCTCCCGGCCCGCCAGTGCGAATACCGAGGACTGCATGTCGTTGTTGCTGTTGTGGCCGGTTTTGACCAGTCCGCCGAAGCTGGCATCGTCTTTCAGAACCTCATCGGGCGTCAGTGACTGCTGGGCGACAACACCACCGATGGCACCGGAGCCCCACAAGGAGCTGACCGGCCCTTTGAGTACTTCTATGCGGCTGATCAGCTCCGGCGGTAGCAGGTAATCGGGGCGGTGGCCGGAGTGAAAGTCCTGTCTGACGCCGTCCAGTGTCTGCAACACCCGGCTGCCCGAGAGGCCGCGGATGTTAACCGTCTGGTTGGAGGGGCGGGAGCCGCCCTGGATACTGACGTTGGGGAGTGATGCAACGGCCTCGGGAACCGACTTTGGCTGCCGTTGGTCCAGCGTCTCCCGGTCCGTTATGGCGACTGATCGGTGGCTCTCGCCGACCGTTTCCTGTGTACGTGTTGTGCTGATGGTGATCTCGTCCAGATTGTACGCGTTGTCCGCTGCGTACACCTGAGCGGTTACACCGCACAGCACCGCGCTGATGGCCAGAGCAAGGCTGCATGGCTGGCTGGCGCGAGCACATCCGAGTTGTTTAGACCGCTTGAGGTTGTGTGTCTGAGTTCTCTTGACCTGTTGCATATCCCATCTCAAATCGAAGTGGCGTTGTGGAGTTTCTAATAAGTAAACACGTTATTATTGCTAATGCAAATCGTTATCATTAATATTTGATCTGTGTTGAGTCGATTTTAACTAGAGGGAGTCGCAATGCTTTTGTCTGTACGGATGGTATCGGTTGGGTTTGTGCTGCTTTTGGCGATGTTGCTGGCGCCACACTCCAGGGCCGAAGTGCCCCGTGTGGTCAGTACCGATGGTGCGACAACCGAAATACTTCTGGCGCTGGGGCTGGGGCAGTCTCTGGTCGGGATCGACGTGACCAGCGTGGTGCCTGAGCGGCTATCGGGCCTGCCCAGCGTAGGGTATCACCGCGCGCTCCCGGCGGAGGGGGTTTTGAGTCTGGCGCCGGACGTGATTGTGGGGAGTGAACATATGGGGCCGGAACCGGCCATCCGGCAGCTTGAGGCGGCAGGCGTAGAAGTGGTTCGTTTACCCTCGGCGGATAGCATCGAGACGCTGGTGCAGAATATTCAGCAGCTAGCTCGACGGCTGGCGCCGGAGCAGGGGGACGATGCACTGCTGGGTAAGCTGCGCGAACAACAGGCCCGGCTGGCGCAACGGGAACTCGGCGGTATACGGACGCTCTTTCTGCTCACGGCGGAGAACCGACTGCGCTTGTCCGGCTCGGGGACGACGGGGGATGCACTGATAAAGCTGACGGGAGCGATCAACCCGGCAGACTTTGAAAACTACCGCTCCGTCACGGCAGAGACGCTGCTGGCCTATGAACCGGAGCTGATTCTGGTAGCCGGGGAGGGGGATGGCGATGCGGCCGCTGAACTGCTGCAACAGCAGCCATTGCTGCGCCATACGCCGGCCGGGCAGAAGGGACGGATCATCGGTGTGGATGGCCGCACACTGGTCGCCGGCATCGGGCCCGGTGCCGTGCGTGAAGCGCTGAAAGTGGTCGAACAGATACAGGGGCAGTGAGATGAGAGCTTCTGCCCCGGGCGTGGCGCTGCTGCTGATGCTGGGTTTAGTGATGAGTGCGGTGCTCTCCATCGCCACCGGGCCGTTGGCGCTGTCCAGTGTCGATAGCCTGCTGGCGCTGCTGGACCATCTGTTTGATTGGCAGCTGGCGCAGTTGCAGGATTATCAGCGTGCCGTTGTTGTCGATCTGCGGGTGCCGCGCACCTTGCTGGCGATGCTCACCGGAGCGCTGTTGGCGCAGTGCGGGGCGGTGATGCAGGGCCTGTTCCGCAATCCGCTGGCGGACCCGGGCATCATCGGTGTCTCTTCTGGTGCTGCCGTGGGGGCCGTGCTTGCCATCGTTATGGCACCGCTGGCCTGGGTGGCCTGGGCGACACCGGTTGCGGCTTTCACCACCGGGTTGCTGACCACACTGGCCGTCTATGCCCTGGCCCGCACTGCCAACGGCACATCGGTCACCATCCTGCTACTGGCAGGCGTTGCTCTGGCCGCATTTGCCGGGTCGGCGATCGGGTTGATGAGCTATTTCGCCAGCGATCAGGATCTGCGCTCGCTCAGTCTCTGGCAGATGGGGTCGCTGACCTCCGCCTCCTCAACGGGGATTGTGCTGTCAGCCCTAGCCCTGCTGATGACCGCCTTTCAGTTTCAGCGCCGGGCTGCGGCGCTGAATGCACTGTTGCTGGGTGAAGCGGAAGCTCGCCATCTGGGGATACGGGTGGAGCGGCTCAAGTTGGAACTGATACTGCTGACGGCGCTGGCCGTGGGTATCGCGGTGGCCAATACCGGTGTGATCGGCTTTGTTGGCCTGGTGGTGCCTCACATCGTGCGGATGCTGGTGGGGCCGGATCATAAGCGCCTGCTGCCGCTGGCCGCAGTCAGTGGCGCATTGATGCTGCTATTGGCGGATACTCTGGCGCGGGTGCTGGTGCCGCCGGCCGAGATTCCGGTGGGGATTATTACCGCGTTGATCGGCGCCCCGTTTTTTCTGGCCCTTCTTTTAAAACAGCGCAAGCTGGGGAAGCTTTGATATGTTGAGAATCGAAAACCTGACCTGTGAGGCGGACGGCAAGGCGTTGCTGTCCCTGGATACGCTTGCGGTTGATGCGGGCGAAACCCTGGCGATTCTCGGCCCGAACGGGGCCGGTAAATCCACGCTACTCAAAGCGATCTGTGGTGATTGCAGGCATCGGGGGCAGGTGGAGTTGCACGGCTGTGATCGGCTGGATTGGTGCGCTGACCGGTTGGCTCGCCACCTGGGTGTACTGCCCCAGGCCAGCCAGCTGACCTTCCCGTTTCTGGCGGAAGAGGTGGTGGCGCTGGGCTCGATACCGCTGAAACTCTCGCAACGGGCCGTGCGCGAGGAGATAACGCGAGTTATGGCGCTGTGCGACTGTCTGCATCTCAGGGAGCGCTCTTTCCCCACCCTGTCAGGTGGTGAGAAGCAGCGTGTTCAGCTCGCCCGCGTATTACTGCAACTCAGTCAGGCAGAACAGCCGCCGTTACTGTTGCTGGATGAGCCCACATCGGCGCAGGACCTGGGCCATCAGCACCACCTGCTGACACTGATCAACACACTGGCCGAGGAGGGATATGCGGTGATCAGCATCCTCCACGACCTTAACCATACCCTGCACTACTGCAAGCGCTGCCTGATTCTGGAGGCGGGCCGCCCGCGTTTTGAAGGCAAGCCCGACGAAGTGCTGGCACCGGACAGCATCGGTCAGGTGTGGAACTACCGGCCAACCTTTGGCTGGTTGCAGGATGACCGGCTGGTGATGGCGTAGTGGGCCCGGCTGATGGGACTTAATCCGCCAGATAGCGCTGACGAATATGGTTGATAAAGTATTCCGGGTTGGTGGCCTCGCCGGTGGCGCGGGTCATCAGCTCCTGAGCGCTCAGGAAAGAGCCCTGGCTCCATACCTTATCAGCCAGCCACTGACGCAACGCCGAAACATCGCCTGCCCGCAGCTGCTCATCCAGGCCGGTGATATCCCGGCGCATGGCGGCAAAGAACTGAGCCGCATTCAGCGCGCCCAGGGTGTAGGAGGGGAAATACCCGAAGGCACCGGAGGGCCAGTGGATATCCTGCAGGCAGCCATCCGCGTAGTTGTCTGTTGTATCCAGCCCTAAATAGGCCTGCACCTTCTCTGCCCAGGCAGCGGGGATATCCTCGGCCTCCATCTCGCCATTGATCAACTGTGATTCGATCTCATAACGCAGGACGATATGCATCGGGTAGGTCACTTCGTCCGCTTCCACTCGGATTAAGCTGCGACGCACATGAGCCATGGATTGCCAGATTTGATCCGCCGTCACCTCACTCAATACCGGGAAGTGCTGTTTGATCAGCGGCGTCAGGTACTGAACAAAAGGCTTGGAGAGCAGAAGCTGCTTCTCAAACAGCAGGCTCTGGCTCTCATGAATGCTCATGCTGCGCGCCTCACCCACAGGCTGCCCATCCCAGTCTGCCGGCAGGCCCGCCTCATAACTGGCGTGTCCGGTCTCATGGACGATACCCATCAACGAGTCGATAAAACCACTCTCCTGGTAACGGGTGGTGATCCGGTGATCGCCGCGCACGCCGGTACTGAACGGATGGCTGCTGATATCCAGCCGCCCCTTACCGAAATCGAACCCCAGTACCGCCATCACCGTGCGGCCCAGCTGCTCCTGATCACCAATCGGGTACTGGCCTGTTAAGTCCACCGCCGGGCGCTGCTGCTGGCGCTCGATCACCTGATCGATCAAACCGGGCAACTGCGCCTTAAGCCCCTCAAACACCTGGCCGATCGACGCGCTGGTGTCGCCGCTGGAGTAGAGATCAAGCAGGGCATCGTAGGGTGTGGTAAAAGCACCGTCGGCTGCGGCCTGCCGCGCCTGCGCCTCCTGCCGGGAGAGATTCACCAGCTCCCTGAAGTTACCCAGGAAGCCGTTCCAGTCATTGTGCTTGCGCTGCTCACGCCAGGCGTGGGCACAGCGGGAGGAGGCCAGCGACTGCGCCTGCACCAGATCGGACGGCAGGCAGCTGGACTGCAACCACTGACGGCGCATCTCCCGCAGATTGGCCTGCTGATCGGGCGAGAGGCTCTCCTGAGCCGCCTCCTCAAACCAGTCACCCATCCGCTCTGCGGTGATCATCTCGTGCTGCAACTGATGCAGTTCCGCCATCGCCTGAGCCCGGTTCTCCGCACCACCGGGCGGCATCATCACCTCCTGATCCCAGCCCAGAAAGGTACTGGCATGGGCCAGCTTGTTCAGGCGGGCGAATTGATTAACCAGTGATTGATAGGCGCTCATACGGCTCTCCGGTATTGAAACTTGCCAAACGACTAATCACCCGACAGACTGTGAAGCATCCGCGCTTTCAAGGCTGTAGGCGTTAATCGACAGGGATAAAAAAGGAAATAGGTCGATGGAATGGATCATACCCTTCGTGGTGGTGCTGGTCATTTTTGTAATGATCACCAAAAAGCGTGTCCGCGCCGCCTCACAGCCCGCCGACGGCCAACACCGCTACCGCCAGCGCAAAGCCCTGTTCACCGCCGCCGAACGCTCCTTCCTCGGCGTGCTCGACTCCATCATCGACCCGACCCAGCACCGCATCTTCGGTAAAGTCCGCGTCGCTGATCTGATAGAACCCGAGCCCAACCGAAACCGCAGCCAGTGGCAAAAAGCCTTCAACCGCATCAGCGCCAAACACTTCGACTTCGTTATCTGCAATGCCGATGACCTCACACCCCTATGCGCTATTGAACTGGACGACGCCAGCCATAAACAGAACAGCCGTGCCCAGCGCGATGAACTGCTAAAGGCCGTGTGTGAACAGGCAGGACTGACGCTTATCCGAGTACCCGCCAAGCGGGGGTACCAGAAAGCAGATATCGAAGCGCGGTTGGCCGAGGCGCTGGCAGGTGTGGATAAGCCGCAGAAAGAGAAGCCTGAGAGTGTCGGGAGAACGAGTTTTGATAGTGAGGCGGAGGGTGGTGCGTGAATCGGGGGCTTTTGGGGTACTCTACGGCCAGGCCCCTTTGAGTTGGGGGTGGCCAGGGTATGCTTCCCCTTAATATAGTAGGCTTCGAACTGACTAATAAAATAGTGCTTTATATTCAGCCATTTAAAAATAATAAGTTTTTATTGTTGGCTAATAAAAGGGGCTGCCCCTCTAATAATTATTATGGGGCCATGTGTGGCCCCATAATACGGAATGTTAGATTTAAATAGAGAATAAGATGAAATTTCGAAGCTTACACAAATGGGATGACTCTCAAGGTTCAAAAGAGTTAATACTTTTCGCGCAACTTGTAGATGAACTTTTATTCGAATTTACTCTAGACACCTACAAGCCATCAGCCATGAATACGGTCTTATTGGTAAGAGAGGCGATCCAAACTTATATGGGAATCGAGTCTGGCACAATTAAGAGCCCTAACTTTAGGCATGTTATCGATGAGCTTTGCGAGAACCTAGATAAAGACATAGTGGCTCAATCGTCAATTTTGGTTGATTTAGGAGGGGTTAAATCAACATTAAAAGATCCTAAAAAACCTGATAAAAGCAAGTTAACGTGCTTAAAACTTATTTTAAATCAGATGCCATTAAGTCTATATAAGCTTAAAAATGAGGAGCTTTTAGTTGAGGCAATCTGTGAGACAAAAGATCTCTCTAGCATTCGAAGCTTAACACGAAGCTATATAACAACACTGCTTAATAATGGATATTCTGAAAAGTATATTCAGAGAATAGCTAGAGACTTTTTTCACTATTCAGGAAATCGGATTTCAGGCAACTCTGATATTTCCCTATTCTTAGAAAACTTCAAAAATGAGCCTGATGAATTTCAGGTAGTTTATAAAGGTCCGTTATTTTTAAAGGGATTTAAAAATTCTGCAGAAAAGTTGGGTATATGCATCTCTGAAAATAATGGCGAGTTGTCTAAAGTCATCGATGATTGTAATTTCAATCTAGGAAATAATCAGGTCTACCTGATTACAAAGTGCAAGGCAAAAGAGTATCAAAAGGCAAAAAAATACTCGGACTCAAAAATAGATCAGCTTCAGACTCTGATAGGACTATATCATCACAAGGAGTCGCCTAAGAAAATAACAGAGGGTTTGGTTATCTCTCCAGACCTGAAAAACGGAAAACTAGTTTCTAGCCATTTCAATCCGATGCATAAATGCAAAGATCTAAAGATAGGAGCTGCATCAAAAAAACTGAACAAGTTTATGGATGGTTTTTCGATGGAAAAAGAGTCATTTCTCCGATTCAATCGAAGTGCTGACCTTCATGCTTTAGCCTTGGCTAGTGACTCCATAGAAAATCAACTTATAAACCTGTGGACTGCTCTAGAATCTCTCCTTCCATCGAAAGATGACGATAAACTCTCTCAAATAGAGCATATTTCCAGTTCTATAATGCCATTCTTAAACATTGGATATATACAAAAGATTGTAATAAGGCTGTCGAAAGACCTGCTCTTGTGGAATTCGGGTATTAGCAAGAGGGTTTTCAAGGAAGTGGAATGCACTGGAATCCCGGAAAAAACTTTAAATTTATTAGCTCTAGATAAATATGAGGGGTTAAGGAATGACCTGAAAGGGCGATTTAACGACTTCCACCTCCTAAGTGAAAGATTTTCCTATTTAGAGTATTTGATGTCTAGTCCATCGCATGTTATTTCATCACTTGATTCACATAAGCTGAGAGTAGATTGGCAAATACGCCGAATTTATCGGGCACGAAATATGATAGTGCATGATGGCACGACACCATCCTATACCGAAATTCTTATCGAAAATACACATGATTATCTCGATACAATATTTTCTTATCTGATGTCGTTAGGGTCCAAAGATCATGTTCTCAATTCAATCGATCAGGTATTTAAAATGGTTGAGTTAGACTATTCTTCGTATTATAAACGACTAAGTGAAAAAGGGCTTAAATTTAATGAGGGAAATATCGATTTGTTTTTCGAGAACGACAGAATCTAAAAATTCAAAGCACGCGGACGTTGTAGTTCTCCCGGTGTTTGAAGCGTTATGTGACACAGAGATATAGGCGTGTTTGAGAAGCTGTTCGACGTGTTTTCAAGGCGTGAGAAGGATCTCGCGAATGGTGGGTAGGACCAAGGTCGTAATTAAGCGCAGAAATGATGATGAAAGTGTTATTTCGCCGCTATGGCGCTGATTTGGGAGGTGTTTTCTATGCGTTTCGCTTCGTTGCGGCCCATGTGTTGACGTTAAGTTTTGAGGATAGGAAATGTTTGGCTGCTGGTGATTGAGTGGTTGCCGAGAAGACAGGGTAGATCTTTATCATATTTTTCCTAAACGTAACTTTTAATCATAACAATATTTTATTATTATTTATTAGGTGTTTTGTTTGTCTTTCTTAAAGGGATTTTCATATGCTCGAAACGGTAGAAGTCTGTCTTTGTAATCTGGAGCGAAAGGCTAATCACAATAAGTTGGAAGCCAAGAGAAAAGGGGAAAAATATATATGGTATAGCACTCATAAAAATAAAGATATCAAGGATGAGTTATCAAGAGAGCTTGAAAGTCTTTCTTCAGATATAAAGCTTTTAAAAGCCAGGTCGAGCGGAAAAGGTGGTTCTGGTGGAGAGTGGCTTTATGACTTCACTCTAAGAGAATTTGATTTGGATGGTAATTTCGTTGGAGTACCATTAGTAGCTGAGATAGAGCTGTCCGACTCAAAGTCAAGTGGATTGCTGTATGACTTCAATAAACTGTTGCAATCTGACTCATCTAATAAGGTGTTTATCTTTCAGCAGAAAGAAGAATCTGGGTTTTATGATATTCTTGATCGAATCGAGCCTGCTATTAAAGCGTATGATCATAAGGTGTCTAGTAATTTTTTGATTTCATGCTGGATTACATCTAGATATACTTTTAAGTCAAAACGTATAGTTATCGAATTTTAATTAAAATTCCATCGATAAGATTCATGGTCCTCTAGCCTTCGGTATGCGAAGCTCGTCGATAACAGAGTTGGTTTATGATATTTTCGATATTCCGTGTTGGAGCGTTTACGATATTAAGGGGCAGTCATTGGGAATCGATATGACAAGAACTGTTATAGTCGGAGTTGGTGGCGCAGGTTGCACCATAGCAGAACAGCTTGGACCCTCACTCGGTCACGATGTTTTACTGGTTAACGGGGCTGAGAACGGTCTTGAAAGGCTTGAAGAGAAGGCAGGGCAGCACCGTCTTTATTTAGAAACGAGTGCGGAGAATGGTCGTCTCACTACGGTTGCAGGTGCGGAATCTGCCGCTGTCGAGTTAGCTGATCAGTTGAGAAAGATATTAGCCGGAAATCGGAACGTTATCCTTGTCGTCGGCCTTGGCGGCATCACCGGAAGCGGTGCAGCACCGGAGTTAGCTGGAGTTGCAAAGGCCGCTGGCATGCATGTTACCGCCGTTGCAACACTTCCGTTTTCCTTTGAGGATAAACGTCGAACGGTTGCAGAAGGAGCTCTATTCAAGCTTAAGAAACACTCCGACGAGGTAGTCCTGGTCGATCATTCGACCAACAGTCGTGCCAAGAACGTCGCGCAGGAATCACTTAACGAATACTTCGACCGTGTAACGAGAGAGATAAAGGAGAAGTTGTTGAAGGCAAACACTGGAGGTGCTTCATGATTAAAGATAACTTAATCCCGAGTTTCAATAAGAGGGTGAGTCCGTTGTCAGTATCACTTTAGATACAGGTGCTGAGTTGGCTATTCTCACACCAACGCCCCCCAGACCGAAACAACCAACATCACCGCCAACACCTGATTCAGTACACGGCGCTGCCGCTCGGTTTTGAGTAGAGCGCCGCTGCCTTCTCCCAGCCAGCCCCAGGCAGCCATACAGGGGATGGTGACGATAAAGAAGATCACTGCCAGCATCGCATTGTGGACGAAGCTCGCGCCGGTCGCCGGAATAAACAGGGCGCAGGCGGTGATCGCCATCATCCAGACTTTCGGGTTAACCGCCTGCATCAGCGCGCCGTGGTGCCAGGGCAGTGGCGTTGAGAAACCGGTTGTGGAGCCCTGGATGGCCGGTGCGCGGAACAGTTTCCAGGAGAGCCAGGTTAGCCATGATGCGCCACACCAGGCTAGGAGCGTACTGAGGAACGGGTAGCTGTTAAACAGCCCGGCCAGGCCGCTGGCGGTTAACAGCAACACCGAGGATGCGCCCAGCGAGCATCCGGTTACGAAGGGCAGGGTGGCGCGGCCGCCGAATTGGCTGCCGTTGCTAAACGCCAGTACGTTGCTCGGGCCGGGGGTGGCGGATGCCACAAAGGCAAACAGGGAAAAGCTGACAATCAGAGTAACCATGAAGACACCTCAATAACGGGATCTTCACAATTTTCCTCAGAGGCGATCGGCTAGTCTGGAACGCTGGTGCAGTATCCGCGATACGCGGCGGGGGTCAGGTTATAGGCGCGGCGGAACCAACGCCCCATATGGCTCTGGTCGGAGAAGCAGAGTGCGCTGGCGACATCCGCCGGTTGATGGCCGTTGGCCAGCATCTGGCGGGCCTGCACCAGCCGCAGTTGGATCAGGTAGGTGTGGGGTGCCACGCCAAAAGCCGCCTTGAACGCCCGGTTAACCCGGAAACGATCGCTCCCCAGGGCCGTCGCCATCTCTTCCAACCCGATATCCTGATACAGATGGGCGTGCAGATAGTCGCGCCCCTCCCGGGCGAGGCGTGGCAGCAGCAGTTCATGATCGGCTTTTTTACGCCAGCTCAGGTGAGCAGTCATCTGCTCGATCATCTGATCCAGACAGGCGTTGCGCACAATGCGCGGCTCACCATTCGTCAGTGCCATATAGGCGGAGGCGATACTGCCCATCAGCCGCCGATCTTCCGATATGGTCGATTCCACATGCAGCTCATAGTGGTCGGGCACCTCTTCGAAGATCGCTTGCAACTGCTGGTGCAGCCAGGGAGCAGGCAGGTAGAGCGATGTGTAGGTAAAGCCCGCATGATGGGGGGATTCGCCATCGTGAATCTCCCCGGGCTCAATCAGAAAACTTTTGCCGGGCGTCGCCTGCTGTACCTGATGGCGGCAGTTGAACTGCTGCAGCCCCTGCTCGTTGTAGCCGATCAGGTAGTCGTCATGCCAGTGCGGATCATAGGCTTGCGTCAGCCCGGAAACGCGGGAGCGGAACAGCTCGATACCGGTCTCTGCATCGCGGGAGAAGCTGACCCAGCGATCCTGTGAAGATGATGTTGCCATAGCCTGTCAGTGCTAATCGTTGATGCTTACAGAGTAACAGCTAACCCTATTGAGTCGCAGCTGTCTGGAAGATTTGTGCACAACGGCTATCGGGATCATTTAAACCACACTTTGCCGCCAATGAATTTATAGGCGGGCGTGCCGCGAATCAGCGTCTCCCGGGCAAACTCTTTTTCACAGGCCGGGCAGTGGCAGGGCGTGTGAGTAAAGTCCTCAACGATGCGCTCTTTAAAGCACTTAACCAACGCGCCTTTGCCACCCTTGCGGTATTTGAACAGCGGCGCATTACAGGCTTTGCAGTAAATATCGATGGTTTTGGTTGGAGCTTTCTTATTGGGTTTCGCCATGGTTTAACACCGGCTTGTGTAGCCATGATATAAAGCGCACATCCTGGCCAGTCGGCAATAGGCTGTCAACGGGGTGGAAGCCGGGTGGTGTTTTATAAAGTCCATTGATATCAAGGGAGAAACCATGGCTGAGTTCGAAACGCTGAGGGTTGAAGATCTCGTTGAAGGCACGGGCACTGAAGTCAAAAAGGGTGGGGCGTTAATAACTGCTCACTACCGGGGCTATCTGGAGGATGGCAGTCAGTTCGATTCCTCCTACGACAGCGGTCAGCCATTTCAGACGGTACTCAGCCGCAAGAAAGTGATCGCGGCCTGGGTGGAAGGGCTTGTCGGCATGAAGGTGGGCGGAAAGCGAAAGCTCTGGGTGCCAGCGGATAAGGGATACGGTGAGCGCGGCTTTGGTGAGATGATCCCGCCCCATTCCAATCTGGTCTTTGAGATTGAGCTGCTTGAGGCGCTAAACCGGGAATAAGTTTTGCCCTGATTAAACCGATAAATATGCTCACGCAGCACTGGCCGCATAACCACAAATAATGTACCTTTCCGCTCGCTTCTTCGGCACGAAAGGGAACTGCCCGAAGGCCCTCTATTCTGTGCAGTCAGATACCGCACTCGACGGTAGCGGATTGTGCCTCATGTCCCTGTTTCCCTCTAAAAAGATTGGCTCTTCCAGCCGCCAGTAAAACCAGGATCTGTTTGTGATTGTTACGCTAACGCCGTTGTTCTCCCTGTTGCTTAGCTGCTTCATCATGATGATGGGCTTTGGCCTGATCGGATTGTTGTTGCCGGTGCGGATGGGGCTGGAAAGCATGAGCACCGATACCATCGGTATGGTGCTGTCGATGTACGCTGTGGGCATGTTGTTCGGTGGGCTCTACGCCCGGGTGTTGATCATCCGCGCCGGACATATCCGTCTGTTCGCGGCGGTTGCGGCGCTGGCATCGATCAGTATTCTGGCGTGCAGTCTGTATACCAACGCCTGGCTCTGGGCCGGGATGCGTATGCTGATGGGGTTCTGTGTCGCCTGTACGTTGTCGGCCATCGATAGCTGGCTTAGCGAGACCGCAACCAAGGAGACCCGGGGCCGCATTCTGGCAGCCAACCAGGTTGTGATCATGGGGGCGTTTTTTGTTGGACAGTTTCTGATCAACCTGTCGAGCCCGGCTGACAAAACGCTGTTTATTGTCGCCGGTATGCTGCTCTCGCTGGCGCTGATCCCCATTGTTATGAGCCGCAAACAGGGCCCGTCGGTTGCCGAAGTGCGGCCCATGTCGATGATCTCCATCTTCCGTATTTCCCCGCTTGGGGTGGTCAGCTGTTTTTTCTGCGGCATTCTTTACGCCGGTATCCTCAACATGCTGCCGATCTTTGCCAGCGGTTACGGGATCGAGGGTTTTGAGCTGTCACTGTTTATGGGGGCTGCGGTGCTGGGGGCTCTGGTTTTGCAGTTCCCGGTTGGCTATCTCTCCGACCGCTTTGACCGCCGAACCGTGCTGTTCGGACTGCTGGTGCTGACCATCCTGGCCAATATTGCAACGCCGTTCCTGGCCGGGTTGGATGTGCGCTGGCCGATCATGATCATGGTGGCGGTGATCACCGGCGTGTTTGCGTGCCTGTATCCCATGAGTATCTCGGAGACCTTCGATAAGGTGCTGCAGAGCGATATGGTCGCAGCCATGGGTGGGCTGATTGCGATCTATGCGTTGGGCAGCATTATTGGCCCGTATGCCGCTTCCGTGGCGATGAAACTGCTGGGCCATGATGCACTGTTCACCTTTCTGGCGGTGCTCGAAACCTTCCTGCTGGGGTTCGTGATTTACCGCATGCGTGTACGTGAAGCGCTGCCGGTGGAGGATCAGGAGAAGTTTGTTATTCATGGTGCCGGTGGTGCCAGCTCGCTGGAGATCGATCCGCGCTTCGAGTACGAGGCGCCTGAAGAAGCATTGAGTCCGGAAGCCGAAGCGGTGGTGAAAGTGGCCCGGGAGAATCCGGGTACTGCGGTGAAGATGGCGATCGCCATGGCCGAGAACTCGCCCAAACGTGCGGCGATGCTGGCCGCTGCGCTGACCAAGGTGGAGCAGGTCGATATCGCACGCTTGTATGCGGCGATCACCGAAGCGGCTCCGGAGCTCAGCGTGGATATTGCGGAGACTTTGGCCGCAGCCTCGCCGGAGCATACCGATGAACTCGTCAGCTGGCTGGCCCGTGAGCGCCCGGATCAGCTGTCGGAGATCATTGTCGCGATTGCTGAAGCGGTACCGGATCACAGCCTGGATATCATCGGTAGTGCCGCCGAGTCTGTTGCGGGCGAATCGCCGGATGTGCTGCTCGAAATGGCGGGCTCTTATGCCAGTCACCTGCACGATAACCTGGATGAAATGCGACCCGTTGACCGGGCAGCCGCTCAAGCCGAGCACCAGGCCGCCGGGCTTTATAACCGCCTTGCAGAGATAGCACCCGAACGGGCGGCAGATCTGGCGTATACCCTGGCGGAGGCGATGCCGGAGGCGGCGACCGAAGTGACCGAAGCCTATGTTCATACCCTGATGGATGAGCCGGAGACACCGGAGCAGGAGCTAACCGGTTCGGATGTGGACGGTGAGATGATCGGTTCGGAGCCTGTGGCTGCGCCGGCGAAAACGCCGTTGGCCAAGGATGATGAGGCGGACATTGCCGGTGCGCTGACCGATTTTATCAACCATGTGACGGATACCATGCCCGAGCAGGCGGTGGAGATCGCGGCGGTGCTTGTGGAATCCTGTCCGGAGCTGGCCTCCGATCTGATTGAGCGCTTACAGGCTGTGAACCAGCTCGACAGCACGCTGGCTTCCAGCGTGGATGAGAAGCCGGCGCCGGATATCTTTGCTGACTACCCCTATGAGGATGGCAGTAAATCCGGTGAAACCGTCAAAGCGGCCAAATGAGTGTATGGGCAATAATCAGCCATAAGGTATGCCTTATACATTTTATAGATAATATTGATTTTTGTTTATTTCAGTGTCGATGCAAACTACTCCTACTCGGCTGACACGCCGGTACTTACTAAAGGAGGTTTTGCCATGTTGAACTTCAAAGACGCAGAATACGACGATCAAGTGTCTGGTGATTGGCCGCAGAAACCTATCCCACTGCCGCCGTTGCCGCACTAAAAAATTAACCGCACGTGATGAACAGGCGCTCGATCAGAGCGCCTGTTTGCGTTTGGGGTTGTGCTAGTCTCTAGGTTTACGCTAACGCAATAGGGACGTGACGATGTCTACAACCAACAAAGGCGGGTGTTTGTGTGGGGCCGTGCGGTTCGAGCTGGAGGCGGACTTTAAATCGTTTTTTCTCTGTTACTGTAGCCGGTGCCAGAAAGGGACCGGTGCCGACCATGCGGCGAACCTCTTTACCAAAAGTACCGCGTTTACCTGGCTCTCGGGAGAGCAGGCGGTGAAAACCTATCTCTATCCCGGTACCCGGCACAGGAGAAGCTTTTGTCAGCACTGTGGTTCGGCCCTGCCGGTGGTCGAGGAGGGGTTGGGCTTCATAATGGTACCGGCCGGGTGTCTGGAGACGCCGGTGCCGATTAAGCCAACCGCGCGGATCTTTGTCGCCGAGCAGGCGGATTGGTCCAGGGATCTGTCTGAGGTTCCCTCGTTTGACGCCTTTCCAACCTGACCGGCCGCGTGCAGGCGCTTTCCAGGCTGTAGGTGCCAACGGATTATATCCACGGGTGTGTAGCCTATGAGATCAGATAACCGATATCACTCAGATTCCACGACGGACGAAGACTCGGTCGAGTCGCTTTTCCTGCAGCTGATTGACGCCTTACCAAAGGTCTCGGTGCAGGGTTATGACAAGCACCGCCGTGTTATCTATTGGAACCAGTCCAGTGAAGAGGTCTACGGCTATACCAGAGAAGAAGCGCTTGGCCGTAAGCTGGAGGAGCTGATTATTCCCGATCATATGATTGATGGGGTAATCCAGCTCCATCGGGATTGGGTCGAGAAAGGGGTTCCGATCCCGTCTTCCGAATTGCTCCTCACCGGCAAGGGTGGTGGGCCTGTGCCCGTTTTTTCCTCTCATGTGATGCTTAAGCAGCATACCGACTCGCCCGAAATGTTTTGTATCGATGTGGATTTCAGGGAGCAGTACGAGGCGCGCGAAACGCTGCGACGGATGGCGACCACGGACCCGCTTACCGACTTGCCCAATCGCCGTTATCTGGAGAGCGAGCTGGAAAAAGTCATCAGTCAAGTAGGCGCGGGACCGGGCGAATTCGCCATTCTCTTTATCGATCTGGATATGTTCAAGGATGTGAACGACACACTGGGACATACCTGGGGTGATCGGCTGCTGCATTCGGTTGCTGCACGTATGCAGTCGAACCTGGCAGATGGGGAGGTTCTTGCGCGTTTTGGTGGTGATGAGTTTGTCCTGGTTATACCGAGGATCAGCTCAGCCAACGATGCTCAGACGGTCGCCATGCGGGTGCTTGATCTGTTCCGCAGCAGTTTTTCACTGGGCAGTGAAAACGTTTATATCACTTCGAGTATCGGTATCAGTCGTTATCCGGTGGATGGACAGCAGCCGGAAGAACTGCTGAAAAACGCGGATGCGGCCATGTATCAGGCGAAAGAGAGTGGCCGGAACCGGTGTCAGTTCTTCACCAGCGCATTGAGCGACAAACTCAGGGTGCAGCGCGATATTTCCAACCGTTTGCACCGCTCTCTGGAAAATGGCGAGTTTGAACTGGTCTATCAACCTCAGTTTGAAATGAATGATCAAACGGTGAGTTCCTGTGAGGCGTTGCTACGCTGGCGCCCTCGGGATGGTGGCCCGGCGGTGCCTCCCGATCTGTTTATACCCGTCGCTGAGCGATCCGACCTGATTATTCACATGGGCGACTGGGTGCTTGAGCAGGCATGTGCCCAAGTCAGCCAATGGAAAAAGGATGGGTTTAACATTCGCGTGGATATCAACGTTTCAGGCAAGCAGCTGGAGCAGGCCGACTTTTTCGAGTCGCTGGATGCAACTATCGCCCGTTTTGGCCTGTCGCCCGAAGATTTGGGGCTTGAGCTGACCGAACATGTGTTGATTCGGTCCAACGACCGCATGCTGGACGGCCTCAGAGCGTTGCGCGACAGGGGTATGACGATCTCGATTGATGACTTTGGAACCGGGTACTCTTCACTTAACTACCTGAAAGTCTTCCCGATCACCCACCTTAAGATTGATCGCTCATTTGTGGTTGAAGCACCGGAAAATGACCTGGATGGGGCGTTGCTGGAGGCTATTGTTAGTGTTGGGCACGGACTCAGGCTGGAGATCGTTGTCGAGGGTGTCGAGACGGAGGAGCAGGCCGTTTTCTGTAAAGCGCTTAATATCGATTATGCGCAGGGGTTTTGGTACAGCAGGCCCGTTTCTGCTGAGGATGTGGTTTCGTTCTTTAAGCCGTAGATAGCGCCAGGCCCTCCCATTGGAGAAGGCTCTGGCGTTTTTCAGCACGGTTTATAGGGTGCGCCCCGGTAGGTTATGCCACGTTTTCATCGGCGGCAGTCCAGCGACCTTCTGAGGCGATCTGCTGAGCAAATAAGGTAAAGTCTCTGGGCTCACGCCCCAGTGCCCGCTGCACACCATCGGCCAGGTGCGCATTGCGACCATCCAGTACCGTCTCGAACAGATAGTTCATCAGCCAGATAAGGTCGTCCGGTGCACCGGAATCGGCAATTGCCTGGTTAAAGTCCTGTTTCGGGATCTGCATAAACCTGACCTCACGACCGGCGGCGGCCGAGATCTCCCGCGCGGCTTCGGTAAACGTGAGCAGGCGAGGCCCGGTCACTTCATAAACCTCATGGGTGTGACCCGCTTCCGTCAGGGCGGCAACCGCCACATCGGCGATATCATCCACATCGATAAAAGGCTCCGGGATATCGGCCGCGGGCAGGGTAATAACGCCCGCTTGAATCATGCCCTGGAACTCACCTTCGGAGAAGTTCTGCATAAACCAGCTGGCGCGCACGATAGTCCATTCCAGGTCGGAGCTTTGAACGATCTGCTCGCAGGCCTGGGCTTCCTGTTCACCCCTGCCCGAGAGCAGCACCAGTCGTTTAACACCGCGTGCAACCGCCCGGTCCACAAAGCGACGAATGGTGTCGGTGACGCCCGGAATCGCCAGGTCGGGTGCATAGCTGATGTAGACGGCACTAACGTTCTCAAGTGCCGCCTCCCAGGTGTCAGGCAGGCCCCAGTCAAATGCCGGTGTAGCTGAGCGCGAACCGATGCGGGTTGAGACGCCGCGCGCTTGCAAGCGCTGTGCGACACGGCTGCCGGTCTTACCGGTACCGCCCAGAACTAGGGTGATTTCCTGAGTATTGTTCGAAGACTGAGTATGCATTTTTCTCTCCTGGCCTGTGGCCTGTTCGTTGCGCCCGAGGGGCGTTGAGTACAGGTGTAAGCGTATAAAGAGGCCCGGATTTGGAACATGTGTGGAACAATCAAATTCATACGCGTGCGTATATAATCAGCGGATGGATACTTTGGGTGGACTCTTGGATGCGCCGCGTGCGCGGGGTGCCTTTGCATTGCGGACGGTGATGCAGGCACCTTGGTCATTGCGAGTACTGGCGGACTCGCCGCTGACACTGATAGCCGGCGTTACCGGTGAGGCTTGGGTTATGCCTGATGACGGCGAGCCGTTCAGGATCGGCCCGGGTGATATCGTGGTCACGCGGGCGCCGGCTCACTATACCTTGGCGGATCATCCGAATACCGAGCCCAGCGTATTTATCCACCCTGGCCAGCAGTGCCGCGATGCAGAGGGCAACTCCCTGCGAGAGGTGATGACCCATGGCGTGCGAAGCTGGGGCAATGATGCCGCAGGCTCAACCGTGTTTCTGGTGGGTGCCTATGAGCATTTGAGCGATATCAGTGACCGTCTGCTGCGGGCTTTGCCACCGATGCTGTCGGTCAAAGCCTCAGACTGGGAATCACCGCTGGTGCCCTTGCTGTGTGACGAGGTTGTCAAGGATGAGCCGGGGCAGGCGGCGGTGCTGGATCGACTGCTGGATCTGCTGGTGACGGCGGTGCTGAAAGCCTGGTTTGCGCAGCAGGAAGCAAACCGGCCCGAGTGGTGGCGTTATCAGGGCGATCGAATAGTCGAGCGCGCATTGCGCGTCATGCACGACAAACCCGCACACCCCTGGACATTGGCCGCGTTGGCGTCGGAGGCGGGCGCATCACGGGCATCCCTTGCGCGCCGCTTCCACGAACTGGTGGGCGAAGCCCCCATGACCTTTCTCAAAAACTGGCGCATGGCACTGGCTGCCGATCTGCTCTGTCAGCCCAATGAAACCGTCAGCACCGTGGCCGAGAAGGTGGGCTACTCAACCCCATTCGCGTTTAGCGCAGCCTTCAAGCGAGTACGGGGCGTCAGCCCACAGGAGCACCGGTCGGGTGTGAGGGAGGCTTAATATCCCCCCTAATACGACCGGTTCAGGTTTTGAGACAGTCAAATTGCTTGTGTCAGGAAGGTGGTAGCCTTGGAAGCGGTTTCGTTCTCGCCCTTAAAGTAAAATGTCAGATCGGCGCGGGGCTGCTGCAGATCCTTCGCGCAGACACGGTAAGGCAGCCAGGTTGAGCTGTTTTCTCTGAGGTCGATTTTGCTGGGCCCGAAAAGCTCGAAGTGGCCAGAGCCAGAGAGCGAGACTTCGACCAAAGCCTGATTTTCTGTAAACGCTTCGATCTTTATCCGATAGTTATTGCAAAGGGTGCGTTCATTTAACCGGGTATACAGCGCGTTTCGATCCTTGCGTATTTCGATGAGCAGGCTCGTGGTCCGGGTAAAGCCATAAAGCACGGCGCTGCCGGCAATGAGCATGATGGTCGCGTAACCCACCAGGCGAGCTCTGAGGATCGGAGAGGTCTGACCAGACAACTGTGCTTCGGAGGCGAAACGAATCAGTCCGCTGGGGCGATTCAATTTGGTCATTACGTTGTCGCAGGCGTCGATACAGGCTGCGCAATCGATGCAGGCCGCTTGAAGGCCATCACGGATATCGATGCCGGTGGGGCACACCTGAACACAGAGGCCACAATCCACGCAGTCGCCGCTGTTGGCATCGGCGTTGCGCCTGTTGGCACGTGGTTCGCCGCGACCGGCATCGTAGCTGACGGTGCGAGTGTCTTTATCGAACATGACCCCCTGGAAGCGGGAGTATGGGCAGGCATGCAGACAGATTTTCTCCCGCACAAGACCCGCGTTGGCATAGGTCAGTCCAGTCATGATCGCCAGCCAGCCCGCCACGGAGGGGGGGCATTTGAAGTTGAAGGGCATCCGTAATCAGGTCGCGGATGGGGATAAAATAGCCCGTGAAGGTGAGCGCGGTCAGGGCTGCGACCCCTATCCAGAGAACGTGTTTGCGGACGCGTCGCAGCAAACGCCCGGAGCTCATCGGTCTGTTATCCAGTCGTGCTCTGACGCTGGCGCGTCCCTCGGTCATATCCTCGATACGGATGAACAGCCAGGTCCAGATGCTCTGCGGGCAGGCAAATCCACACCAGACCCTGCCCCAGGCCACCGCCATGAAGAACAGCAGGCAGGCTCCGGCAATCATCAAGCCCGCCATCAGCGGGAGGTCGTGCCAGGAGAGGGCGTTACCGAACAGGATCAGTTTGCGCTGGGCGAAAGAAAACATCAGCCAGGGTTGACCATCAACCTGTATCCACACCAGGCCGAAGAACAGCGCCAGCAACGGCCAGCTGGTCAGCCGACGCAGGTTCTGAAATCGCCCCTCCGTCAAACGCACATGAAACTTGCCGTCTCGGGCAAAGGGCGGTGTGTACTCTTCAGTAACGGGTATTTTTTCCATTGCGACTCATCCCCTGATTTTTGATTGGGGCAGATTACGCTTGTGACTTGGATAGGGTCAGGTATAAATAAAATAAAATTAATGGGTACAGATTGAGGCTGTGATGAGCTCTGACTACCGCTACAAACAGCTGGAAAACTGGTTGTTACAGGGGATTACCGAGCAACGTTGGCGGTTGGGTGAGCGCCTGCCCTCCATCCGTGCCTTATGTCAGGAGCGAGGGCTGTCAAAGGCGACGGTCCAGCACGCGCTGCAGCGGCTGGAAGCCCGAGGCTTTCTCGAAGCACGGCCCAAAGCCGGTTATTTTGTTGCATTGAAGCCGGGTGAGATGAGTAAGTCCTTTAGCCGGGCCCGAATTGATGCGCCACGTGCGGTGAACATCAGCGAACTCCTGCTCGATATCATGCGACGTAGCGCGGCGTTTGATCTGCTGCCTGATCTTAATAGTGGTGATCTGCCGCCGGGGATCGTGGCACTGAACCGGTCAATCGGCCGCTCGCTGCGACGGCAGAAGGGTGAGGGGTATCAGTATTACGATGAGCCGGCGGGGGATTGGCGGCTGCGTGAGCAGTTAGCACTGCACAGCGCGCGCAGGGGGTGGGCGGTTTCACCGGATGAGTTATGCATTACGTCGGGGTGTCAGCACGCGCTGTTCCTTGCGCTGATGGCGTCCTGTGAGCGGGGGGATGTTGTCGCTGTTGAATCACCCGGATTCTATGGTGTGCTGCAGTTGTTGGAGCAACTGGGCCTGCGGGTTATTGAAGTCCCGACCTCAGTCGAATCCGGCATGGATATGGATGCGCTGGAAACGGTGTTAAAACGCTGGCATGTGAGCGCCTGTGTTGTCTCGCCAACGTTTGCGACTCCGGCAGGCTCATTGATGCCGACCGAGTCTAAACTTCGTCTTCTTGGTTTGGCCGAACGCTATAATCTGGCAATCATCGAGGATGATATCTACGCCGATACAGCGCTTGGCACCGCCCCTGATCCACTGAAAGCGATGGATTGCGACAACCGTGTCATACTGTGTAGCTCGTTTTCCAAGTCCCTGTCGCGCGACCTGCGTCTGGGGTGGATCTCCGGTGCAAGATGGCATGACCGGATCCAGCATTTAAAGTTGGTCACGCAGCTGGCAACCAGCCGTTATCTTCAGCAGGGGGTGGCTGATTTCATGGCGGATGGTGGGTTTGCAGCGCATTTGCGCAGGCAGCGGAATGAGCTGCGCGTCAATCGGGATTGCCTTATCGCCGAACTCCGAGACTGGTCAGGGGACGTGCGGGTGAGCGCACCTCAGGGCGGGCTGACAGTCTGGGTGGAGTTGGCGCAGCCTGTCGATACGCTTAAGGCCTATCCGCGTGGTCTGGAGCAGGGTGTGATCATAACGCCGGGCCCGCTTTTCTCGGTATCGGGACAGTTTACGAACTGCCTGAGAGTCAGTTTTGCCCACCCTTGGACGGCGTCCCGAATGCAGGCTCTGGGGCGGTTACCCATGCTACTGGCTGGAAGCGTTTAACTGTGCCCATCGATAATGGACTGGTTGTGCCTGATCGGCCCCACTCTGGATCGGTATATTTGCCCCTTTGGGCAGCCGAAGACGGCTGTGTTTTCAATGAAGGAAATGTGTAGTGCCCAAGCCCGGTGATATTCGAAGCTGCTCACGCGCCAACCTGACCGGTATTCTCTGGATGACGCTGGCGATGGCCTTTTTTGCGCTGGAAGATGCATTGTTCAAAAGCGCTGCTCAAACCATGGGCAACGGCCAGGTGATCCTGTTGTTTGGGGTCGGTGGCGCGGTCGTTTTCTGGTTGGGATTGTTATGGCGAAAGGAGCCTGTATTCCTTGCCATACAGTCACCCGTTATGTGGGTGAGGATGCTGTTCGAAGTTGTTGGTCGCATGTTTTACTTCCTGGCACTGGCGCTAACCCCCCTGTCCGCCACGACAGCGATCCTGCAAGCGACGCCCGTTGTTGTGGTGCTTGGCGCAACGCTGTTTTTTGGTGAAAGGGTTTCGCTGATGAAGTGGTTTGCCATCGTCGTGGGCTTGATTGGCGTGCTGATCATTTTGCGGCCGGATGGTGATGATTTCTCGGTACTGTCACTGCTGGCGGTGGTGGGGCTTATCGGATTTGCCGGGCGAGATCTCGCGAGCAGAGCAGCCCCGGTCGCATTCAGCACGTTCGCGCTGGGTTTCTATGGTTTTATTGCGATTATCATCGCCGGTGTTGTCGTTTCGATATGGAGTGGAAAACCATTTACCCCACCAAGTGGATCGGCAAGCCTCGCTTTGGTGGGAACGATCTTTTTCGGCGTTATCGCTTATATGGCGTTGATGAAAGCGATGCGCACGGGAGAAGTGTCGACGGTCACGCCCTTCAGGTACTCTCGACTTCTGTTTGGTGTGGCGCTTGGCTACTTCGTATTCGGCGAACCGCTGAACCCCTCCTTTTGGCTCGGAAGCGCCGTTATCGTCAGCTCGGGCCTTTTTATTATGTGGCGAAGACGTCCTGCAAAGAGTTACAAAACTCCTGCTTAGATTAACCCTCGGTGGCGATATCAATTCAACGGAGGTTTTGAACGGTAGCGGCAAACGGGGTGAGCAGATTCACGGTCGCCAGTCTCTACTGGCGAATTTGGATCAAACCGAGATGGCACTGAAGGCCGATACTTTGATCGAAAGTGGAAGCTAGGTCTATCATGGAAGGTGCAGCGTATCCGTGCCAGAATAGATTTAACTGAGTGGTGAAAAATATCCTTTGCCACCTATCCTTTGCCACTAAGGCCTCTGCAGTCGCCAAAGAATATGGACAAAGTCACGCAAAAGGTTGTTACCGAATTTATAAAACTTGTGTCGATGAGATACGAGACGACTGGTTTTATCCTTTTTGGGAGCAGGGCTTGCGATTCCCATCAACCGGATAGCGATGTGGACCTGGCTATTCTGATGCGAGGAGAGCGGGGCGATTTTGTTGATACGAAGCTTGCGATGGCTGATATTGCCTATGACTTGTTACTGGAATTTGGCATTCGCATCCAGCCCTTGCCAATCTGGGAAGGGGAGTGGCAACACCCGGACTCATACCCAAACCCTCGGTTGCTTCACAATATCGAACGCGATGGAATTCGTTTGTGAAAAATCTGATGGTTAAGGCTTTGCGAGCTTCCGAGTCAGCCAGGTTATTGCTCGACGCCGGCGATCTTGATGGGGCCTGTAACCGTGCTTATTACGCCATGTTCGATGCAGCTAGAGCCGCACTTCTCTCAATGTGTCCTGATACCCGACCGGAAGCGGTCAGGTCTCATAACGGTTTGATTTCAGCGTTCAGCCTTCAGTTAGTAAAAACCGGCTATGTCCCAGTAGAGCAGGGTCGGGCGCTGAACCGAGCGGAAGAGATTCGGCTTATCGCGGACTACAGAGGTGACTTCGTCAGTGAAGAGCAAGCCGCTTGGGCTGTTGGCCAAGCGGAGCTCTTTGTGGATAGGATCCAGGTATTGCTGGATAACCAATAGTCGCCGTAGCGGCCGAGCCCACCCATGATTGCCTTGCCTGCAGCGGGGGTATATCCACGCAGTCAGCTGGTATTGACGGAGGTGTAAACGCCGTCTTCTTTACCGGTGTAGATCTTGCTGGCGTGCATCTTGCAGCAGGTTTTATTAGCTTTTTGAACTCCAACAAAATCCGACACAGGGCAGAGTATGAGCGGAATCGGGGCGGCGACCGACGAGGAATACTGGGTGATCTGGAACGGCGAGATGGGCGCTGTGGATACGGTGACCATCGGCTGCGTGGAAACCACGGATAGTGGCCGTAACGCCTGGCTGGATGAACCTTACGATATGGTGGGGCCTATCAGCCTGGATGAGCTTGAACACTCCGGACGCATCCATTTCGCCGCCTGTATGGTGATGTCCCGCCAACGCTGGCAGGCGGACCAGGTAGTGCTGCGACAGGAGTCGATCAAACTGCGCCGCGAGGCACAGCGGCGAGCCGCAGAAGCCTTTGCGCGGTTTAACGAACGTCGTATGGCTCAGCCCTCACCCTTTGAACAGTACTCCGAGCGCAAACACCGCGAGCTGTTAAAGCTCCCGGTGGAAGGGCACTTAAAAGCCAAAGAGATCAAAACCGCCTATCGCAGGCTCGCTCAGAAAGCCCACCCGGATACCGGTGGCACTCAGGAGCAGTTTGTGCGTATTACCGAGGCGCGGGACGCGCTGCTGGCAGCTGCCTCCTGATTGTTGGAATCAGGACAGATCTTTAAACAGACCGTATCGCCAGCCGCGCATGGCGATAATCACGGTGGTGCCGTGGCGTTGCTCGAACGGCTGAGCAACATCCTCCCGGTTAAACTCCTCGAACTCCCGAGCCAGGCGCTGCATCCGGCGCTGAAACGCTTGGTTGGATGATTTGGATAACATTCCGTTGAGCACGATTAGCTGTTCATCGTCGCTCTGAAAACAGCTGTTGAAGTATTCGGCGGCGATCCGCTGTTGGAAAAACTGCTGAATCGGCCCATTTTCGATCCAGTTGAAGTTGGCAGCCACTTTCAGCTTGATGCGGTTTTTGGGCAGCAGATCGATAATCTGCAGCTTATCCAGTCGCGCCAGTTTCTGAATACAGGTGTGTTCATCAAGGCCATGGACATGAAGGATCTCTTCCAGTGTCCAGCGGTTGAGCACGCACACGGTAATCAACAGTAAAGTCAGATCGTTGGCGATCTCCCGTTCCTGTTCAACGTTGAGCCGCTCAATCCGGCCCGCATGTTCCTCCATCTGTTTGACCAGATCCGAGATCTCCATGCCGATCAACTGACAGATCGCATCGAGCCGGTCCAGTGACATCTGTTGAGTTGAAAACAGGCGCTTGACGCTGGCTTCCGAGAGCTCGAGTACCGCGGCCACATCGGCATACGTTTTACCTGCGGCCTTAAGAGATTGCTTGAGAGTGCTGATCAATGCTTGAGTCTGGCGAGCCATGAGCGCGTACTCCGCAACTGTGTGAAAGGCGAGTTGGCATAAGAGGTGTCGTATATTAATACTCTTTGGCTGATATGGCGCGACATTTTTCATTTTGGTTGTGCCTGATGTTCCGTTGCGCAAAGGTTGAGCAACTTCAATAACGCTCAACAACGGAACCGGCCATGAACCAGCTTTTTAGAATCAGGGGATTTCTTCCCTACATCCTGGTGGTTTTTATCAACGCCTTTGTCGATCTCGGTCACAAGATCGTTATCCAGAATACGATCTTTAAAACCTGGGATGGCGAACTGCAGGTGATGTTGACTGCACTGATTAACGGCCTGATCCTGCTGCCGTTCATTCTGCTTTTCTCTCCCTCCGGCTTTTTGGCCGACCGTTTCTCCAAGACCCGGGTGCTGCGCTACGGGGCATTAGGCGCGGTATTCGGGACGGCAATGATTACGCTGAGCTATCTGGCGGGTTGGTTCTGGGTAGCCTTCGCACTGACTCTGCTGCTGTCGATTCAGAGCGCCATCTACTCACCGGCCAAGTATGGTTACTTGCGTGAGGCGCTGTCCGATGAACGTCTGGCTGCCGGGAATGGACTGGTGCAGGCGGTGACCATTGTCTCGATCCTGAGCGGCACTTTCGTATTCTCGGCACTCTTTGAGCATTTCTACCTGACCCGGTTTGAGACCACCGCCGAGATCATGCAGGCAATAGCTCCACTGGGCTTTATTCTGGTGGGTCTTTCTGTTGTCGAGTGGTTGATCTGTGCGCGTCTGCCGGAGCACAGCCCCGGTGATGGCGATAAGCGTTTTGAAATGCGGGCGTACCTGTCCGGTCGTTACCTGCGTTCAAACGTTGCGCAGATTCGTGAACGTCGCTCCATCTGGCTCTCCATCGTGGGGCTGGCGACATTCTGGGCGGTGTCTCAGGTGATTCTGGCGGCCTTCCCGGCCTTCGCCAAGGAGGTGCTTCAAGAGACCAATACGGTTGTGATCCAAGGTCTGCTGGCCGTTAGCGGCATCGGTATTGTGATCGGGTCATTGTTGGCTGGGCGTCTGTCGCCGCGCCATATCGAACTGGGTCTGGTGCCGGTGGGTGCGCTGGGTATCGCTGCCAGTCTGTTGCTGCTGCCGCAGTTGAACACTGCCTATGCTATCGCTGCACTCTTTCTGGTACTGGGTATCAGTGGCGGCTTTTTCATCGTACCGCTGAATGCGCTGATTCAATACTCTGCCGGCCCTGAGCGTCTGGGTACCGTGCTGGCCGGTAATAACTGGATTCAGAACCTCGCTATGCTCGGCTTCCTGGTCCTGACGGTACTTTTCGCACGTCTGGGGCTGAATAGCCAGGGCTTGATCTACCTGTTGGCAGTGACGGCGATTGTCGGTGCTTTGTATACCATCTCCCAGTTGCCCCAGTCGCTGGCGCGCATTGTGGTTGGGCTGATTCTGAAGCGTCGTTACCGGGTGTCTGTGGCCGGGTTGGATAATCTGCCTAAAGAGGGTGGTGTTTTGATGCTGGGTAACCACATCAGTTGGATCGACTGGGCCATGGTTCAGATTGCCTGCCCGCGTCCGGTTCGCTTCGTGATGCTGCGCAGTATTTACGAGACCTGGTATCTCAAGCCGCTGCTGAAGTTCTTTGGCGCGATTCCGATCAGTGCCGGGAACAGCCGTGAGGCGCTGGTCCGTGTTCAGGAGTGCCTGAAAAACGGCGAGGTGGTTTGCCTTTTCCCGGAAGGGGCGATCAGCCGTACCGGTCATCTCGGTGAGTTCCGCGCCGGTTATGAACGTGCGGTGGAGGGCCTCGGTAATGAAGAAGCCGTTATTCTACCGTTCTACCTGCGTGGCCTTTGGGGCAGCCGTTTGTCTCGCTCCCACAGTGATAAATTGCGTGAGAATAGCGTTACCGGATCCAAGCGCGGGGTGATTGTTGCCTTTGGAGAGCCGCTACCGATCACCACACCGGTACAGCTGTTAAAGCAGAAGGTGTTCGAACTCTCGATCAGTGCCTGGGAAGGCTATACCGAACAGCTTGATCCTTTGCCGCTGGCCTGGCTGAAACAGGCCAAGCAAAACCTGCGCGCAGAGAGTCTGATTGATTCCGTAGGTGGCACATACAGCAATGCTCGGGTGATTGCGGGTACTACCGTCATCGCCAACGCGATGCGACGTATCAGCCCCCATAAACAGGAGCCGAATCTGGGCCTGTTGCTGCCTTCTAGCGCCGGCGGTGTTATGGCGAATCTGGCGGTGATGCTGAACGGCCAAACAGCCGTGAACCTGAACTTTACCGCCGGTATCGAGGCGGTTCAGGGTGCGATCCACTCAGCGCAGATCAAGACTGTGTACACATCCAAACGGTTTGCGAACAAATTGCAGGGGCGGGGGATTGAACTGGATCAGCTGCTGGCCGGTACTCGTATCGTTTATCTGGAAGAGGTGAAAGCCGGTGTCGGCGAGCTGGCGCTGCTCCGCCACCTGCTTGGTGCCATGCTGCTGCCGGCTTCCGTGCTCTATCGGTTGAATGGTAAGCGCGTGAGCAGCGATAGCCCGGCCCAGATCCTGTTCTCCAGTGGCAGTGAGGGCGTGCCCAAGGGCGTCGTGCTGACCCACCGTAACCTGATGGGCAATATCAAGCAGATCAGCGACGTGCTCAATACCCGGGGAGACGACGTGATGATGGCGACGCTGCCTCTTTTCCACTCCTTCGGCCTGACAGTTAACAGCCTGCTGCCCATGGTGGAGGGGATTCCCGCAGTCTGTCATCCCGACCCCACGGATGCGTTGAATGTGGCGAAGGCGATCACATGCCACAGAGGGACAATCCTGTGCGGAACGGCCACCTTTCTGCGTCTTTACACCCGTAACCGCAAGGTACAGCCCATGATGCTCGAGTCCCTGCGGGTGGTGGTCGCAGGCGCTGAAAAACTGACTGATGATGTTCGTAACAGCTTTGAGCTGAAGTTCAAGAAAACCATTTACGAAGGCTATGGCGCGACCGAAACCGCGCCGGTGGCCAGTGTTAACGTGCCGGACCGGATCGACCGGTCCAACTGGAAGGTTCAGCCGGGCCAGAAACGTGGCACTGTGGGCATGCCGTTGCCCGGTAGCTGCTTCCGGGTGGTGGATCCCGATACACTGGAAAGCCTGCCAGTGGATGAGGATGGCCTGATTCTGATCGCCGGTGGGCAGGTGATGCTCGGCTATCTCAATAATGCCGAAAAGACCACCGATGCCATCGTCGAGCTCGATGGCCGTCGCTGGTACAAAACCGGCGACAAGGGGCATCTGGACAAAGAGGGTTTTCTGACTATCGTTGATCGCTATTCCCGTTTTGCCAAAATCGGCGGTGAGATGGTCAGCCTGGGCGCGGTGGAGCAGGCTGTACGCGATGCGATCGGCGATGCTGAAATGGAGTTTGCGGCGACCAACGTCAAGGATGATAAAAAGGGTGAGCGGATTGTTCTGTTGGTGGCGGGTAGGGTTGACCCACAGGCCCTGCGCCAGCAGTTGATCACCCAGGGCGTGAACCCGTTGATGATCCCCGCTGAGATTATTCCGGTGGATGCGCTGCCCAAACTGGACAGTGGCAAAATCGACTTTGCCGGGTTGAAAAAGCTCGCGGCTTAATGGTGAGGCGGTCGGAGGGGAGCGGTGTCTTGATACGCTCCCTGTTCGATACACAAGAGAGAACAATCGAGAAAGGATGCATAGACCCAATGAACGCACTCTTCGATCAAAAGACTCGGGCTTCTGAACCGGTTCTTAATGCTATCGCGCATATGCCTACCCGTAGCCTTTCGGTGTTAATGGATGAAGGGTTTATACGGACGCTGACCGATACCCACTTTATGCGTATCGCAGCGCTGCTGGCACAGAAAAGTTACGACGAGGGCGGATGCCCCATTGGCGCGGTGATTGTCGATAACGCGAGCGGGCGTATTCTGGGCAAGGGGCATAACACGCTGGTTCAGGAGAGCCATCCCTATAATCATGGTGAAACCTCGGCGATACAGGATGCCGGGCGCATCGATTTCAGTCAGACCACCCTGTACACCTCGCTCAGTCCCTGTGATGTCTGCGCAACGCTGATTCGGATGCGTGGCTTCAAACGGGTGGTTGTGGGCGACATCACCAATGCGTCCGGTAACGAGGCGATGCTGCGCGAGGCCGGTGTGCAGGTGGATATCCTGGAGGATAGCGGTGCAATAGCTCTCTATGCACGTTATCGCCGGGAGTCGCCGGCGCTGGATCTGGAAGACTGGCAGGGGGTGAGTGGCGTTCACCAATAACTCAGCCGCTGGGTTTTGGCTGCCCGGTTAGGTTTACCTCTTGAATCTGTCGGTTTATATTAGGGTATACCCCTATTGGTATGGGTGGCCGGTTTGTTGGGCTGCCTTTTGTTTTTACGGGGGGATTTCCCGGCTCCGATAATAAAGATAACAACAGGGAGAGAATCGTGAGCAAGCCGGCGTACCAGTCTTTTTACGATCAGTTCGATGTCGAATCACTGACGCGCACAGTATTGCAGAGTGATCCGGCACAGGGAATCAACGTCTGTGCCGAGATCTGTGATAAGTGGGCCAGTGACCCCGAGCGCATCGCTTTGGTTTACCAGGGTATTGAGCGAGCGCCGCAACGCTGGAGTTATGCCCAGCTGCAATCTGAGTCCGCTCGCTTTGCCAACCTGTTGAAGCAGCAGGGCGTGGGTAAGGGAGATCGGGTCGCAGCGCTGCTGCCCAGAACGCCGGAGCTGCTGGTGGTTATTCTCGGCACCCTGCGTATCGGTGCCGTTTACCAGCCGCTTTTTACCGAGTTTAGTTCCCGCGTACTCGAATACCGTCTGGAAAAAGCATCCGCACGGCTCGTCGTCAGCGATGATGCCAACCGCCACAAGCTTGATAAGCTCTGCGATAAGGTGCCGATTGTTCGCGTGACTGGCGAAGGTGCTGATAGCCATCGCGACATCGACTACTTTGCCAGCATGGCGTCTCAGTCCGATCAGTTTGAGCCGGTCTTGATTGGTGCCAACGAGCCGATGCTGCAGATGTTTACCTCCGGCACCGTCAGTAAATCGAAAGGGGTTGAGGTACCGGCGCGCGCTTTACTCTCTTTCTATGTCTATATGACCTGTGCCATTGACCTCCGCCCGGATGACCACTTCTGGAATGCGGCGGATCCGGGCTGGGCCTATGGGCTCTATTACGCGGTGATCGGGCCTTTGCTGCTGGGCGCCTGTACCCATTTTAACGAGCATAGTTTTACGCCAGACACGACCTACCGGATGATTCGCGAGTATGGCATCACCAATTTTGCCGCCGCACCCACCGCCTACCGAATGCTGATGGCTCATGACCGCTTGCTGCCTGACGAGCCGGCGCTGGGGCTGCGGGTGGCCAGCAGTGCCGGCGAGTCGCTGAGCCCGGAAGTGATCAGCTGGGTGGGGCGCCGGATGGGCTGTCCGCTGATGGATCATTATGGCCAGACCGAGACCGGGATGACCTGTTGTAATCATCACGCGCTGTCCCATCCGGTACAGCCGGGAGCTATCGGCTATTCGATGCCGGGGCATCGGGTGGTGGCGCTGGACGGAAATTACGAGGAGGTTGCTGCCGGTGAGTGTGGGCAACTGGCTGTGGATGTCGTTAACTCACCGCTGTTCTTTTTTCAGGGTTATACATGGCGGGAAGCGAATCCTCTGTACGGCCGCTATTACCTGACCGGGGATGTGGTGGTCAGCCGGGGTGATGGCAGTTATGCCTTTGTCGGACGTGACAACGACATTGTGACAACCGCCGCCTATCGGGTGGGGCCTGCCGACATCGAGAGTGTCCTGCTGGAACATCCTGCCGTTGCCGAGTCGGGTGTCGCCGGTAAACCGGACAGTGCCTGCGGATCGGTGATCAAGGCCTATGTCGTGCTAAAGAGCGGCTATACCCCCGACGAGGTTCTGGCGGGGCAGCTTAAGGATCGGGTGATCGAGCGCCTGTCCGCCCCGGCGTGCCCCCCCGAAATCGAGTTTGTGCAGGCGCTGCCCAAAACCCTCAGTGGCAAAATTCAACGGTCTATTTTACGCAACAGGGCGCGTGAAGAGGCTGATCGATAGAGAAAAACAGGAATACAGTATGCAAGTGATGAGTTTTGAGGAGATGCAGCGCTTTCTGAGCGAGCATTTCCCCCAGGGTGATCAATATGGTCAGCTGGAAGCACTGGGTGACGGTTGGGCCGAGATGCGCCTGGCCGTGGGCGATGATCATCTGCGTCCCGGCGGCACGGTATCAGGCCCTACCATGATGGCGCTTGCGGACGTTGCACTTTACGTGGCGCTGCTCAGCCGTATCGGGCCGGTCCCGATGGCGGTCACCATCAACCTCAATATCAACTTTCTTAACCGGCCTCGACCGGATACGGATCTGCTGGCCCGCGCCGAGATGCTCAAGGTGGGCAAGCGGCTGGGTGTTGGGGAGGTCTATGTCAGCTCCGCCGGGGAAGAAGATCCGGTGGCCCATGCAACACTGACCTATTCGATCCCGGAGCGCTCATGAGCAGTCTCCAGTGGCATGAGGAACAGGTGACGCTGGATGGCGGCGTACGCCTTCAGCTGCGCTGGGGTCGACAGCCCTCCGGACAGGGCCGCCCGGTGCTGGTATTGCTGCATGAGGCGTTGGGCTGTATCGAGATGTGGAAGCGCTTTCCCCAACAGCTGGCGGAGCACACCGGGCTGGATGTGCTGGTGTTCGAGCGTCGGGGCTATGGCGGTTCGACGCCCATAACGCTGCCCCGGCCGGACGACTATCTGCTCGAGGAGGGGCAGGTCTGGTTACCCCGGTTACTGGACCGGCTGGCGCTGGAAGAGGTGGTTCTGTTTGGCCATAGCGATGGTGCCTCCATTGCACTGATGGGCGCAGCCCACTGCCAGGAGCAGGTCAAGGCGGTGATTTCCGTGGCCGCCCATATCTATGTGGATCACCTGACACTCTCCGGTATCGAGGCAGCGGTAAAGAGTTATCACTCCACCGATCTGCCGGAGCGTCTGGCGCGCTACCATGGGGACCGCACCGATCTGCTTTTCCGGGCCTGGCACGAGACCTGGCAGCGGCCGTCATGCCAAAGCTCGTTGGACCTGCGGCCGCAGTTGGCTGGTATCCGAGCGCCCACACTGGTGATGCAGGGGGATCGGGATGAATATGGTGTGCCGGAACAGGTGGCGGATATCTGTGCAGGGATTGGCCCGGAGGCCCGTGCCGTATTTATCGAGGATTGCGGGCATGTACCGCACCTGGAGCAGACCGAGCAGGTGATCGCGCATACAGGGGCGTTTCTGCGCGACCACGGTATCTGTTGACCGAGAGTGTGTCCTTAAGCGTTAAGCCGGTTGTTCATCTGCACCAGAGCAGCCAGGCTTTCCGCCCGCATTTTGCTCATGACGCGGGAGCGATGCACCTCCACGGTTTTGGGGCTGATCCCCAGTGTTTCGGCAATCTCCCGGTTTGAGTTGCCACTGACCACAAGCTGCATGACCTCCCGCTCGCGTCGGCTCAGTACCTCGTAGAGGGTGCGCAGTTCACGCTCTTGCTGCTGCTCGCTGAACAGCTTTTCGGCCTCCGTCATCGCTCGGTCGACCAGCTGGAGCAGGATTTCATCGTCAAACGGCTTCTCAATGAAATCCAGCGCGCCGTTTTTCATCGCATTGACCGCCATGGGGACATCACCGTGGCCGGTGATGATGACCACCGGCAGACGGATATCCTGCTCGCGCATCAGTTGCTGCAGTGCCAGCCCGTTGATCTCGGGCATACGCACATCCAGCAGCATACAGCCGGCGCGGCCGTCATACGCATCCAGAAACGCCTGCGCCGATGCAAAGGTTTCTACCGGGTAAGGGGTCGATTCCAGCAGCCACTGCATGGAGTCACGAAAATCTGCGTCATCGTCAACGATAAAAACGGCCGGCTTTGCCTTGGTCATGTCTGCCCCTTAACAGGAAGTTGGAAGTGAAACTGGGTGCCACTGCGGCCGTCGCTCTCGACCCAGAGGCGTCCGCAGTGACTCTCGATAATCGTATGCGAGATGGACAGGCCCATGCCCAGGCCCGTTTCCTTCGAGCTTGCGAACGGCTCGAACAGGTTTTCCAGCTGCTCCGGTGAAATGCCCGATCCCTGGTCGATGACACTGACGCGCACACATTTGCCTTCCAGGCTGCGCGTTTCAATGGTAACCGGCCGTGCACTGAGACTTGAACCGGCGTAGGACTCAATAGCGTTGCGAACCAGGTTCAGCAGGACCTGTTCGATCTGCAGTCGGTCCGCCTCGATTATCGGATCCTCCGCTGCCAGTTCAAAATGGAAGCAGATATTGTTGTCGATCGCTTCCTGGTTGAGGAACTCGGTTACTTCAACACAGGTTTCATTGACCGCGAAGCTGGTGCGCTGAAACTCGGTTCGGCGCACAAATCCACGCATCCGTTTTATGATCTCCGATGCGCGCAGCGCCTGTTTGGAGATCAGGCGCATGGAGCGCGTGAGTTGCTCAAGCGGGGTGGCCTGGCCCTCGTCCAGCCGACGCAGCGTACCGTTGCAGTAGTTGATGATGGTCGCCAGCGGCTGGTTGATCTCATGGGCCAGTTCGGTGGCCATCTCACCCACCGACAGCAGACGGGACATATGCGCCATCTCCAGTTGCTGACGCTTGACCTTTTCCTCGGCCTGGCGCTTGAGCGTGATATCCCGGGCGATGATCGAGTAGTACTCCACCTGCATGCTTTCGGCGCGGTTGCGATGGGCGATGACCTCCCGCACTTCCGCGATACGGCCGGGATTGTCAGCCGGATAAAACGGAATGCTGCCATACCAGATACTGTATAGAGAGGCATGCTGCAGTGCGGGCTTAACCAGGGTTGCCAGCGTCTCTTCCGAAAACAGCTCGTTCAGGTTGATGGCTGTGAGGTTTTCCCGCTCGGCACCCAGCGTCTGGTAGGCCGATTCGTTCAAATAGGTCAGCTGCAACGTACGGTGGTTGCAGAACATGATCATGTCCGAGGAGGCTTCCACCACCCGAGCCAGGCGCCGGGTCGATTGCTGGGCCATTTCCCGCGCGGTCACATCCCTCGACACGCAGATGATCTCAACGGGTTTACCCGCATCATCGCGGATAGTTCGGCTGGTGGTTTCGAGCCAGATGTAGTGCCCATCGCGGTGCTGGCAGCGGCTCAGGTTGGTATACATGCCGCGGTGGTAGCGTACCGATTCCGCACGCTTGATAAAGTTTTCCGCATCGTCCGGGTGGAACAGATCATAACCCGGCGTACCGATGATCTCCTCCACGCTGTAGCCGAGTACGCGTTCAACCGCCGGGTTGACGTCGATGAACGTCCACTCCGGCGTCGGCGTATGGCGGGAAATCATATCCGTGGACTGTTCTGCCAGCAGGCGATAACGCTCGGCTTCCTGCTGGCATCTCTGCAGTTCCTGCTCCAGTGATAGCATCGTTTTCCTTGTTGTTGGCGCCTCTGGGCGCCCCCAATCTTATGACTTTAGGGGTTATTGTGTAATAAGGGAAAACACGTATGATGAGATTGTTGGATGGAGTCCGATAAACCGCGACTGGCTCACCGAACTTGCTGGTGAAGAGGAAAAATAATGACAACACACAGCCATAGTCCGTATACCCTGGGCTTGGATCAGAATCCGGCCAATTACACACCACTCAGCCCGCTCAGCTTTATCGCCCGCACTGCGGCAGTTTTTCCCGAACGCACCGCGGTGGTTCATCAACAGGTGCGTCGCACCTGGGCGGAAACCTATAACCGCTGCCGTCGTCTTGCCAGTGCCCTGACACAGAGGGGCATCGGTAAAGGGGATACCGTTGCCGTTATGGCACCCAATCTACCGGAGGTATTCGAAGCGCATTTTGGGGTGCCGATGTGCGGTGCCGTGCTTAATGCATTGAATGTTCGTCTGGATGCCGAAGCGATTGCATTCATTCTGCAGCATGGCGAAGCCAAGGCGATTATCGTTGATCGCGAGTTCTCCGAGGTGATCACCCGGGCGATAAAGATTGCCCGTATTTCACCGCTGCTGATCGATATCGATGATCCGTCTTTCGAAGGCGGATCGCTGATCGGCGAATGTGATTACGAGCGTTTTCTTGCCGAGGGAGATCCCGGGTTTGACTGGCAGCTGCCGGCGGATGAGTGGGATGCGATCACGCTTAACTATACATCCGGTACCACGGGGGACCCGAAGGGGGTGGTTTACCACCACCGCGGCGCTTATCTCAACGCGATCAGTAATATCGTCTCCTGGAATATGGGAGATCGGCCGGTCTATCTCTGGACCCTGCCGATGTTTCACTGCAACGGCTGGTGCTTTCCCTGGTCGATTGCGGCTAGCGCCGGCGTCAGCGTCTGCCTGCGCCATGTCCGTGCCGACGATATTTACAGCCTGATCAAGACCGAGAAGGTCGACCACTTCTGCGGTGCGCCCATTGTGCTCAATATGCTCAACAATGCACCGGCGGAGCTCAAGGCCGGTATCGAACATCAGGTCAAGGTCATGACCGCGGGTGCCGCGCCGCCCGCCTCGGTGATCGAAGGCATGGAGGATATGGGCTTTAGCGTGACCCACGTGTATGGGCTGACCGAAACCTATGGCCCCAGTGTGGTTTGTGCCTGGCACGAGGAGTGGGATGAAAAAAGTCCCAATGAGCGTGCTCGACTCAAGTCACGTCAGGGGGTTAAGGCACCGATGCTGGAGGGCCTGATGGTGGCTGACCCGGAAACGATGGAGCCGGTGCCACAGGATGGAGAGACCATTGGTGAAATCTTCATGCGCGGCAACCTGGTGATGAAGGGGTATTTGAAAAATCCGACGACCAGCGACAAGTCGTTTGCCGGTGGCTGGTTCCATTCCGGGGATTTGGCGGTCTGGCATGAGGACGGTTATGTGGAGATCAAGGACCGTTCCAAGGACATCATCATCTCTGGAGGCGAGAATATCTCCAGTATTGAGGTCGAAGATGTGCTCTATCGCCACCCGGCCGTGATGGAAGCCGCAGTAGTCGCGCAGAAAGATGAGAAATGGGGCGAGATCCCCTGCGCTTTTATTACCCTCAAAGAGGGCGCCGGGACCCTCTCCGAAGAGGAGATGATCCAGTTCTGCCGCGATAATATGGCTCACTACAAGGCGCCGAAGCGCGTGTTGTTCTGCGAGCTTCCCAAAACCTCCACCGGTAAGATTCAGAAGTTTGTTCTGCGCTCGCAGGCCAACGGGGATAACTGACCTGACGTTAAAGGTTACAGGGAGAAGCGGGTGAGCAGCTTTTGCTGCTCATTCGCATACTCCAATAACTTGTGGCCGCTTGCCGAAGCGCGGGAGGCATCCTGAGTGGTCGCTTGCGCGGTATCATTGAGGCCGTTCAGTGTCCGGCTGACCTCCTCGACCGCTTGCGTCTGCTGACTTGCCGCCTCGGTGATCTGGGTACTCAGCGTACCGATATGAGCAATCGCCCCATTCAGCGAATCCAGCGAAGCCTCGGACGCGTGCGCCTGTTCGACACAGGCCTGAGTCTGGCCGTAGCTTGATTGCATCACCTTCACCACCTGGGCAATTCTGGCCTGCATATTCTCGATCATATTTTGAATCTGCCCGGTTGATTTCTGGGTCCGGCTGGCCAGCTCGCGCACTTCATCGGCAACCACCGCAAAGCCGCGCCCGTGTTCCCCGGCCCGTGCCGCTTCTATGGCCGCATTCAGTGCCAGTAAATTGGTTTGCTCGGCGATATCCCGAATGGTCGACAGGATACTGTCGATCTCACTGCTGTAGCTGGCCAGTTGATCGCTAACCTCCACCGCCTGCTGAATACCGGTAGCCTGGGTCTGAATGCTGGCCAGTGTTTTGTGCACGTTCTCGGTCAGGCTGACGCTGAGCTCTTCGCACTGATGCACGGCGCTGAGAGTGGTTTCGCTGTGCTCGGCAACGGCACCTACACTGCTGGATATCTCGGTAGCGGCTGAAGCGGTCTGTTGCAGTTGATCGCTCTGGCGGGTCATTGCTGTCGTGGTGCGTTCGCTGATCGCGGAGCTTTCACTGGCTAGGGTGGCGAGCTGGCTGGAGCCACGGGTAATCGTATCGACAATGTTCCTCAGGCCCGCGACCACGTCATTCAGGGTTTGACCCAACTCGCCGAATTCATCCCGGCGCTCCTGGTCGAAGCTCACCCGCAGATCACCATCTCTGAGCTGAGTAAGCTGGCTGCGGATGGTCTTCAGTGGGCGACGCAGTGCCTGAATAGTCAGTACCGCGATACCCAGTGCCATAACAATGGCTGTCAACGTGACGGCGAGAATGATCGTATTGCTGACCGATACCGCCTGTTGTCCCTGCTCGCGCGCCTGGCGGGCGTTGGCGCGGGCGCTCTCGACCAGTTGGGCTGAAAGGGCGGTGAACTGTTCAACCTGAGCGGAGAGTTCGGTGAGGTTGCTGTTCATTTCATGCCGGGTGGCGTCGAGCCGATTGTACAGTTCGACGATTCCGTCCTCCCCAAACAGGCCGGTTTCAAGCTGGTTTATCAGTGGGGCGATTGGTTTCGCTTTAGGCTCGACCTGGCTGAACTGCCCAAATGCTTCTGTCAGTGTACCGCGGTTGGTCGCGGCATCCGCGTTGAGCGCGTCGAGATTATGGCTGCGCTGGTAATTGAACAGCATGAAACGATAGGTGTTGGCGTTACGTGTCACCGCACGCACGCCCTGGATGCCGTCCGAGTCGCTGGCCGATGCCAGGTAGTTCCGGGCCCAGCTGGCAAGCGCGTCATTCTGGGTAAAAAACAGAATCGCTTTCTGGGATGCCTGCGCTTCCAGCTCGTTGGACTGATGATAAAGGCCGAAAAGAGACTGAGAGAGTTGTTCCAGCCCCCCGGCGCGGGCGTTCATGGTGTTGATCGCCGATTGCTGGGCGTCATTCAGGTTCGACTGCTGGGACAGCTCGTTCAGTTGCAGGGCAAGATCTTGATAGCTGGCGCTGAAACGGTCGCGATAACGCTCGAATGAGTCCGGGTCGCGTTGTGCCAGCGCTGCATAGAGCTGGACCGTGGCGGCACTGACGGCGAGGGTCTGCTCGTAACTGCGCTCGATCAGCGGTATGACCGATTGTGTCAGCCGGGCAACGTCACTGCCAACGGTCCGGCTTGCATAGAGGCCGCTGGCGCCGACCAGAATGATGAAAAGGACCAGGACCGACAAGCCCAGCGCTATTCGCTGTGTAATGTAGAGCTTCATTTTCTACCCTGCAGTTATTGTTATTAGGGTGGGCTAAGCAATAAAAGTAAGGGTATTTACTTATTAATCGGCTGTAAAGTGTTTCCGTTTAGCCGCGCTCCTGCAGGGCACTTTATCCCGGTTTCTTCCGCTTACCTGCGTGCTTGACCCGCAGCAATCTTTAATTGAAGATCAGGGTAATTGCTTATCTTTTGCGCGTATTTGAACCGATGTGTTGGTTATCGATGGAGCCGCGCGCATCAACCCGGTTACATAAGAACCAACAAGAAGAGGAAAGCGCATGAATCAACCTATGCTGAAACGTGATGATCAAGCCGGTGTGGCCTGGCTGACGCTGGCCCGGCCCGATGCCTACAACAGTCTGTCGCTGGAACTGATGCAAGGCCTGCATGAGGAGCTTGATCGCATTGCTGAGGATCTGGAGGTCCGTTGTGTTGTTATACGCGGGGCTGGCAAGGGGTTCTGTGCGGGTCATGATCTCAAGCAGATGCTCGGCGAAGGCGAGGAGTCTTACTACCGGTGCACATTTGAAACCTGCTCACGCCTGATGCAGCGCATCGTCAACCTTCCGGTACCGGTCATTGCTCAGGTGCACGGAGTGGCAACGGCGGCGGGCTGCCAGCTGGTGGCCAGTGCTGATCTGGCGGTAGCGGCGGATAATGCACGCTTTGCCACACCCGGTGTGAATATCGGCCTGTTCTGTTCGACGCCCATGGTTGCCTTGAGCCGCGCGGTGCAACCCAAGCATGCGATGGAGATGCTGTTGACCGGTGATCTCATCAACGCGGGCCGAGCCTGCGAGGTCGGTCTGATCAACCAGGCGGTGCCGGAAGCCGAGCTGCAAACGACGGTTGAAGGTCTGGCCGGTAAGATTGCGGCCAAATCCCGTCGTACGCTTCAGATAGGCAAGCTGGCGTATTACAAACAGCGTGAACTGCCACTGGCGGATGCCTACGCGTACTGCAGTGATGTCATGGTCGGTAATATGCTGACTGATGATGCTCAGGAGGGGATTGACGCCTTTATCAACAAACGTCAGCCCCAGTGGACGCACCGGTAGTCATTTCGCGACAACTTCAATGACGCGGACGGCGTCGCTTTCCAGGTTTAGTACCAGGTTGCGCGCCATTTCCGCAAAGCGGCTTCCCAATACCCGTGCCGGTGACAGCGCCACACGCTCAGGCTGACCCGACTCCTCCTTCTTGAGCTGACGCTGACGCCATGTCAGCGCATCGGCGCTCCAATCCTCAATGGCCAGGTCACTGAATCCTGCTTCCAGCAGTTGCTGCCGGAGTGCTTCGGCTGTCAGTAGGTGTGACTGCGTTTTCTCCTGTGCCCAGGGTACCGGGTAGCGCATGTTGTCGGGGTTTTCGCCACGCACGACCTCATGCATGATCAGCTTGCCGCCGGGGCGCAGTATGCGTCGGCACTCGGACAGCACCCGGTCATGTCGAGGCATGTTTAAAAAGCTGTGCTGAAACAGAATGCTGTCGATGCTATGGGCCGCAAAGGGCAGGTCATGGGCGTCGGCTGTAAGTATCGAAGTAGAGACCGGTTCATCCAGGCACTGGTTCAGGCCCCGGTTGAGCCGGTTAAGGGCGTGGGTGATATCCAACCCGATCATGGATATGCCCAAGCCCGCCGCCTGACGCATCAGCCCGCCGGCGCCGGAGCCGATATCCAGAACTCGCTGTTTGGGTGTGAGGTGACGCAGCAGGCGCTGTGATGCTTTGATGCCGCCGATATGCAGTTGGTCGACAGGTGCCAGCTGAAACAGGCTGGCGCCATCCGGATAGGCACTCTGTACGTCCTGGAGCAGGGCTGCCGGATCCAGCGACTGGTCGTAATGTTTATCGATACTCATGATGACAGACGCCGGCCTCGGGAGGCCGGCGTCGAAGCTCCTTGTCGGATCGCTTGTTTGACCGATGAACTAGACGTCGAGCCCCAGCTCCTCGATCGACATTTCGCGCATTTTAAACTTCTGTATTTTGCCGGTCACCGTCATCGGGAAGGCATCGACAAACTTGAAGTAGCGCGGGATCTTGAAGTGGGTGATCTTGCCTTTGCAGAACTCGCGCAGATCCTCGGCGGTTACATCGTCGGCGTCGGGATGCAGTTTGACCCAGGCGATCAGTTCTTCACCGTACTTCTTGTCCGGTACCCCGGTCACCTGGACTTCGGAAACGCCCGGGTGGGTGTAGAGAAACTCTTCGATCTCCTTGGGGTAAACGTTCTCGCCGCCCCGGATTACCATATCCTTGATACGACCGACGATCTGAATGTAACCCTCCTCGTCCATTGTCGCCAGATCGCCCGTGTGCATCCATCCCGCTTCATCAATGGCTTCATGGGTGGCCTTGTCGTTGTTCCAGTACTTGAGCATCACGCTGTAGCCGCGTGTGCAAAGCTCGCCGATCTCACCCCGGGGCAGGATCTGACCGCTGCCGGGATCGACGATTTTGCTCTCCAGGTGAGGCTGGGTGCGACCGACGGTGGAGACCCGCTTTTCGATGCTGTCGTCGGCACCGGTCTGGGTGGAAACCGGGCTGGTTTCGGTCATGCCGTAGGCGATCTGCACCTCTTTCATGTGCATCTTGCTGATCACCTGCTTCATCACCTCGGTGGGGCAGATGGAGCCCGCCATGATACCGGTGCGCAGCGTGGACAGGTCAAAGCTCTCGAACTCAGGATGATCCAGTTCGGCAATGAACATGGTTGGCACCCCGTACAGGGCCGTTGCCCTCTGTGAGTGGACCGCTTTCAACACGGACGTTGGCTCGAAACCCTCATCCGGGTAGATCATTGTTGCGCCGTGGGTGATGCAGCCCAGGTTGCCCATCACCATACCGAAACAGTGGTACAGCGGAACCGGGATCACCAGGCGGTCTTCACTGGTAAAGCCCATGCTTTCCGCAACGAAGAACCCATTGTTGAGAATGTTGTGGTGCGACAGGGTGGCACCCTTGGGAAAGCCGGTGGTGCCGGAGGTGTACTGGATGTTGATCGGATCGTCGAACTGCAGTGTGGCCTGAAGGTCGGCCAGCTCCTGCTCACTGATCTGGTCCGCCATCTCCAGCATATCGCCCCAGCGCCACATGCCTGGGTGCTTCTCGTCCGACAGGTTAATGACGCACTCCAGCTCGGGCAGCTTCTGCGATTTCAGCTTGCCATCGGCGCAGGCTTTAAGCTCCGGGGCCAGCTCATAGAGCATGCCGCGATAGTCGGAGGTCTTGAAGCTGTCGGCGGTGATCAGAAAACGGGTGCCTGACTGGTTCAGCGCATACTCCAGCTCATGGGTCCGGTAGGCGGGATTGATATTGACCAGAATGGCGCCGATTTTTGCCGTGGCTATCTGAGCCAGGGTCCATTCGCTTCGGTTCGGCGACCAGACCCCGACCCGGTCGCCCCGGTTTACGCCCAGTGCGAGCAGGGCACGAGCGCAGCGATTGGCCTGTTGCTGCAGCTCACGGTAGGTCCAGTGCACATTCTGCTGCAGGACGATCAGCGCGTCGTTGTCAGGGTAACGCGCTGCGATCTCGTCAAACTTATCGCCGATGGTCATGCCGATCAGTGGTTTGTCGGCGGTGCTGCTGGTGTAGCTTGGCAGTGTGTTGCTCATCGTTTGGCTCCGATTTTTTTTGTTATCCGGACTGATGAAATTTGGAAGACCGCTTAGCGGAAGCGTCCGTGGTATTCAGGATTGGGTTGCATATCGACGGCACCCGCGACCCGGTTGGTCATGTTGTAAAAACCGGCCACGTTGGCGATATCCCAGATGCCGCGCTCACTGAAACCCACATCGCGCAGTGCCTGCCGGTCGGTTTCACCGACCTCGGCCGGGGTGACGGTCAGCTTGTGGGAGAAATCGAGCATGGCGCGCTGGCGCGGATCGAGTTGGGCGGCGCGGTAGTTCATGACCAGAAGTTCACCCAGGGCGGGATCGCCCGAGTAATCGCGCACGGCCGCGCCGTGGGCTGTCAGGCAGTAGAAGCAGTTGTTGGCGGACGAGACGACAACGGCGATCATCTCGCGTTCCAGTGGCGTCAGCTCACTTTCGCCAAACATCAGCTCGTTATAAAAGCGGGAGAACACGTCGAGCTGCGCCAGGTTCTGGCTGTAGGCCTTGAGTACGTTGGGCACCATGCCCAGTTTCTCATCGCACTTGCCGAAGTATTTACGTACATCCTCCGGCAGCTGATCGCGCTCAGGGATTGGCAGTTCCAGGGCCGTGATGTGGTCGGGCTGTGACATCCTTAGAGTCCTCTTGTTATCGGTTGCTTTGCGCTATGAATCGCACGAACGGTTGTCGCCCATGGCGAGGGCGACTTTGGAGCCGTTGTGCCGTCCCAGCTGCTGGGTAATCCAGTGCCCGGTTGCAACAACTGACTCGAGGTCGACACCGGTTTCGATGCCGAGCCCCTGAAGCAGGTAGAGCACGTCCTCAGTGGCCACGTTGCCTGATGCGCCGCGCGCATAGGGGCAGCCGCCCAGTCCGGCGGTGGAGCTGTCGATCACCTTTATGCCCTCCTCAAGGACGGCATAAAGGTTCGCCAGTGCCTGGCCGTAGGTGTCGTGGAAATGGGCAGCCAGTTGGCCCATGGGGACCTCGGCGGCGACCGCTTCCAGCATACGTTTTGCCTTCAACGGGGTGCCCACACCGATGGTGTCGCCCAGCGAGATCTCGTAGCAGCCCATTTCGATCAGCGCACGGCTCACGCGAGCCACCTCAGCCGGGGCGATCTCGCCCTGATAGGGACAGCCCAGTACGGTGGAGACGTATCCCCGCACCCGAATACCCTCTTTTCGGGCACGCTCAATCAGGGGGGCGAAGCGCTCAAGGCTTTCACCGATCGAGCAGTTGATGTTCTTCTGGGTAAACGCTTCGGAGGCGGCACTGAATACCGCGACCTCATCCGCACCTGCGATGATGGCGCCTTCGAGCCCCTGCAAGTTGGGAGTCAGCGCGGAATAGACCACGCCCGGTTTGCGAGTGAGGCCGGCCATCACATCGGTGGCATCCCCCATCTGGGGCACCCATTTGGGCGAGACGAAACTGGCCGCCTCAATGTGCCTCAGGCCCGTGGCCGCGAGACGGTCGATCAGTTCCACTTTGGTGGCCGTCGGTACGATGGGGCCCGGTTCATTTTGCAGGCCGTCACGGGGCGCCATTTCGACGATGCGGACCTGTTCTGGAAAGGCCATCAGGCTGCCTCCTCGGAATCGAGTTCGAGGGAGATCAGCTCGGCGCCCTCCGAAACCAGATCGCCTTCGCCGAAGAACACTTCACTGACGCTGCCGTTGCCGGATGCCTTGATGGCATGCTCCATCTTCATCGCCTCCATGATCACCAGCGTCTGGCCTGCCTCGACGCGATCGCCGGGGCTGACAAGCACAGCAACCACCGAGCCGTTCATCGGTGCCTGCAGGCCGCCCTCGCCAGATTGCTCCTCCAGGCCGAACTGTTCCCGGTGCAGGGCGCAATGGAAGGTTTCGCCGCGATGGAAAAGTACCAGCTGATCCTCGTGCAGATCGCCGCAAACGGTAAAGCGATGCCCGTTGACGGTGGCTTGAAGCCGGTCACCATCGAGCGCCGCACGCACCTCGTAACTGCACTCGCCGATATCGATCTGAAAGTGGTTGTCCTGCTCCAGAATACGCAGGGAGTGCTCGACATCATCGGCCAGCAGCTGCATGGGGCGGGCATAGTGCGAGTTGAGACGCCAACTGTTCTGGCGTGCAAACGGCGAGAACGGGTCTGCGGTCAGTGTCTGCTCCGCCTTGCTGCGCAGCAGGAAGAAGCAGGCACTGAGTACCAGTCCCAGGTTTTCATCCAGTTGTGCAGGTGGAAACAGCAGGTCCTCATGTTTACCAATAAAGCCGGTATCCAGTGCTTCGTTGCGAAACGGGGCGGAGTCGGCCAGTGCATGGAGGAAACGGATATTGGTTTTCACACCGTTGATCCGATACTCCTCGAGCGCCTGTACCATGCGGTTTATGGCGCGCTCGCGGGTGTCGTCCCACACGATCAGTTTGGCGATCATCGGGTCGTAATGGATGCTGACCTCATCGCCTTCGGTGACACCGGTGTCCACACGGACGTGGCTGTTTTCATCCGGCGTACGCAGATAGCGCAGGGTGCCGGTAGCCGGTAAAAAGTCATGGTCGGGGTCCTCGGCGTAGATGCGGGCCTCCAGGGCATGGCCACGGAGCTGGATCTGGTCTTGTTGCAGAGGCAGCGGCTCGCCATTGGCTACCCGTAGCTGCCACTCCACGAGATCTTGTCCGGTGATCATTTCGGTGACCGGGTGTTCGACCTGTAACCGGGTGTTCATCTCCATGAAATAGAAGGAGCCATCCACGTCGTACAGGAACTCAACGGTGCCCGCGCCGACATAGTCGATCGCCTGAGCTGCGCGTACCGCCGCTTCGCCCATCGCCCGGCGCGTTTCCTGGCTCAGGCCGGGTGCCGGGGCTTCTTCCAGCACTTTTTGATGGCGGCGCTGAACCGAGCAGTCGCGCTCGGCCAGATAAACACCGTTGCCATGGGCGTCGCAGAACACCTGGATCTCCACGTGACGCGGCTGAGTCAGGTATTTTTCGATCAGCATATCGGGGTTGCCGAAGGCGTTTTTCGCTTCCCGCTGCGCGGCGGCCAGGGCCTCATCGAATTCGCGCATCGACTCGACCACACGCATCCCTTTACCCCCGCCACCGGCAACGGCCTTGAGCAGCAGAGGGAAGCCGCATTTCTCGGCTTCGGCGCGAAGCAGGTCCGGGGATTGATCCTCGCCGTGGTAGCCGGGTACCAGAGGCACGCCGGCGTCCTGCATGATCGCCTTGGCAGCGGATTTGGAGCCCATGGAGGCAATAGCGGAGGCGGGCGGGCCGATAAACACGATGTCATTAGTCTCGCAGGCGCGGGCGAACTCGGTGTTCTCCGACAGGAAGCCGTAGCCCGGGTGGATGGCCTGGGCGCCGCTGGATTTGGCAACCTCAATGACCCGGTCGGCGCGCAGATAACTCTCGCTGCTCGGTGCCGGGCCGAGCAGGAAGGCTTCATCAGCCATCGCCACATGGCGGGCGTGGCGGTCGGCTTCTGAATAGACGGCGACGCAGCGGATACCGAGGCGGTGGGCGGTCTGAATCACCCGACAGGCAATCTCACCCCGGTTCGCGATCAAAATTTTGTTAAACATGACGAATTAATCCTCGATCCAGTTCGGTGGGCGCTTGCCGAGGAAGGCGCCAAGTCCCTCCTGCCCCTCAGCGCTGATGCGGATATCGGCGATACGGCGGGCGGTATCGGCGATGACGTCGCTATCGATGGGCTTGTCACTGACGGCAAAGATCAGTTGCTTGGCGGCGCTCATAGCCTGGGGGCTGTTACGGCGCAGCTGGCGGATGATGCGATGACAGGCATCGTCCAGCAGCGCGGCATCCGCAACGATTTCATGGACCAGGCCCGTTTCGGCGGCCACCTGGGCACTAAATGACTCGGCGCTTAAAAAGTAACGCCGAGCCAGCCGTTCGCCGATGGCCCGCACCACATAGGGGCTGATGACAGCCGGTATCAGGCCGATCTTCACTTCGCTGAGGCAGAACTGGCTCTGCTCGGTGGCGATAACGATGTCGCAGCAGGCGGCCAGTCCCACGGCCCCCCCATAGGCGGCGCCCTGCACCAGAGCGATGGTGGGTTTGCTGTGGTTGTTCAGCGCTTCCATCAGGCGAGCCAGGCGTCCTGCATCGTCCAGATTTTCCTGATGGCTGTTGTTCGCCATCCGCTTCATCCAGGCCAGGTCGGCACCGGCAGAAAAGTTGCGACCGTTTGAGCGCAGTACCAGAACACGGACAGCCGGATCGCGGTCGGTGGCCTCCAGCGCTTCGATCAATGCGGCGATGATGCTGTCATCGAAGGCGTTATGCACCTCGGGCCGGTTCAGTGTCAGCTGGGCGACGCCCCGGTCGGAGATCTCCAGCAGCACCGCGTTGTTGTTATTGTCCATAGTGCGTCTCTCCCGATTTCGCCTTACATGCGGAACACGCCGAAGCGGGTCTCGCCGATCGGCTTATTCAGTGCTGCTGAAAGACCCATACCGATCACATCGCGGGTCTGGGCCGGATCAATGACGCCGTCATCCCAGAGTCGGGCGCTGGCGTAATAGGGGTGGCCCTGTTGCTCGTAGGTTTCGATGATCGGCTTCTTGAACGCCAGCTCCTCTTCTGCCGACCACTCCTCCCCGGCACGCTCAAGGCCGTCTCGTTTGACGGTGGCCAGGACGCCGGCGGCCTGCTCTCCACCCATGACCGAAATACGGGCGTTGGGCCACATCCACAGGAAGTTGGGGCTGTAGGCGCGCCCACACATGCCGTAGTTGCCAGCGCCGAAGCTACCGCCGATCAGTACGGTCAGTTTAGGGACGTTGGCACAGGCAACGGCGGTGACCATCTTGGCACCATGTTTAGCGATGCCCTCGGCTTCGTACTTGCGCCCGACCATGAATCCGGTGATGTTTTGCAGGAACAGCAGCGGTATCCGGCGCTGGCAGCAAAGCTCGATGAAGTGAGCGCCTTTCTGCGCCGACTCGCCGAACAGAATGCCGTTGTTGGCCACAATGCCCACCGGGTAGCCGTGAACATGGGCAAAGCCGGTTACCAGTGAGGTGCCGTAATATTTCTTGAATTCGTCAAATTCGGAGCCGTCCACAATACGTGCAATGACTTCGCGTACGTCGTAGGGTTTGCGCAGGTCGGTGCCGACGATGCCATACAGCTCCTCGGGGCTATAAAGAGGGGCAGCGGGTTTGCGCAAGTTCAGAGTGATCGGCTTGCTGTGGTTCAGGTTCCGCACACAGTCCCGGGCGATCTGTAGCGCGTGCTGATCATTTTCGGCGTAGTGGTCGGCTACACCGGAGGTCTTGCAGTGCACGTCGGCACCGCCCAGATCTTCGGCACTGACCACTTCGCCGGTTGCTGCCTTAACCAGGGGCGGGCCGGCCAGAAAGATGGTGCCCTGATTACGCACGATGATCGACTCGTCGGCCATGGCCGGTACGTAGGCACCCCCGGCGGTACACAATCCAAGGACAACGGCGATCTGGGCGATGCCGGCCGCGGACATGCGCGCCTGGTTGAAGAAGATTCGACCGAAGTGATCACGATCCGGAAACACTTCGTCCTGGCGAGGCAGGTTGGCACCGCCGGAGTCGACCAGATAGATGCAGGGCAGGCGGTTCTGCTCGGCGATCTCCTGGGCGCGCAGATGCTTCTTGGCGGTCAGTGGGTAGTAGGTGCCGCCTTTCACAGTGGCATCGTTTGCCACAATCATACACTCGACGCCGCTGACGCGGCCGATACCCGTGATGATACCGGCGGCCGGTACCGACTCGTCATAGACGTCGTGGGCGGCAAGCTGGGACAGTTCCAGGAAGGGGGAACCCTCGTCGATCAGGGCGTTGATTCGGTCCCGTGGAAGGAGTTTTCCGCGCGCCAGGTGACGCTCCTGGTACTTGGGGCCGCCCCCTTGCTCCACTTGGGCGACCTTGTCGCGCAGGTCGGCCACGGCGGTGGCCATGGCATCGTGATTGGCGCGGAACTCGTCGGCGCGCGGGTTGATCTTGCTGTGCAGTGTTGTCATCGCACACTCCCGTTCTGCCGGGCAGGGGGCTGCCCGGGCATCTTTGGTTATTCTTGTTCGTGGTGATGCTTATTTATTCAGGAACAGCTCGCGCCCGATCAGCATGCGGCGGATCTCTGAGGTGCCGGCACCGATCTCGTAGAGCTTGGCGTCGCGCAGCAGGCGGCCGGTGGGGAACTCGTTGATGTAGCCGTTGCCGCCGAGCAGCTGAATCGCATCCAGCGCGACTTTGGTGGCCATTTCGGCGGAGTAGAGGATGGCGCCCGCGGCATCCTTGCGTGTGGTTTCGCCGCGGTCAGCGGCCATGGCCACCATATAGACGTAAGAGCGTGCAGCATTCATCTGCGTGTACATGTCCGCGACCTTGCCCTGAACCAGTTCAAATTCGCCAATTGCCTGACCGAACTGCTTGCGGTCGCGGATATAGGGCACAACCAGGTCCATGGCCGCCTGCATGATCCCCAGTGGACCACCGGAAAGTACCAGACGCTCGTAGTCCAGCCCGCTCATCAGTACTTTTACGCCGCCGTTGAGTTCGCCGAGGATGTTTTCCTTGGGCACTTTGGCGTCCTGGAATACCAGCTCACAGGTGTTGGAGCCGCGCATACCCAGCTTGTCGAGTTTCTGAGCCTGGCTGAAGCCTTCGGTATCACGCTCGACAATAAATGCCGTAATACCTTTGGGGCCGGCACTGGGGTCGGTTTTGGCGTAGATCACGTAAACATTGGCGTCCGGACCGTTGGTGATCCACATCTTGTTGCCGTTGAGGACGTAGTGGTCGCCGGCATCGCGAGCGGTCAGTTTCATCGATACCACGTCGGACCCGGCGTTGGGCTCGGACATGGCCAGAGCGCCGATATGCTCGCCGCTCAGTAGCCGGGGCAGATACTTTTCGCGCTGAGCGTCACTGCCGTTACGGTGAATCTGGTTAACGCAGAGGTTGGAGTGGGCACCGTAGGAGAGGCCCACGGAGGCCGACGCGCGACTGATCTCTTCCATGGCGATGACGTGAGCCAGGTAGCCCATATCGACCCCGCCCCATGCTTCCTTTACGGTAATGCCGAGCAGGCCCATGTCACCGAATTTACGCCAGAGGTCGTTGGGGAAGGCGTTTTCCTGATCGATCGCTTCCGCGCGCGGTGCGATCTCCTGAGCGGCGAAACTGTTGATCTGTTCGCGCAGCATATCGATGGTTTCGCCCAGCCCAAAATTAAGTTCAGAGTATGCAGAGATCATCTTTTTCTACCTTGTTGTAGTTATGCCGACTTGATTTCGTCCTGAAGCAACCCTTGCTTCTTGTCCTCAAGCTCCTTGAGGGCTGCCTTGCAGCGAGTCTCGGCATTGTCGAGTTCCAGTTGCGCCATCGCGATGTCTTTTAACTGCTGCTCGAGATTGGCGCGCTTGCTTTGGATTGTTGTGAGCATCAGGTGAAGCTGCTTTTCGCTGCCGCCGGGGGTTTCGTCCCATAAGTCGAACAGCTCCCGTGTCTCCGCCAGGGAAAAACCCAGTCGCTTGCCACGCAGTATCAGCTTCAGTCGCACCCGGTCCTTGCTGCTGTAGATGCGGGTCTGCCCGCTCCTGGAGGGGTGCAGAAGGCCCTGATCTTCATAGAAGCGAATGCTGCGAGTGGTTACATCAAACTCGCCGGCTAATTCGCTGATGGAGTAGGTCTTGCTCATCGTGTAAGGGTAATCCTGTATTTAATAGGAGTGATGGCAAGGCTAATACAAGTTTACGTTAACGTAAAGTGCCGATAATTAACTTGGTTAAAAATAGGGTTATTTTTTTTATAAGATACTGATTCTAAAAGTTAAATGTATTTTTAGATCGGTCTATACATGTCTTTATTAGACTAAAGTAGTAATTGTATTCCCCTAGTGATGATTGCTAGGTTTGGTCCGTGCCTTACGTGGACGTAAGGATTCGACGCCAAGTGCGAAAGCCAGCATAAAAACAACAAGGGGCTTGGTTTACACATGAGTGCAGACTACGTTCTTGAAACCCGGAATCTCATTAAAGAGTTCAAGGGCTTCACCGCGGTCGATGATGTCAATCTTCAGGTGGCACGCGGCCATATTCACGCCCTTATCGGCCCTAACGGGGCCGGCAAGACAACCGTATTCAACTTACTGACCAAGTTTCTGATCCCGACCAGCGGCCAGATCCTGTTTAACGGTGATGACATCACCGCGATGAAGCCCGCCGCGATCGCCCGCAAAGGGGTTGTACGTTCATTCCAGATTTCGGCGGTCTTTCCTCATCTTTCTGTTCTGGAGAACGTTCGCGTGGCTCTCCAACGCAAGGAGGGCCATAGCTTTCATTTCTGGCGTTCGCAAAAGGTGCTTGATCGGCTGAACGAGCGCGCCTACGAACTGCTGGCTTCAGTCGGTCTGGCCGATTTTGCCGAGGCACAGACTGTGGATCTCTCGTACGGTCGTAAACGCGCGCTGGAGATCGCAACGACGCTTGCCCTGGAGCCTGAGCTGATGCTGCTGGATGAGCCGACGCAGGGCATGGGGCATGAGGATGTGGGTCTGGTGGCCGACCTGATCAAAAAGGTGTCCAAGGGGCGCACGATTCTGATGGTCGAGCACAACCTGCATGTGGTTTCCAAGCTGGCGGACCGGATTACGGTGTTGCAGCGCGGCTCCATTCTGACCGAAGGTGATTACTCCACTGTGTCAGCCGACCCTCGTGTACGTGAGGCCTATATGGGCACTGCGGCCAGCGAGGAGCAGGACCGGGCTGATGAGCAGGCTGCTATGGAAGTGGTTGAGGAGGCTCGGGGATGAGTACCCATCGCGAGAAGCTACGTATTGATGATCTGCACGCCTTCTATGGTGAGTCCCATATCCTGCACGGCATCGATATGAACATCATGCAGGGCGAGCTAGTTACGCTGCTCGGGCGCAACGGTGCCGGGCGCAGCACAACGCTGCGGGCGATCATGAATATGGTCGGGCGGCGCAGCGGTTCGATCAATATCAACGGGACCGAGACCATCAGTTTACCGGCTCACAAGATCGCGCATCTGGGGCTGGGTTACTGCCCGGAAGAGCGGGGTATTTTCTCCAGCCTGAGTGTCGAGGAAAACCTGCTGTTACCGCCGGCGGTGCGATCCGACGGCATGAGCGTCGATGAGCTCTACGAAATGTTTCCCAACCTTTATGAACGCCGTACGAGCCAGGGCACCCGTCTATCCGGCGGTGAGCAGCAGATGCTGGCTCTGGCGAGAATTCTGCGCTCGGGCGCCAATATTCTGCTGCTTGATGAGATCACCGAGGGTTTGGCGCCGGTGATCGTACAGAAGCTGGGTGAAGTGCTGGTCAAGCTCAAGGAGCGGGGTTTGACCATATTGCTGGTGGAGCAGAACTTCCGTTTTGCAGCCCCCATTGCCGACCGTCACTACGTCATGGAACACGGTCACATCGTTGAGGAGATTCAGGCCCGTGAGCTTGAAGCCAAGACAGAGCTCCTGAATACCTACCTTGGGGTTTGATCCCTTAAATGAGAAATAAAAATAACAATGCTCGATAGGAGAGTGTCGATGAGAATGATTAAGAAGACCCTACTGGCAGCTTCGGTTGCCGCATTTGCATCTTCCGCGGCCCTGGCCAACGTATCGGATGGCAAAGTCAAGATCGGTGTGTTGGCGGATATGGGCGGCGTGTACGCGGATATCTGCGGCGAAGGTTGTGTTACCGCGATCAACATGGCGGTGGAAGACTTTGGCGGCAGTGTGCTGGGCGCGCCGATCGAGGTCATCAGTGCCGATGATCAGCTTAAGCCTGACGTGGGCTCGGCCATTGTTCGCAAGTGGATTGAAAACGAGCAGGTGGATGCGGTCGGCGGGCTGGTCTCCTCTGCGGTGGTCGGTGCAGCGACCAAGGTAACCACCGAAGCCAAGAAGATTGCATTGATCTCCACTGCGGCTTCTAACGCTTTCACCACCAAGCAGTGCTCACCCTATAACGTGCATTGGACCTATAACGTGGTGGCGCTGGCCAACGGTACCGTAAAGCCGATGGTCGAGGCGGGCAAGAAAAAGTGGTTCTTCATTACGGCTGACTATGCCTTTGGTCATGCCCTTGAAGGCGTTGCCACCAAGGTGATCAAGGAAAATGGCGGTGAAGTTATGGGCGCCGCCCGTGCGCCGCTGGGTACCACTGACTTCTCCTCGTACATTCTTCAGGCTCAGTCCTCCGGTGCCGATGTGGTGGCGCTGGCCAATGCCGGAACCGATACGGTCAACGCGCTTAAGGCTGCGTCCGAATTTGGTCTGACGCAGATGGTTGATGTGGCCGGTCTGCTGGTATTCACGCCCAACGCTCAGGCGATGGATCCCAATACCGCGGGCGGTATGCGTACCACAACCGGTTTCTACTGGGATTATGACGATCAGACCCGTGAGTGGAGCAAGCGTTTCAAAGAGCGCCATGGTGCGATCCCGGCGATGGGTCATGCCGGTGCTTACTCCATGACCATGCATTATCTGAAGGCGATTGAGGCGGCCGGTACCGATGACTCCGATGCCGTTATCAAGAAGATGAAAGAGATGAAGCCGGATGATTTCTTCGCACGCAACGCGACGCTGCGCAGTGACGGACGCATGGTTCACGACATGTACTATGTGGAGATCACCAAGCCCGAAGAACGCAGCAGCAGTGATGACATCTTCAAGGTCGTCAGCGTGATCCCGGGTGATCAGGCCTTCGCACCCGTGCTGCCCGAATGCGATTTTAAATAAGAACAATAGTTGAATCCTGCTACGGCAGTGCTGCTCTGCCGCCTCTTTCCGGGGTGGTAGAGCAGATTGAACACTGCTGTTCGCGGTCGCTGTAAATGGGTGTGAACGGGACAAGGCTATGGTGACATTTCTCGGAATCAATCTTTTCGGTCTGTTCGGTCAGCTGCTTGTCGGCCTGATCAACGGATCTTTCTATGCTCTGTTGAGCCTTGGGCTGGCGATCATTTTCGGTCTGCTCAAGATCATCAATTTCGCCCAGGGTGCCATGTACATGCTGGGAGCCTTCGCCGCCTGGCTGGCGCTGAGCTATTTCGGCATAAACTATTGGGCCGCGCTGGTGGTGGTGCCGCTGGCTGTCGGTTTCGTCGGCATTCTGATGGAGCGATTCCTGGTCCGTCCCATCGCTAATGAGGACCACCTTTACAGCCTGCTCCTGACGTTTGGTGTAGCACTGATACTGCAGGGGCTTTTCACCCATCTTTACGGCTCTTCCGGTCTGCCCTACAGCATTCCCGAAGCGCTCAGTGGCGGGACCAAGCTCCCGTTCATGTATCTGCCGGATTACCGTCTCTGGATTATCTGCGCATCCGTCGTGGTCTGTGGACTGACCTGGTGGATGATCGAAAAAACCAAGCTGGGCGCTTATCTGCGCGCCGGTACTGAAAATCCGCACCTGATGCAGGCGTTTGGTATCAATGTGCCATTGATCGTGACCCTGACCTTTGGCTTTGGTGTAGCCCTGGCGGGTCTCGCCGGTGTGATGGCCGCGCCGATCTACTCGGTGTCGCCGGATATGGGCTCCAATCTGCTTATTGTGGTGTTCGCCATTGTCGTTATCGGCGGTATGGGCTCCATTGGTGGCGCTATTCTGACGGGGCTGGGCATGGGCGTGATTGAGGGTCTGACCAAGTATTTCTACCCGGAAGCGTCCAATACCGTGATCTTTCTGGTGATGGTGATCGTGCTGCTGGTCAAGCCGGCCGGTCTGTTCGGTAAGGAGGCCTGAGAGGGTTATGATGAAACTGAATAAACTCTACGTGGTGCTCGTGCTGCTGGCTGTTGTAGCGCCGTTCTTTCTCTATCCAGTCTTTCTGGCCAAACTTCTCTGCTTCGCGCTGTTTGCCTGTGCGTTCAACCTGATGCTCGGCTATGTGGGGCTGCTCTCCTTTGGTCACGCTGCCTTTCTCGGTACGGGGGGATATATCACCGGCTGGCTGATGATGAATTCAGGCCTCACGCCCGAGCTTGCGGTCATCCTGGGGACAGTCGCTGCCGGTGCTCTGGGGGCGGTGTTTGGCAAGCTCTCGGTCAAGCGGGAAGGGATCTACTTCGCCATGGTGACGCTGGCACTGGCTCAGCTGGTGTTCTTTCTCTATCTTCAGGCACCGTTTACCGGTGGTGAGGACGGCATGCAGGGTGTATCGCGCGGCGAACTGTTCGGCTTTATCGATCTGACCGATAACCTGAACATGTACTATTTCGTGCTGGCCGTGTTCCTGTTTGGTTTCTGGCTGGTTCATCGCACGATTCATTCGCCGTTTGGGCAGATACTCAAAGCGATTCGTGAAAATGAGCCGCGTGCCGTTTCACTGGGCTACGAGGTCAACAACTACAAATGGGTCGCTTTCACCATCTCTGCTGCGCTGGCGGGGCTGGCGGGCTCCACCAAAACGCTGGTGTTCCAGCTGGCGTCACTGACCGATGTGCACTGGCATATGTCGGGCGAGGTGGTGCTGATGACCTTGGTCGGCGGGGTTGGCACGATCCTGGGGCCGGTGGTTGGTGCCGGCGTTATCGTGACCATGCAGAACTATCTCTCCGGCGGTGAGCTGGGCAACTATGTCCATATCATCATGGGTTTTATCTTCGTGATCTGTGTACTGGCGTTCCGCAGCGGTATCGTCGGCGAGCTTCAAAAAGTGTGGAAGCGAAATTTCGGCTAACTCGACCCGGTCGAGCGATTCGCCCACCATTGATTCCCCGGTGGGCGTTTTTTCGTTAACGATCTAGCTGGCCATGGTCGTTCGGCGCCGGTTGAAATATCAGCTGACGTAAGAGGAGTGGCCGGTTCGGATTGCCCGGTAGTGGCTGGGCGAAATGCCCATCGTCTTTTTAAAGATGCGAGAAAAATAGTAAGCATCTTCATATCCTACAGCCCAGGCTATCTCCTTTATCTCCTTGTCGGTCACATCCAGCAGGTGGCAGGCGCGCTCGATCTTGAGCTGGATGAAATGGTTGATCGGCGTCGTACCGGTCAGTGTTTTGTACTTCTTGATAAAGTGGTATTTGGACAGGCTTACGGCGCTGGCCAGCGTGTTCACATCCAGTTGTTCATGCAGTCGGGCCTGCATCAGGCTGTGCACCTTTTCGATATCAAATGATTCCTCCTGCTGTAATCTGGCCAGTGGGCGCAATAGCGCAATATGTGTCAGGAGCTGACGTAACTGACTGCTGGCATGCAGGTAGGATGTGAGTCGGTGGCGTGCCTGGCGGGTGTCCAGCAAGGTCTCAAAGTCAGACACCAGTCGAGAGTGGATTCCCAGATGCAGTAAGGGCGAACCGACATCCAGTGCCAGCTGGTCGATAAATGTCTGTGACAACTGCCCGCCGAAGTGAATCCAGTAGATACTCCAGGGGTCCCGGGCGTCGGTCCGGTAATGGTGGGCAGTTCCGCGCGGTAGCACCAGGAGATCGCCTGGCCTCACGATACGGCGCTTATTCTCGTCTCCATAGGTGACTCTGCCACTGCCTTCCAGACAGTAAATCAGCAGAAAGTCGTCATGTTGAGCGCGACGCATTTCATGGCCCTGTGCCCGTCGATAATATCCCAGGCCTAACGGATACAGTTGCTCGCTGAGCGGGTGTTGTGCCAGTTCGGAAACCACTTTTCGGGGCAGAACAAAACGGATGCTTTCGGGGGAAAGAGGCCAGCTGGAGGGTGTGCTCATGATTCAGGTACTGTTGTATTTCGTTAATTAGTATTATCCCTTATTTAATAGCAATATAGTCCATCAACTGAGCAACATTATCAATCTCTGCGTGGGGCTCCCTGTGTTACAAAATCAGTCAGTGTTCAGACGCAGCTCTAGCGTCTCGGAAACCGATAGCAGGTTGGCTGCGATCGCATAACAACAAAAATCTGACTGTGAAGGTGACTTGAATGACTCAGCATGTACCGCTTCTGATCGGTGGTGAATTCGTACAGAGCGAAACCAGCCAGTGGCTGCCGGTGACCAATCCCGCTACGCAGGAGGTCCTGGCGCAGGTGCCCTGTGCCACGTCGGCTGAGGTTGATCGCGCCGTGTCTGTAGCGCAGCAGGCGTTTGATAGCTGGAAAGAGACCGCCGTGGGTGATCGTGCGCGGTTGATGCTGCGCTATCAGGCGCTGTTGAAAGAGCACCATGATGAACTGGCCGAGCTGCTGGCTCAGGAAACCGGTAAAACCTTCGAAGATGCCAAAGGGGATGTGTGGCGTGGTATTGAGGTGGTGGAGCATGCCTGCAATATCGCTTCGTTGAGCATGGGCGAAACGGTGGAAAACGTGGCCCGTAAAATCGACTGCTACAGCGTCACTCAGCCACTGGGTGTTTGCGTGGGTATCACGCCATTTAACTTTCCGGCCATGATTCCGCTGTGGATGTTCCCGATGGCGATCGCCTGTGGCAATACCTTCGTGCTGAAACCCTCCGAGCAGGATCCACTGACACCGATGCGCCTGGCTGAGCTGTTTAAGGAAGCCGGTGCGCCGGATGGGCTGCTGCAGATTGTTCACGGCACCAAGGATGTTGTGAACCAGCTGCTGACTCACAAGGATACACCGGCGATCTCGTTCGTCGGGTCGGTGGCTGTGGGTGAGCACATTTACCGTACCGGCACCGACCATATGAAGCGGGTGCAGGCGTTTGCCGGCGCGAAGAACCACATGGTGGTGATGCCGGATGCGTCCAAGAATCAGGTGATCAGCAATATCGCGGGTGCTTCCGTGGGCGCTGGGGGACAGCGCTGTATGGCGATTTCCGTGGCGGTGTTTGTGGGTGAGTCTCGTCAGTGGATAGAAGAGGTGCGCGATGCCCTGGCCAAGGTCCGTCCGGGTGCCTGGAACGACCCCCAGGCCGGCTACGGACCGTTGATTAACCCTCAGGCGCGGGAGCGTGTTCTGCGATTGATTCAGGAGGGTAAAGACGCCGGAGCGGACTGTATCCTCGATGGCAGCGAATGTGCTGTCGAGGGCTATCCGGATGGTAACTGGGTGGGCCCCACCATGTTCCGCAATGTGACCCGTGATATGTCGATCTACCAGGAGGAGATTTTCGGTCCGGTGCTGATCGCACTCGAGGTGGATACGCTCGATGAGGCGATTGCCCTGATCAACGAAAACCCCTATGGCAACGGTACCTCGATCTTCACGTCCTCCGGCGCCGCGGCGCGCAAGTATCAGCACGAGATCAAAGTGGGTCAGGTTGGTATCAATGTGCCGGTACCGGTGCCGCTGCCCATGTTCTCCTTCACGGGCTGGCGCAAGTCCTTCTACGGCGATCAGCACGCCTATGGCAAGCAGGCGGTGAAGTTCTACACCGAGACCAAGACCGTGACTGCACGCTGGTTTGAGGACGATATCGTTTCCGGTCCCAACATGACCATCCAGCTCAAGTGATAACCGCAGGCGAGTTCGAGGTGTGTGATGGATTTTGAACTGAACGAAGACCAGATCGCCTTTGCCGATATGGCGCGAGGGTTTGCCCTCAATGAGCTTGAGCCCAACGCGGGTGAGTGGGATCAAGAAGCGATCTTTCCGGTCGAGGTGTTACAGAAAGCCGGCGAGCTTGGATTCTGCTCGTTGTATACACCGGAAGCGGCGGGCGGCTTGGGGCTGAGCCGTCTGGACGCCAGCATTATCTTTGAGCAACTGGCGATGGGCTGTACCTCCACCACGGCCTACCTCACCATCCACAACATGGTGAGCTGGATGGTGGCCAGTTTTGGTGGCCCGGCGGTTATCGAGCAGTGGAGCGAGGGGTTGGCCAGTGGCCAGCAGCTTGGCTCCTACTGCCTGACCGAGCCCAATGCTGGTTCCGATGCGGCTTCGCTGAAAACCACGGCCCGTCGCGATGGAGATCACTATGTGCTCAATGGCAGCAAAATCTTTATCTCGGGCGCCGGCAGTACCGACCTTCTGGTGGTGATGGCCCGCACCGGTGGTGAGGGTGCGGCCGGGATATCTGCTTTCGCGGTCGATGCTCGCAGCGAGGGTATCAGCTACGGCCGCAAGGAGGACAAACTGGGGTGGAACTGCCAGCCCACACGGATGATCACCTTTGAAGACGTACGTGTACCGGCGTTGAATTTATTGGGTGAAGAGGGCCAGGGCTTCAGGATCGCCATGAAGGGCCTGGATGGCGGTCGGATCAATATCGCTACCTGTTCGGTGGGAACCGCCCAGCAGGCGCTCAATAAAGCGCGGGAGTATCTGCTTGAACGACGGCAGTTCGGTCAGCGCCTGGCCGATTTTCAGGCGTTGCAGTTCCGGATTGCCGATATGCAGACGGAACTGGTAGCCGCCCGGCAGATGGTGCGTCTGGCCGCCAGCAAGCTGGATAACGGTCACCCCGATGCCACCAGTTATTGTGCCATGGCCAAGCGGTTTGCCACCGATGTCTGCTACGGCATCTGTGACGAAGCGCTTCAGCTGTATGGCGGTAACGGCTATATCAAGGAGTACCCGCTGGAGCGTTATCTGCGTGACACCCGGGTTCATCGAATTCTGGAAGGTACCAACGAAGTGATGCGCCTCATTATCTCCCGCCGAGTGCTGGCTGAAGGAGCCGGCGAGCTTTAACACCGGCTTGAGAGGCACACGACAAACCGGCTTCAAGGAGAGCAGGAATATGTCTGAACCGATTCGAATTGAAAAGCGCGGCCATGTGGCGCTAGTGACCATGAATAACCCACCGGCCAATACCTGGACGGCGGACAGCCTGCAGGCACTCACGCGCAGTGTAGAGGAGCTGAATCAGGACCGGGAGATCTGGAGCCTGGTATTGACCGGCGAGGGGGACAAGTTCTTTTCCGCCGGTGCAGATCTCAAGTTGTTTGCGGACGGGGATCGCAGTGTAGCCCGTGATATGGCTCGCCTGTTCGGTGAAGCCTTCGAAACCCTGAGCCGTTTTCGCGGCGTATCCATCGCCGCCATCAACGGCTTCGCCATGGGGGGCGGACTGGAAGTGGCACTGGCCTGTGATCTGCGCGTAGCTGAAACCCAGGCCCAGATGGCGCTGCCCGAAGCAAAAGTCGGCCTGTTGCCCTGCGCCGGGGGGACTCAGAATCTGACCTGGCTTGTCGGTGAGGGCTGGGCCAAGCGGATGATCCTCTGCGGCGAACGGGTTAAAGCGCAGCAGGCGCGTGAGATCGGTCTGGTCGAAGAGGTGGTCGAACAGGGGCAGGCGCTGTCCCGCGCGTTGGAGCTGGCTGAACAGGTTGCGGAGCAGAGCCCCTCGGCGGTGGCTGCCTGCAAAACGCTGATTCAGTCCGGTCGCAGTCGCCCGCTGGATCAGGGATACATACTGGAGCGCGAGCTGTTTGTGGATCTTTTCCATACCGAAGATCAGCGTGAGGGGGTTAACGCCTTCCTTGAGAAGCGCAAGGCCGAGTGGATCAACCGCTGAATGGGGAGAACCGTATGAGCGCTGTGCTCTTTATCGAACATGCAACCGGTGATGGTCACGCGATCGGTGAGATTCGTATCAATGCGGAAAAATCACTGAACGCGCTGACGCTGGAGATGGTCGACCTGATTCAGCCCCAGCTGGATCGCTGGCGCGATGATGATCGTATCGTCGCTCTTTTTATGGATAGTGCCGGTGACAAGGCGTTTTGTGCAGGGGGCGATATCGTCAACCTCTACAAGGCGATGAGTTCCAACGAAGGCGACTTTCCGGAGCAGTTTTTCACCCGTGAATACCGTCTTGATTACACCCTGCATACCTACCCGAAACCGATTATCTGTTGGGGCAGCGGGATCGTCATGGGTGGTGGCATGGGCCTGATGAATGGCTGTAGCCACCGCGTGGTCACTGAGACATCCCACCTGGCCATGCCGGAGGTGACCATCGGACTTTATCCCGATGTGGGCGGGAGTTGGTTCCTGAACCGGATGCCGGGAGGCACCGGACTGTTTCTGGGACTGACCGGAAACCCGATCAACGCGGCCGATGCGCTCTTCCTGGGCCTGGCGGACCGGGTCCTCACCTCCGATATGCGTGAAGGCCTCATGCAACGGTTGCAGAGCGAAGCCTGGACGGGGGACGCCGGTGGCGTGGTCAGCCGTGTGTTGCGGGAGCTGGAGGCGGAGTGTCGCGACACATTCCAGGCCATGCCGGCCCCGATCCGTGCCCACGAGGCCCTGATTCGTGAGGTGACCAGTCACGACAGGGTCGAGGAGGTCGTCGCTGCGCTATTGGCGGTGGAGTCCGATGATAAGTGGGTCAAGCGTGCCCAGAAGGCGATCAGCCACGGTAGTCCGTTATCGATCAAAATGATCCACCGCCAACTGCAGCGCTGCCGTCATATGTCGTTGCGGGAGGTGTTCCAGCATGAGCTGGAGCTGTCGATTCAGTGCTGCCGTCACCGAGAGCTTCAGGAGGGTGTTCGCGCCCTGCTGATCGACAAGGATGGCCAGCCTAACTGGACCTTCCCGACGGTTGAGGCGGTCGAACCGTCGTTTATGGACGGCCTGTTCGAGTCGCCCTGGTCGACTAACCCGCTGGCAGACCTTTAAGCGCATGACGGCTGTCGGGCTCGGCAGCCTTTCAATGATCGAGAATAAAAATAAGGAACAGAACCCATGGCAACAATCGCATTTATCGGTCTTGGCAACATGGGTGGTCCCATGGCCGCCAATCTCGCCCAGGCAGGGCACAACGTTAACGCTTTCGATCTCTCTGGCGCCGCACTGAATCAGGCCGTCGAGGCGGGCTGCAATGCGGCGGATAGTGCGCAGCATGCGGTGCGTGGCGCGGATTTCGTTATCTCCATGCTGCCTGCGGGCAAGCATGTGGAAGCACTGTTTGTCAGTGGCGAGCAGCCGCTGTTCGACCTGATCGATTCCAGCGCGCTGGTGATCGACAGCTCTACCATCGACGCCGATACCGCCCGTCGTGTGGCTGCGGCCGGTGCCGAGAAGGGCATTGGTTTTATCGATGCGCCGGTCTCCGGCGGAGTCGGCGGTGCCAAGGCCGGTACCCTGACTTTTATTGTGGGTGGTGAGGCCGCCCAGTTTGAGCGGGCTCAGCCGATATTGGCCTGCATGGGCAAGAATATCTTCCATGCCGGTGAGACCGGAGCCGGTCAGATCGCCAAAGTGTGTAACAACATGCTGCTGGGCATCCTCATGGCGGGCACCTGTGAGGCGCTCAGTATGGGGATGAAGAACGGCCTCGATCCCAAGGTGCTGTCCGACATCATGAAGCAGAGCTCCGGCAATAACTGGGCGCTGCAGGTTTACAACCCGGTGCCGGGGGTTATGGACGGCGTGCCGGCTTCCCGTGATTATGAGGGCGGCTTTATGGTGGATCTGATGTTCAAGGATCTGGGGCTGGCCATGGAAGTGAGCCAGCAGAGCGCATCAGCCACACCGATGGGCTCGGCGGCGCGGGCACTGTTTAACCTGCACAAGAGCAACGGTAATGGTGGCCTGGATTTCTCCAGTCTGATCAGGCTGTACCAAAGCGCCGAATAGGGTCATATAGGGTGCCCGAGTGGCACCGCCCCCCACATAAAAATAACAAGATGAGGTGAGTATGGATTACAACGCGCACTATCAGGCGTCGATCGACGACCCGGAGGGCTTCTGGGCGGCCCAGGCCGACCGGATCGCCTGGTTCAAAAAGCCGGAACAGATTCTGACGGCCACGGACTGGGGTACCCACAGCTGGTATGCCGATGGCGAGCTTAATACCTGTTATCTCGCGCTCGATCACCAGATCGAACAGGGACGTGGTGAACAGGTTGCGCTCTACTACGACTCCCCGGTGACCGATACCAAAGAGGCGATCACTTTCAATGAACTGCGCACGCGGGTCAGCCGGTTTGCCGGTACCCTGCGTAAATTCGGGGTAGAGAAGGGCGATACGGTCGTTATCTACATGCCGATGATCCCGGAAGCGGCCGTCGCCATGCTGGCCTGCGCCCGGCTTGGCGCTGTGCACTCTGTCGTGTTCGGTGGCTTTGCGCCCAACGAACTGGCGATCCGAATCGACGATGCCAAGCCAAAGGTTATTCTGACCGCCTCCTGCGGCATCGAATTCGATAAACAGATCGCTTACAAACCACTGGTGGATCGTGCCCTTGAGCTGGCCCGGCATACACCGCCTTACACTCTGGTGTGCCAGCGTCCGATGCTCAAGGCCGAGATGGATCCGGCGCGTGACCTGGACTGGTATCAGGCGCAGGAAGGTGTCCTTCCGGCCGAGTGTGTTCCGGTTCGCGGTAGCGATCCGCTGTATATTCTCTATACATCGGGCACCACGGGCCAGCCCAAGGGTATCGTGCGTGACAACGGTGGTTACGCCGTGGCGTTGAGCTTCGCGCTGAATAACGTCTACGGCATGCAGCCCGGGGATGTCTGGTGGGGCGCGTCGGATATCGGCTGGGTGGTGGGTCACTCATTCATCGTTTATGGCCCGCTGATGGGCGGTTGTAGTGCGATCTTCTACGAGGGTAAACCGATTCGGACACCCGATGCCGGTGCCTTCTGGCGCATCATCGAGGAGTACAAGGTCAACTCCATGTTCTGTGCGCCCACGGCGTTTCGCGCCGTTCGCAAGGAGGATGCCGAGGGTGCGTTGGCTAACCGGCATGATCTGAGCAGCCTGCGCTGGATCTTTGTGGCGGGCGAGAAACTCGATTCAGCCACCTACTATTGGCTAGATGAGCTGCTGCAGGTGCCGGTGATCGACCACTGGTGGCAGACCGAAACCGGCTGGCCCGTGACAGCGCCGATGATGGGCTGGGACAATCCGTCCGCTGCACGCCTGGGTTCTACCAATAAACCCATACCCGGATACGATATCCAGGTGCTTGATGGCGAAGGTGAGCCCGTCGGACCGATGGAAGCGGGCAATATCTGCATCCGCCTGCCATTGCCACCGGGAGTGGCCTGGAGTATCTGGAACAACAACGACCGTTTTGTCAGCTCCTATCTGACGCTGTTTCCCGGCTATTACCATACCGGCGATGGCGGCTATAAGGATGAAGACAACTATGTCTACATCACCGGTCGTACCGATGATGTGATTAATGTCTCCGGACACCGGCTTTCCACCGGTGAAATGGAAGAGGTCGTGTCGGCCCATGAAGCCGTGGCCGAGTGTGCCGTCATCGGCGTGGCCGATGAACTCAAGGGGCAGGTGCCGGTGGGTTTAATCGTGCTCAAGGCGGGCGTCGAGATCGAGGAAGCGCAGCTGGAGCAGGAACTCGTAGCACGGGTCCGCGACCAGGTGGGTGCCGTGGCCTGCTTCCGCCGGGCGATTATCGTGCAGCGCCTGCCCAAGACGCGCTCCGGCAAGATACTGCGCGCGATTCTGCGCAAAATCGCTGCCGCGGAGGAGTACAAGATGCCCTCAACCATTGACGATGAAACCATCCTGCCGGAGATCGAAGACAGGATACGGGCGGTCGGCGTGGCTTGAACCCTGATCAGGGCCTCTACGGAGGCCCTTCTTTCTTAAGCAAATCGCTCCCCAGCTCCTTTTCGCCTTGTTGTCCTCTGCTGTCGTTTTTTGCCAATTTTGCTGCCGAATATTGTCATGGCACCGGCTCCGGTGCTGTTCCAAACTTAGGGATATCACTTATTCAACGCCGTGGCACAAAAGGCGGCAAAAACAACAATCAAGGTGAGTGGGTTATGGAGTTCAAAGACGTACCGGCAATAGTCACAGGTGGTGCCTCCGGGCTTGGTGAAGGATCAGCCCGAGCGCTGGCAGCGGCTGGCGCGAAGGTGGCGATCTTCGACCTTCAGGAGGAGCGCGGTCGAAAGGTCGCCGAGGAGCTGGGTGGTTTGTTTGTGCGCTGTGATGTGGCTGATGCCTACAGTGCAGAAGCGGCATTCGCCGCAGCCCGTGAGGTGCATGGCCCCTGCGGTATTGCCGTGAACTGTGCCGGTATCGCCCCGGCCGGCAAAATCGTCGGCAAAGAGGGGCCGATGCCGCTGGATGATTTCAGCCGGGTGATTCAGGTCAACCTGGTCGGTAGCTTCAACATCATGCGCCTGGCTGCCGCCGAGATGGCGAACCGGGAAGCCAATGGGGACGGCGAGCGGGGGGTGATCATCTCCACCGCTTCCATCGCAGCCTACGAAGGTCAGGTTGGCCAGGTGGCCTACAGCGCCTCCAAGGGGGGGGTTGTGTCGATGACGCTGCAGGCTGCCCGTGAGCTGGCGCGCAGTGGTATACGGGTGAATACCATCGCCCCCGGCATATTTATGACGCCAATGATGGCCGGCTTCTCTCAGGAGGTGCAGGACAGTCTGGCGGCAACGCTGCCCTTTCCGAAGCGCCTGGGTCAGCCCGAGGAGTTTGGCCTGCTGGTTGATCAGATCGTTAGAAATCCGCTCTTGAACGGTGAAACAATCCGGCTCGATTGCGCGCTGCGCATGGCACCCAAGTGAATGCAGGGAGGTGGGTGCAATGAATACGGCGTTAAAGATTGAGCACGAAGAACTCGAACTGTTCCGACAGATGCTGTTGCGTGCGCTGGAACGAGAGGTAGCGCCTTATTACGAACAGTGGGAGCGTGACGGAATCTGCCCTCGCGCACTCTGGAATACCTTGGGTGAAGGGGGGCTTCTGTGTGTGGATGCGCCCCAGGCCTATGGCGGCTGCGAAGTACCCTTCGAGTATTCGGTGATGCTGGTGAGCGAAATGGCCCGGCTGGGCTACGGGGCGCTGGCCACCAATCTGATGGTGCACTCCGATATTGTCGCACCCTACATCGCGCACCTGGGTAGCGATGCCCAAAAAGAGCGCTGGCTGCCAGGCATGGTCAGCGGTGAGGTCGTGGGCGCCATCGCAATGACAGAGCCCGGTGCCGGCAGTGATCTGGCGGCGCTGCGAACGACCGCCATCGCAGATGGCGACGAATTTATCCTTAACGGCTCCAAAACCTTTATTACCAATGGTCAGCATGCGGATCTGGTGATCGTTGCCGCCAAGACCGACCCGTCTGCCGGGGCGAAAGGCGTCAGCCTGTTTCTTGTGGATACGGCACTGCCTGGATTCAGCCGGGGGCGGAATCTGGAGAAGATTGGCCAACACTGCGGCGATACCTCGGAGCTGTTTTTCGACAACCTGCGTGTTCCGGCGTCTGCGTTGCTGGGCGAGCCCGGCCAGGGATTTGTTTACCTCATGCAGGAGCTGCCGCGCGAGCGCCTGGTGATTGGTGCCATGGCGGTTGAGGCCGCCCGCGGCGCACTGGATATGACCATTCGATATGCCGATGAGCGGCGGCTTTTTGGGCAGAAGCTCAAGGCATTGCAGAACACCCGTTTTCGGGTCGCGGAAATGGAGACCGACTACCGCATTAACCGCGCTTTCATCGATCAGTGTATAGGCGCCTACGTAAGCGGTGAACTGGATGCGGCCAGTGCCTCAATGGCGAAATACAGCGCGACCGAGATGCAGTACCGGGTGGCTGATGGGTGCCTGCAACTGTTCGGCGGTTACGGCTACACCAGCGAATATCCAATTTCTCGCGCCTTTGTCGATGCCCGTGTACAGCGTATTTACGGTGGCACCTCCGAGGTGATGAAGGAGGTCATTGCGCGATCGGTGCTGGGCCGGGACTGAAATACAGCCAGAACAAACTCCATGACAATAAGTTTAAACAGGAGCAACAGATGTCAGATAGCAATATCGTAATTTTAGGCGCGGCCCGTACCCCGATGGGCGGAATGATGGGCGCACTCTCCAGTGTGCGCTCCCCGGAGCTGGGGGCCGTTGCCATCAAGGCGGCCGTGGAACGGGCCGGTTTGGCTCCCGCAGATATCGATGAAGTGATTATGGGATGCGTTTTACCCGGCGGCCTTGGACAGGCACCGGCACGGCAGGCCTCGCGGGCGGCGGGTATTCCCGATGCCAGCGGCTGTACCACCGTCAACAAGATGTGTGGCTCGGGTATGAAAGCCGTGATGCAAGCGCATGATCAGATCAAGGCGGGAAGTGCGTCGATCATGGTGGCGGGCGGTATGGAAAACATGAGCCAGGCGCCCTATCTCCTGCCCAAGGCGCGTGCCGGTATGCGCATGGGTCACGGCCAGGTGCTGGATTCCATGTTCCTGGATGGGCTTGAGGATGCCTACGAAGGCGGACTGATGGGCGTTTTCGCTCAGCGTACTGCCGATGAGTACGGCATCAGTCGCGAAGCGATGGACGATTTTGCGATCAGCTCGCTAAACCGGGCGCTTTCTGCAATCGAGAACGGTGGGTTCAAGCAGGAAATTGCGCCTGTCACCGTCAATGGCCGTCAAGGTGATCAGATAGTGGAGGTGGACGAACAGCCGGGCAATGCACGTCCGGATAAGATCCCTCAGCTCAAACCCGCCTTTAAAAAAGATGGCAGCGTCACCGCGGCTAACTCCAGCTCGATCAGTGACGGCGGGTCAGCACTGGTATTGGCGAGCAGCGAGGAAGCGCAGCGGCGGGGCCTTACACCGGTGGCGCGCATAGTGGCGCACTCCACCCACGCCCAGCTGCCGGCTGAGTTTACCATTGCGCCCATCGGAGCCATTCAGAAGGTGCTTGATAAAGCGGGCTGGAGCAAGGATGAGGTGGATCTGTTCGAGATCAACGAAGCCTTTGCCGTGGTCTCTCTGCTGGCGATCAAGGAGCTGGGGCTCGATGAGGAGAAGGTCAATGTTCACGGTGGCGCCTGTGCGTTGGGTCACCCTATCGGCTCTTCCGGTTCCCGTATTCTGGTGACATTGCTCAACGCGCTGCAGCAGCGAGGTCTCAAGAAAGGCGTAGCATCTTTGTGTATCGGAGGGGGAGAGGCGACCGCTGTGGCGGTGGAGCTGTTTTAAAAGCACTCGGTTGTGTTGAAGTACCCTGCCTTGGGGCCATTCGTTGAATGGCCCCTTTTTTCGTCATCTCCTTTCAAAGGCTAGGATCAGACCCGTTGCTCAAGCTCGGGAACCGCGTCAAACAGATCACCGACCAGGCTGTAATCGGCGATCTGGAAGATGGGCGCTTCCTCATCCTTGTTGACGGCAACGATCACCTTCGAATCCTTCATGCCGGCCAGGTGTTGGATTGCGCCGGAAATGCCGACTGCGATGTAGAGCTCCGGTGCGACCATCTTGCCGGTTTGTCCCACCTGCATGTCATTGGGAACGAAGCCCGCGTCCACCGCTGCCCGGGATGCGCCCACGGCAGCGCCAAGCTTATCGGCGAGGCGATAGAGCATCTCGAAGTTTTCGCCGTTGCCCAGGCCCCGGCCACCCGAAATAACGGTGGATGCGGCTGTGAGCTCCGGCCGGTCCGAACTGGCCAGCGCTTCCCCGACAAATTCGATATCCGTGTGTTGATGTACGCGGGTACAGCGCTCGATATTAGCGTTGCCACCGGTGGCGTCGGCTGCGTCGAAGGCGGTGCCTCGTACTGTCATTACTTTGATGGGGTCGCTGGATTTTACGCGGGCGATTGCATTGCCGGCGTAGATGGGTCGTTTGAACGTATCGGCAGACTCCACCGAGATGATGTCCGAGAGCTGGTTGACCCCCAGCAGGGCTGCGACCCGTGGCAGGATGTTCTTACCGGTGGTCGTTCCCGGTGCGAGTACATGGCTGTACCCCTGTGCCAGCTCGGCCACCAGCTTACTGACATTCTCCGCCAGCTGATGGGCATAGGCGGCATGGTCGGCCAGGATGACCTTGCGCACCCCGCCGATCTGAGCGGCGGCTTCGGCCACCGCGTCACAGTTGTTGCCTGCCACCAACAGGTCAATCTCACCACCGATCGCTTGGGCGGCGCTGATCAGGCTCAGGGTGACGGGTTTCAGTGACTGGTTATCGTGTTCGCTTAAGATAAGAGTGCTCATGCCAGTACCTTTGCTTCGTTACGCAGTTTATCCACCAGCTCTTCCACCGAGCTGACCCGAATACCGGCCTGACGCTCGGCTGGCGCTTCGACCCCCAGCAGTTCCACCCCGTTGGTTACTTCAGCGCCCAGCTCCTCGGGGGTTTTGACTTCAAGTGGTTTGCGCTTGGCTTTCATGATGTTGGGCAGTGAAGCGTAGCGTGGCTCGTTCAGGCGCAGGTCTGTGGTTACCACGGCCGGCAACTGCATGCTCAGTGTCTGCAGGCCCCCGTCGATCTCGCGTGTTACCCGCAGGCTGCCGCCCTCGACCTGAACCTCGGATGCAAAGGTGGCCTGGGGGCGGTCCATCAGCGCTGCCAGCATCTGGCCGGTCTGGTTGTTGTCGGCGTCGATTGACTGTTTACCCAACAGGATCAGGTCGGCTGATTCCTCCTGTGCAACCTGTTTCAGGATGCGGGCGATGGACAGGGGGGCCAGATTGTCGGGCGCTTCCACTTGAATGGCGCGGTCGGCGCCCAGAGCCAGTGCCGTGCGCAGCTGCTCCTGACAGGCTTTACTGCCGATGGAAACCACCACGATCTCCTGGGCCTGGCCGCTTTCCTTGAGGCGAATCGCTTCCTCGACGGCGATTTCACAAAACGGGTTCAGGGCCATTTTGACGTTGGCCAGATCCACATCGCTGCAGTCTGCCTTGACCCGGACCTTCACGTTGTAGTCGATCACGCGTTTGACGGCTACGAGTATTTTCATCGCTTCTCTCTACTCTTTAAACAGCATTCGATTGAGAAAAAAGAGGCCCGAAGGCCTCAAGGCTCACTGGGAGGGTGCTTCTCCTGCCGCCTGTTTGCGCAGCAGGAAACGCTGGATCTTGCCGCTGGAGGTTTTAGGCAGATCGGTGACGAATTCGATTTCGCGGGGGAAAGCGTGGGTGGAGAGGCGGTTGCGAACATGCTGCTGCATCGCCTGCGCCAGGCTTTCATCGGCATCGAACTGTGGGTGGGTGACCACATAGGCTTTTACGATCGAGCCGCGCTCCGGGTCGGGTTTGCCGATCACGGCGCTTTCCACCACCGCTTCATGTTCGAGCAGAGTGTTTTCCACATCCGCGGGGCCGATCCGATAACCCGCCGAGGTGATGATATCGTCGTCACGGCCGGTATATGAGTGGGATCCGTCGCCGTTACTGATCACCACATCACCGGTCAGGTAGTAGCGTCCCTGGAACGGACTTTTTTCGCCCCAGGTATAGCCTTGGAAGAAAAACAGCGGCGAGTTGTCCATGTCGATGGCCAGCTCGCCGGTCTCACCCGCTTCCATCTCGTTAAGGTTGGGATCGAGCACCACCAGCCGGTGGCCGGGCAGGGGGTAACCCATGCTGCCGTCACGCATTGGGTGCTCCAGCTCATGGAAGTTGGCGGAGGTCATCCCGGTTTCCGTCTGGCCATACTGGTCGCAAACCCGGCAATCGAAAGCACGTTTTACCCAATTAACGATCTCCGGGTTAAGCGGCTCACCGGCGCTGTTGGCCACACGCAGGTCAATTTCCGGGTAATCGGCCAGTAGTTTGTCATGGGCTTTCAGCATGCGGTACGCGGTGGGGGCTGCAGCCAGATTGGTAATCTTGTAGCGGCGCAGGAACTCGAAGGTGTTCTCCGCCGTAAAACCTGCCTCGTTAAAATGCGTCGTGGATCCCAATAGCAGCGGGCCAACCACGGCGTAGTAAAGGCCATAGGCCCAGCCCGGATCGGCCACATTCCAGAAGTTATCGCTCTCGCGCAGGCCGATGGCATAGCGCATGTAGACGTAGAAGGCGGATAACGCCTTGGTGGGCACTGTTACGCCCTTTGACCGGCCGGTTGTGCCGGATGTGAACATCTGCAGGAAGGGGTCTTCAGGTCCAATCCGGACCGGATCGAACTGGTCTGACTGACTCTTCAGTGTCGGCCAGAACAGCGCTTCCGCTTCATCGGCCTGCGGGTGTCCTTCGTCGGCGACCAGAAGTGTCTTGGGAAGCCCGTTCACATCGGCAAGCTTGTGCCACTGATCCGGGTTGGTCACGATCAGTTTGGTGTCTGCTTTCTGTACCCGGTATTCGATGGCACCGGAGCCGAAGGCGGTGAACATGGGTTGGTAGACGGCACCGGCGCGTAACGTACCGAGGATGACGATCATCAGCTCCGGAGTGCGACTCAGCAGGGTCGATACGCGATCTCCCTTACCAATACCCTGGGCGTTTAAGAAGTTGGCGAACTGGGCCGAGCGCTGCAGCAGCTCGTGGAAGGTCATCTCGCCGCTGTTGCCATCAATTAATTCATAGCGCAGAGCCACCCGCTCGGGGTCTTCGGCCCAACGGTCACAGATCTCCTCGCAGACGTTGATACCGTTGGTGAAGTCGCCGACAAAATGCTCTGTTATCGACGCTGGGGTGAACTCCTTGATGAAGTTGCTGTAGCTGATCTTGTCCATTCTGAAACCCGTTTATTTTTGTAATGGGTGAGCCAGTCGACGCTGGCCAAAGGATGGTTGAATAAGGGATAATACCTATTCTGTTTCAGAGTGAGCGTATGCAATTCATCGGATCGAGAGAATGACAACTTTCGACAGATAATTTGACATCTTTTGCAGACCAACCGGCGAATAGTTCTTTACGGAGCGGCTCCGACTGCCATGAATAATCTGACCTTCTCCTCCCATTATGCGCGCGCCGTGCTTCAGGGCTATCGGGCTCAGGGAGGGGATGTGGAGGCGCTGCTGAGGTGTTGTGATATCCCCAACGACCTGATTGTTCAGCCCAAGGCGCGGTTACGTACCGAACAGTTTATTCGTTTATTCAGGCGGGTCTGGCACCGGTTGGATGACGAGTTTATGGGGCTGACATCCAAACCCTGTCGGATCGGACATTTTCACTTGATGGCGTCTCTGGTTGTGCACAGTCAAAATCTGGAGGAGGTGATTCGCCAAACTGTTCGGTGCTATGGCCTGTTCTCGGACGATATCGACCTTAGGCTGCGCATTGATGCGGGAGAGGTTGAGCTGAGCCTGACCCACCGCCATCCCGGACTCGACCCGGACCACTTTCTCGTCGAATGGCTTCTCATGGTTTGGCACCGGCTGATAGGCTGGTTGGTCGGGCGCAAGATCGTGCTGGCCCGTGCCTCCTTCACCCATCCTTTGCCGGCTCATTTCGACGAGTATCGGTTCATTTACCCCTGCACTTGCCAGTTTGAGCAGTCCGGTAACAGTATCTATTTCAGCACGCGTTACCTCAGTATGCCGGTCATGCGGACCTCGAAGGAGGTGGATCAATTTGTTCGGCGGGCACCGCGCGACCTGTTGATCTGGACCGATGAGGATAATAGCCACAGCAGCCGCGTGAGGCACCTGCTAGAGAGCTTTGAACAGGGTGGTTTGCCCAATCTGGACTGGGTATCGGAGCAGTTACATACCACTTCATACACCCTGTCGCGCAAGCTGAAAGCGGAAGGCACCTCCTATCAGGCGATCAAAGACAACCTGCGTCGTGACCAGGCGATCATGATGCTGACGCGCCAAAACCTCAGCATTGGCGACATTTCCAGTCAGTTGGGTTTTGCTGAGCCCGGTGCTTTCTCCCGGGCGTTCAAACACTGGACCGGCGTAAGTCCGCTGGCCTACCGGAAAATAGAGAAGTGATAGTTAACCTACCCAACTCGTAGTATTTTGCGCGCTCCTCCTCCGGCACCATATTGCCGCCGGTTGCCCAGGCGATATGGGTTGCCTGGGCGAGGCTGGCCTCCAAGCCAAGCTGCTTCAACGTTTTGTTGTCGGCTTTCTGCAGCCAGGCAAAACCCGGCAGACCGGCTGTAGCGGAGGGCTCAATAGACAGGTTTTCGCTATCGGCAACCAACTTAACAAGCGCATAAAGCGTATCGTCGCTGGCGGTAAAGATTCCGTCGAGCAGTGGGTCCATCAGCTCGCCGACAAAGGCGGAGGGGCGTCCCACGGCCAGACCATCCGCACAGGTGCGATTATCCAGACCTATATCCTGCACGCTGATACCGTTATGCAGCCCAGAGTGCATACCCAGTAACATGCAGGGGGAGTGGGTGGGTTCGGCGAAAAAGCAGTGAACCGCATCGCCAAACACATGCTTGAGGCCAAAGGCTACGCCGCCCGGACCACCGCCCACGCCGCAGGGGAGGTAGACGATCAGGGGGTGCTGGGTATCGACAGTGATTTGCTGTTCCTCCAGCTGTTTCTTCAGGCGCAATGCGGCCACGCTGTAGCCCAGGAACAGGGTGGTGGAGTCCTCGTCATCGACAAAGTGGCAGCGGGGTGTAGCCAGCGCCTCTTCGCGCCCCTGGGCGACCGCTACGCTGTAGTCGGATGGGTGCTCCACCACGTTGACGCCTTTGGAGCGCAACATCGCCTTTTTCCACTCCCGGGCATCGGAGGACATATGGACGGTCACCCTAAATCCGAGCTTAGCGCTCATGATACCGATGCTTAGCCCCAGATTACCGGTGGAGCCGACCACGATACTGTGCTGGCCGAACAGTGCTTTAAAGGGTTCGCTGTCAAAGCAGGTGTAGTCGATCCCGTCGTACAACAGGCCATTCTTTTGGGCCAGGCTCTCTGCATACTGCAAGATTTCGTAAATACCGCCACGTGCTTTTATGGACCCGGAGATCGGTAGATGGCTGTCGCATTTGATCAGCAGGTTGGCCGGCGTCTCGGTATCAAACAGGCTGGCGACCGCTTTGGCTGCTGAGTCGGTACGGATCAGGTCTGACTCGATAATACCGCCCCGTTCGGCGGTTTCCGGAAATACGGCTGCAAAGTAGGCGGCGAAACGTTCAAGCCGCGCGGCGGCATCCTCGATATCGGAATAGCTCAGCGGAAGCTGTGTGCGTACTGATTCGAAAGAGGTGGCCTTGGGGTTGATCCATAGCAGCTCTTCGCACTGCTGCAAACGATGCAGCAGTGGGTCGGAAGCGTTTTGGTCCAACCAGTCTTGGATTGTCAGGGGATTCACTTCGCCGGTGGCTCGTCGCGCAGGAAGATCCACTTGTTGCCCTCGGACTGTTCCGGGCTGAAATAGTAACCCTCCAGGTCAAAGCCCTTTAAAGCTTCGGGTTCATCAATACGGTTCTCGATGATGTAGCGGCTCATCAAGCCACGCGCCTTTTTGGCGTAGAAACTGATGATCTTGTACTGGCCGTTTTTCAGATCCTTGAAATCCGGCGTGATGATGTCGGCTTTCAAGGACTTTGCCTTCACCGACTTGAAGTACTCGTTGGAGGCCAGGTTAACCAGTACCGGGCTTTTCTGCTGATTGAGCTCCGCCTGAAGCGATTCGGTAATGATGTTGCCCCAGAACTGGTAGAGGTTATCGCCGCGCTTGGTTTTCAGTTTGGTGCCCATCTCCAGACGGTAGGGCTCAAGCAGGTCGAGTGGGCGCAACACGCCATAAAGGCCGGAGAGAATACGAAGATGGCTCTGGGCGAACTCGAAATCAGCCTCGCTGAATTGATCCGCCTGCAGACCGGAATAGACATCGCCGTTAAAGGCCAGTACGGCAGGTCGTGCATTATCCAGCGTGTGTTCAGGTTCCCAACTCTCGTAACGGGCTACATTAAGGCTGGCCAGCTTATCGCTGAGCTTCATCAGATCGGCCACATCCTGTACCGCCAACGTACGCATCTGTTCAATCAGCTCAGCGGAGTGTTCTAGGAAACGGGGTTCGGTGTGGGTCTGAGTCGCCAGAGGCGACTCATAGTCCAGCGCCTTGGCCGGGGAGATCACAGTCAGCATATCGGTGCGCCCTGAAAATTTGGAATGGTATGGCGTCGATAATACCCGACGCTACAGGCAGGAAAAAGATCGCCCGGCGGGGCCGGGCGAAAACTCTGAGGTGTTTCAGTGTGTTAGTGCGTATTACGCAATCGGGCGTTCAGGTCATCAACCACTTCCGCCCAGTCGGAATCGCTGACGATAGCCTCGCGCAGAAATTCGGCCTGAGCATCGGACCAGAAGGTTGCCTTGTGCAGAGGAACCTCTTCCGAAAACAACTGGTGGTTCTGGATAAACCGGTCGATTGCCTGGTTATCGCTGGGCAGGCCAAGCTGTTCGAACAGGGTGCTTAATGTGTGAGTACTGGTATCCATGTTTTCGCCTCCCTTGATTACAACATTCTTAAGCGCCGAAACGCTTCAAGTAACAGGTCAACTCTTTCAAGGCCTACGGCAACTCGGCCCGGTTGGATCAGAGCCGTTTGCTTACTGTGGTTAAGTATGGATCGGCTCAGAGAGATGTCAAAGTGACGGGCATGACTGAAGGGTCAAAGCTGTGGCTGGATCGTGTATGATATGGCGCCTCAGACGTGATGGAACCCAACGAGTGAATCATGAGTAAGAAGACGGTACTGACCGGTATTACCACCACCGGCACTCCCCATATCGGTAACTACCTGGGTGCGATCCGCCCGGCGATTGAAGCCAGTGAAAACCCGGCCTATAACAGCTACTTCTTTCTGGCCGACTACCATGCCCTGATCAAATGCCATGATCCGGAGCGTGTGGCCCAGTCGACCCGCGAAATCGCCGCCACCTGGCTGGCGCTGGGGCTGGATACCGACAAGGCGACTTTTTACCGTCAGACCGATATTCCCGAGATTCCGGAGCTGACCTGGATTCTGACCTGCCATACCTCCAAGGGGCTGATGAACCGCGCCCATGCCTATAAGGCATCGGTGGACGCGAATCGGGACGCGGGTAAGGACGATCTGGATGATGGCGTAACCATGGGCTTGTTCAGCTACCCGATCCTGATGGCGGCGGATATCCTGATGTTTAATGCCGATATCATTCCGGTCGGCAAGGATCAGGTTCAGCATATCGAAATGGCCCGGGATATCGCCGGTCGTTTCAATCATAGTTACGAGCCACTCTTCACACTGCCGGAAGCGCAGGTGGATGAAGAGACCCAGCTGATTCCGGGGCTGGATGGACGCAAGATGTCCAAGAGTTACGACAACACCATACCGCTGTTCTGTTCCAGCGACGAGCTGCGCAGCCTGATTAACAAGATCAAGACCGACCTGCGTGAGCCGGGCGAGCCGAAGGATGCGGATAACAGCACCCTGTTCCAGCTCTACAGCTATTTCGCCAGTGCTGATGAGCAGGCGCAGATGCGTCGTCGTTACGAGGATGGGATCGCCTGGGGGGATGCCAAGCGTGAACTGTTCGAGTTTCTTGATGCACGGCTCAGCGAGCCCCGTCAGCGCTACAATGAGCTGATGAACGATATGGGTCATGTGGAGCAGGTACTGCACAAGGGTGCGGAGCGGGCTCGTGCGTATGCGGCGCCGCTGTTGGAAAAGGTGCGTATCGCGGCCGGTATCCGACCGCTGACCTATGTGGCAACCGATAATGCAGCCCGGGATACTAAGAAAAAGGAAAAGAGTGCCGAGGAACTGGCGCGCATCGAAGAGGGGCGTCGACGTGCTATTCTCAAGCAGGTCCAGCATCTGATTGACCGGGTCACAGGTGCGGATGACAAGGGCGCTGAAGCACTGCGCGTTGTAGAAGAGAAAAGTGCGGAAGTGGAAGGGCTCAAGAAAAAAGCGCGCCAGAAAGCACAGAACGAGCTGGATCTGCTGCGCGAAGAGCTGGCCGAGTTCCTGGCTTGAGCCAGGACAGGCCGGCTTTACCAAACTGATCAGGAGAGGGAACCCATGTATCGGACCTTGATTACCGTGGAGCAGTTGGAAACACTGGCCGAGCCGCTGATTTTCGACTGCCGTTTTAATCTGGCCGATACAGGAGCAGGTGAACGTGCCTACCGAGAGGGGCATATCCCCGGCGCGATCTACCTGAATCTGGATCATGACCTTTCATCCCCCATCACGCCGGAATCCGGACGTCATCCGCTGCCCGATGCCGCTCAACTGGCTTCGCGCCTGGCGGCTGTCGGGTTGACCCCGTCGCGCCAGGTCGTGGTATATGATGACGCCGGTGGGGCTGTTGCAGCGCGTGCCTGGTGGTTGCTGCGCTGGCTGGGGCATGAGGCGGTGGCCGTGCTTGATGGCGGTTGGCCCGCTTGGTGTGAGCAGCACTCGCCGGCAACGCATAATCCGCGTTTGCTCCCGGGAGCCGACATCCCGCTGACAGCTGAACCGGATGCCGAGCGTTTTATCGATGTGGGCGCACTTCAGCTGTCGCTGAAGCTGGGTCAGATCGTTCTTTTCGATGCGCGTGCCGCGGAGCGCTTTAACGGCGAGATGGAGCCTATCGATCCGGTCGCTGGCCATGTGCCGGGCGCGATCAATGCCCCCCTGAGCGGGAATCTGGATCAAAGCGGTCGATTCCATCCCAGCACAGTATTGCGCAAGCGGTGGCTTGAATTGCTGGGAGATCAGGACCCGAGAGCTGCCGTTCACATGTGCGGCTCCGGCGTAACCGCCTGTCATAACCTGCTGGCCATGGAGCATGCGGGTTTGAGTGGTGCAAGGCTCTATCCCGGCTCTTGGAGCGAGTGGATTCGAGACCCGGCGCGTCCTATCGCATGAATTATTTTGTTATTAAGTTACATAAAAGACGTGTTTAAGCGTCGTATTCCGCTCAAGGTAGCGCGGGATAGCGAATTTTTCTCACGAATAACCCCAGCGTTCATCAGTCATTTCATTGTCATCTCCCATCGTTAGGCTATACTTGTGTAAATAAATTACAAAAAATAAGTGACCTGGGGGTAGATATGGAAATTCAGCAGATTACCAAGACGATTGCGATTCTCGGTGTGGATGGCGAGAATTTCGAGGTGGGTGGTGTGTATATCGGAGAGGCGCGTAAACCCGCCTGGTATACAGTCACCAAATCCGGCGATGACAGCGTACATTTTGAGAAGTTGGAAAGCTTCCCGAGTCACGCCGAAATTCGTGAAATGACTCACTGATCCAGACGATCAGCATGAAAAAAGCCGCGGCCTGTGCCGCGGCTTTTTCGTTGGCGGGGATGACCGACCGGTCCTTACTGGACCATTTCGTTGTCGGTAAACATACCGTCGAAAAGTGCGGTGGAGAGGTAGCGTTCTCCGGAATCCGGCAGTACCACTACGATCATCTTATCCTTGTTCTCCGGCTTGGCGGCGATGCGCAAGGCTGCTGTCGCAGCAGCACCGCAGGAGATGCCGGCCAGGATACCCTCTTTTTGCATGATGTCGCGGGCCGTGGCGATTGCTTCGTCATTGCTGACCTGCTCGACGGCATCGACCAGCGACAGGTCCAGGTTCTTGGGTACAAAACCCGCGCCAATCCCCTGGATCTTGTGCGGGGCCGGCTTCACCTCATCTCCCTGGATGGTCTGAGTGATCACGGGTGAGTCGGTGGGCTCTACCGCGATCGAGGTGATCGCTTTACCCGCTTCCTGTTTGATGTAGCGGGAGACGCCGGTAATGGTACCGCCGGTGCCGACGCCGGCGACCAGAATATCGATCTGGCCATCGGTATCGCGCCAGATCTCCGGACCCGTGGTCTTTTCATGGATCTCCGGATTGGCGGGATTTTCGAACTGCTGCAGCATCAGGTAGTGGCCCGGATTCCCGTCGACCAGCTCCTGTGCCTTGGCAATGGCGCCCTTCATGCCCTTGGCGGGCTCGGTCAGGACGATCTCAGCCCCGAGGGCTTTCATCAGCTTGCGGCGCTCCAGCGACATGGAGGAGGGCATGGTCAGGATCAGCTTGTAGCCTTTTGCCGCTGCGACAAAGGCCAGGCCGATACCGGTGTTACCGCTGGTGGGCTCCACCAGTGTTACGCCGGGCTTGAGCTGGCCGCTCTGTTCCGCCGCATTGATCATGCTGGCGCCAATACGGCATTTGACGGAACCGGCCGGGTTGCGGGACTCCAGCTTGGCGTACAGGTTACCCGCGGGCCACAGGTGCTTGAGACGAACCAGCGGAGTGTTGCCGATGGTCTGGGAGTTATCGTCGTAGATGTTCATAGCTCTCCTGATCCTTGAAGTCTGATGTAGGTCGTTCGTATTGACTGGCAGACAGTTTAACCAACCTGTGGCAAATTGCTCATACAGTCTTTGCATAAGGTTATAAAAAAGTTAATCCATATAATGTATCAATGTTTCGATTCCACCTGCGTCGCTTGCGCTGGCCATTCTGACTGCGCACTATGGGGCTCCGAATCTGAAAGGAGTCTGCTATGCGCCTCTTGATGAAACTACTCTCTCCGCTGGTGTTCTGGGTTGGCTATGGCTTGTTCCGCAGTCCATTGCTGCGCAGGTCCCGTAGCCGCCATAACTGGGCGATGAAAGTGCTGCGTTTTGCCGCCGACAACGGGCATCGGCGTGCACTGTCGGTGTATGGTCATCTGCTGCACTTTCGCGGTGAGGGGGTCGCCAACAGGATCCAGGGGGCCATTTACCTGCAACGCGCGGCCGAGATGGGGGATAGCAAGGCGCTCTACCAGATGGGACGCATCCACGAGAACGGATATGAGCACCACTTTCCGGTTGATCCGGCGAAAGCGTTAGAGGCTTATCGTCAGGCCGCTGAGCTGGGCCATCCGCTGGCAATTCGGCGCATGGAACAGCTGGACGAATCCGGCGAGTTCGATTCAGAGCAAACGCACTGAATATTCCACACTGACTTTGCCGTTCGCCGGGACATCCAGCACCCACTCCAGATGAGGACCTTTCTCCGTTGCTGCGGGCTGACTCTCCAGCAATATGCGTGACTGGCCAAACAGAGCGCTCAGCTCCACCTGACGTGGCTCCTCACCGCTGTTTCTGACTTCAATCTGATAACCGATCCTGAGTGCCTGACCCTGCCGCTCGTAGGCGGTTTGAGTCTGCTCCACGGTCAGATCGAATGCTTCGCCCAGTGTTAGCGTGACCTCTTCACCGGCGGCGGAGGAAGGTAGCTGCTGTCCACCGATATAGAGCAGGCCAGACTCGGAATCTTCGCTGAACACCCGTGCGGAACCGGCGGGTAGTGGCGCGCTCTGCTCATCGGTATCCGGCAGGGTAAAGGTGATCTCCTTCCGCGGGTGGCCAATCAGGGCTTCCCGTTGGGTGCCGCTGTTGACCTGTTGGCTGAAGCGGTAATGGGTGGCCACATCCATCTCGATAGGGGCTTGCAGGGGGAGAGTGACTGCCTCGCCATTGGGCAGTGTCACCGGCTGCGGCAGCGTGTACAGCTGGTAATCCTGCAATGCCTCTCGCTGGGCGGGTGAGGGTGCGCGCGATGCAGACAGCGCTTCCATGGCATACATTCGGGGCGCGCCGCCACGGGGCTGGTTGACATCACCGGCGAGTAATTTCACCCGCGAATTCTGGATATCAGTACCGGTTTGATTGTGGATAGTGGCGCGCCCCTCCAGACGAATGCGTTCCGTCTCCGGCAGCATTTTCAGGTGGTAGGAGGCATTCCAGCCCATGCCGCTGCTCAGGTAGTCCAGTTGCAGCGAATCACTGTTATGCCCGGTCAGGTTAAGCTCAAGGTAGGGGGCGTTGCTGTATTGAGCGGCGGGCTCCAGCAAAATCCGCCAGGGTGAGTCAAAGGCGATTCGCTCACTGTGGCTCTGGTCAGATATCAATATCCCATTGCCGTCTACGGCCACCAGTTCGACCTGGCGCTCTTCCCCGGTTTGTGTCGACTGTAATCGGATTGGCTGCCCCAGGCGCTCCGAGAGCAGAGCGTTGAAATTGGGTACTTCACCTCGGAAGCGAATTGAAGACAGTGTTCCAGAAGGCCCGGTGAGAAGCGACTCCGGCTGAATGAGCTGGCTGACATCCGTGATCCGAACAGGGGGTTGAAGGGGGGTGTCGATCCGGTAGCGCTCGGTAAAGAGGGCCAGATCCTGCTGGTAAATGGTCAGGCTGCGTTCGATTCGTTCCTGCTCACCCAGAACGCTACTGGCTTGGGCGGAAGCGGTCAGCAGCAGGGATGAAGCCAGGGTCAGCAGGTATCGATTCATGGTTCTCTCCTGTGGGGATGGTCAATAGGCTCTTGCACTCAGGGTGTGCCACTTTTCAGGTCCAGCGCCACGCGAAAGCCCCAGCTATTACGGCGGGTATCCGGTGGATGGCGATAGCGACTGGCGGAGCGAATGACCCGGGGGATATCGAACCAGGAGCCGCCACGCATAACCCGGTGCTGACACCCATTGATCTCCAGCGCTTGCCCATCGGTTGGTACCGAGTCGTAGCTTTGAGCGTAGCAATCCTGCACCCACTCATCCACATTGCCGTTAAGGTCGTGTACGCCCCAGGGGTTGGCGGGAACGCTCCCCACCGGCGCGGGCTTCAGCGCATCCCATTCGGTACCGCAGCCATCGCACACCGCCATTCCGGCCGTGGCTTCATCACCCCACCAGTAGATGGTTTCGGTACCGGCTCGTGCTACATACTCCCATTCCCCTTCCGTGGGCAGCCGGTAGGGCTCGCCGGTTTTTGCGGCCAGCCAGCGGGTATAGGCTTGGGCGTCATGCCAGCTTACATTGACCACCGGCTGCGTACCCCGGCCCCAGCCCTCATCATTCGGCAGCGTACGTCCGGTTTCCTGGGCGAAGAGATCGTACTCCTCGAAGGTCACTTCAAAACGGGAGAGAGCGAAACGGGTATCCAGTATCACTTCGTGCACCGGATATTCATTGTCGTCGCCCCGGCCGTGAAGATCACCCATTCGAAAGCGCCCCTCGGGTATGACTACCATCTGTGGGGCGTACTGGCCTGGTGCCCACTGGTCACGAAACACGGTCAGGTTGTCGGCTACACGTGGCTCAGTCCGCAGGCTAGCCGCGTCGTTGACGATCGGTGCATCGACCGGCGGTTGCTCCATGTCGTTGCGCGCTGTGGCCTTGTCTATCGCAGAGCCTGGCTCAGTCGCCGGTTCTGTTTCAGTTTGCTGTGCGGCCTCTTCCAGTTGGCGCTGCAGCTCGGCGTTTTGCGCCAGTACACGGGAGAGGCGGGATTGATCAGACGAGGCGGAGTTTGATGCGAACTGATAACCCAGTAAAACGCCGGCGATAAACAGGGCGGCGCCCCCCAGAGCGAGACGCATGCGCGGGCCGGGTACAAAGCTGAAACCCTTTTTCTCACGAGATAGTGCGTTTTCGGGCGCTGGCGGCTGAGGGGCCTCATTGACCTCCGGTGCGGGTGTCTCGGGGGCAGCGGGGTCTTCGTAGATCAGGCGCAACAGTTCCAACGGCGACAGTGGGCGCTCGTCCGGATCCGGTGAAAGTGCGCTCTGTAGCACTTTCCACTGGCTCTTGGTTAGACCACTCGGCGCTTTGAGCTCACGTTGAACGCGGCTGGCTTCGTCATCCTCCACGGTGTAGGCGGGTCTGCCGCTGTAAACCTGATAGATCATGCAACCCAGGGCGAACACGTCCTCGGTGGCATCAAGAACATTGGGGTGAAAGGCATCGGCCGATTGCCAGGCCCGGTAACCGGGGGGCGCGGGCAGAATCTCCAGCAAAGGATCGAGCAGAGGACGCCAGCCATAGCCCATCAGGCGAACGCCGTTACCGCGATTGATATAGATCAGATCGGCACAGAGGGTGGCGTGGGGCTGGCCGGTTGCTTCGATATGCGCTTCCAGAGCCTTGCCCACCTGTGTAATCAGGCCCCGTTTCTGCTTGTCATTGAGCTTGCCAGCCCGGCCATCGGCAAACATCTTGGCCAGGGTCAGGCCGTCCAATGCTTCCCAGGAAGCGAAGGCCAGCTTACGCCAGCTGAACAGGCCATAGCATCGTGCGACGTGACGGTCCTTTAGCGCGCGGTTACGATTGAGTGTATCGCGCAGTTTCTCCACAAACCCGGACTGGCCGAGGAGTAACGGTTCCAGAAACAGCAGCGTTACCGGTGTGGGGGTTCGGGTGGAGACATCCTCGGCGAGCCAGAGACGGCCTAACGGGTGATGGGTGTCGAGCGCTTCTTTCAGGCGAAAGCGGTGGTGATCCGGCCCGATGACGGCATCGGGCTTGAGACTCTCGAGTTGTGTCAGGATCGCGCTGTCCATATGCTTTCGTCCCGATGAGGCCGCCGGCTCGGGGCGGTGTTGCCTTTATTCTGAAGTATCCAGCGCCGGGAAGGATTTTACCAGCTCATCCACCGCCTTCATCTGGCTCAGGTAGGGCTCCAGTTTATCCAGCGGCAGCGCGCAAGGACCATCACATTTGGCCTCTGCCGGTTTGGGGTGGGCTTCCAGAAACAGCCCGGCGATCCCCTGGGAGAGTCCGGCGCGGGACAGCTGTGCCACCAGAGCGCGTCGGCCATCGGCGGAATCTGCCCGTCCTCCCGGCATCTGCAGGGCGTGGGTGGCGTCAAACATGACCGGATAGCCAAACGCCTTCATGACACTGAAGCCCAGCATATCCACAACCAGGTTATTGTAGCCGAAGCTGGTGCCGCGCTCGCAGAGGATCAGCTTGTCGTTTCCGGCTTCTTCGCATTTGTGCAGGATATGTTTCATCTCCTGCGGAGCCAGGAACTGGGCTTTCTTGATGTTAATCACCGCGCCGGTTTCAGCCATGGCGACTACGAGGTCGGTTTGGCGCGAGAGAAAAGCCGGCAATTGAATAATGTCGCAGACTTCGGCGACGGGGGCCGCCTGGTAGGGTTCGTGTACATCCGTGATCAGAGGTACGTTGAAGGTCTGCTTGATCTCCTCAAGAATCTTCAGTCCCTCTTCCAGGCCGGGGCCACGGAATGAATTAAGCGAGGAGCGGTTGGCTTTGTCGAAAGAGGCTTTGAACACATAGGGAATCGCCAGTTTTTCGGTGACTGTCACGTAGTGCTCGGCTATGCGCATTGCCAGGTCGCGTGACTCGAGAACGTTCATTCCACCGAACAGCACCATGGGCTGATCGTTACCAATAGCGATGTTGCCGGCTTTTACCACTGTTTGTTGCATGTCCTACTCTCGTCCGGTTTCCGATGAGAGGCCATTATAGGCCATCCGTCGGAAAATGAGCGGCGAATTTCTCGATCCACTCCTGGGCCGCCGTTTCCGGCGACAAACGCTGGCCCTGACGTCGCTGAAGCTGGCGGTAGTGATCGATATGGCAGATCTGCTCCAGCATGCGGATGCGATAGAGCTCCTCGGAGCTGAAAAAGCCGACGCCGAGCTGCCAGTCCTGTCCTTGCCGGCGACACCAGACAACAATACCGGAGCTCCGTATCTCGGGCCCGATACGGGGGCTGGTGATACGGACCGGCGTGCCGGCAGTGAATGCCTGCTCGGTATTACAGATCAGCCCTAAGGGGAGTGTCTGGCCCTGCTGATGAAACGTCGGTTGTGCCTCGATGCGCAGAGGCATGTCCGCCGGATGTTGAATATAGCTCGATGGGCTCTGGTGCTCGCTCATTGCCTCTCACCTCGTGGAATCGACCGCTAAACGGAGGTCCGTGCGGCAAGGATTCCTGCTCCTCAGATGTTTATCGGCGTGCTGGTGCGATGCTTTACACGGCAGTGGTTAGCATCAACTCCAGCCCTAACCAGAATGCAAGCAAGGCACATGCCATAAGGCCGGTCATGTACCATCGATTGCGGGTGAGAAGCTGTTCTTCGTCGAATGTGGAGAGTAGATAGGGGTGGCCACGGAGGTCCGGGTTCATCAGAACGTGCATGGTGGGGATCTCATCCAACTCGCCCTGGCGGGCTCTTGCCTCTTTACGGGCGGCAAGACGGGCCTGTTCCCACTCCTGGAGGTCAATTTTGCCGTCGCCATCGGCATCAAAGCGGTCAATTAATGCCGCCTGGTCGGCTTTCCAGTCGCGCAGTATCTCCGCACTGGTGGTTTTCAGGTCGAGCCTTTCGCGGCCGCCTCCGACACTGCGAAATTCGGCCAGCGCGTAGAGCGGTTCGTATTCGAAGATCAGCTCTTCGGTATAACGATACCGGCCACTACTGCCGAGAATGTTCTGTTTATATCGGCTAAAGACACCTACCTGGGCAAAGCCTCCCGAGCCAGGCATGGCATAGCCCGATCCCGGGTATTCGCTGCTGCCGAACCACACCTGTTTGTGTCGTGTTTTGACAATAGCCCCTTCCGGGTCGACAAGACAGGTGCCGGTGTTGTCGTTGATCTGGAACCAGCTTTCCGAGGTTTCATTGCGAACGGTTCGCCAGCTGTCGCGTTTATTGTCACTGCTGCGCTCTCGTCGCTCCACCTTGATGCGATACCAGACGCAGGGCCGCTGAGAAAGGGGAGAGTTCAGCATCCCGTTCTCTCCTGCAATCACGTGGCCGATGATCTCGACATAGCCCTGTGGCGCCGAGCGTATCAAAGCGGTTGGGGTATCGGAAATCAGCCGAATATGGCGATAAATCCGAAAGGCCAGGTAGACCAGTATTAAAAAACCGACGGCGCAGCCGATCATGCCAAACAGGCGCTCGTTTGGGCTGACGTTCAGGTCAAGAAACATCGCCTACCTCAGCCAAACAGGGATTTCATATCCACATCGGCCTTCTCGGCCTCATCGAACTCCAGCAGGTCAGCCCCCTTGAAGCCCATCTTGCGCGCCACGATAAGGTCAGGAAACTGTTCGATCCGAATGTTGTAGACGTTTACCGACTCGTTGTAGTACTCGCGCCGGTCGGCGATCGAGGACTCCAGACCGCTGATTCGGCCCTGAAGGTGCTGGAAGGAGTCGCTGGCGCGCAGTTCCGGGTAGTCTTCGGCGACCGCAAACAGATTGCCAAGCCCGATTCGAAGTTGGCTCTCTGCCTGGCCCAGCGCCTTGATATCGCCGTTGTCAGACGCGCGTGCCACGGCAGAACGCGCTTCCATCACCTTTTGCAGCGTTTGCTGCTCGTAGCCCATATGCTGTTTGCAGGTTTCCACCAGCTTGGGCAGCTCGTCGTGGCGCTGCTTGAGCAGGACATCGATATTGGAGAAGGCGCGGGAAACGTTGTGCTTGAGACGTACAAGATGGTTGTAGATGGTGATTGCGTAGATTACGGCAAGCACCACAATAACCAGGATAGTGATCAGTACCGGATCCATCGGTTGCTCCCTGAACGGCGGTTATAGTGGGTTCACTATACCCCAACGAGCCCTGTGGACAAATTGCGGACCCGTGACGACGACAGTTTTCACGACAGCCGGACCCTCGGATCTGATCGGTTAAATCGTGCCGCCTTCGATAAGCTCAACAACCACGGTTTTGACCAGAAATGCAGCCAGCCCCAGGCCCAGGGCAAAAAACAGGACGAAGGTGCCAAAACGACCGGCGTTGGATTTCTTGGCCAGATCGTAAATGATGAAGAAGATAAAGCCGGCGAAAAACACCAGGCCGATGTTTAGCATCAGGGATTCGGCTTCGGCTAGACGCATCTGTTTTCTCCGGATAGCTCAAAATTTGCGCGAATTTTAATCGGCTTTGTGGCTTTGATAAACCCTTTTTATTAAAGGTCTTTGTCGGCATCCGGCGCTCTGTCGCGCCAGTCGGGACCCAGTTCCTGTTCGAGGTATTCACGGATGAACTTGCGCACCATTTGAGACGGAGTCACATCCTTCTCGAAACAGAGCTGTTCGAAGGCGGCTTTTTTGGTCGGGTCAATCAACAGCGTTAGGCGGGCGGTTCGTTTTTCCATGGTCTCCACTTGGTTTGGTGTCCGGGTTGGTTCCTGGATTGGTCGTTGCTCGATCTTCGGCAGCGCATGAGCGACCATCGACCATATGTTAATACGATTAACATTGCATTCATACTCAATTCGCCTGTAATGTTTATGGCTTTTAGGGTTCCCGCTAAACTCTGCAGCTGTACAGGAGTCTGTACCCATGTCATCAAGCCGCGCCAGATTGCATTCGCTGTCGATCGCCAGTGCGTTACGAGAGTCGCTGGCGGATGGTTATCGAGCGCGGAACCTGATTGCCGACATTATTGCGGGTATTACTGTCGGTATCATCGCTATCCCGCTTTCAATGGCGTTGGCGATAGCCAGTGGCGTACGCCCGGAGCATGGACTCTATACCGCCATCATTGCCGGTTTCCTGATCGCGTTAACCGGTGGTTCGCGCTACAGCATCTCAGGGCCAACGGCCGCGTTTGTGGTCATTCTCTACCCGGTGTCGGAAAACTTCGGTCTGGGTGGCTTGCTGGTTGCGACCGTGATGGCCGGTATGATTCTGGTGGCCATGGCGCTGGCGCGGCTGGGACGCCTGATCGAATATATACCGGAATCCGTAACCCTGGGCTTTACAGCAGGTATCGCCATCGTTATTGCGATACTGCAAATCCCCGACTTTTTTGGGCTCCCCACCGAGGGTCTTGCCACGCATTTCACCGAGAAGGCGGTTCAACTGGTTCATCGGTTACCGGATTGGCGCTGGCCTGACACCCTGGTTGCGGCTATCACGCTGGGAACGCTGATACTCTGGCCGAGACTGCGGTTTCCAGTGCCTGGCCATCTGCCGGCGCTGTTGCTCGGCACCGGTATCGCAGCCTGGTTGAACTACAACGGTGCCGGTATTGAGACCATCGGCAGTCGTTTTTCCTTTGAACTGCCGGATGGCAGCATCGGACAGGGGATACCGCCCATTCTGCCCGGTTTTCAGTGGCCCTGGGATCAGGCTGGCGCCAACGGTGAACCCTTCGAGCTGACCTTCAGTACGGTACGTGAGCTTCTACCTTCAGCGTTCTCCATTGCCATGCTGGGTGCCATCGAGTCACTGCTGTGTGCCGTTGTGCTCGATGGTATGACCGGCCGTCGTCATCATGCCAATGGTGAACTGCTGGGGCAGGGGCTGGGTAACCTTGTGGCGCCCTTTTTTGGCGGCTTTACCGCCACGGCAGCCATCGCCCGCTCCGCCGCCAATTACCGGGCCGGGGCCTGCTCTCCGCTGTCGGGTATGATTCACGCGCTCGTTGTCTTGGCCGGCTTGTTGCTTCTGGCACCCGCGCTTGCCTGGTTGCCGATGGCCAGTATGGCCGCGCTGTTGCTGATGGTTGCCTGGAACATGAGCGAAGCGCACAAGGTGGTGGCTTTGGTACGCCGTGCGCCGCTGGGCGACATTCTGGTTCTGGGCTGCTGTCTGTCACTGACGGTGCTGTTTGATATGGTTATCGCGATCTCTACCGGTATCGTGTTGGCGTCGTTGCTGTTCATGCGCGATATCGCGGGCATGACCCGGGTCAACGACATAACCGGTCAACGTAAGCATGTGCCGCAGGAGCTGCCTGCAAAGTGGTGTGTTCTGAAGGTGACCGGGCCGTTGTTTTTCGCGGCGGCTGAGCGCGTATTCGATGAGGTGCTGGAGCTGGTTGGCGACCGCCAGGGAATTGTTCTCTATATGGACGGTGTTCCGCTGCTTGATGCCGGTGGGCTGAACGCGTTTGAGCGCTTTTATCAGCAGTGTCAGCGCCGCGGTGCCGAACTGGTGGTTGCCGACCTCCAGTTCCAGCCGTTAAGAGCCCTGGCACGCGCCGGGGTACAACCCGTAGAGGGGGCTTTGTCGTTCACCCCGACCCTGGCTGAAGCATTGGCGCGCCTGGATGATCAGGCCTGAAAGCGAGCGTTTTCGCTGGACCAGTTTAACAGCTGAGGCAGGTTGCTCGAGCGCTGGGTGATGTCCGCCAACGAGTATTTTTCCAGTTCCCGCATAAAGGCTTCCTGAGCATTGAACAGCATACCCTGAAGGCCACAGCCTCCCATAATCGGACAGCGGGGCGCTGCACAGTTGACCGGCTGCAATGTCTCTTCCGTGGTCTCCACCACTGCGCGCAGGTTTATCTCCTGTGCGGGCATGCCTAAACGTATCCCACCCCCTTTGCCGCGCACGGTATCGATAAAACCCGCCTTGCCGAGATGGTGGACAATCTTGATTAAGTGATTGCGCGGGATCTGGAAATGTTCGGATACCTGGGTAATGGTGACCCGGCTTTCCGGCTCTTGAACGGCCAGGAAAATCAGCGTTCGCAATGAAAAGTCGGTGTACTTGGTGAGCTGCATAAAAGTTGCTGTCCGGAAAGTTAGCCATGGACCTGTTCCAGGAGGTGGGTACTCTAAAACCCGGGTGGAACAAAAGGCCTTTTTTAAAGTGAGGTTATTGCGAGTTTATCGCATTCCATCAGGGATGCCACCCCCTGGAAAATGAATGAGCGCCTCTTCTATACCCTATTCTGGTCGAGTGTCTCTTGGGCGTGGTATGCATACGGCTGTTCAATCACACCTCCCTCCGTGTATATTGTAAGATATATATAGATTATATCTTAAGGTGGTGTTTGTGTTTATCCCGCTGGACGATCATCCCAAGACCGGTTTTGCGCGCTATTTCAGTAATGGGTTCAGGCCACTGTTTACGGCCTGCGCGATCCAGGCGATTGTCGTGATGATCCTTTGGCTGATCTATCTGGGGCGCGGTGGGGCCGTCACACCTCCCGGGTGGAGCATGATCGAGTGGCACGGTCATGAACTGCTGTTCGGCTTTGTCGGTGCGGCTGTTGGTGGTTTCTTGTTGGCGGCGGTGTCCAAATGGGTCGGTCGGCCACCGGTGAGTGGTGCGCCTTTGGTCGTTCTGGTGCTGTTCTGGTTGGCCGGACGGGCGGTCACCTGGAGTGGGCTGGATAACTTGGCCGCACTGATAGTGTCTAATACCGGTTACTGGATACTACTGGCATGTCTGGTAGGACGGGAAATTCTCGCAGCGGGGAATCGGCGCAATTTCGTTGTCCTGGTTATGCTACTGATTATGGCCGGTTTCAGCCTGGCGTTTCAGGTGGGTCTGGTTGACCGGATTCACCTGCTTGAATCTCAAGTGCTGGTGATCGCATTGATGATTTCGCTGATCGGAGGCCGCATTACACCGGCGTTTACCCGCAACTGGATGATGCGGCGCCAGCCGGTGTCAGAGCATAAGCCGGCTCAGTTTGGGTTGTGGGATAAGGTGGCGGTTGGACTGTCGGTCCTGGCCACGTTGGCGTGGGTCGCTCAGGCTCCCAGTATGTTCAGCGGTGGACTGTTGATTCTGGCGGGCATCTCACAGTGGGTTCGTCTCGCGCGTTGGCGAGGATTTGCAAGCCTGTCCGAACCGCTTCTGTTTGCGTTGCACCTGGGCTATCTATGGGTGGGTGTCGGGTTTGTGTTGTTAGGTCTGAGTGCCTTTGTGCCTGCATTGACTGTGAGTGCCGGGATCCATGCTCTGGGTGTCGGTGCCATGGGCGGCATGATTCTGGCTGTGGCGGCTCGGGCAGCTTTGGGACATACCAACCGGGAGCTGAAAGCCGGTGTGATCATGTCGATGAGCTTCCTTGCGATCCATTTGGCCGCTTTGGTGCGGATACTCGCGGCACTGATACCGAACTCGGCGATGATGCTGCTTATGTTGGCAGGGACCCTCTGGGTGGTCGCATTTGTGCTCTTTGCCGCGCGCTATCTGCCGGTGCTGTTCGGTCCGGAGGAGAGCCTGTCCGAGGCACTGAAACGCGAAAAGGGTAAAGTGGGCGTGCGGTCTTAACAGTACAGTGTCACAGTGCGTTGGCCTTGCGGTAGTTGCCGTCGTAATCGAACAGCCGCTCGCGGACCCGCCAGTGACCGTTCTGGCCTTGGCCCACTTTGCGGGCGATCACGAAATCCGGAGCCCGAAACTGTGCTGTTTGAGAGATGACCTCGTCTACAGAGGTGAACTGTCTCGGTGTAGCACCTTCGTTGAAACGCCGACCGAACAGTCGGTTGAAGACTCCACGCTGCCCCTTGTGGTTCAGGTCGAAGCTTTCTACAAGTTCCTCGCCCTGCTCGTCATGGTAGGTGATTCTTAACCGCCCATTCTGCTCTGAGAAGCTGACCCCGGCACAGCGGATCACCAGCGCGTCTTTCAACTGCAGGGCTTTCTTCAGTATGTCGTCCGGGTCGACGACAGCTTCCCCACACTGGTGGCAGGCGCGGGCGGCGATATCGTTCTCGGCACCGCAATGGGGGCACTCCTTGAAACGAAAGCGATAGTCGCACTGCTGCGGCTTTTCGCCGTCCATCTCCAACAACCCCTGGCAGCGCCGACCGTAATGTTCGATCACCTGTCCGTCGGCGTCGGTCTTGCCCCAGAATATATTGGCGAAGCCGCAGCCGGGGCAGAACACCTGTACCGGTTCAGATTCCGAGTCCGGCTTGGGTGCGCCCACTTCCGGGTGGAATAGATCGAAACCTGAACCTGCATAGTCGATGATCAAGCACTCGGTTTTGCCTGGGCTCAGACGTAGTCCGCGACCGACGATCTGCTGGAACAGACTTACCGAGGCAGTGGGGCGCAGGATGGCAATCATATCCACATGGGGGGCATCAAAACCGGTGGTCAGCACTGCTACATTGACCAGGAACCGAATCTCCCGCTGCTTGAAACGCTGGATCAACTGCTGGCGCTCGCCGGAATCGGTATCGCCGATAATCAGCGCAGACGCCTCCTTCGGCAGATAGCCGATGATCTCCTGGGCATGACGCACGGTGGCGGCGAAGATCATTACGCCTTCACGTCCGTCGGCCAGCTCACATATCTGCTCGCAGATCGCCCGGGTGACCCGGGGGTGTTTGGCGAGCAGGCTGTTGAGCGCCTTTTCAGGATAATTACCGCTGTCGGATGGCGTCAACGATGAGAAGTCATAGTGAGCGATGGCGGCATCGATCAGTTTGGGCTGGGTCAGGTAGCCGTTGCGAATCATGAAGTTCAGCGGCAACTCGTAGATGCAGTGTTCAAACAGGCGCGGCTCGCTTGAGCGCACGAAGCCACGGTAGTGGTAACGATAGATCCAGCCGTACCCCAGACGGTAGGGGGTGGCGGTCAGCCCCAACACTTTGAGGCCGGGATTGCGCTGCTTAAGCGAGGCGATGATCTGCTGGTACTGAGAGTTTTCATCGTCACTGACGCGATGGCATTCGTCGATGATCAGCAGCGAGAAGTGGTCGTCGAAGGCATCCAGATTGCGGGCTAGTGACTGGACGCTGGCGAAGGTGACCTGGTATTCGTTCTGCTTGCTGCCCAGGCCGGCCGAAAAGATACCCGCTTCCAGGCCGTAGGCGGCGTACTTGGCGTGATTCTGTTCGACCAGCTCGCGTACATGGGCCAGAACCAGGATCCGTTTGCGTGCCAGACGGGCCAGTTCAGCGATCACCAGGCTCTTGCCTGCACCCGTGGGTAGCACGATGACGGCGGGGTCATCGCTTCGTCGAAAATGGCGCAGGGTCGCATCCACCGCTTCCTGCTGGTAAGGGCGCAGTGCGAAACCCAGTGCTGGCGGACTCGGTGTGCGGGGCAAAGGTCTGACCTTGTGTTCTGTTATCTGGAGCGAATTGTACCGGCTCGTTACGGGATTGGAATCGCGGTTTTGTTGATGATCTGGCGCAGTACGAAGCTTGAGTGAGCGCCGGTGACCCCTTCAATACGCGTGATTTTGTTGAGGAGCAGATCCTGGTAGCCCTCCATGTCACGGACCACGACCTTGAGCTGGTAGTCGGCATCCTGACCGGTGATCAACAGGCACTCCAGCACTTCGGGAATGGCGCTAACCGTTTTGTCGAAATTAGCGAAACGTTCCGGTGTGTGGCGGTCCATGGAAATGTGCAGCAGTGCCATCAGCGTCAGTCCCAGCTCCTTGGCGTCAAGAATGGCGCGATAGCCGGTGATCAGGCCTGACTCCTCCAGCGCCCGCACCCGGCGGAGACAGGGGGATGGGGAGAGTCCCACCCGGTCGGCCAGCTCCTGATTACTGATGCGCCCCTCGGTTTGCAGAATCTCCAGAATGTGGCGGTCATGACGGTCTATGCGCATAGTCTGCCCCTGTTTTTTTTGATTGAGCAATAATATGTAATTTATAAATAAATAATAAGCATTTTATTTCAAAAATATCGCTTTCTGGCGCAACTTTGCAATCATCTGCCCAGGGGTTTGCCCTAGACTATGCCTTGTCGACTTACCCAGACGACATTGGCGTGAGCGCAGCATCCCGCGCTCCCGCTCTTTCTACCGTTCGCTCTACCCGGGTGTTCAGGTGAGAAGAAGCTCCAAAAGGGCTGACAGTGAAACGAGAACTCAACCTTTTTAAGGGACGATCCCATGACAGTTTTTGACCACCACCGTTACCAACCGGCTCCCGCTGTTCAAGTACAGCAGCGTCAATGGCCGGACCGCACTATCACCCGAGCTCCGCGTTGGGCCAGTGTCGATCTCCGGGATGGTAACCAGGCACTACTGGACCCGATGAGCGTAGCTCAGAAGCGGCGACTGTGGGCCTTGCTGGTCAAACTCGGTTTCAAGGAGATCGAGGTCGGTTTCCCCTCCGCCAGCCAGCCCGACTATGATTTCGTGCGCTGGCTGATCGAGGAAGACCAGATTCCCGATGATGTCACCGTGCAGGTACTGGTTCAGTGCCGTAAAGAGTTGATCGACAAGACCTATAAGGCGCTCGAGGGCGTCAAACGTGCAGTGGTGCATGTGTATAACTCCACCTCCACCGTGCAGCGTGAACGCGTGTTCAATCAAGGCTGCGAGGGTATTACCCGCATCGCTGTTCAGGGTGCCAAGTGGGTGATGGAAGGGGCTGCTGAATACCCGGACGTGGACTGGACGTTCCAGTACTCACCTGAGAGCTTTACCGGCACCGAGATGGACTATGCCGTAGAGATCTGTAACGCCGTGATCGATGTCTGGCAGCCGACGCCGGAAAACCCGTGCATCATCAATCTGCCAGCCACCGTCGAGATGACGACACCGAACATCTTCGCCGACCAGGTGGAATATTTCTGCACCCACGTGAACAAGCGCAATAGCCTGCTGGTTTCCGTGCATACCCACAACGACAGGGGATGTGCCGTGGCAGCGGCAGAGCTCGCGGTGTTGGCCGGTGCCGATCGGGTCGAGGGTACCTTGCTGGGTAATGGCGAGCGCACCGGTAATATGGATATCGTCACCATGGCGATGAACCTCTACAGCCAGGGCATCGACCCGGAGCTCGATCTCTCCAATCCGGATGAGATGATCGAGGTCTATACCGAATGCACCAAACTGCCGGTGCATCCACGTCACCCCTGGGTGGGTGAACTGGTCTATACCGCGTTTTCCGGCAGTCATCAGGATGCGATCCAGAAGTGCCTGCATCGCCAGCAGAAGGATGAACATTGGCAGGTGGCCTATCTGCCGATCGATCCGAAAGATATCGGTCGTGACTACCAGGCGGTAATCCGCGTCAACAGTCAGTCGGGCAAGGGCGGAATGTCCTTCGTGCTGGAGCGAGACTATGGCTTGACGTTGCCACGATGGTTGCAGACAGAGCTGGCGCCCATCGTGCAGACAGCCAGCGAAACCAAGGGGTCGGAGATCAACAGCGCCGAGATTCACCGTCTGTTGATGGAGAACTTCGTACGTACCAGCGAACCCGTCGAGCTTAAGGGCTATCGGATCACCCGCGCCGACAATGAGATGGTGGAAGCGGATCTGGTGATCAACGGCCAAGCGCGGACCATTCGCGGAGAGGGTGAAGGGGCAATATCGGCCTTTGCCGACGGCTGGCGTAATGAGACAGGTGAATCGCTGAACGTGGTGGACTACTCCGAGCATGCGATCGGCGAGGGGTCCGATGCCCAGGCGGTGGCCTATGTTCAGCTTAACGTGGCGGGTCAGCGCGTATCCGGAATCGCCTTCGACAATGACACCATCAGTGCATCGCTGAATGCCATTATCTCTGCGTTGAATCGTTCCGGCGTTGCCTCGAGTCAGGCGGCCTGAGCTTATCGGTTGGGGTACTCGTTTTGCCAGTATCCGGTAACCTGCAAACAAAAATGCCGGGGCTGATCCCGGCATTTTTCTGTCGGCTCCAAAGGAGCCGTCCTAGTCAGGCGAAAAGAATCAATCTTCGCGGCTGGTCACCTCCAGCAGGTGATAACCAAACTGGGTTTTCACCGGGCCCTGTACTTCGTTAATCGGGGCGCTGAAGACGACCTTGTCGAATTCGGGCACCATCTGGCCGCGACCGAAACTACCCAGATCACCGCCCTGACGTCCGGATGGGCACTGGGAGTGTTCTTCGGCGACTTTGCCGAAGTCAGCGCCGTCGGCGATTTGCTGTTTAAGCTCCTGGCACTGTTCTTCGGTGCCAACCAAAATATGACGTGCAGTAGCGCGTGCCATCGGTTCTCTCCTCAAAAGGTTCTTGATAAAACTCAGCATAGTTCAACCCCCGACAATGTCAGCGGTAATGGATCAGTGATGATGGCCGCCGGCACCGTGGGCATGGCCATGGGCAATCTCATCATCGCTGGCATCACGAACCGCCACCACCTCAATATCGTAGGTGAGGGTCTTCCCGGCCAGTGGATGGTTGGCGTCAACCAGTACCATTTTCAGGCCGGGTTTGATCACGGTCACCTGGCGCATCCCCTGGTCGGTTTTGACCGCAGCGATCATCCCCGGCTTCCAGCTCTTGGTACCCTTGGGCAGCCCCTGCAGGTGCTTGATCGGAATGCGGCGCTCCAGCCCCTCTTCACGCTCGCCGTAGGCCTGATCCGGTGTCAGAGTGAGGTTGAGTTTGTCGCCGGGCTGTTTGCCTTCCAGCGCTTCCTCAATGGCTGTGATCATATTGTCGTGACCATGCAGGTAAGCCAGGGGCTCTGAGTCCAGGCTGGTTTCCACCTGCTGTCCGTCGGCATCGGTGAGGGTGTAGTGGAACTGGACCACTTTGTTGTCGGTGATCTGGGTCATGACGAATCCTGAACATTGAAATTTGCACGGGAGTATCCGTTTAACCGCATTGGTTGGCAAGTCATCGTAGGCCAAGGCGCTCCCGCAGCGTGTTTCGCATGACATAAAAACCGGAAACCGATCTAATAACGCCATGCGACTGGATCGATTTATCTGCAAGCACTCTAACCTCAGCCAGGGCGCTGCCCGACGGGCGGTGGTGCTGGGCCATGTGCATGTGAATGACAGGGTGGAGAGAGAGCCGCGGTACGAGGTGGACCGGTTTGCGCGGGTTTGTCTGGAGGGCGTCTGCCTGCAAGAGTGCCAGGCATACTACCTGATGCTTAATAAGCCCGCGGGATACCTCAGCGCTACCCGTGATCCGGTGCATCCGACCGTGCTGGAGCTGCTTCCCGCTGAACTGCGTGATCAGCTGCATATTGGTGGGCGTTTGGATCGATCAACGACCGGTCTGCTTTTATTAACCAACGACGGGCGCTGGTCCCGTCGGGTCACAGAGCCGGGTAAAAAAGTACCCAAGGTATATCGGGTAACGACAGCTCGGCCCATCGCGCCTGAAACCGTTGAGAGTTTCGCGGAAGGGATCTACTTCGCTTACGAGGATATCACCACTTCACCGGCCCATCTGGAGTTGCTGGGGGCGTGTGAGGCGCGTCTGACGATCTATGAAGGGCGCTATCACCAGGTGAAGCGGATGTTCGGACACCTGCGCAATCAGGTGGTGGCGCTGCATCGGGAAAGTATGGGGGCGATCGAGCTGGACCGCTCGCTGGCCCCCGGGGAGTTTCGTGCCCTGAACGAGGCTGAGATTGCCTCGGTCTGAGGCTTAGCCGTCGGCGTTGATCTGCTCGATCAGTTCGTTGAGAACAGTGACAGCCTGATCGTTTTCAACCTGGCAGGTGCCTGCTGCCTGATGACCGCCACCGCCGTATTTCAGCATCAGCTCGCCCACATTGGTTTTAGAGCTGCGATCGAAGATCGATTTGCCGGTGGCGAAAACGGTGTTTTGCTGTTTCAAACCCCAGAGTACGTGGATCGAGATATTGCACTGCGGCAAGAGGGCGTAAATCATAAAGCGGTTGCCCGGCCAGATGGTTTCCTCTTCACGCAGGTCCAGTACTACCAGGTTTCCGTGAACTGTCGCGCAGCGTTGGATCTGATCTTTAAACTTCTGTTCGTGGTCACGGTACAGCTCCACGCGCTCCTGAACATCAGGCAGAGCCAGAATCTCGTCGATATTGTGGTTACGGCAGTAATCGATCAGATCCATCATCAGTGCATAGTTGGAGATGCGGAACTCGCGGAAACGGCCCAAACCGGTGCGCGCATCCATCAGGAAGTTGAGCAGTACCCAGCCCTCCGCATTGAGGACCTCTTCCTTGTTGAATTGGGCGGCATCCCCTTTATCCACCGCCTCCATCATCTCATCCCACTCGGCCGGGAAGGCCTTGTGGCCGCCATAGTAGCTCCATACGACGCGGGCCGCGGAGGGCGCATCCGGGTCGATAATATGGTTGTCCTGCTTTTCATTGCGCAGGGTTTCCGACAGGTGATGGTCAAAGGCAAGATTAACACCGGGCACGTAGGGCAGGTTGGTGGTGATGTCACGGTCTGTGATATCAACCTTGCCATCCTGCATATCCTTGGGGTGGACGAACTTGATGTCGTCAATCATATCGAGGTGCTTGAGCAGTACGGCGCAGACCAGGCCATCAAAGTCACTGCGCGTCACGAGTCGAAATTTTTCACCGGCCATCGGTATCGCTTCCTTCAAGTTTGAAAAGTCTTTTCGGTAAAAGTACCACGTTGGGTTGGTCCCTGAAACGGTCTGACTCAGGGCAGCAGGCAGTGTTTGGTAAAGTCCGCCAGTTCGTTGGCGGTCCACTCGCCCTTGGGTTTCTCTTTCAGCTCGCTGCACCACTCGACGCTACCCACTTCAGGGGAGCATGCGGCGACCAGCAGCGTCGTTGCCAGCAAGGCGATTAGAGCGGTTCCTTTTTTCACTATATCCATGGGTTAATCCATCAATTTTCCGTTTAGCGCTCGATAGTAGCGAACTCCGCCAGCGCTGTCCCCCCTATCTCGTTTACACTGGTCAGTGTAAGTTTTTGGTATCGGCAACGACTCATCCGGTATTAACGGAGAAACAGGATCTCAAAGGGAGGTCGATTTGGTAAGCGATAAGTCGCCACGGGAGGACACGGAGAGCCTGGAGCTTAGTCAGCGGCTTAGCGCAGTGCGTCCCAGGTTACTGGCGTTTGCGCGGCTGCAGCTGGCCGATCAAAGCTACGCTGAGGATCTGGTGCAGGAAACGCTGGTTGCAGCACTGGAATCGTTGGCGCGGTTCAGGGGGCAATCGAAATTCGAGACCTGGGTGTTCGGTATTCTCCGTCACAAACTGGTGGATACGATCCGCCGCCGGGGGCGGGAAGTGGTGGCTGAGCATGATATGGAGGAGTTGCCTGATATTGATGCCATGTTTAATCCTCGTGCTCACTGGGCAGTGGGTGCGCGCCCCGTGGAGTGGGTGCAGCCGGAAGTGTCCTGTGAACGCGATCATTTCTGGGAGGTTTTCGACCTCTGTGTATTTCATCTGCCGAAGAGTGGGGCTCAGGTCTTCACCATGCGTGAGCTAATGGGGTTGGAAACCGGTGAAATCTGCGAAAACCTGGCGATTACCGAGAAAAATTGCTGGGTGATCCTGCATCGGGCGCGTCTGAAACTGCGTGCCTGCTTGGAGTCGGGCTGGTTCAGTGATGGGGAGGTGGCCGATGACCATGGCCTGTAAGCGTGCGACCGAGCTGATGTCACTGAGTCTGGACCGGCCGTTGACGTTACCGGAGAAAGGCTCGCTACGAATGCATCTGATGATGTGTCGTCATTGTCGGCGCTGTAACCGTCAGTTTGAAGTAATGCACCGGATTACCAGCCGTCGACGCGAAGATCAGGAGGAGGTTGAGTCGAAACCGCCAGAGTAAACGGATCCGTTGTTACTTCAATAGACGTAGAAAAAGGTATATGGACCAAGGTCCAACTTGTCATCGGATGCAGACAGGTCCAAGCTTGGGGTAATAGATGTCCGGCTTCCGTTATCTCCTGTGCGCTATGGAGCGCTGGTAGTTGGTGGCTGCGGAGGAATATGGGTTTATGAAAGATCTGGATGGACGCGGGCTCATGGCCGAGTCGGGTCTGGATTATTTTAAGTCAGCTTCGACTTTCGGTGCGTTGAGCGATGAAGCGATACGTTATCTGCTCTCCCACGGTCAGGTATATGCGGTCGAGTCTGGCGAGCCGGTTTTTACCGAAGGCGAGCGTGGCGACTTCTTTGTTGTCGTCTTGCAGGGTAAGGTCGGTTATTACCGCGAGAGCGAAGGGCGCCGGGTGTTGATTCGCGAGGTTACGTTCGGACAAGAGGTGGGTTATGTCTCGATGATCGGCCTCTTCTGTCGTCAGGGTTCCGTTTCCGCCCTGGAACCCAGCATCCTATTGAGAATCAGCACCGACCTGTTCTACCAGCTCCATATCGATTATCCGTCCGACTTCGGTATTTTGATGCTCAACCTCTCCCGTGAGCTGGCCCGAACAATCAGCGGTATTAACGATAAACTGGTGGAGGTTTCCCTCCACCCGAAAACGGATTGAGAGAGGCTTACTCTCCCCGGTAATAGCGCTGTGGCACAAACGGCATTTTACTGACGGTTACCGGGAGCTGCTTACCCCTGACTTCAGCGAACAGTGCTGTATCCACAGCGCTGAACGCCGTTTCCACATAGCCCATGGCCACCGGCTGGCCGGCGCTGGGGCCGAAAGTGCCGCTGGTTACCTGACCCACTATGTTGCCGTCGCTGTCCAGTAGTGAGGTTCCTTCGCGGATGGGCGCTCTTCCCTCGCCGATAAGCCCGACACGCTTGCGTGTTGCAGATTTGTCACGGATCTGCTCAAGAATCAGATCGGCGCCGGGAAAGCTGCCGGCACGCGCTCCGCCGTTACGGCGGGCCGGTGATATGGCCCAGATAAGGCTGGCTTCAGCGGGTGTTGTTGTGCGGTCGATGTCGTGGCCGTAGAGGCAGAGCCCCGCTTCCAGGCGCAGTGAATCACGGGCGCCCAAGCCGATCGGCTGCACCTCCGGGTAATCCAGCAGAGTGCGGCACAGTGCTTCGACCTGGTCAGCCGGTACGGAGATCTCGTAACCATCTTCACCGGTATAGCCGGAGCGGCTGACGATGCAGTCGATACCGGCCAGCTGTGTTGGCCGGTTGTCCATAAACACCATATCTGCCACTGCGGGCTCCAGCTTGGCGAGCACGGCAGCGGCTTGAGGGCCTTGCAGGGCGATCAGGGCCCGCTGTTCCAGTACCTCCAGCTGCGTGCTTTCGCTCAGGTGACTGCGCAAATGAGCGATATCCTGCTCTTTGCACGCGGCGTTGACCACCAGGTAGAAGCCATCAGGCATGCGGGTGATCATCAGATCGTCGAGAATGCCGCCATTTTCGGCGGTAAACAGTGCATAGCGCTGTCGCCCCACCGGCAGCTCCGCGAGGTCCACGGGCAGTATGCTTTCCAGGTCCTGTTCAGCATTCTCTCCACTCACGAAAACCTGCCCCATGTGACTGACATCAAACAGGCCAGCGGCTTCGCGGGTATGGAGGTGTTCTTTCTTAACGCCCTGAGGGTACTGAACCGGCATGGCATATCCGGCAAAGGGCACCATCTTCGCGCCCAGCTCCTGATGCAGGTTGAAAAGCGGCGTGTGCAGCAGTTGTTCGTCCATCGTTCAGGCCCCCTGATCGGTGAAGGTTATCAATGCAGGTAGTTAAACAAAATTTCCTATAGGAAACAATAATTCCATCCCGCTTGCTTTGACCTTGAGGGATATAAGCTGGCTTTTTGTGTTTCTTATAGGAAATATTTCTCTTGCCCAGCCCGCGATCAATTGCTAGGCTGCCGCCTCAAATTCGCACTCTGGTTTACACTGTGAATGATCACCGGATTGGGTGGTGTGGTGTAAAGCGTCTTGACCGCCGCCGAGCGGTCGCTCCCTTTCCGAGTCTAGACGGAGAAAAGCGATGTCGCTCAGCCTCTTCGACCTGTTCAAAATCGGTATCGGGCCATCCAGCTCCCATACGGTGGGGCCGATGGTGGCCGCCAAGCGCTTTGTCGATACCCTCGCCAGCGGGGGCCGGGTTCCGGCTGATGCCTGTATCCGCGTACACCTGTTTGGCTCTCTGGCAATGACCGGTAAGGGGCATGCGACGGATACGGCGGTTGTGCTTGGTTTGAACGGTGAGGAGCCGGCCTCGGTCGATACCGATCAGGTTCCGGCGATCGTCCGGCAGACGCGGCAAAAGTGCGCGATAACCCTCCCCGGCGGAGTGAACGTCAGGTTCAATCCCGCGCAGGATCTGTGTTTCGACGCGGGCGTGACGCTGCCGGCCCATCCCAACGGTATGCGCTTTGAGCTCAACGACGCTGCCGGTATTCAACTATTCACCATGACGGCTTACTCGGTGGGCGGCGGCTTCGTCGTTGTTGAGGGTGAACAGACGTCCGGTGACAGCGTCGCCCGGGAGCCCTGGGTTTTCAGTTGCGCGGAAGAGCTGATGACACTGGCCGAGTCCAGTGGAAAGTCTATCGCGAATCTTGTTCTGGAGAACGAGGCCTGTCATCGCCCGGATGCTGAAACCAGAGAAAAGCTGCTGGGCATATGGCGGGTGATGGACGACTCAATTCGCCGTGGCTGTGAAGCGACCGGAGAGTTGCCGGGTGGGCTGGGGATAAAACGGCGCGCCCATGAACTTCACCGGGAGTTAACCGGTAAGCCAGAGGCGGGACTTAAAGATAATCTGGCGGTACTGGACTGGGTTAACCTGTACGCGCTGGCCGTTAATGAAGAGAATGCCGCCGGTGGGCGTATAGTGACGGCACCAACAAACGGCGCCGCAGGCGTGATTCCTGCCGTGCTGGCCTACTACGATCGTTTTATTCCAGGCTCCAGTGAGGCGGGGATAATTCAGTTTCTGGCAACCGCAGCCGCGATCGGCATGCTGTATAAACGTAATGCGTCGATTTCGGCGGCGGAAGTGGGGTGCCAGGGGGAGATCGGTGTGGCCTGTTCCATGGCGGCCGGCGCGCTCTGCGCGGTGCTCGGCGGCAGTGTGCGGCAGATAGAGAATGCTGCCGAGATCGGTATGGAGCATAATCTGGGCCTGACCTGTGACCCGATCGGCGGTCTGGTCCAGGTGCCCTGTATTGAGCGTAATACCATGGGCGCGGTAAAGGCGATCAATGCGACTCGGCTGGCGTTGCGAGGCGATGGTCAACATTTTGTATCGCTGGATTCGGTGATCGAGACGATGCGCCAGACCGGGGCCGATATGCAGGACAAGTACAAGGAGACCTCCACCGGAGGGCTCGCTGTCAACGTGGTTAACTGCTGATGCAGTTGTAAGCCAATCAACATCAAAGTGGAACTGGAACGATGAGTAACTTACCGACCGATCTGAAATACGCAGCGTCACATGAATGGGTTCGTGACAATGGTGATGGCACTTTGACGCTGGGGATCTCCGACTTCGCCCAGGAACAGCTCGGTGACGTGGTATTCGTGGAACTGCCGGAAGTGGGCCGGGAAGTGAATGCCGGTGAAGAGATTTCCGTGGTTGAGTCGGTCAAAGCGGCATCGGATATCTATGCTAGCGTTAGTGGTGAGATCATCGAGGCTAATGAAGCGCTGGAAGACAGCCCCGAACTTATTAACGAGTCACCGTTTGGCGATGGCTGGATCTGTAAAATCAAGATTGCCGACGTGTCAGAGCTGGAAAAGCTGCTTGACGCAGAAGCGTACGGTGCCCGGATGGCCGAAGAGGCGTAAGATCTCTGACAGGGCTAGGCGTTGATTTTAAAAGGTAAACTCAGGAACAGGGCAGGCAGATGGCAACAGAAATCCAAGGTTTGATCGAACTGGAAGCGCATGATGAATTCACCGAGCGGCACCTGGGGCCCGATGCCAGTGAGGAGCAGGCGATGCTGGATTGCCTCGGCATCGGTTCACTGGACGCGCTGATCGAACAGGCCGTTCCAGCCTCGATCCGACTGGATGATGCGCTGGCCATGCCCGAAGGCGTCAGCGAGGCCGAGGCCCTGGCCGAGCTACATCAGCTGGCTTCCCGCAATAAGCTGAATAAATCCTACATTGGGATGGGATATTACGGTACCCATGTTCCCGGCGTGATTCAGCGCAATGTGCTGGAAAACCCGGCTTGGTACACGGCCTATACGCCGTATCAGCCGGAGATCTCCCAGGGCCGTCTGGAGGCGTTGCTGAACTACCAGCAGATGGTGATGGATCTGACCGGTATGGATCTGGCCAATGCGTCATTGCTGGATGAGGCCACTGCCGCCGCGGAAGCGATGACTCTGTGCAAGCGCTCCAATCGTAAAAAGTCCGACCTGTTTTTTGTGGCCGACGATGTACATCCGCAAACCCTGGATGTGGTGCGGACCCGTGCCGAATATTTCGGCTTTGAGATCGCTGTGGATGCGGCCGATAAGCTGGGTGAGTACGACAGCTTCGGCGTCCTCTTGCAGTATCCGGGAACACACGGTGATATTCACGACCTGGAAACACTGATCGAAACCGCTAAATCACAGAAGTCGATGGTTTGCGTCGCCTCCGACCTGCTGGCGCTGGTGCTGTTGAAATCGCCCGGCAGCCTGGGCGCCGATGTGGTGTTTGGCTCCGCCCAGCGATTCGGTGTGCCGATGGGATTTGGTGGGCCTCATGCCGCATTTTTCGCCACATCGGACAAGCTCAAGCGCTCAGTGCCCGGTCGTATTATCGGGGTTTCTGTGGACAGCAAGGGTGCGCCTGCGTTGCGCATGGCGATGCAGACCCGGGAGCAGCATATCCGCCGTGAGAAGGCGACCTCCAATATCTGTACCGCCCAGGCGTTGCTGGCGAACATGGCGGGATTTTATGCCGTCTATCACGGTCCCCAGGGGCTGCGCCGGATCGCCGAGCGAGTTCACCGCTTAACCGCTATTCTGGCCAGCGGTCTGCGTCAGAAGGGCGTGTCTCTTAACACCACGTTCTTCGATACCCTCTCTCTGGATCTGGAAAACCCCGGTGAAGTGGTGGAGGGTGCGCTTGCCGGCGGTTGTAACCTGCGTTTGTTTGGTGGCCACCATGTAGGCATCAGCCTGGATGAAACCACGACCCGGGCGGACGTGGCACATCTGTTTGATATTCTGCTGGGCAGCGGTCATGGTCTCTCCATCGACGAACTGGATGCCGCGATCGTCGAAGGTGAAACCACGGGCCTGCCCGAACGGCTGCGCCGCACCGACGAGATCCTGACTCATCCGGTTTTCAACAGCTACCATAGCGAAACCGAGATGCTGCGTTACCTGAAGAAACTGGAGAACAAGGACTACTCTCTGGTACACGGTATGATCCCGCTGGGCTCCTGCACCATGAAGCTCAACGCGACCTCTGAAATGGCTCCGGTCACCTGGCCCGGGTTTGCCAACCTGCATCCCTTTGCACCCCACGATCAGGTAGAAGGCTACCTGGAGATGATCCGCCAGCTCGAAGCGATGCTGGTGGAAGTGACCGGTTATGATGCGGTGTCGATGCAGCCCAATTCCGGCGCCCAGGGTGAGTACGCAGGGTTGTTGGCGATCCGCGAGTATCAGGCCTCCATTGGCGAAAGTCACCGCGATATCTGCTTGATCCCGTCGTCGGCCCACGGTACCAATCCGGCTTCAGCGGCGATGATGGGTATGAAGGTGGTGATCGTTGAGTGCGATGAGCAGGGTAACGTGGATGTGTCGGATCTGGCGGCCAAGGCCGAGCAGCATAAGGACAACCTCTCGGCACTGATGGTCACTTACCCCAGCACCCACGGTGTATACGAAGAGGAGATCGTGGAGATCTGCCAGATCGTTCACAAGTTTGGCGGCCAGATCTACATGGATGGGGCCAATATGAATGCTCAGGTGGGGATCTGTAAACCGGGGCTTATGGGATCCGATGTGTCCCACCTCAACCTGCACAAAACCTTTGCCATTCCTCACGGCGGTGGTGGTCCCGGTATGGGGCCGATTGGTGTGAAGGCGCATCTGGCCCCATTCCTGCCGGGGCACAGCGTGACTCACGTGGCCGGTCAGTCCCAGAACAATGGTGCGGTGAGCGCCGCGCCCTATGGTTCTGGTGCAATCCTGCCGATCAGCTGGATGTATATTCGCATGCTGGGTAAAACCGGGCTTAAGCGTTCAACCCAGATGGCGATTCTCAACGCCAACTATCTGAGCGCGAAGCTGGCCGAGCATTTCCCGATTCTCTATCAGGGTAAAAAAGGTTGGGTTGCTCACGAGTGTATTGTCGATATCCGGCCCTTGAAAGAGGCAACCGGTATCAGCGAAGAGGATATCGCCAAGCGGTTGATGGATTATGGCTTCCACGCACCGACCATGTCTTTCCCGGTACCGGGGACGTTAATGATCGAACCCACCGAGTCGGAGTCCAAGGCCGAGCTTGATCGGTTTATCGAAGCGATGGTGTCGATCCGCGCGGAGATCGGTCGTATTGAAAGCGGTGAATGGAGCGCTGAAAGCTCGCCGTTGCGCCATGCACCGCACAGCCAGGCCGACTTGCTCGGTGATTGGGATCGCGCTTATAGTCGTGAGGAAGCGGTATTCCCGACTCAGGCCACACGCGACAGCAAATTCTGGCCCACCGTCAATCGTATCGATAACGTGTATGGGGATCGTAACTTCGTCTGTTCCTGCCCCAGCGTCGATGCCTATCGGGAGTAAACGTTAGGGAGCGGAGATCGCCTCAACGTAACGTAAAAGGGAGCCCAGCGGCCACTGCTGTCCCATAGTTTTTTTGATCATAAAGGGATCCTCATTTGAGGGTCCCTTTTTTGTGGCTCGGGTGGAGGAGGATTGAGCAGCGCCCAAAGGGGAATGCGTTCGAACAAGCTCACCTGAAGAGTTCGCATAATGCGTTGTACACTCCAGCCTTGCCGCGCACTATGGCGAGCAAACGAGAGCAGCAGATAGCAGATCATGGCGATCCAGATCTGCGTCAACACTGCATTTTTACTGTGACCTAAAAACGCCTTTATCTTCAGGTTCTGCTTGAGCGCTTTGAAGAAGAGCTCCACCTG